>DJEU01000013.1 GCA_002431395.1 Lachnoclostridium sp. UBA5890
ACTCACACCTGCACCTCGGAAATAAAAAAAGTCAGACCACTCTGAGGTGCCTTACCACCACCAACGCCACACTTGCACCTCGAAAATGCAGGAAATCACACCACTCCGAGGTGCCTTGCCGCCACCAACACTACACTTGCACCTCGGAAATGAAAGGAGTCCTTATGGAATCATTATCACAATACCACATTTTTTACACGGTTGCCAAAAACGGCAGCATCTCGGCAGCTGCCAATGAACTTTTCATCAGCCAGCCTGCCGTAAGCAAGTCAATAAAAAAACTGGAGGAACTTCTCCAGACTACGCTTCTCATCCGCGGCTCGCGGGGTGTTAAATGCACCGAGGATGGCAGGATTTTGTACGAGCATCTTGCCTCTGCCTTTTCCTCGATTCAGGAAGGCGAGCAGATGCTGCAACGCAACCGCGCCTTTGAAGTGGGACAGATCCATTTTGGCTCCAGTACCACTTTGTGCAAGCATATTATGCTGCCGCTTCTTCAGACATTTGTTGAAAAAAATCCACATATCCGCGTTACGATTGACGGACTTTCTTCCCGGGAAACTGCGTTGCAGCTTGCCGCCAATAAAATGGACGTCGGGCTGTTAGTAGAAACCAGTGCTTCAAAACCTTTGGCATTTACCCCTTTGACCGACTTATCCTATACTTTTGTGGCTTCCAGACAATATTTGGAAAACCTGAAATTGCGTGAAGGAATCGATTATACGAAAAAAGATCCTGCCTTTTTCCAAAAAGCAACTCTTATGCTTATGGATCATGAAAATATATCAAGACAGCATATTGAAGCCTATTTTTCCGCCAATTCCATCGAAACACGCCAGATTCTTGAAACAAGTAATATGGAACTTTTAATTGAATTTGCCAAAATTGGATTAGGCGTTTCCTGCCTCATTCGAAATTTTGTAGAAAAAGATATAAAAAACGGCACGCTTATCGAGATCCCATTACGAAAAAATATCTCGACACGTACCGTTGGTTTTGCCTATTCTAAAGAATCCATACACAATCCTGCCGTGGAAAAATTCAAGCAGATATTAAAAGAAACTTACGGAAAATAATATGTGAAAAGCACCTATTTCTATGTTGTTTGATAGAATTCCTGCATGGCCTTTTGCACAAATTCAAGACTGCCTTTTCCTCCGGCGACGCAGATCGCCTTCTTCCAGTATTTGTTATCTAGCATTTCTATTACTATTTGCTTTTGACCTCCTGTTATCTCATGTAATTCTTCGGCTGTCTTTTGCACTTTTTCATCGCAGGGATCCAGATTCATAAGTTCCCCAAACTGATAAAAAAGGTCCATTATTTTTTCCTGCTTCTGTCGTTTTTCATAATCCGAATACGCGGCTTCTTTGTCGTCAATCCCTTTTTTCACATCCATCGAAAACAGCCCATCTTTATTGCAGAAATAGAATATCTTTCTCACCCCCTGCATTTTAAATCTCGCTTCTGCCTCTTCCTCCGGATACCGTTTTACCAGCTGAATACATTCAGAAGAAACAGCTGCAATAAACGAAATATAATGCGTTTTTGTCATTTCGTGCTGCACACGCACATAATATTCATCTTCTACTTTTTCAATAAAAATCTTATGCTGCTCATCGAACTCTTCTGCCATTTCCGGCTGCAAAAGTACGCCATGGCACGTAATCCCCGCCTCGCCCATACTGTGAATGACATTTCCACAGATCGGACAGACATAAAACTGGGAACGCAGCATATTGGCTGACACATTGGCATTTTGAACCGGGTTCCCGGAAAGCAGTTCTGCGACAGAAACCCGAAACGCTTGCGCGATCGGTTCCAATAACGTGATATCCGGATACCCCTTTCCTGTCTCCCATTTGGAAACCGTTTTATCGCTCACGCCAAGCCGGTCTGCCAGCTGCGCCTGTGTCATATTGTTTTTTTGACGCAGTTTTTTAATAACCGCGCCTGTTACATATTGATTCATAATCTTGCACCTCCATGTTCCCATTATAAGGCAGGTGGACGGGAAAGGCTACCTACGGAGAGTAGAGACAAAAATCGACTTTCAAAACAATTACCATTAATCACTACCCATAATTTTATCAGCAATAATAAATCCAATAATTGCAGCAAAATAATCTATATTATGTTGCATGATTCCCAAAATACAAATCACTATAATTGTATTATTTCCTACCCAAATTGCAGAATCACCCTGATTACCATCTTTCCTAAATTTCGATAGTAAATATTGCAACAATAATGTCAGCACAAAAAATCCTATACCATAAATGATTAATTCCAGCATATATTACCTCTCCATTATATCTCGTCCGGTTTCAAAAAATGCCCACAGTTGCATCTAATATAGGGACCATATTTACTTAATCCCCCCTTTAATTCTCCGCCATCCCTTTTAGGACATTTTACATTATGAGAATTGATGTACCAATTCATCAAATCAACCGTAAGATATTTCGTTTCTTTACAGGCTTTATTAGAACATTTCAAGTAAGCTGTACCTCTAGCATTCTTCACGAGTATCATAGGATTCTTACATTTTGGGCAGAACTCCTTTTCTTCAACAAAAGCTCCAAGACCATAATTGGATATAGCACCACTATCTGATACATTTCTACTGCTAACAGCCATAGAATTGGTTACCATTGTACCTTTCTTTTTTACCAGTTTTCTCGCGTTCTGTCCTACTACAACGTTTTCCAAATCTGTAAGTGCTTTTAACATTTCAATGGTATTTTTTCCTTTAATTCTAATCATTGTATGTACAACTGTAACCATGGAAGTAGTTTTATCTACTTGAAATTTCCACTTAGCTGTAGGTAATCCATACCAAGCAACTTCATCATCAATAACAATAATCGGGAATGTCGCATTTTCAGTCCCAACGCAATACTCTTTCCATTGTTCCGGCAGTTTTGCATAATCATTAGATTTCATCTTAATATCTATGCCTCTGCTATCTGCTTCATCAAATATCTCAAGCACCTGATGTTCTGTCTCTCTTAATTCTCCACTTGGAAGAGATACTACTACCTGCCATTTTGCCTTTTTCATATCCTGTTCAAACATCAGAATTGCTTCCTGCTCGTCCATAAAAATATTAATCATTCCACCTGGATTGACTGACTCAATATAAGGCTTAAGAGTTTTATCATGATTATCTATTACTTGATGTTTTCCCTTCTTAATATGCTGTAATAACTTATAGAAAATATGATTTGTTCCTTTAAATACATTTTCCCAGAACCTTGCATTCGCAACTGTAATCACTTTCCCTTTGCCTCGTGTAATTGCTACATTAATCAGGCGGGCAACCTGATTAGGTTCTTTTCCCATTAAAAATCCTACTGCACTCTTAGGATAACTTTCTACTGCATCAAAAACTATCACATCAGATTCTGATCCCTGGAACTGATGTACTGTTGCACAACTCACATTAGTCGTCCTCTTCATATAATAATCCTTCAACATTGCACGGATTAATCTGACCTGAGCCGCATATGGTGTAATAATACCGACGTTCTTAATATGGTTCTGCTCAGCTTTAACAGCAGTAGAAAAGGAAATAATTGCACTAAGTATATTGAATCTTGAACCATCTGTATTCTTATCTGCTGCGCAATATGTTCCTACTAAATCTATTAAGCTCAATGCATCTCCCGGTAGAGGAGCACTCCTAATAACTAAATCATTGTCTTTTTTTCTCTTCCCATTTAAGACAACAGCATTATTCTTCAGCAATCCGTTATATATAAATTTGCTTGGAAATTCTGAAATTGCCGGAGCCATTCGTCTTTGCTCATTCAACATGACAAGCCAAGGATGCCAGTACATACTTCCCTTTCCATCCACAATCTGCAAATACGAGAATATATCCACCTGCAATACACGGGAATCAGGACTCTGCGAAATAGGTGCTAACTGCCTAAAGTCACCGACGCACATAAACTTTTCTTTTGCCAAAGCCGCTGCCGCAATAACTTGTGGTACATATGCCATCGAAACCTCATCAAACATTACAAGGTCAAATTGTCTCTCATCAAACATAGGATCAATCGTGGCTCTTGAAATAGTTGTCCCGATTACCTGTGCTCTCTCTACATATTTTCTTTCCTCTCTTCTTATCTCGCCACGAATTCCCTTAATTTTATGTTCTACTTCATCATACTCTTTGGACTTCATCTGATTCTTTGCCCGCAGTTCATCTCTTTTTGCCATCAAATATTCCAGCTGTCTTGCATAACTGTCGCATTTACTAAGTGCATAATTGAATGATGTAGCATATGGATTCTGAGAAAGTTCATCGTCTCTTACATATCCAAAACGCAAAATCTTTCCATCCTCCAGAATAGACCGCTTGTCTGTATCAAGCATTTTCACAACCTGCTTAATCACACCATCAACTGATACATTGCTGTGAGATACAATAAGAACAGACTTGTCCTGTGCAATAAAACTATTTGCAATCTTTGCCATTATATATGTTTTACCGGTTCCCGGCGGTCCCCATACCGTCACAATATCATCTGTCTCCAGTTTGTGTTCTACTGCCGGCTGTCCCTTCGGTACATTTACAATGTCTGTGTCCGTTGATAAGTCCGGACCCTCTTCCATTATTTTAATTGCCAATTTGTTAATATTAGGATTAAGGGAATTCATCTTCTTATCTAACGCTTCAAGAAGTTTCCATGGCTCTACCATCAGATATGCTGAACTGACCTTATCATTCAGATCTCTGTCCAGCAACAAAAGTATCTGAAAATCCTCACAGGATAAAACAGAACCTACTGCTCTTAATCCACCTGCCGCTTCCACTACAACCGGAGCATCATCCGGCAGATGCAATTCTGTTTCCATCTCAAATAAATAAGTGTATATCCCTTTATCACTTTTGATCAGTTTATTTCCATTTACAATTTTATATTTTTTACCTTTTCCCTGTTTCAGGTAATGAATTTCTCTTCTTAATGCATCAGAGTATTCCTTTATATCTGATGAAGTATATGCCAACTGCTCATTAGTCGCAGACATACTGCTTCCATCTGCCATAATGGTATTTGTACTTTTTGCTACATCGTCCATTGTTTTAATAAGCAATCCAACAATATCAATTGTCCTGTTATACTCTTCTTCTGTCATCTGACACACTGCAATCTGCATCAACATAGTTATCTTAGCTGTGTTAATTTTATAGGATGTCGTAATTCTCTTATGATTGCTGCACAGAAAAACAAATTCGATTGTTGAGCCACTTATGAATATTTTCTTATCATCTTCCGGAATACTAATTGTTACATTCTTTGATCTACCATGTATCAATAACGCATAGTCCATTCTTGAAGAATGCATCTTTCCAAATTTATCTGTAATAATGCACTTTTCGAGAACTGAATCCACTATCTCGCCCTTATTAAAATAAATAAATTTAAATGATGCTTCTATTCTGTCTGCAAACTCTTTTATTACAGGCAATGTCATCCTAAAATGTGAATCATTGAAATTCTTTGAAATCACAGGCTGATATGCACTCTTTACTTCGGAATTTACTCCTTTATCCACAAATGCCAGTCGCATTACATCCAATACATCGTTCCTAACACTACTCTCAATTGCCTGCGCCATTAAAAACTTTTCAATATTAGAAAGTCCCATTTTAAGTTCTCTTTCATTCTTAAATGGGACTCCCTTCATAGTCTCTCCAAGCCCAGCCTGAAAAAGCATCTGCATAATATTCTTTTCTACTGAATAATCAGCAAATAAATCATTGCATAATGCGACACACTGTTTTCTATTCTGATATATATCGTATCCGTATGCCTCTGTCATGTTCTCAAATATCTTAACCATTTCTGTTGTATGCCACATAATACTCACTCTCCAATACTTAGTATATTCTGATCCAGTAAGTTCCCACCTTCTCATTTGGAATCTGCTGGACTTTAACTGCTCTGTTCTGTCCTCCTGCTGCAATCTTTGCAACCATACCTGCAAGCTCTGACCGTCTTAGTTTCGGAAACAGACCATCTATCCGAAAATATAATTCATTCCGACCTTGTTCTATCTCTTGTGTTATATATGCTATCAGCTGACTTCTACTCCTGAATGTCAACTTGTTTCTTTCGAAATAATTATCTTTTAAAGTTGTGCACTCCGGTACTTTATCTTCAAACTTATGTGTCTTGCCTATCATTTCATCAGTTACATTGAAATAATCATATGAAACCCTGCCTTTTGATGCCCCGATATCCCACGTTACATCTAGTTGATAAGGACTCCCATCAATATCAATAACATTCCATGCATGATGTTCTTTCTTTCCATTTACCTCTGCTTCTCCGGTAACCACAATACACTTGATATCTACCGCATTCAGCAATACTTTTACAGCTTTGGCAACTCCCTCACACTGAGCCTTCTGCTTTGCAAAAACTCCTACAATGTTATGTGAGAGAACTACTCTAGCCGGTTCGGCCACGTCTGAGCCTTTAAAATCATATTTCACATTTTTGCAGAACCAGTCATGGACTTTTATTTCTTTCTCATAATCTGTGCCTTCTGTCAGTTTTAACTGTGCAGCCAGATTATTCACTGTGTTTTCTATGTTACGATTGTACTTTCTGACAGTTTCACTGCGGTAAAAATACTGCGGACAGATTGCTGTATGACCGAATGCATCCGTCGCCCAATTACAGGCAGATTGATTGACATAATATATCAACGGATTATCCCTTGTCATTGCCCGGAATATCTTGTTGAATACTTCTTCTGATAACTGTCCTTTAATTGGAATCGGAATGACATCCTCATGAGCCATCAGCCCATTGTAAAAGGCTTTGTAAACCGCCTGCTCCCGTTTATTCAGTTGTGCATAATAGTAGCGATCTACAATCACATCCGCTTCCTCCTCTGGCTATCGTATTTGTATTAAGTCAAGTCATTTTCTGTTCCTTATTCTTCAATATCCTCGATATCTTCTTTATCATTTGAATACTTAAATGTTTCCATAATTTCTCTTATACTAAAATTATAGTTTTGATATGACAAATTTAATATCTCGATAAAGTCTCTGATTATAGAACGAGGCGTTATGTCTTCTTTTTCTTTTACAGTTTCTCCAATAAAGTCTACAATATCTTCTGATTTTACTTTTAGTTCATACTCATATAAATCAGCATGAATTTCTGCCAGTTTTTCAAGCAATACGATAATCTCTTCTTTTGACAATGGAATAATCCGAATAATTGGTGTCATAAGATTTATCATATTATTCGCACCATATCTTCCAGACTCCAGCCGTGATTTTAACGCCTCATAACTAAATAATCCCCTGTCAAGATTTTCAATTGACTGTGGAGTACCTCCCATAATTATCCCCAAGTATCTTGCTTTTCCTTGCATCGTGTCATTATACATTGCTAATATTTTTTCATAGTTATTATTTCTTGTTATTGACGATGTGCATTTGTATATGTTAATCAATTCATCAATGACTACTATGAAGCCCTTATATCCTATTTTCACAAAAAAGTTAGACATTAACTTTATGTATTCATACCAATCATCATCGTTAATTATGTTTGATACACCCAAATCGTGTTTTGCTTCCGTTTTTGTATTATATTCCCCTCGTAGCCATCTCAATGTTTTTGCCTTTATCACTGCATCATTTACTCTAGATGCTTTCCAATACATTACAAGAATATTGGCAAAATCATAACCATGTACCATTTCCTGCATATCTAAAATAGTATCATATATTGTATTTGCAACCATATCCTCTAATGCATTTCCCTGAATCCCACCTTGTCCAATATTTTTTGCAACATTAACCCAAATTTCATTAAGCCAAAGATCCAAGATTTTTCCTAAGGCTCCCCCCATTGGTGATGTCTTTATAGATAAATTGCACATCAATTCTCTATATGTTGCTAACCCTTTCTTCTTATTGTTTGTTCCTATTAAACTTCTATTTGGCGATAAATCTGTGTCAGCAACGACCATTCCTTTTGATAAGGCATATTCTTTTATCGTTTGTAACAGAAAAGTTTTCCCACTTCCATATGTTCCAGATACAAATCTGAATGTTGCTCCACCATTTTCGACGATTTCTACATCCTTCAGCAAAGTAGTAATTTCTTGTTCTCTACCTACCGCAATATAACCTAAGCCTGTTCTCGGAACTACGCCACCCTGTAATGCATTCATAATAATCGTTTCAATTCTCTTTGGCACTTTCATAATAACACCTACAATTTCCTAATATATTCTTTATATTCATCATACACATAGTAATTCATCCCATCTGTATCTACCAACACATCTCCTAATTCTTCCAATGCTATTTCATTTATTTTTTCAATTTCAAGAACTATATTGATTCCTTTACTATCTGCAAATTGTTTTGCTGCAGTAAAACCAGATTCTGGTTCAATCAAAAGTTTTAGTATTTTTGCCTGAATATCTGAATCACTACCGACTTCTTCATTAACATCCACACTTAACTGTTCAGTATCGTCATCGTCAATAACCAGTCGTTCTTGATTAGTCAATAACACTTGTCTTGCTTCTTCTATTCTACTCTGATCCACATGACCATATAGCATTGCATTTTCAAACTCTATTTTTGCATCATCCACTTCTATGACAGACTTCCTACTATAATTAATTAAATGTTCTATTGAACCTCTACACATTGCGGACTGCTGAATATTATTTCTATTACAAACTTCTTCAACAGCCCTTCTTACACAGTCAAACAGTTCTCCTGTTTCAAATAGCATTTCTATCTCTGGATAATATGTACACATCTTATTTATATCAATCTTGAAATTTGCATTTAATCCAAGCCAATCTCGCAAATACAATTCACAGATTTTACCAATTGTTTCAACAAAGAAACGACTCTTAAAATATGTTTCTCTTTTCCTAAAAAGTACATATTTCATTTCTCTCTGAATTCTATTGAATTCTGTTGAAATGGTTTCAAATTCTGTAATATCCCTTGATTGAAAAACTTCTGCAATTTTAAAAAGTGTATTTCCTGACAATATCATTCGCTTGAATGGTTCTCTTCTTTTTTCGGAAATTTCGTAATCAAGTGTTTTCCAATATTCATCCAGATTAAAACCATGTATTGCAAACATTGATTTTAATTTTGCTACTGTTTCCTTTAAACATTTTTCTAGGATATCTCCCTTTTCATCAACAGTAGCTGTTGGTCCTTTACCAATTCTATAATCTGCATTTTTACTAAAAAAGAGCAGATAGTGATTCTCAAGTAAATCAGTCATATCTATTTCATTAATTGCTTTCTGAGGCTTATCCCCCTCAAAGTATATTTGATATGCGAATAATTTTTTGAATTCCTCATAAGTTATATCCGGACAATAAGTGATCCAATAATCTCTTATCCACATCAAAACTTCCTCTCTTTGAAAATCCGGATAATAATGATTCCACAATTTTGTCATAACAACTAATAACCACTCTTTATTTTCGATTATATCTGCATTTCCAATTTGATGCATCAAAATTACAGCGTTAACACTTCTGTTAGGAAAAATAATTGTTCCTTTCTTTATTAAATCGACCCAAAGGGAATATCCTCTACTATCTTCTGCTATTTGTTTTAGTAACACAAATTCCCTAACTTCATCACCGTTCAAGAAATTATAAAGAATCATTCCATCTTCTTCATAGTTTCCTTCATAAGGTTTTATCTTGCCCAATAAATCAGCATATTCCTTCATATTTTTCTTAAATTTAGTAATATTTGTATTCGGTTCTGAATAATCAAGAACCTGTCTATCGTCTATCTTTATTCCTTGTATATATGAATGGACATCAACTTCATAATCTAAATACTGTTTATCATAGTTTTCAAGCACTTCATTAACTGTCTTATAATATGGTAAAATTTTAGTTTCTGTTTTTTCCTTAATCTCCTCTGTCTTTGGTATTACCTTTGGTGTAGCTACTGGAATTTCTTCAAACACAAATCTTGTTTCATGTATATATGTATCTATTACATCTTCAACGATTCGCTCTATTTCTCCGGATTGCACTAGCTCATTAAGTCGTAAGGTTCCATATTTTTTTGTATAATTAGGTTTCAAAGCCCTTTTATGCTCAGCTTTCTTTCTGCAAATATTTTCAATTACCTTTACTAAATATGCAATGAATTCTCCATTATGATATAGATAAATCCTTCCAGATACCATTTGTCCTCCGGAAATCTTTCCTTCTTTTGAAATTGCATCCTTATCCCATGTATGTTCTTTGGAATTATATTCGTAGTTCACACCAGCAAAGTTAAACGAATGTTGATATTGTATTCTATCCGTAAACAAGAATAGTTTTCCTTCCCATGGCGTAGATTGATATATTCTCCATCTTACTTTGCTTTTTTTACCAACAATAAATTCTGACAGAACCAGATTATGTGCTTTCATGCAGTCACTAATTGCATAAAATACTTTGTCAAACACCTCATCAATAATTCTGGCATCTTTTCTACTCAAATAAAAATTACTTTTTTTGTCTAATTTGTATGCTGACGATCTCATAACTGCATCAAAACAATTGTTGTAATCATTGTTCAGTATTTTATAGTCTTGATTCCATATTTCAAAATTTCCACTTGCAAGCTCATCTAATTCTTTCTTTTTTTCAATGAACATCCCATTGATAATACAATACGCTAAAATCCAAGGAATTAAATATTTCTCTACCTTCTTATCAAAATTTCTGTATTCCTTAAATGTGTTAATCAAAAGATGATAAACACCTTCCTTGCTTGAAGCATGTACCCCCGTTAAAAGTTCATAAATAAACACATAAAAATAGGATGCATCACAAGGCATAACATTCCCTTCCAATGCATGTGTTCTCCAATAAATATAGTATTGAAACTGTTCTTTTTCCATCAATGCATAACTTGGAAAATAATACTTAAATTCTACTGGTTGTATAATCGAACCATTCCAGCGTACATCTTCGAGTTTTTTTATTAATTTATAGAATCTTTCTGGTGACATCACATTCATCTGCGTATAATAATATCTTGCTTTATACAGTATTTTATAATAATCGTCTGTATTATTTTCATTCATATATCTCATGCTATGCACTTCACCTTCCTATATTCTACAAAAATATGCAATTACCACAGTGACATCATCACCGCATCCAAGCTCACTCGTCTCCTTGAGCCACTTTTCAAGATTATCTCTTACTGCCTCGTATCCATGTTCGCCAATCATTTTATAATACTCTCTGCAGGTTTTATGGAACTCCTCTTCGTTTACAAAACTATTGGAAAATCCATCTGTTGATAGCATATATAAATATGGCACATCATCTGCTGCGTTCTTTCTCCTTATGGATGCTACCGATTTTCTCCATGCATCCAGTTTGGATAACGAATGTGTCTCTGTGCCAAGGAACTTCTCCGGCTCTACCAATGGTGAAATCTCATCACTTGTAATATAATTAATATCACCATCACCTATCTGAAATGAAAATACAAAAGTATCTGTAATCAACATTCCCAACAAGGTCGTACCATACAGCGAATATACTTTCTTCCAGTCTATATTGCCATTATCATCCTTGACATTTTCAGCCTTATTCTTGTAATATGACTTTTTTACTCTTGTCTGCCATTCTTCACATATATCCTGTGCGAAGCGCATATCGCCTTCTCTGTTCAGAAACGTTACCAGATTCGTGAGTCCATCCTTTTCTTTTCCATAATTAAGCAGATAATTTTTCATTATTGTACAGAAAGTATTTACTGCAATCAAAGAACCTCTGTCGCTTCTGGGGCACTTTGAGCTGCCATGTCCATCTGCTACAGCTATAATCGTGATCTTATCTGAAATTTCTTCTATCTTGCAGTTATCCTGAAGAGGTAATCCATTCTTTTCGTGAGTAGCGCCTTTTACACTTTTACCAAATACATAACGCTTCATGAAATCCCTCCTTTTTACCAAACTGCGCCATCGTCAAAATCATCCGGGCTAGGAATATTACTCATATCTATGACAAGCGGGGCTCCTCCATTTGCAGGTGCAAAAGGATCTCCACTGCCTGCCGGTGTAGATCCTGCGTCAGCATTCATAGGTTTGCTTGCCGGAGCGGATACCATAGATGCAGTTGTAGATGCCCATTTAATCATTTTTGCAAGTGCAGCTGCATTGTTTGCCTGTAATATCAGTTCCTTGTTACCTGTAAAGTCTTCAAGTACATCATCATCTGCATCCGATCCAATAGATATTGCAATCTTAACTGCTTTCTTGAACCAAGGAAGTGCTTTCAACTTATTCAGTCCGTCCTTGTAAGAATCTGTTGGCTGTCCATCGGACAGTAAAACAATTACCGGCGGTAATGCCCGTGTTGGCATTGGCGGAATAGAAAGCTGTGCTGCCAGTAATTCAAATGCTTTTCCCATCTCTGTTACACCATTTGCTTCCAGCGGATTCCATGAATAATCATCAACCGGTACAGGCTTTGCTGTAAGCCAGCTTGCCCCAGATGAAAATTGAAGTGCCCTAATAAGTAGCTGTGCATTTGGATTATTATCCGCAGCTGATGCCATCTCCGGAATACACTCCTCAATAGCTGTATTCACTACTTCCATCTTTCCGTCATAAGACATTGAACCTGAACAATCCACCACCCAAAAGAAATGAATCGGTCTGCTTGCCAGTTCTCCTCCTGGTCTTTGTAAATCTGCCATAACAATTTCCTCCTTTTACTTGAACTCTCCGACTGACTCAGAGAAATGTATTTTCACGCCTGCTGCAATACCTGCTGTCTTTCCTACTTCAACAGGAATCTGTGTTCCATCCGCTTTTTCATATGTCCAGTTTAATTTATCTTCATTACGGATTCCCCACAATGCCGGATTCTTTGGATTCTGAACTACTTCTCCAACTACTGTTTCCATATCAAAATCACTATAAATGTGATGATGTAACAGCTTACTGTTCTGATTTAATACCACAGTATTCTTTCCAATCACAATCCTTGTTGGTACTTTCACTGTCTGCTGACAATTCCAACATGTATGTGCCGCACCATTTGCTTCGAGGCTTTCATCATAGAAAACACTTGCTCCACAAGTGCATTTCATCAATCCACTCATCATATTGGCAAATAAGTTCATCCATTCAGGCTCCGTTACTCGCTTGCTTGGATTGTTAAGTCCCACTGTAAATGATTTGATAAACAACTGGCGCAGCTGTTCCGGATATAACGGCCAATATATATTGGCGTTATCATGGATTCCCGGCACCGGTCTGTTTGTCTTATTATCCGGATCAAAGATAAAAATAGGATCCGTTCCATAGAGCTTTACTCTGGCTGCCATATCCATACACTTGATGCTTGCTTCCTGCTTCCCCTCCAATGGGTGATTTACCATGAAAAGGTAAAACAGTAATACCGCTAATGAATATCTGTCCGTATCCCTTGATGGTCTCGCCTCACCTCTTACAATCTCAGGTGCCATAAATCCCGGTGTGCCAAGAACTCCTCCCGGCTTGCTGTTGCCATATGATACATTGTCATTGTCGCAAATCAAGACATCTCCGTTATCCGGATTAAAGAACAGATTTCCAAATGAAATATCCTGATACTTTGCCCCGGCAATATGTAAATTTCGATACCCCTTTGTAAGATTAAATGCTGTCCTGCATATGACATAAAATGAAGGATTTACACGATTCTTCATCAAGTCCACTATGCTCTTATAATTCTTTGGACGAAGCGGCATGATATACCCAAACAATGTGCCCTGCGATGGAACAATCAGTTCCATCGGCCAGAGAAACGAACTATCCGGTGCGCCCTTTGCAATAATCTCTTCCAATAATTTCTTCTGCCGTGCTGTGGCACTTCCCTTGAAATACCATTTCAACGCATAATGCTTTCCATCACATTCCACATCATAGACTTCACCTTGTCCACCGGCGCCCAGAAGATTCACTACAGTATACTTATTCCCGCTTTCTGAAGTAAGTATTGTTCCGTTTTTTAACTGTCCCTCCATTATGGAATCTGCCTCCTTTGTTTCACAAGCTGTAATACTTCATATAATAGATTTCCATCATCAACATACATATTGTATGTTTTACTGCCAAACTGCAGTTCGCAGGCATCTACATACGGAGTTACCGCTGTTAGATATCTATATGCCTTATCAAAGCCCTTTTCAGAAGCTTGAAATACAATTCTCTGATTGGTCACATACAGGATTCCTCGATGCTGTACAAGCTCACCATGCTCAATCGGCTTCGCCACACCCACATTCCAACGATTGCCTTTTAACAATCCCGGTGTACTGTGTCCCACATGCCGATATTGCTTTACTATCTTGATTTCAAGGTTGATTGCTTTATCAATATAATGGATCTTCTCACCACGCTTGAGAAATAAGCTGTCTGTATTCAATATCGGTAATCTTCCTCCACGGATCTCATTCTTAGCAGCTGTAGGAAGTATGGAATTTATCTTAGGTGGCTGATTATTGCCAAATATTGCATCCAATAAGCCCATACATATCACCTCTTTCCTGTATTCTATCGTAATTTCATGCTTTATGTGTCGCATCGCTGGCGACATTACACCAGCTGATACTTAATCTTATTCTTCCTGCAATACTGCTCTGCAAAAGAACCAAAGGAGCATTGCACGATAAACATATCATCTGTTCCCGTAAAAGCATCCTGGCCAATCTGCTGTACACTGTCCGGAATCACAATAAAATCCAGACTAGAGCAGCCGAAAAATGCACGTTCCCCAATCACATTTAGACCTTCATGCAGCTCCACCTTCTTCAAGCCACTGCAATTCATAAACATCCGATCAGTTACCCTTGCAATGTTATCCGGTATCTTAATATGCTCCATCGATTGACATTCTGCCAATAACTCATCACCTATCCAGAATACACTCTTTGGAATATCAAGTGTCCGTAAACCGGTTCCTTTAAAGGCTAGATCTCCGATTGTCTTAAGCAATATGGGCAATGAGATTGATTTTAAACTATTGCAATTTTCAAAAGCTGAGTTTTCAATCTCTTCTATGCTGACCGGCAATACCACCTGATGCAGTTTCACGCAATCAGAAAATGCATTTAAGCCAATATACTTAAAGCCTTCCGTCAGAATTGCCTCTTCTATGGAAGATTTGCTAAAACTGTTATCCGCAATCTCTATAACATTTTCATTGCCAGACCTATTTTGAAATATAATCGTCTGGTTCTTATCTCCACGGAATCCGGTTACAGCTAATCCATTAGCTCTGCGACTTTTTTCATATACAAATAAATCTCCATATGATTTTCCCGAAGACGACGTATTATCTTTTATCGCCGGACCACCGCCCTGCTTCTGCACTGATATGTCACAGGTTTTTCCCAATACTTTATTACCATAACAGGAACACCATACTGACACAATCCAATCTGCATTAACTCTGCTGATGCCATAATCATCCATCAGTTGCTTCACATATCGGAAAGCAAATGTATTATTGAGCAGATTTGCCTTCTGAATATCCTGAGCAATTCCCATGTTGTATGCCATAAGAATCAGATTGATATTCTTTGCCTCTTCCGGAAATATATCTTTTACCAATGCAGTAAACTGTCGCTTATCCTCTATTGAATTTTCATACTGTCGAAGCATTGCTTCAAAATCCTGCTCAAAAATAATTCATCACCTTCTTTACTCTACGCCCAAGGCTTTATAGACTGCTTCTTCCGGAGAAGAATAGAATATCAGACTGAATGCTCCAACTAAATCTGAGGGTACTGTGCCAAGGTCTGCTGCCGATGTAATTGGAAGAAGAACTTTCTTTGCTCCACTATCAAGGCACACCTGCAATGTACTTGCCAATTCTTCCACCTTAATAAGAGTTCCACCAATACTAATCTCACCAAGTACTGCAAGACTGCTGATTGGAGGCTTACTGAGTGCAGCCGATGAAATAGCAATCAATGTAGAAAGTGCAAGATTACCTGTCATGCCAAGTCCCTGCATATCCTGATAATTGATGATGTAATCCTTGGTTGTTGTACTGATTGAACCCGATATTGCATTGCCATTTGCCTTCAGATAATTAAATGCTGTATTGGTTGCTTCCTTTGGCTCTTTTCCTGAACCAATACCTGTGCATGTCAACTTTCCATTTCCAGGCATCATCTGTGTTTCCAGACGATAACAGCCTATCATTCCAGTTTTTGACTTTGACACTGTATATAAGCATCCCGGCTTACCAATACCTTCAGGAATCATCTTGCCACCGCCCTGCTCCGGTACAGTTACAAAATGCTCATCAAAACTGTCATTATCTATATATGAGAAATTCACATCATAGAACTCCATTCCACCAATCTTCTTAAGCTGCTCTTTTACACGCCTACGAAGTTCAAGTGAAATATCCATAATCTCTGCAACTTCTTCCTTGCTGACTTCTCCATCCGGATAAATCAGTTTGATAAATCCGGAAATCAGCTTACGAACAGCAATGGCATCTCTCTGATTTAAGTTATTTCCTAATTTAAAATATTTCTCTGCTATATTACTGTAATTATCCTTACGAAGTTCACGCATAAACTCTGACAGATAATCTGTGATAAATCCGTAATCATTTGTAAATGAATCCGGTCTGTACTTAGGAATCTCCCATCCCGGTATATATGCATGGAAACGATCAAGGAAAGCAGTATCCGTACCCATTTCAGGTGGAAATGGATCAAACAGGCTTGATGTCTTCTGCAATGTCTCAACACTCTGATTGATATTTCCTACAAAAACCATAGATGCCTTTGCCTGTATCTCAGCTTTACCACGGGAAAATGCGCCGGATGCCATATATCCCTTCATAATCTGGATACCATCTTTGTCCTTAAACTTGATACCAGCAACCTCATCAAAGGCTACAACGTCCCACATTCCAACAAGCCCCACTGTATTGTTAGACATGTTATAAAACAAATTTGCAACAGTTGTCTGTCCACCAGCTACAAGGATACTATTTGGAGAAATCTGCTCATATATGTATGATTTACCTGTAGAACGAGGTCCCAATTCGCACATATTGAAATTATTCTCAACAAGCGGAATCATACGGGCAACCAACAGCCACTTCGCTCTGTCAGAAAGCTTGTTTGGCTCCATTCCAGTAGAACGAAGCAGAATATCCATCCACTCTTCCTTAGTAAATGCTTTACGACCATTCTTTACCTCATCCATATCCACATGTGGCATCTGAATCGGTGTCAGCTTTCTGATACGGATAGGCTGTGTATTCTTCTTATCTTCCTCGATAAACTCATAATCAAGCTGAAGAATACACCAGATACCGCCACAAAGCAGGCGGTCATAATCCTTTACATAGTTAGCGCTAATTGGAATATTCTTAATGCCGAGGTTAGAGAATGTTGCCTCGTACCGGTCTTCCTTTGTATTAAGGACTACTGTAATCCTGTCAATAACTGTATAGCTTCCTCTCTCTCGAAGAAGTGACAATATCTTCTGTGCTTCATCCGGGCGGACATAGTTATCACGCAGAATACGCTTCACATTGTCTACACCCTCGTCAATAATCTCCTGATCATCAGAATTACAATACTGTCCGAGAAGATATTCCAATACATATACCGGAACATTTGCGCCCTCTCTGATTGATTTCGTTAAATCCTTGCGGACAATACGACCATCATAATATTGACGGAGTTTTTGCTTTATGATTTCTCGTCTGTCGTCGGTTTCGCTTGTTGAATCAAAATTTTTTCTTGGTTCATTCATTTCTACCCCTCCTTTGTTGCCGTGATATAAGTAGCTTTCTCAAATAATTCATTGTATGAATTTTCATTTTTCAAGAACTTTTCTAATTCATTCTTAGATATAAAATATTGGGTAGCTGTATAGGGAATAACATTTGGGGTTGGTTCTAATGCCAAACAATACTTTCGAGACTCCTGTTCATAATCAAAAGATTTGATTTTTGATCCATATATATATTTAATTCCTACTACCTCTAGTTGAATTCCCATAACAACTTTCTTTTCTTCTTTTAAGAATCGAAAGAACAACTCTTTTCCAATATATTCTTTCATTTCATCTGTCTTCTTATTTTCATCGAATACCGAAAGGCAAGTTATCGTCTCATCCTTCCTAAATGGTTTTTTTTCTACTATTGAACGATATAGTTCTCTAGCATTCATAACATCCCTTTCATATACCCCATTCGATACATCAAAAGACACCTCAAATATTTTTTCAATATCATGCAATTGTTTCCAAAATGCTATTGCATCATCATCATACGGTGTAAGGTTTGCTTCATTATTTTCATTAACTAATACACCAAATATTTTAACTTTACCTTGCGCAAATGAATTAAACCAAAAAATACTATTACATACATTATCTACGTTTCCAGCATTGCTAAAGTCTGTTGTCACAGTTACTTTCATTGTTGGAGATTCAACACTAACAAGTACTGATATAACAAATCCCGTATCTTCCTTACTAACAAACTTCAGTTGTTTTATACTATCAAAAGGAACTCTTTTTAAAATCACCAAATCTTCTTTATCTTCAGCAGAAATTGGCAACTTTAGTTCATAGTTAAAGGCAGATGGGGTATACTGTATTACTCCATCTTTTAAAACTATATCTTTTAACGGAGATTTAATAAATTGCTCATATGTAAACGGATTATCATTTAAATAATAAAAGCCATCTTCTAAAGGAAGCAACTGTATTGGCTTTTGAATATTTATTGCATAACATACTAAATCATTAAATGTCTTGCATTTTTGTAAATTTTCTATAGACGCTCCTTCTAATCTAAGACGTCCTTTAATCTGTGTTCCATCAGGTATTTTTAACACACAAAACCCTTTCCCAACATCAGTATATGAAAATCCTGCTGGTAAATTGTAAGCTAAGGACTCTAATATTCCACTTGGAATATTGACATTAGTATTAGGTTTATCAATAAACATTTTTTTAAAATTTCCTAACATTAAAAATCTTCCTCCGCTTCACTTAGCACTATTATTTTAGATATGAGTATCAACTTTTCTCTCTCATCAAGCCCATCAATATTCTGTATCATATTAATAAGTTCTTCTCTATTTGAATAATCTTTAACAGTTATATATTTAATATCCGAATACTCAAACTTCAACCAAGTAGATTCTAATTTTTCCAATGCATTATTATATTTGTCAATCAACAATACATGATTATCATCTTTCTTGCATATATCATTATCAAATAATATTGAATCCATCTCCTTAGATTCCAAATCAGGAACATATCTCCATTCAAATTCATCTGGTAAATATATATTTTCCATTTTATTTGTTATTCGATTTTGATTTTCTCCTGTCAATGGTTTTATATACAACATATACGCTACTAAATAATTACTCAAAAACTGTGCAATTTCATTCTCATCCGTAACTTCTGTTGCTCTTCTAAATACCTTTTGAAAGTCTTTTATTAAATTTGAATTTTCATTTACATATTGTATCGGTTGGAGTCCTTTTTCTATTCCCCAGCTTTTTCTGAACCCTATCCCAAATGCACCATATTTTTTTGTATGATCACACACCTCATGCAACGGAATATCACAAAAGCACTTTTCAGGATAAGCTACTTCTATCAATCTATGTTCATTTACCTGCAAATTCAAACATGTAATATTTTCTCTGCAATACCTTGGAAATAATGCCCTTATCTCTAATGCCTTATACAAAAATCTTGCTTCTGGCATAAAATGAAACAAGGTATTTGCACTCAAATTAGGTTTTATTTCATTCGGTCCCTTAACATTTACCTGTTCCAAAGTTACACCTCCTAAAATCCAAAATCATCAACAAACGCAATATCAATCATAAACTCATACTGCTGCAAGATATTCTTCTCGTCATTTGCATCTGCCAATACAAGATAATACTTATCGCCATACTTATATTCTCTTGACTTCAAAGTAAACTTCTCATGGAAGGTTCTCTTCTCCGGCGCGTCTTCTCTGCTATTGGCAATCATAGGTACATCAAATGATATCTTTTCTCCATCTTCCGTAGTAAAGTAAGCCACGATACTTCTTGCTTTCATAGTGTCTGTTACTCTCTCTGTCTGAATGAAATCAAGGTATGTAATAAGATTCGTCACCTTACGGGTAACAGATGTCAGAACAACATCCACATAATCGTATGCCACACCTCTGGTATTCGTTGTAAGTTCAATGACAGGGACTATCATCTCCTGCAGAGATGTACCGCCATGTACATAGTTCTGTCCACCTCCGGCAACCTTAAAAATATCTGCTCCTACCGGAGTATCTATATAAAGTTTACCCATGTATGCCATTGTTCTTGCCATGATTCCCTGCTCATTTACTGCATCTTCCGTAATCAGAAATCTCTTGTTTGTATAAAGACATTTATCCTTTGGATATGTTACCTTATCAAACTCCTGTAATCTGTCTCTCTTATATAAGAAACCATGATCCGCAGTAATGAAAAACTTCGGTGCAGATACATAACCAGTCAGTTTCTTTACCAACTTATGTATTTCCTCTATCGCCTCTGCACAAGCATTGAATACCTCATTCTCACTTGCAGGCTTGTCTCCTCTTGCATCCACCTGATTGTGATAGATGTAAACGATATTCTTGCCCTGAATCAACTCCCTGATTCGAGCCTGATTTGTATTTGCCACCTCGTCAAAAGATAATGCCACATTATTTTCATTATATGCTTTTAGAATCTTATCTCTCTGCTCCATGCTTGCACATGCCTGTCCATCAACAGTCACATTCAAGTTGCCATCCACCTGCATCTCTTTATGTGGAAGTAGACTTGCCATTCCAACAGATGTAACAGAAGGCAGGCAGCTAAGCATACACTCCATCTTCGGTGTACACTTCTCATCTAATTCCAATCTACCGAAAAGTTCCTTTGCACACTCATACCGGAAAGCATCTGAAATAATCACAATGACTCTCTGCTTTCCATCGTAACCTCTAAGATAATGCTTATAGAAATCTTCCTGCTTCGGCAAATCTGTAGCATTCATTTCCTCATTTGTGAAATTCTCATTCCACTTCGGTGTTATCTTCTGCAAATATGTATTCGCATAAATATTCTCTACTCTCTGTCTTACATCAGAGAAGTTGCTGTTATCCTCAATCTGGTCATATGCATAATAAAACCATCTATAATATGAATCTATCAGGTATGATTCTTTCTGATAATTTGTAACCAATGTCTTAATATCACTTGAAAACTCCATAAGTGATACAGACTTCATCATCAAATATGCATACTTGATAGTCGTATATTCATTCTTGTATCTTTCGCTATAATGATATGCCTTAGACATTCTCTGAGCAGCTACCTTGGCAATATTAAGTCCATCAATCTGCGCATCTAAAATCTCATCATTTAACTGTTCCAATGCCCAGTCAATAATGATGTCATCTAACCCGGCAAACGCATCACAAGCAAATATATCAGATAACTGAAGAGAACTATCTTTTTTCTCTACATCTTTCTTTAATCCAGCCTGTATTCTTGCCATAAAACGCAATGACTTATCTATTCTTTCTACCAGTTTGTCATAGGCATCCTGATAATTCACATTGTCCATGATATTACGGATAAAGACCACTACATCATTACGTTTCTTAAGAATATAAGTCCTCATTGCTTCCGGAACAGTAGCCTTTAATGTAGATGATGCATAAGTCAATATCATACAAGCAGACAAATCATCCATGTTCGGCTTTTCAGATTTATATCCAAAGAATTTTTCGCAAAGTTCCCAGAACTTGTAGGTCAATCCATTATCATCCAATGCCTTAAAATACTTCTCATTGTCACCGAGCATCATCTGTTTAACTACTTCCTCAAAATTTGGAGTCTTTACATCCGTGAGTACAGCAATCAAACCAATATCAATTGTCTGAGCATTATAATTATCAATTCCAAGTTCCTTGAACTTCTCAATACGATGCTTATTTTTCCAGAAATTAGTATACTGTGATAAATGCTCCTTAAAGCGATTATCAATACCAATCTCCTGTGACATCTGTGACACCCGATCCGTATAATACGGTGTAGAATAGTAATACATATCAGCAAGTGGATTCTCGCTGTCGCTTGGTCTTGCAAATGGAGCATACACCAGATATTTTCCCTCCGGATCCGATTCATTTAACAGCCACTTAGAATACAGCCAGTTCTCTCCGTCTAAAATGTACAACTTGGCTGTGTCTAGTTGTATTTCTGATACTTCTTCTGCGTAATCTCCCTTATCATCAAACCAGACGATAATGCGAACATCCGCCTTTGCAAATTCAGTATTTAATTGTTCCTGTATGTTTTGTAAGTCCATCTTTTCACCTTCTACATAAATTTGTGCAGACCGTCTGCACAATTTGTCATTTTTTCAATTTGCCCTCAAGCCATGAAATAATAATCCCACAATATGGTGTTAAATTTCTCTCCTGAACCAAGCTCGTATATGTACGCTCTAATTCATGCACATAGGCATCCTGTGACTTACCTGCACATTTCTGCACGATTCTCTTCTGAGCTTCCGATAATACTTTTTTTCGAGTCTGCGGAAGAGAAAGAGCTGGACAATTTAAGTTCAAGGTATCTGTCACATCTTTGTTTATTTCCGCATCTTCGGAATAAATACTTCCATCTGCTTTATACTTTATTTTTCTGACCGACACCTCATCAAATGGATTTATGGTAAGTTCTTTGTTTTTTCTATGTGCATCACAGGTCATATCCTCATCTTTTACACCTTTTACTAAACTATTACCATAGCAGACACCCAGCATCCATTTAAAATCCAGCGTTATCTTTTTATCATGTACTACCTCATCTTTCGGATGTCTCGGTCGACAATGTTCTATTCTTACAACACTCGGGTTGTCTATTCTCCTCATACAATATGCGCAAAGACGCTTTTGTTCATTCCACATCTGCTCTCTAACATCTGCACGCACACTTGATGGCATGTCCTCATAATCCGCATCCGAATTTTTTTTACGGAATTCCAAAAGGCTGTTAGGTTCTTTTCCTCTTTTTACAACAATCATACTCTATTCCCCCAATATCATTTCCAGATCCAGAGAAGTTCTCGCTGCCGCAACATCCGGATCCGTTGCCCCAACAATGTTTTCAATCTCTTTTAACACTTTGTCTGCCTCTTGATACTTCTTTTCATCCATATACGTATAGAATAAATCCATACGCTGTTTTACAGCAACCGGTCTGTCAGACACCTGCATAACCTCTCTTAAAATAGAGTTAGCATCTCTCCCATAAGTCTGTGCTACAGGCATATAAACTTTACCATTATCCAGAATACGAATCTGCTCTTTAGGCACAGAATTAATTACTGCCGGCGCATGTGAGCTGACAATAAACTGAATCTTAGGAAAAATTTCATTAAGATCATTTAAAATGCTCTGTTGCCACTTAGGATGCAAATGTAAATCTATTTCGTCAATCAAAACAATTCCCGGTGTCTCACTCAATACTTTATCACCTAGAGTTGGATTTAAAACAGCCATACGATAAGCAATATCTCCAATCATACTAAGTGTATTCTTGTATCCATCACTCATTTCATCCATCGCAAATTTTTGTGCACCACCATCATCCGTTTCAAATTCCAACATTAATCTATGCGTATCAAGATCAAAGAAAATACTGGCATTTTTTGATCCACTGATTCTCTCATAACTTTTACATATAGCTTTTTCAACCGTCTTCAAAAGCAACGGTCTTTCTATCATTCCTGTTTTCTGTTGCTCTTGAAGGCTTTTCATCGTCTGGGTTTGAAACCAATTCAGCATCAATTTCTCGTTTAATTCTGCTGCCATACAATCTACATATCCAACCTGCCTCTTAAATTCTGTTAATGACTGTAGATTTCTCTTTTCCTTCTTCTGTGCATATAACCGTCCGGTTCCATAATATGAAATGAGTGGAAGAATTAACGATTTATCTCCCTTCATAATTCTATTTTGTGCTTTTTTCGCAATACCCGTTAGCTGATTTGCGTCCTTTATCGTCGTCTTGCCGTTCTCAGAATTCAATGACCGGATCCACTGCTTATCCTGTTCATCCAGACAATCTCCTTCGCTTTCAATACTGACCGGGAATTGATGCTGAGGATCAATCGTTCCATTTAAGTCATGAAACTCATACCTTGCATCATCTTTTAATATACTGCGGCTTACTGCTCCATCAATTCCTAGCAAAAATGAACTGATTGAAACAGCCACAGCATCCAATAACGCTGTCTTTCCGGCTCCGTTTTTACCTACAATCAAAGTTATATGTTTGTCAAGATCAACGCTTACTTTTTCAAAGCATCTAAAATTTTTAATCTTAATATTATTTAATCTCACTGTTCACACCTCCTGGGTTAATTATATTATATCTTTGCCAACAAGTCCATCTTTTCACCCTGTGCTATTAAGAGTCCGATAAAGGATCACTACCGGTCACTTATCGAACACTTTGTATCCGATATTCCACAAAAGTGTCCGATAGTGTTCAACAAAGTGTTCGATAAGCAGTAATGTGACCACTAAATCACATATTTAGTTGCCGGTCCATTTCCAATCTTCGTAATCAATCCTTTTTCTATCATCTTATCCAGCAATTTTCTTGCTCCTGTCTTTGACTTATAACCACCTATATCAGCAGCTTTTTGAGAAGAAATACTTCCATTCTGCCTGATATACTCAAGTATTTTATCTTCTTTTGACATAGCAGCTGCCTTTGCTTGATTTGTATTTTCATTTCTGATATCAACAACTCCCTGAATATATACCACTTGTCCAACTTCGAGTTTTAATGTTACCCTGTCATTGCGCTCTGAGAAATCAAATTCCGGTTTCTTCCAGTTTTGTTCAGCCCATGCTGTCATAATCTTATCGACACCACTTCCGGCACGCTCACCGACATTTACAAAACCAAACATCTTTAAAATATTGGGATTTCGCGGATCACTATTGCCACCAGCATAAAATTCCTCTTTTGTTACCCTGATAGTACCGGGATTAGAAATACTAAGTTCCTTACCCTTTTTAACAACAAGGATTCCTCGTCTGCCATAATAATTTGCATGTGCCAACGCATTCGCCAATGCTTCTTCCAATGCATCATGGACATCCACTCTATCTACCCGATATCCATCTCGTCTATTTGCAAACGGAACCGCTACATCATCATCCATTCTGGTACGCACCTTGCAGAAAAAGTCATATATATTACCGCTCCAATCGCCTTCATTAGAATGTGTCCGGAATAACCAGCGCACTGCTTTATCATCGCATTCCTCACGATAATCCAGAAAGTAATTTGGAAAAATATCAGTAATGTGATAAGCCTCTCCAAAGAATAAAAGTCCTGCTATCGTTGGAGATAATGTACCATTTTTATTCTTCGCTGCTGCCCTTAATTTCATAAGGAACTCGTCATTTTCCAAAGCATTCCAAGGATGCCCGCTATGAAGTTGCTCAAAAACAATTCGGTAGCCCTTTACTGTATCTTGATCCAAAACGTCCAATCCAAATTCATCCAGCACTTCCACATCTCCAGATATATCTCTCTGGTCCGCAAACATTGCCCGGACTGCCTCTTCGGTACAAAGGAAGTCACCTTCATAATCTCTTTTATAAGTACCTTTCATCGGATCTGTTCCGATATATACCGGCTTATCATGCCTGTCTGCCGCTGGAACATCAATTCTTAATATTCTCTTTTCTCCTACTGTCACTGGTCTGACATGATGATTCAGTAAAATGTTCTTTGACACCTTATTTCTATCATTCAATGTACTCCAGAAATTCTTCTGGTATTTAACAATCTGCTTGTCAGTCAGTCCTTCAACGGTAAAAGAATCTCTGTGTTCCCTAATTCCAAGCAGAATCGTGCCACCATTTGTATTTGCAAAAGAAGAGTAAGTCTCCCATATGCTCTCAGGAAGTCCACCGGTTGCCAGTTTACATTCTCGCTCATGATCTTCGCCAAGGTTCAATTCATTTAATATCTCTTGCTTCATCTATAATAAAAACCTCCTGCTTGCGTCTTTCTAATATATCATTTCTTACTAGCCGATGTTTGTTTTTGGGCATCTATAACAAACAATTCAGGGGGATTTTCCCCTTTCTTCAACCTCTCCTGGTGTAATTTTTCTATTTTCTTATCTCTACCAGGATTTCCAACCTTAACATACACAAAAATTCTTTGCGATGTTCCCTCTGCCTTTGCATACTCTTCAATTTGTTCCTCATAGCCATGAAGATAATCCGCATTTGACGAAAGTTTTATTTCAACAACAGTTTTATCATTTCCTCTACTCATTTTTAAATCAACAGGTCCCGGTCCCTCATTTGCCTCAAAAGACATGTCTATATTATTTTGAGAACAGTAATGTTTACCTGAAAGATGCAACAGTCTTTGCAATGACTTTTCCCTTCGACTTGTTGATGCAGACAATATCTCATCCCATCCCTTATTGTTTTCAACCCAATCTCTGAACAATAAAAGGACTTCCATCGTTGCATCCAAGCTATTCAACTCTCTATTTAGTCCATGTGCTAGAACATCAAAAACTCCTTCCTTTCTTATTTTTCTAAATGTACTAGCAATCAAATACTCAATATTACTTTCAACCTGATAACGATCTATTGTCTGCGTACGATAATTATCAATCATCCTGCCACATCGTTCCGAATTTTTAAAAACGTGTTCCTTTAAATATTCCTTTTTGTCCGCCGAACACATTTTTTTCCATTCTTTTCCGATTGCTTCATTTACTTCGTCTCGAATTGCCTGATTCTCTTGAATTACTCTATCAATATCACTCCAAGAATCCGCTATCGGTATTTCATGTAATATTTCTTCTGGCAAATAAAGTAATTCACAATTCTTATACGGATTTATCGCTATTTCATCTCGGAATTCTATATTGGGATATTTTCCTGCATTTATTCCCAATGTTTTATTTATTTTTTTCGTATATGCTTTTATATCAGGTAATATAATAGTCGCTATCATATCACTTAAGCGATCCGCTGAAACATTCTTTTCAAACAACCCAACTAATTGAAATATTTCTGGTTGTTTTGAACCAGACTTCACTATATCAAATGCATCGTTAATAACCTGATTTGACAAAACCGAACCAAAACCTGCGTCTATTCCAGATTCGGAAACACCAAGATTAATTCCACTCACCCCCGGAAAATGAAAAAGTTTCAAGGCTTTCCTATACAATATGTCTTGTTTACTGTTTGACGCATCTAGCAAAACCATTATTTTACGATAGAATTCATTAATCCGTTCATATGCTCCCTGAAATTCTTGAGTTTGATTCACTTTCAGGCGAAGTAAATTAATAAAAAACGGACTGTCACGATTGATTATTGAATCAAAAACGCCCAAATCTTCAAATTCGGTTTCCAGTTCGAAAAAATCTGTAATGAATATATCCTCCATAATCCATCCTTTCTCCATAAGGCTCGCTATACTCATGGTATTATATCTTTGCCAACAAATCCACTTTTAATGCTTTCTTGCCTTCCTGTGCTACTTCCACACCTTGGAATTTCGCATAGTTGACCTTGACGCCATCGTCCAGATCAATCTCAATCCTCTGGTTTGCCACATGGGCGATTGCCTGATCATATGTCTGCATCTCAGCCAACTGCTTCGTATACTTCGATACCGCTTTCATTGCCTTGGACTTCTCAGATGCAACGCTTGTATTCTCAATCGTGTACTCTGCACTCTTCATCGCTGTTTCCACATAGTTCTGTGCCCGGTGAAGATAATCCGTACGCACCCTTCCTACCGTATCTGCATCGTAGCGGTGCATATAAATCAGAGCCTTGAATCCATTCTGTTTACCACTGTCAAACAGCCAGTAAATCGGACGCTTCTGATACACTTTCAAATGATCCTTATAAAAATCCTTGATAAAGTAATTGCGGATCACTTCACGGGAAGAATTCCCTTTGTTGCCAAGTGCATGTGCAATAAAATCAAGATTTTCTTCCAGTGTATCCTTCCCATACACCGTTTCCACAAACTCCACAAATCTTCCAACAATGTCATCGGAGAAATATTCCTCATCCGTAATTGGAATAATGTTGTCACGATCCGGATTGTAGGTACATTGCTTCGTACCATCCTCTGTTTTGATATAAAACTCTCCAGTCGGTACATAATCTCCCGGTGCACCGGCTACTCCTGTACCAGCTCTTGGAGCTGTTGCTTCAAAATAGACCGACTCAAATGGTTGTCCTGCAACCATTAATCCGTCCTTGTCAAGAGAATAACGACCAAACATACAACCAACTGCATAGGAGATGAAACTGCGGATGTCTCTGCCTAAATCCGCCTTTCGCACCGTAACATCTTTATCCTCGACCTCCGGAGTCAATTCATCCTGTAACCCATAAATATCAATAAAGATACGGTTGAGTTCCTCTTCGTTAGCTTTCAATTGATAAAAACGATTATCACATAGCTCTTGCCAAGTATCAAAACATGCCTCAATATATAATTTTTGTGGCAAATTGTCTGTCCCTTTTTTCATTTCATCTACATTCCAGACACCTCGAATATGAGGAATTAGCGGATGGCATTGGAAATCCCATGAGTTTTCAAAGGAGTCCCATTCATTTTTAGCTATTCTATAATTATTAAAAACAAGTTGCTTATAGTCTTCATCCTTTGGTCTTTTTACTGGAAGCATCTTGATTGAGCCAACTTGTTTCATACCATAATCGCAAAAATCTGTCATTATCTGAAGTTGCCATCCCCTGTCTAGGAGATGCAAATGAATCTAATGAAGAAAATTCACTAAAAATTATCCCAACCTGATTACTTACCCAGTATGCAAATGGAATACCATCAATCAAGCTAAATTTTTCTTTTTCCTTATAAAATCTGTTTTTAATACTTTTCAGATTTGCTTTTTTGTCTTGCGAACTATCATATGTTGTTAAATTCACATAAGATGCTTCATAGTTCCTTATATCTTTTTTTCTAAGGGAGAATGTAGCCGTTTGAACAACCTCACCTCCTATATCATCAAAAGCTCTTGTTCCTAGTTGTACCAAATTAACAATTAAATTGTCTAATATTTTTTTTCTTAAATATTCATATCTTCCCAAAAACATAAATGTTTGCTGGGTTACCATTGCTATAAAACCACCGTTCTCACACATATTAAGGCATCGTTCAATAAAGACTCCATATAAATCATATTTGTTATACAAATATTTCTTTCGTATATAAGTCGCAAGTGTTATACTCATATTTTTAATTCCCATATACGGCGGATTCGTTACCACAGCATCATACTTCTGTCCCAGATTCTTTGCAACTTTAATAAGCAGTCTCAGACTTTTCTGTGTCTCTTCACTGCCATAGCTTTCAAACGTGATCTGTCCGTCCGCATCCAGATCTTCCACATAGTCCTGCAACAACTCCCAGTCACACTCTTCCACATTCAGGATAGAGCCATACTCTCTTCCATCTTTGAAAGTGTCTAACAGATATTCCATCTGTTCTTTTGCAATTTCTCTCTGTTTTACTTCCATGGACTGTCCAAAGAGCGACAGGTGACTTCTTGAGATATCATTGCTTTCTGCAATCGCATATACCTTTGGCATCGGCTTCACATCATCTCTGCCACGGAAGAATCGTCTGTTATATCCTCTTCCTTTCATCATGACAGCAAAATAAGCAAGCTGGTAAGCTCGCTGATCGATGTCTAATCCATGAATATTATGTTCTACGATTTCAAAGGCTGCTTCTCTCTCACTGTATCCGGTACTGGTATAGATATCCATCAGTACATCAAACATAGCGATCAGTATATGTCCGCTTCCCATGCAAGGATCAATGCAGAGAATGTCCGTCGGTTTCAGATCTTTATAATTGCTGCGGATCTCAGCCAGTTTCACATTAACAGATTCCTCCTGCTTTGCCTCCGGCAGATAATATTTCCAGCCAAATTTCTCGGCAGTTTCTTTTTCATTGACCGATGAATCTAGTGCACGCAGATGGTCGATCCAGATTCTTCCGACAGAATTTTCCACCATATAACGGACAATCCAATCCGGGGTAAAAAGCTGAGTAGCCGCAGGGATCCTCTCTTTGGTGATCTTGATGTTCTTCTTTAACTTGGCAAAGGTATCATCTTTTAACTCTGTATTGTAATACTGATACAGCCATCCGATAATCTCCACCTGTCCGGTTACTTCTCCCTGTTCATTGACTGATGTCACATTGAAGTCTGCCTCCGGAATGCCATCCTCCTGATTGACCAACATATAGATCACATCATCCTTATTCGCATAGGAGATATCAAGAAGCAGTTCGGTATAATCCTGCGTTTCTTCAAAAAGCTCTGGCAGGATCTCATGAAGAGCATTGCATTGCTTGATAAACAGTTTCTGAAACAATTCATCACTGGCAGCGGTCGTTCCCTTCATCTTCAGATCATAGATCTTCTCTTTTTCCTCCTCCGTAAAAGGAAGATCCACATCCGGCGCCATTGTCACAAGATCCGGCTCGTTCTTTCCATCCTTTTCTGAGGAAAGCACACGCACGCGGCTTGGAAGATAATCATTGACTTCCATAAAACGAATTGCACAGATACGGTTAAACCAGGTATATGCCACCTCTTCTACCACAGCATCAAAACCACGCTCCGCAATCTTATCTACCAGTTTCTTACGAAGCTCACACTGTGATTTATTCAAGGTTACTTCCGTTCCGGCTGCCGTCTGATATACCTCAAAATCCGGTCCTGTTGTAACCGGACTACTGCATTCTTCCGGAGTAATGCCAAGCATTCCTGCCTTATCTGTCACAGAATTTCTTAATTTGTTTCTTGCCTCTATGGCAAACCGCTTTATCGCCGCTTTATTCATATGCTAGTCTCCTCATTTCTGTTTTCTTAGATAAATGCATCTATTTGCTATTATCTCTTTTTGCGTCTCCTATTATTTGTCACAGAAACATTTTCCTCAATATACCCTTGTAAATGCTGATCTGTACTCCATATCATAATCCTCCCAATCCCGGGTGTATTATTTTTATATTGCTCATACGCATAAATAATAGAAATATCACCTACACCTATTTCAAAAGAAGCCATCTCTTCAATGTGGTTCGCCAAATAAAGTAATCCTTCTTTGTCCAATTCCACACCATATAACTGCCACGGGGCTTCTCCTTCTGCCGTTTTTCGAAGACACTGACCAAATTTAGCTGCCACATTTCTTCTTATATTCCCATCGGCAATATGTGCGATATGATTTCCTGTTTCTATAATCGTTGCTATCGGCAGTATTAAAACCTCTTCTTGTTCCAGTGCAAAGTTAAATTCTTCCTTAATCTTCTGTGCATCACTGCATCTGCCGGGCACTTCCAATATATTGGTCATAACCGAAGTATCTATAAACCTAACATTCATCCTTTACACCCCCAGCCACGAATAATCATTTGTACGCTTTGGTTGTTTCAAGGAAACTAATAAACTATCGTCGAGCATCGCATCTCCCAATCCTCCGGACGCCAACATGGCAGGAAAATTGTCAATGTCAATGAACGATTTAATTTTACTGGTTCCTCGTTCTTCTTCTCTGTATACAACAGAAACTCCCATCAACTCTTCTTTTTTATATGCATTCAAAAGAGTTGCATTATGCGTCGTAATAACAATGTCAATTTTCCTTTCTTTTCCAATTGCAATCAACTGTTCAATCAATTTATATACTCTTGCCGGGTGAATTCCATTGTCCAATTCTTCAATCATCAGTAAACTCCCCGGTTCACTAATCAATGCCGCTGTCAGAACTGCAATACAACGCAATGTACCGTCTGATAATTGTCTGGCGTCAACCAACTCTGTCGAGCTAAGATTTCTTTCTCTTAAAGCAAATATGACATCACCTATCTTCGTTTCTATAAACTCTATATCTTCTACACTATTTTCAGGCAATTTTCTCACAATCTGTAATAATTGCTGTTTTCGAGAAACATCCTTGCACATTTCATTCAAAACAGCAGAAAGATTGTCACAATTTTGGCGCAATTCTACATCCGTTATGCGCACATAATCGCGAATAGCGGACGGAACAGGATCTAACATTCTAATATTTTTGAGGTGAGAAATTACTCGCTCCAAATATTCAACAATTTTCTTTTCTTTCTCACTATCTCGTCTCATCTTCAGTACCATTTGAGGCAAAATCGCAGAGGATCTCACACAAAATGTATCCGGATCATTTCCAACATCTCCGGTTTTATATTGTACTTTTATTTCTGCACGACCGTCTTCTACTTTTTTTGTTTTAAATATTTTTTTGCCTTTAGGTCCTAATTCATCGCATTTTACAAGATACAATCCTTCTTCATCAATTCCAACACGCTCCCCAACTCCTACTTTCATTTCATACAGCAAATCGTAGTTATCATCTAAGCTGATTAAACATCCAAGTTTAAACGCACTGGTCTTGAATCTTGCACACCCCCGGCTTCCACCACGCACAACAGCGCCTGTACTTTTTTGCCCATCTAGTATTGTATTCAATTCAATACCGGTTGCCGCTTTTGCAAGTATGGCTATCCCCTCTATCGCATTGCTTTTTCCAGAGGAATTTGTTCCAATTAAGGTCGTCAAAGCCTCAAGATTTAGTTCTGCTTTTTCAAAACTTTTGAAATTTTCAAAAGTAAAACACTTTATCATTACTTAATCCTCCCTTAACTCAGTGTTATTATCGTATCATCTTCCAATTCTTCCATCAACTTCGCCTTCATTTCGGCAAGGAACCGGTCAATATCCTGTTCATTTTCCAAAGAATAGGTTCTCGCTCCTGCCACGCTACTGATGGACACATTCTTTCGTTTCTTTTTCGGTGCTGCAGGCGGTTTTGGCATCGGTATCACACCAGTTCCACTTTCCGCTCCGGAATCTTCTCTCGGAGGTTCCTCACCGCTTGGCTCTGTCGATTGATGACTCCGTTCATAATCCTCTATCTCATCCAGCAGTCGAAGCTTTAATGTATCACTTTCCAGCTTGATATTTTTCACCGCAGCAATCTCATTGGATGATTTTAACTTTTCCAACAACTCCTCGAAGCTTCGATTCACCCTACTTGAGAATTGATCCGCAAATGTCTTATCTGCCAATACATCCCGTACGATCTTAAAATCAGCCTCTACGATCGGCTGCATTTCTTCCGCCTCTTCTTCCAGCAATTTGGCATAAACATCCATAAACTGTTGATTTAAGTCTGGCAGGTTTTGTATCTGGCTATACGGATTTCTGCTCTTGACAATCTCTGTCATCTTGGCAACAACATCCAATACCTTCTGATCTCTGACATAAGTTTTACTCTTGTCAAAAATACCAAGATACTTCTGTGTCTTTTCAAAGATCTTTTTCTGTTCACCCTTAAAGAAATCAAATACCGGTGTGGTATCCTCTGCATCATCTAACAGATCATCCCGCATCTCATCCACTGTCTTAAAAAACTCGACAGAATCTGTGATACTCATAACCACTTCCAGATTCTTCTTTGCTTTTTCCATCAGAGATTTCGATGGAAGATCCGGATTGATACGGTATTCTACCATAATGTCATCAAAGAACTGCTTTTTATTCTTTGCAAAGTTCTTAAATGCTTTCATAAGTACATCATCATCTTCGCTGGATACACTGCCTCCAAAGTAATCCTTGATTACTTCTTTTACCGAGCGGATCTGACGATCTGTTGCACGCACACGGATATCTATCAACAGTTTCTCCACATACTCCCGCTTCGTGATGTACTTTACCAATTCTTCGTGGCTGTTTGACAGCAGTGATAGCGTCTGACTGTTAAGTACCATAGAGATTCGTCCCTGCTTAAACAGCATTGCTACCAGCCACTGCACATCCTTCGGATCAAAACCATATGGTACTGCTGCAAACTTATCCGTTACGGCTTTCAGCGAAGTCTTGATATGTCTCTGATTATTAAGGTCTATCACATTCAATACTTCTTCTAAAGCCAGCTTATTCGGTGTCGTATCTTCTACGCCAAGTGTGATCTGACCGCCATCATCCCGAAGAACGTGTGCAATATCTGAAAGCTCCGGTGCCGTCTCCATATAAGTCAGCTTGTTATACTGCGTCTCGACTAGCTTACGCATAGCTTCGTCAATTCTGGAGGATGCCTCCTTTGCATTGATCACTGCCTTATCTCCATTGACATAAATATCTGCATTTTTTAATGCTTCCTCAATATAGATTTTGATACGATCTTTCTTCTCTAACCGTTCATCTTCCTTGGCACGACGGATACTCTCAAAGCTATCCTGTGCACCGGAAGCATTTTTATTCAGATATTTATAAATCTGAATACTTCCCCGGATCTCATCAAGGAACGTCGTATCATTCGGCAGTTTCATAATCACAGACTGCTCCGAAGCAGATAGCAGCCGCAATGCTGCATCGGTATATTCACCGCCATATGGCGTGATTACGGTAAGCCCGATACCATTGGACTGATTTCCCTTATAAAAGCGATCATCCACCTTTTGATTAAATGGGAACATATAGCGGTTACTGTAACGGAACTTCTTCTCTTTGTAGATTTCCTCGAAGATTACCATAGAAACCTCACCGATAATCTCTCCCATTTCAACCGTTTCATTATTGATTGCATTGTTGATTTCCTGCTCTTCATTAGTTAAGAAGATATAAATCTCGCCATTCTTCTGTACCAACGTTTCACCAATCAGTCGTTTTAATGACTGCTCGACCTTTTTACGCACTTCCACTCTCTCATCACAGATACTGGAGATCATCAATGTCGTAAGGTTGTCCACATTTGCTTTAATCTCTTTCACATATTTGATCATAAAAAGGACTTTCAACAGTTCCACATCAAACGCATCCAGTTTACTATTATCCTCTGCATCTGAGATTACCTGACTATGCTGATGATCAATGAATTTATGCAGTGTGTCATAGAAATAGCTGAACGGTACCAATACGCCTTGTTCCTGATCCATCACACGCATTGCCGACTCCTGAAAAAGTGCCAGCATGGATCTGGACTGATCAGACAAATGCTTTCCGCTGGCTCCGTGAGTACGCACTGCTGTCAAGACCTGACCAAGCAGGTTAAATTGATATGGAATAAACGGATAACACTCTGCAAAATCTGTTTTATCCGTATATAACTTCTTATCTGCCGTATCTTTCGTGAAGGTAATCAGGTTCTTAATGATAGACTCATTTTTCTCATAAAGCAGGCGAAGGGTCTGTTTTGCAGTCTCATTTTTCTCTAAAATACGTCTACGAATTACTTCGTCAACATTGGATGCTGAAAGAGAAAGTCTGGTATCAAACCGTCCCTGAATCTTAGAAAAATCATTTCCCTTTGTCTTTGTAATTGAGTCAATATCCTCCTGGCTGGTCACGATAACCCATGCTTTTCCACGGCAGGCAGTTCCCAGATCTTCTACAATTGTCTGGAGGTTTAGCATAAGTTGCGTATCATCTGCGATATACTGACCAATCTCATCAACAAGGAAGATCACATGATGATTCGGTCCCTTCTTTGCACAGTATTCCTGCACCAAAGAGACGAACTTCTCAATGCTAAGATCATAATTACCTTTCGCATTCTTGCACCAGTTTCGTGCCGCCTCCTCACTCATAAAATCCATCTCGACAAGCGTCTTGACCACTTTATCCTGAATCACAGCAAATGCCTGTCTCTTCTTCTCCCATGGTGCTCCGGCAATCTGTTCAAACTTTTCCTTGAATTCCTCAAATCTGCCCTCATCATCCAACTGGCGTTCAAACTCCGCAAGATAAGGAATGGAACCACAATATCCCTGCATCTCATTGAACACTTTCATAAAAACTTCCACAATTGCCTCTTTTCCGGAGCCAACCTTTGCAGAGCCTTTGGAATCAATGTTAAACAACATAACATCGGATGAGATTGTGCCGGAATTCGTCATCTTTGCAATCAGCATCGGATCCTCGATTTTTTTCCCATCCGTAAAGTATTCTATTGCTCGCTTTCCCTCTACGACACTGTTTTTTAACAGATATGATAAAATCTTCAAGAAGTGTGATTTACCACTTCCAAAAAAACCGGAGATCCACACACCCATCTTGTCTGTATATCCATTAATGCCATTTTCATAGTTCTCGAAAAAGTCACGGAAATGTTTTAATAACTCTTTCGTGACAACATATTCATCCAATTCCTGATAAATATTTTCTTCATCTGATTGACCAACCTTGATAACTCCCTTAATATCACGATCAATCTGTTTTTCAAACATCTTCTTAATCTGCATATTCATCCATGCCTTTCTCTACACAAGCCGGAATGCTCTGTAGTAATTACGCGTATCCATCGTTCCAAATAGTTTCAGATCCTGTCCACTATACTCACCCGGATAAAACATTACCACCGGGACACTGTCCAGCACCTGATGCAGGTTGTTAAGGATATTGTGACTTGCAATAATCGGATGACACTTGCCAACTCCCGTAAGGAATACCACGCTGTCCATCAGGTCCTGTTCCACAATCTTGCTGATGATCAGATTTCTCTCGTCTGTCTCATCCAGTCCCAATGTTTCCACCAAGCTGTCTGCCATATCAAAGAAACCATTCTCTCTCTCCAGATCAAAAAAAGCTTCCAGATACCCTTCCTCTTCCAGTACCTGAATCATCAAGTGAAACAGATCAATTTCTATGATCCGAAACCCTAAGCTGCTCTCATTGATTCGGTTCTTCAAATACTGTATATGATTTCTCACATGAAGTTCTTCTCTCGGATCATAATCGAATATATAATATCCGACTTCATTTCCTAGTCCTTTATTACTACGAAAGCTCTGATCCGATATTTTCTTCTCTATCTGATTCAGCCTTTCATCCAATGATAACTTTGCCATCAGCGCACTCCCTTCACTGCATTCAGGTATGCTTCTAATCCATTCCTTTTCAATAATTCTTCTGTTCTATAGTCAATGTGTATCTGTCGTATCGTCCGAGGCTTTGCACTGCTTTCCAGTATGCCTGCCTCATACAACATCCGGCAAAAACATTGTTTCAACTTCTTTACTGCTGTATCAGTCCAGCCGGCAACTACTTCACTCTGCATTGCCTTATCCGCAAAAAATACATTCAAATCGCGGTCTGTGATCTCCAACTCACCAATTCGAAGCTTTTCATCATACACTTCGTGCATAAATTCAAAGAACAGCCGGCTATCCATAAGAATTGCGATTAAGTTTAATACTTTGGCAGTCTCTATGTCACAAGCGGTAAATGCCTGAAGCACCGCTTCCGGTAATGCGGATACTCTGCGATAAGTACCATTCAACACTTCATATGCACGATATTCTGCTTTTACTTGATAAATATTTTCTTCCCAGGCTAGTTTTCGGATATCTGCCTTGCTATATCCATCTAAGATATAACCTGCTGTCTTTCTGGACTCCTGCAGCCAGAACAATTTGGAAGTTAATCCCGCACTGTATTCCATAATCATTCACTCTCCTCATCTTTCACATAGTGAACAATATCCCCAAAATCGCAGTCCAGCTCCCGGCAAATTTTCTCAAGTATCCGCAAAGAAACCGCTTCGTTCTTTGTCATTTTTGCTATTGTACTGCTGCTGATCTCTAATCTTTCCAGCAAATCAACCTTTTTCAGATTTTTATCAATCAACAGCTTCCATAATCCGTTATATGAAATCGACATGTGCTCTACCTCACAATATTAAAATCAAATAACTCCCATTGTTCTATGATAGATATTATACCACAAAGCAAAGTGCAAAGCAACGAAAAGAAAAATAATTCATTCGTATTTTCGAAGTTTTTCTTTGTTTTTCCGCAATGATTGCATAATCATTGCCATAATATTGTCTCCTTTCAAATCTATGTTTTCAGCATTACATCTATTGATATAAAATAGGACGTAAACGATTATATATCAACAATCCATTTTGTTTACCAAAGCGATGCAATGAATCTCTGTAAATTTCTCGTTTATCATCCATCTTGCCAAGTAATTCCTGAATCTCATCTACCCTTTCAATAAATGGACTCTCTGAAAATGCTTTTTCTAACTCCCGTCTTATACGCATCCGCTCTTCATATTTTGCCTGAAACACGTCAAGATCTACATTGCTTGTCAGTTTTCTTATCGCCTTTACTCGATTACTATTTATATTACTCGATATAAAGCTTTTTTCGATGGATGGAGCTAATACAACCCTTTTAAGGGATGGTACTCTGGCATTCCAATAGTCACGAACTGCTCTATAGCCTTGATCTTTACTAATAATAGCAACCTGCGTAGTCTTGATTCCCGCTCCATAAAACTCTCCTACACGTGTCGCAATATAAAAGTCCAAGCCATTTTTTCCTGTTCTTGCCAGCTTGCACGTATCAAAAGAGCAACCGGAATCGACAATCTCCCTAAGATAACGACTTTCACAAACATGTGCCGCTTGACTAAAAAACAAAGTAATAGAATCACTCTTTTTTAAGAACTCTACTCCCCGTAACCCTTCACTGTGCACATTTTCAAAATCTACTAAAAAATACATAATTTATCCTCTCCTTTTTCTTTGTGACTCCTCATAATACTGTATAATTTCATCTTTCCAGGCATCATCCAGAAAATCGGATGCCTCTTCACATGTAACCGCTTTGCTAAGAGCTCGTCCTACCGCTTCGAAATTAACAGCAATTCCTTCCGAATCATTTTCATATGTTACAGAACGATTTCTATTAATTCCTATTTTTTCTGCCTCCTTCCCTGCATCAATGTTAGCCCCTAAAAATAGGAACTCCCATCCGCACTCTTTCTTTGCCGCGATTTTTCTTCGAATCTGTTCGTAGCTGTACTCCGTGCTGGAATTTTCCAATCCATCTGTCGTAATTACAAAAATAACTTTCCCTGCTTTGTGCTGCTCCGGCAGATGCTTTTGTACATTATCCATTTTGTCAATTCCGGCTCCAACCGCATCTAATAACGCTGTACAGCCACGCACGAAATATTCTTTTTCCGTTAATGGTTCGATAATCCCAATAGGAAAACGATCATGAATCACTTCTACTTCATCATCAAATAAAATCGTTGTGATATTAACTTCTTTTTCTTCTTTCTTTTGCCGATCAATCATTCCGTTAAAACCACCTATAGTGTCACTCTCTAAGCCACACATAGAACCACTTCTATCCAAAATAAAAACCAGCTCTGTTAGGTCCATATTCATGTAAATTACCTCCTTCGTTTTATTGTAATCACATTATATCTACTGAACTCACAAAGCTGGTCGCATGATAGGCGACATATTCTATTATCCTGCCAATTCACTCAAAAATTGGTTGATCATATGCATATAGCACATCATTAATTTCAAACATATCATATATTTTGTTTTGCAAAAAATATGCAACAATAATATCCATTTTGGAACTTCTTGATAATGCATACCCAGCAGAAGCGAGCAAATCTTTCGCTTCATCCAAAGATAACTGTAACGCAATCGTAAAAGCTAGTACCGTTTTCTTATTTGGTGTATAGTTCACATCTTTCCTAATCTTAGAAAAGTGTCTTCGATCTACATTTGCTTTTATATATACTTCCGAATCTTTCAAATTTCTTTCATCTATCATACGTAATAGTCGTTGAGAAAATGTCTCTTCCATCTGAGACATTAAGTCCTCTATATTACGATTAATAGATATCGTAGAAGACATCCCCGCCGTAATTTTCCTTTTTTCCATACTGGCAACATCAAAGCTAATATCCTTTGTACCTAAATCATCTTCTGAACGTATTGTGTTTGATACATCCTCCTCTATTGAAATGTTTTTCTTAGTCCGTTTTGGGTTGGCACGTTTTTCCCGAAAAGCAGTTATGCGTTCAAAAATAGTACACATCTCTTTATCTAATTTAATATCATCATTATTCGGTACATAATATTTTTTAATATATGTTTCTACTTCTTCCATTCTCTTTTTATCTACCATACTTGTCACCGCCTTTGTATCTTATCATAACACTTTTTCATTATCCTTTGTCGCATTGCAAGCGACATATTAATATTGTTATCCTTTTCCAAAAAACAACCAGTAAACAATCATCCCCTGATCATTTACTGGTCACTTACCGGTCATCTCTATTCTTTCCTACTGGCAAAGTTTCTTCACAGTCGCATTGATCACTTTTCCGTCGGCTTTTCCTTTCAGATCCCCCATAACGGCTTTCATGATCTGTCCCATATTTTTTGTCGCTACGACATCGGCAAATTTTTCTGTGATGTAGCTTTCCACTTCTTCTGCACTCATCATCTGTGGTGCAAATTCAGCGATGATATCATATCTTGCCTGATATTCTGCTTTCAGATCTTCACGGCTGTCCGGACAACTGTCAATCTGCTCTTTTACGGTCTTCATTTCCTTTAAGATCACACGTCCTACGATCTCTTCGGAAATGTCATCGCGGCATCCTTCATCGATCGCTACTTTTTTCGCAGCGGATACTAAGGATGAAATCGCCTCTTTTCTCACTTTATCTTTTGCCTTCATTGCGGCAATCATCTGTTTTTGTAATTCTGCAAACTGCATGTTTCAAAACCTCCTATTTTTTCAATAATTTCCGTTCTCTCAAAAAGCGGAAAAATTCCCGGTATGCTTTATCGTAGATCCACCAGCCAACCTGTCCGACGGCAAGAAGGATCCATTTTTGTGCTGATCCGGTAAATGCTGCCTCCCGGATCAATATATTTTCAAAAAATAAAACAGTCGGGATATATATTATATTAAACAAAATCCAGTTATAAATCAACTGTCTGCGCATCTTTTTTTTCGGATCTTTGATTTTATTTCCCTTTTGGAAGACAAATTCACTGAAAATTATGTAAATGCCGAATCCCAGATAAACGAAAAAATTGAACTTATCCGGATTTAAAAAGGCATCTAACAGCGTACAGATCACACACTGCATCAGTCCGGCGGGAAGTCCATAACGAAAGATAGCATATCCCACAAGATATGCTGCCAATGCTGTTAAAAACAGCGTATTTACCGTCACAAAACTTCCTGCCACTAAAAGTAGGACAGAAAGTGCGGATAACATTCCCACTCCTGCTATTCTTTTTGTCTGCTCTACATGCATGCGCAAAGATCGCCTCCCATACATTCACACAACGTGTCGGCACACCAGAGATCACAACAGAGATTTCCGGTTCCACAGGAATCATATCCTCCGCCATAACTTCCATAACCGCCGTAGCTTCCGCCACCGCCATAACCGCCGCCAAACGGACTTCCAAATGGGCTTCCTCCATAGAATCCGCCTCCATTTTGCAGCTGCTGGTAATATTGACGGTACTGCATATTTCCCGGTTCCATATCCATCGCCTGTTTTGCCTGCTCGAGTGCCACATTGTTATTGCCAAGTCCCATATTGGCGATGGAACTATAATAATACCATGCTGCATTGTGGTTTGATATTCCATTCAGCACATTTAACGCCTCATTATAACGGCGTGCCCGGATATAATTCATAGCGGCCATCATATGCTGCTCATCTTCACTGTAATTTTGACGTCCCTGATTAGCACCAAAACCGCCAAATCCACCAAAATCTCCATAACTTCCTGTCGCTTTTCCGGAACGCTCATCCACGATCCGATTGTAGGCTTCCTGCACCTGTTTGAATTTTTCAGCCGCCGCATCCGCTTCTGCTTCTGATTTTCCGGCATAAGAATCCGGATGGTATTTACGGCTAAGATCACGATATGCTTTTTTAATCTCACGGTCACTGGCATCTCTTGTTACGCCTAAAATTTGATATGGGTCATTCATCCTTTTTGTCCTCCATCTTCTCTTCCTCTAACTTGCTCTGTTTTTTCTGAAGTTCTATCTTTACACCTTCGTACAAAATATTCCGTAAGACCGTCACATCCTGTTCCAATGGTAATTTTTCAAATTCCACAATGGCTGCGCGCATCGTTCCCTCCAATATATCTAATACATTTTTTGGAAAATCAGCCTTTTCTTCCTGTTCAAAAAAAGGATTAAAATTTCCCTTTTTCCGATCTTTTTCAAAATCCATAAACGCATCCAGAAAATATATGTATTTTCCTAGGAAGAAGCCAAACCGGCGAAGCGTATTCTCAAAGGGATCTTTTTTATAACAAAACAATTCTGCCATCAAAGTACCAAATGGCCGGCTGATAGCATCCGGCTCTGTTACCTGTTGTTTTTCTAAATTAGCTAATTCTGTCAACTGTGTCTGTATCACTTCTGCTTTTTCCGGATATTTCTTGCCGATTTTCTCTGCTCGCCGATGAAACGCGGTCTTACCTGCCAGCCCGGAAACACTTTTTTCGTCCTCCCAGTCATCCAGAAAATGGTAATACGAAAGCAAAATGTTCATATCTGCCGCATATTCTGTAATTTCATTTCGGATCATCCATTGCTTTTTCGCCGGATGCACAAGACACCGTTTCTGCTTCTTTTCTTCGGATGGCTCATAAAGAGACGAAAGCAGAAGCACTAAAAATGTCATGTCATACGTAAGAGTCATCTGCCCGGTTCTGCCATACTGCTCTTTCAGGCTCTGGCAGAGACCACAGTAAATCCCTTTGTATCTTGCAAATTCCCGAATCTTTAATTCCGGTTTATTGGTTATGACATAGCCAAACATAAAAGATCCTTTCTTTCGATGCTGAATCATTAACGATTCCGGACTCCCCATTTGCTTTGACTGAGCAAGTCCGAAATAGCTAACTTCTGCGGATAAACTCAAATTTACATTTTGGACAGCGGATGGCAATCTTTCCGCGTCCTTTCGGCACACGGATCATCTGGTGACATTTCGGACAGCGAAAAATCTTTTTCACACCATCGCGTTCCTTTACTTTCAATTTCAAATAATTAAAATAATTTTTTATCCGGTTAAATACCGCCATAAATTTCAGATTTTCCTGCTGTCTCTTATAAATATTTTTCGAGAAAAAGCGGAAAAAATATACAAAAATAATTACATAAGAAAATAAATTTAAACCAATCCTTACCTGTGGCACGCGGATAAATAATCCGACAACCCAGATTACAAGATAAAGGACAAAACAAAACATGCTAAGCTGGTCACTACCATATCTTCCATACATCATTCTTTGAAATCGTTCACGTAATCTCATATTGTATCCTCCTGTTTTCTTTCTTAATAAAGAACCATTGTACACAATAGATATGAACAATCCGTGTCCTTGTTTTAAATAATTATTTACAAACTTGAAAATCCTTATGCGTTATTTTTCCTTTTGTCCTTTTTGTATTTTACCGTTTCATATACCGAGATCACGATCCAGATTACGATCAACGCAAGAAAAATCCAGTCTGCGATTCCTCGTTTTGGATGAAGCATCGTCAAACGAAGCACATCGATCAATATCATCACCCCCGTGCATACCCAGCACGAGATCACACCGTTTTTCGGGTCTTTTACTGCATTTGTTGTAGCCATTCTATCGTCTCCTTACATTGTTATTTCGTAACTATCCAGGACACCCCGCCCACAGATTCGCATTTCGAACACTTCGTGTTATTTCATAGAAATGCCAAAATGCTGATACGTTTTTTCTGTCACCACACGACCGCGCGGCGTGCGCGCGATAAAACCATTTTGTATCAGATACGGCTCGTACACATCTTCAATCGTTCCGCTGTCTTCACCGATACTTGCCGCCAGCGTATCCAGCCCCACGGGGCCTCCGGTAAACTGATCGATCATTGTCATCAATATATTGCGGTCAGTACTGTCTAACCCAAAGGTATCCACTTCCAGCAGATCCAGGGCAAAATTTGCGACTTCAAGCGTGATCTTTCCGTCGTATTTTACCTGGGCAAAGTCACGCACACGTTTCAACAGGCGGTTGGCAAGACGTGGCGTTCCTCGGGAACGTCTGGCAATCTCGATGGCTCCCTGCTCGTCGATTTCCACCTGAAATACCTTCGCCGAACGTTTTACAATTTCTGTCAATTCCGCCACCGTATAAAATTCGAGGCGGTGTACTACCCCAAAACGGTCGCGGAGCGGTGCCGTCAGCATACCTGCGCGGGTCGTCGCCCCCACCAGCGTAAATTTCGGCAGATCCAGACGGATACTTCGTGCGGAGGCACCTTTCCCGATAACGATATCAATCGCATAATCTTCCATCGCCGGATATAACACTTCTTCTACCTGACGGTTCAGCCGGTGAATTTCATCGACAAAAAGCAGATCCCCCTCCTGCAGGTTATTGAGGATCGATGCCAGTTCGCCCGGCTTTTCAATCGCCGGTCCGGACGTAATCTTCAGATTTACATCCATTTCATTGGCGATAATCCCGGCAAGCGTCGTCTTTCCCAGTCCGGGAGGTCCGTACAAAAGCACATGGTCAAGCGATTCACCGCGTGCTTTCGCCGCTTCGATATAGATTTTTAATTTTTCCTTCGCTTTCGCCTGTCCGATATAATCGCTCAGCAGTTTCGGGCGAAGGCTGTTTTCCGTACGATTTTCTTCTTCAAATAATTCCGTTGAAATCACTCGTTTTTCCATAGCCTGCTCCCTTTATAAATATTTTAAACTTGCCTTCAAAATATCTTCGGTTGTCATTTCTTCTGTCAATGTTACTTTCTTTACGGCTTTGACCGCTTCGGTACTGCTGTAGCCAAGTGCCACAAGTGCCTGGATCGCATCGTTGGCGCGGTAACCCACATCTCCGGCACCGGCTGCTGCCTGTGCCACATTCTGCTCTCCCTGCGTCAGCATCGTATCCACAGCCTCTTCAAAGTCCACCTTATCCTTCAATTCAAGGATCAGTTTGCTTGCTGTCTTTGCCCCGATTCCCGGTGCCTTTGAGATACTCTTGGCGTCGTCCGACAAAATAGCAAACCGGAGAGCATCGGTATCCATAATGGATAAAATTCCCAATGCACCTTTGGGACCGATTCCATTTACCGTGATAAGAAGCTGGAACATTTCCCTCTCATCTTTCGTCGTAAAACCGTATAACTGCATCGCATCTTCGCGTACGTGCATATACGTATATATCTTCACTTCATTTCCAATTCTTGGTAATTTTTGAATCACCGATGCCGGAACGAGAATCTCATATCCGATTCCCTGGTTTTCAACAACGATCTGCTGTTCTGCCACCGTATCCAGCTGTCCTTTGATAAAATGTATCACTTCGATTTCCTCCTATACCAGCGTCGAAAATACTTTCAAAAAGTGCTGCATGATCTGTCGTTTGATCGGGCGGTTTTTCCACTCTTCATACGTGATCTCACGGCTTACTCGGAATGTCTCATCAAAATCTTTCTGCACTTCCCGCAAAAATTCTTCGTTGTAGATCCAGATTCCATTTTCATAATGAAGATAGAAACTGCGGTAGTCCATATTGATCGTCCCCACAACGGCACAATGCTCTGCCAGCACGACTTTCGAATGTACAAAGCCCGGAGTATACTCGTAAATACGGATGCCGCATTTCAAAAGTTCTCCATAATAATATTCTGTCATCCATTTTACATGTTTTTTATCCGGAATATTCGGCGTAATAACACGCACATCCACACCGCGGCGCTTTGCCTCCACAAGACTTCTTGTCAATGTTTCCTCTAAGATCAGATACGGCGTCATGATATACAGCGTCTTTCCCGCATAATTGATCATCTGCTTGTATACGGAACCGACAAAACTTGTCTCGCCCAAAGCCGGGCCATCTCGCAGCACATGGCAGTACACATCATTTTCCGGAAACTTCTTCGTCGGGCGGTAAATCTCCGGATCAATCTTTTTCTCCGAAGAACTGACGACCCACATCTCCAAAAAAGTTACGGTAAGTCCCCAGACCGCGTCTCCTTCGACACGGATTCCGGCATCTTTCCATACCCCAAAACGCTCGATTAGATTGGCATATTCATCCGCCAGATTGAATCCGCCGGTATAGCCGATATTTCCGTCAATGACAACAATTTTCTGATGATCGCGGAAGTTCATATACAGCTTACTTGCGTACTTATGTATCGGATTAAAGACTTCAACCTCAAATCCCTCTTTTCGCAGATTGGCAGCAAAATCTTTTCCGGTGCGGAAAAGTGCGCCAAAGTCATCGTATAAAAATTTAACCTTCACACCTTCGTGAATCTTGCGAAGTAAAATTTCATGAATCTGATCCCAGATCGCCCCTTCTGCCACGATAAAAAATTCAATAAAAATAAAATGTTCCGCCTGCTCCAGATCTTCAAAAAGATCCTCAAACGCATCTTCTCCAAACGGATAATATCTTGCCTCATTGTTTTTAAACAACGGACTTCCCATCGCCGTCATATATTTGGACATACGGGAAGAAACCGGATGTTCCAGGGAAAATCTTTCTGACACTTTCGGATCCTGTACCAGCCGTTTATCCGTTGCTTTCATCTGTTCGGCAATCGCTTTGTTTAACTTATTCTTCTTTCCAACCTTCCCCCACAGGTTAAACATGATCAACCCGGAAATTGGAAAAATCAGAATGACACACATCCATGAAAACTTATACGCGTCATTATGCTTATCATTTGTCAGCACAAGGATTGCAATCAGTGCACAGATTTCCAGCAAAATATAAAAAGATGTCGCGTAGCCTCTCAAAATAAATGGAATAATGATAATAATTGCAAATTGAAAAAGCACCAGTGCTCCCACGATACATGCCCGTAAAAAACCACTGAAACTGCTCTGCATCCTGCCCTTCAACTTCTTTAAACGCTTTTTCGAATTCTTAGTCCTCTCCATATCGTTCTCCCTTTTACGTTTGTTCGTAAGTTTTGCGATGCCGCAAACATGGTTTCCAAAGCATCGTTAAATAGTAGTATAACATATTTTTGCCCTTTTCTACAAGCATTTAAACTTGAAAAGTTATTTCTTCTACGTTATACTGTATTTGTTTAAAAGAATTCAAACGGAAGGAGTGGAACAACATGCAGAAAATCGATAAAACAATGAGCCTCACACCCGGAGATGACTGGAGCCGGGCATGGAAAGCCATTTCCCTGTACACCGGTGCGTCCTTGTCGGATCTTGTGATCTTTGATATCGAAACTACGGGACTTTCTGCCAATGTTTCCTCCCTTTATCTGATCGGTGCGCTTTGGTACGATACCCAAAAAAACGAGATGAAAATGTGCCAATGGTTTGCCGATGATTACACCAGTGAATGTACGATACTGGAAGCCTTTTCTTCTTTTGTATCCGGCTTTTCCACGATCGTCCACTACAACGGTTCCGGATTTGATACCCCTTATCTTGAGAAAAAATATCGATTTCATCATCTTGAGAATCCGTTTGCCGCACTCCGCTCTTTTGACATTTACCGGGAAGTCCGCAAAGAAAAAGCGCTGTTTGACAGTTCTTCGCTGAAATTATCGGTTGTCGAAAAACTCGTCGGCTTTTTGCGGGCTGACAATTACAGCGGAAAAGAGTGCATCCAGATTTATTCGGAATTTATGCAGCAGAAAATATTCCGCAGTCCGCAGGCAGAGAAAGAAAAGGAAAAACTTCTTCTCCACAATGCCGATGACCTGCGCGGGACACTGCTTAGTTCCCTGCTGCTCTATTATAAACTTCCGCTGCATTTTTCTGACAAAAACTGGACTGCGGATACACTCTGTATCACGTGTCAGACACAGGAAAATGTTCCGTTCCCCTGCGGACGGGAAACCGAAGATTTTATTTTATCTTTTGAAGAAAACAGAGCTTGTATCACTCTTCCCTGTACCGAGGGGTGTTATTGTCATTTTTATGAAAACTACAAAAACTATTTTTATCTGCCGGAAGAAGATACCGCCATTCATAAAAGTGTCGGAATCTTTGTGGAAAAAGAATTCCGGGAACCGGCGAAAGCTTCCAACTGCTATTTAAAAAAAGCCGGAAAATTTGTACGTTTTCCAGCTTCTTCCAGCGATTATCTGACCCGGCACGGCTTGACATTGTTCCGCGAAAATTACCGCGCCAAACCGGTCTTTGTCTTAAAAGACGAAATAGAAAAACAGGACTCCCTCTTTTGGGAAGAAGTCCTGCCCTATATTACATCTGTTTAATGTATTCTGCATAACCGAGTTTATCCAGTTTTTCGGCTTTTGCAGTCACACCGTCTTTCATTTCTACTTTGTATTCTTTCAATTTCTTACGCAGCTCCATATCCGATACCGAAAGAATCTTGGCAGCAAGGATACCTGCATTGGCTGCGCCATCGATTGCCACGGTAGCAACCGGAATTCCGGATGGCATCTGTACGATGGAGTACAAACTGTCGACACCGCCAACCGATTTTGTATGGATTGGAATACCAATTACCGGCAGATCAAACAATGCGGCACACATTCCCGGAAGATGCGCTGCTCCGCCTGCTCCGGCGATAATTACTTCGATTCCACGCTCTTCTGCCTTTGTCGCATAATCGACAAACACATCCGGCATTCTGTGTGCAGAGATGATCGTCATCTCGTATTCAATTCCGAATTTTTCAAGCATCTGCGCTGCCTTCTGCATGATTGGAAGATCTGAGTCGCTTCCCATCAAAATTCCAACTTTTACCATTTTTCTTATCCTCCTTTATTTGTCATCCTGCGTTCAGGATTCCTTACACATTTCATTCAACGCCTGCGTTCCCTCAAGCACAAATTGCCCCTGGTGGATCAGCTTGATCTCGCTTCCATCCGGGCGGATCACGTCAATATCCCCGAGTTCATCATACGGGATCGTAATGTCGGTATGGCAGTTAAAATACGCCTTTGCCATATCTGTCTTTCGAAGTGCGGAGCATTCATTTTCCTTTGCCACGATCTCCTTGCCATCCGGATTATGCAAAACGATATCTTCACTCATCGAATAGCAGGTGTCACCGACCGCAAAATGCGGACCTGTTTTTTCCGCGATCAGGATAGGCAGTTTGGCCTCAATATCAAACTTACGTCCCATCTCGTATGCCACGGTATTCGTTCCGATCGCAAATTCGCCCATCGGAAGGGTTTCGCGGTGATACAGTACATTTTCTTTGATATATTTTTTATTTTCCTCTTCTGTCTCATAATTCGAGCAGTTGTAGGAATCGATCATGCCATCTTTAAATACCATCTCCAGATTCTCATAGCGGAGCTGGTTCAGGTAAACTTTTGTCACATGCAGCACACCATTGGTTCCGGCAAGTTTTGGTGAAGTAAACACTTCTCCTACCGGAATGTTTACATCTGCCAGACAGTTTTCAAAATTGGTTTCCTTTTCCGGATTTCCGAGTTTGTGAAGAGCGACACGGATGTCGGTATGATTTTCCCCTCGTCCGGTCACATGCACATATTCTCCCTGATCCAGCGCATCGATCAACGCCTGCTGGATTTTGCGGAACTGATCCATATCCAGTGTATTTACTCGGATCGTTTCGGAAAATATGGTCTCAAACTGCGGTCCGATCTCCGGGATTGGGAACGCAATGATCGTAAAACTTCGCTCATCCGGCTTGATATAGCGGTTTTGGATCAACGCAGCATCCGTACGGTACTGCACAGATAATTTCTGTTGTTCTTCCTTGTACGCCGGTGCTTCTTTCTTCGTCTGCGGCACAAATAATTTCTCTCCAAATACTTCCATTACCGCAGGGCCGGCAAACCCAGCCGCCTTCTCGCGGTATTTTTCAAATGCTTTCTCAAGATGCGCTAACCGGTCTTTCACGATTGCATTGTTCAGATACAATGCATTATCGTAACGGTGGTCGTATTCATACTGATTGTTTGCGGAAGTCGTAGATACTCCAAAATTGGCGGTATTTCCCCGGCGGTAAATGACCGGCTTTAATCCCATGTCCGCAAACTGGCGGATAGCTTCGCGGATGATTCGCTCAAATCCGATATGATACCGGATATTGACGGTCTTTTTCGCACTCAGATCAATGCCTGCCACTTCAAATCCCTTTCGATAGCCTTCCGTATACGTATGTGCCACAAGTTCAATTGTCTCCTGCGGCAGCGACTGTAAAAATCCGGCAGTTTCTATTTCGTTTTCCGTAATATACGCACCGTATTCATACAAATATTCCGGTGTCGAAAGATCGCTTTCCATCACCAGTTTTGCAAGGCGGTCCCGCGATTCGTCCACCAGTTGCGCCACTTGTTTTTCTTCAAAATATTCATCGTAATCATGAACATAATAATACATCGTCTCTTTGAGCCAGCGTTCATGATCTTCTTCTGTCGTCAATATCGTATAAACCTGCAGAAAAAGTTCCATTTTCAAAAGAAGCGCCTCTTCGTCGTCTTCAAACACATCGTCAATGGCTCCCCGGAAATGGCTTGCAAAATAACATAAAGAATCCCCCGCCACACCAAACTGTTCTCTGGCGTACGTAGGATTGGTAAAATCAGTATCGTAATTTTCCGGGAAAAGATCACGGTACATCGCTGTATTCTCTTCCTTTTTTTCTTCTAATGAAATTGTTTTTCCCTTTTTTCTTCTCTCATAAACGGCAAAAACAAGCATAAAAAAGCGAGCGATTTTTTGACAATATTTGGATTCTTTTTCATTTTCCGCAATGTCACGGATTCGCTCTCTTGCTAATTCATATCTTTCTTCCATCGATATCTCCCTGTCAAATATTATAATAGAAATGAGCAGCACGGTAAGCCGAGTTCTGTCGTTGGATGATCATCTATCTGGTCCTGCTGTTACCAGCAGGCTCTAGCGACCTACCCGAAAGCACGACGGGCCGCCGTATCGCTTTCTGTTCGGTCTTGCTTCGGATGGGGTTTACATCTGCCCTTTCTGTTACCAGAAAGGCGGTGAGCTCTTACCTCGCCGTTTCACCCTTACCAGCGGAGCTGGCGGTTATTTTCTGTTGCACTAGCCTGGGAGTCACCTCCACCGGACGTTATCCGGCATCCTGCCCT
>DJEU01000001.1 GCA_002431395.1 Lachnoclostridium sp. UBA5890
GCATTTCGAACACTTCGTGTTCTTTTCTCGCCTTTGACAAGGCTAAAAATGCTCATATGTGGAGGGGAAGCCCTATTAGGATCTCAATGTATGGAAATCAAAGTCTCTTACGTGCAAGCACGACGATTCATTGATTTCCATACATTGGATCCTGAATAGTTACTCTTATTCATGTAATTCCTCTCTCATAAGTCCGAGTGCGTTTTTTTCAAGACGGGAAACCTGGGCTTGTGAGATGTGGATTTCTTGTGCTACTTCCATTTGTGTTTTTCCCTGAAAATAACGGAGTTCAATAATGTTTTTTTCGCGTGTGGGAAGCGAACGGATTGCCTCGCGCAGGGATAACATTTCTACCCATCCTTCTTCTTTATTTTTCGTATCACTGATCTGATCCATGATGTAGAGCGTGTCTCCCCCTTCGGAATATACCGGCTCATACAAGGAAACCGGACTTTGTATCGCATCCAATGCCATCGCGATCTCTTCGGGCGTGGTCCCTAAAATATTAGAAATTTCTTCCAATGTCGGCTCTTTTTCGGACTGTTTCATCAATGCTTCTTTGGTGTAGATGGCCTTATAAGCGATATCACGCAGGGAACGGCTGACGCGGATGCTGTTATTGTCGCGAAGATAACGCCGTACTTCACCGATGATCATAGGAACAGCATATGTGGAAAATTTTACTTGCAACGTTGTGTCAAAATTGTCGATGGCTTTCATCAAACCGATGCATCCAATCTGAAAAAGATCGTCCACGTTTTCTCCAGCATTTGTAAAACGCTGGATGATGCTCAGGACAAGACGGAGATTCCCGTGGATAAATGTATCCCGCGCGCTGCGGTCGCCTTTTTTAATTTTTTCAAACAGGATCTGTTTTTCTTCTTCGGTGAGGAGTGGAAGGTTTCCGGTATTTACTCCACAGATTTCAACTTTGTATTGTGCCATTGTTTTTCCCTCACTTCTTTTGTATTTTTAGTTTGCCACAAATTGAATGAAATATTCCTGTTGTGAATAAGATTTATAAAAAGGAAAGAGGTTCCTCTATGCGTATCTGTGAATTAAGGGAGAAAGAAGTGATCAATGTGTGTGACGGAGAGCGGCTTGGTTTTGTGGAGGACATGATCTTTGATCTGTGCAAAGGCTGCATTTCCCACATTGTTGTCCCGAAAAATTGTAAATTTATGGGGCTTTTTGGAAAGGAAGAAGAGTATGTTATTGATTTGCGGTGCATCTGCCAGATTGGAAATGATATTATTCTGGTCGAGTTGCCGCCTGAAAAAAAACATATTTTTTGTGAAAAATAACTTTACGGCGCGGAGGTTTTCGATTATGATAAAAGGAGAACATACAGAAAAGAGGTTACGAGGATGAAATGTCCATTTTGTGCAGAAGATAATACGAAAGTAATTGATTCCAGACCGGCGGATGATAATAGTTCCATCCGCAGAAGAAGACAGTGTGAGCGCTGCGGAAAACGCTTTACGACCTATGAAAAATTAGAGACGATACCATTGGTTGTCATCAAAAAAGATCTGGCACGCGAGCCTTATAATAGAGATAAGATCGAACAGGGAATTTTCCGTTCCTGTACGAAGCTTGCCATCTCTATCGACGAGATCAATCAGGTGGTGGATCAGATTGAGACAGAGATTTTTAATCTCGGAGAAAAAGAAGTATCCAGTAAATACATCGGTGAAGTTGTCATGGAACGTCTGAAGGCGTTGAATCCGGTAGCATACGTGCGTTTCGCGTCGATTTACCGCGAGTTTAAAGATGTGAATACATTTATGGATGAAATAAAAAAAATACTGGACAATCAGTAAAATGACATGCTATACTTTATGTAGGCAATTTCTCCTTTTGGAAGGAAAGGAGAATCATTTATGTATAGTAAAGTATACAGTGCAGGGCTGAATGGCCTGGAAGCACAGAAAATTTTAGTAGAGGCAGATGTCTCCGGGGGACTTCCTTCGTTTCAGATGGTTGGACTTCTGGCATCTGCGGTAAAAGAGGCCAGAGAAAGGGTACGCATTTCGCTGCAGAATTCGGGGGTTGTGTTTCCGCCGAAACGAATTACAGTAAATCTTTCTCCGGCTGATATTCGTAAAGATGGCTCCGGTTTTGATCTGCCGATTGCCATTTCTTTGGTCGCCGCATTCGGTATGATCCCTATTTCCTATACAGAACATATGGCTATTGCAGGAGAACTTTCATTGGACGGAAGAGTGCATGCGATTCATGGCGCGCTGCCGATGGCAATCGTAGCGAGAGAATCCGGGTTTTCGGCGGTAATGCTCCCGGCGGCAAACGTGGCGGAAGCTTCGTTTGTAGAAGGGATTGACGTGATCGGTGTCCATACATTACAAGAAGCAATTGCATATCTGCGAGGCGAGATTGTGATCTCACCGGCAAAGGGAGAATGGGAGAAAACCGGAGGAGAACGGCTGATTCCGGAAGTTGATTTTTCGGAAATTTCCGGACAGAGTACGGCAAAAAAAGCAGCTGAGACGGCGGTGGCAGGTGCCCACAATTTACTAATGGTCGGTGCACCGGGAACCGGAAAGACCCTGCTTGCGAAAGCACTGGTAGGGATTATGCCACCGTTGTCGCGCAAAGAGATGTTGGAGCTTACAAAAATTTACAGTGTCGCCGGGCGGCTGGATGAAAAAATGCCGGTTATCGTGCACCGCCCGTTCCGCGCCCCGCATCATTCCATCTCTCCGGCGGCTTTTTCCGGAGGCGGCAGTAAAGTCGTTCCCGGCGAGATCACGTTGGCACAGAATGGCATTCTTTTTTTAGATGAACTTCCCGAATTTTCCAGAACGACACTGGAAATACTCCGTCAGCCGATGGAAGAGGGAAAAATCCATCTTTCCCGACTGGGATACAGTTTTGAGTATCCGGCAAAAATGATGGTTGTAGGAGCGATGAACCCATGCCGCTGCGGGTTTTACCCGGATATGCAGAAATGCCGCTGTACGCCGATGCAGGTGCAAAACTATCTTTCGCGGTTAAGTGAACCATTGTTAGACCGAATGGACCTTTGCGTGGAGATGGGAAAAGCGGCATTTGGTCTGTCAGAAACGAAGGAAACGGTAGAAAGCAGTGAACAGATCCGTTCCCGTGTGCTGGCGGCGAGAGAACGGCAGGAAAGGCGCTACCGGGAAGAAACGATTTTCTATAATAGTGAACTGGATGGGAAAACGATGGAAAAATACTGCAGTCTCCATAAAAATGAGAAGCTTTTGTGGCAGGAACTTTGTGAACAGTTAGAATTGTCTGCCAGAGGGGCAAAGCGCCTTCTTCGTGTGGCACGGACGTTGGCAGATCTTGCAGAAAGAGAGCAGATTCATGAAGAAGATCTGTTTGAGGCATCGCTCTATAAAGGAATCAGCCGAAAATATTGGAATTCGATTCCGGAAGGCATGGACAGGGGGTGAGAAGATGACGCAGGAACAATATGGAATGTGGTTGTGCAGCCTGGATGGAATTGGAAGTCGAACGATACAGAAATTAATCGACTGCTTCGGTACGCCGGAGGAAGTATATACAAGGACGGAAAAACAATTAGAAGCAGCTGGGATCGGTGACCGGGAGAGAAAACTGCTCATAAATGGAAAACGGCAGTTTCATTACCGTGCCATGAAGCAAAAAATATCTTCCTATGATATGGATGTCATTTCTTATTTTTCAGAAAAGTATCCGGAAAAGTTACGCCATATATCGGATTTTCCAAAACGGCTTTATTGGCGGGGAAAACTTCCACAGGAGGAAATGCAGATCGCGATTGTGGGGGCGAGAAACTGTTCACATTATGGACGAGAGATGGCACGCAGATTTGCATATGAATTGTCTGGAGCGGGCATAGGTATTATAAGCGGAATGGCAAGAGGCATTGATGGCTGGGCACACCAGGGGGCGTTGGAAGCAGCTGGAAATACGTACGCAGTATTGGGAAACAGCGCGGAAATCTGTTACCCGAGAGAACATGCCAGATTGTATCAAAGCATTGTGAGAAAGGGTGGTATTTTGTCAGAATATCCGCCGGAGACACCGGCGATGCCGGGATTTTTTCCAATGCGAAATCGGATTATCAGTGCGCTTTCTGATGGCGTGCTGATCGTAGAGGCGAGAGAAAAAAGCGGTTCTTTGATCACGGCGGAACTGGCACTTGAGCAGGGGAAGGATATTTTTGTCATTCCTGGAAGGATTGGAGACACATTGAGTGAGGGATGCAATCAATGGATCCGACAGGGGGCTTATTTGGTGACAAGGCCCTCAGATATCGTGGAATATTATGAGGTAAATGGGCTGTTTGCGCGAAGAAAAAAATTGAAAAATTTATCGAAAATAAAAGTTTCCCTTGAAAGTGAAGAAAAAATGGTGTATGCTAGTTTAAGTCTTGAGCCGAAAGAAGTAAATCAGATTGCGAAGGAAACAGCGCTTCCGGCAGCGATGCTTATGAAACACTTGTTTTCCCTGCAAAAAAGAGGCTTGGTCGAAGAAGTTGGGAAAAATAATTATATTAAAATATAGCACAAGGGGGCAGCTTTTGTATGGCGAAAAACTTAATTATCGTGGAGTCACCAGCAAAATCAAAAACGATTAAAAAATTTCTCGGTAGTAATTATACGGTAGTAGCATCTAACGGACATGTTCGTGATCTGCCGAAAAGTCAGATGGGTGTTGATTTTGACAATGATTTTGAACCGAAATATATAACGATAAGAGGAAAAGGAGAATTGCTGGCTTCTCTTCGGAAAGAAGTAAAAAAGGCAGATAAGATCTATCTCGCGACGGACCCCGACCGTGAAGGGGAAGCAATTTCCTGGCATTTGTTTTTCGCTCTGAAACTGGATCCGAAAAAGACAAAACGTATTACGTTTAATGAAATTACAAAAAATGCGGTGCGGCAGGCTATCAAAGAGTCCCGTGAGATTGACATGGATCTGGTGGATGCCCAGCAGGCAAGACGTGTGCTTGACCGTATCGTGGGATATTCCATCAGCCCGCTTTTGTGGCAGAAAGTAAAACGCGGACTCAGTGCAGGACGTGTGCAGTCGGTGGCACTGCGTATCATTGCCGACCGCGAAGCACAGATTGATGCGTTTATTCCGACGGAATACTGGAGCTTGGAAGCAGAATTTTCGGTAAAGGGATGTAAAAAGCCGCTTTTGGCAAAATATTACGGCAACCCGAAGAAGCAGGAAAATATTGGAAAAGAAGAATTGGAGAAAATATACAAGGATTTGAACGGCGCGACATACGAAGTCTCTGAAATTAAAAAAGGAGAACGCACCAAAAAGCCACCATTGCCATTTACGACAAGTACGCTGCAGCAGGAATGTGCCAAGCATTTGAATTTTGCTACGTCAAAGACGATGCGTATCGCCCAGCAGCTCTATGAAGGTGTGGCGGTAAAGGGCCATGGAACAATTGGTCTTATTACGTATCTTCGTACAGATTCCACACGTATTTCGCAGGAAGCAGATGCGGAATGCAAGGAATTTATCCGTGAAAATTACGGAGCAGAAAATGTGATGGAAAATGCTGCCCAGAAGAAGGAAACGAAAAAGATTCAGGATGCGCATGAGGCAATTCGTCCGACGTATGTGGATCTGACACCGGCAGCTGTGAAAGATTCTCTGTCGAGAGACCAGTTCCGTCTGTATCAGCTGATCTGGAAACGTTTTGTCGCAAGCCGTATGAACGGGGCGAGATATGAGACGACTTCCGTTAAGATTGATGCCGGAAATTACCGCTTTACGAGTTCCGGCTCCAAGATTGTATTTCCGGGATTCCTTTCGGTATATCAAAATGATGAAGATAAGGCAGAAAATAATGCTGCTCTTCATAAAGTGGCAAAAGGTGATGTGTTCAAAGAAGTGGAATTAAAGAAAGAACAGCACTTTACACAACCACCGGCACATTATACCGAGGCATCTCTCGTAAAAGAACTGGAAGATCTTGGAATTGGACGCCCGAGTACGTATGCGCCGACCATTTCAACTTTGATTTCCAGAAGATATCTTGCCAAGGAAAATAAGAATCTGTACTTGTCAGATTTAGGGGATATTGTAAATAAAATTATGGTGAGTGCATTTCCAAGCATTGTAGATGTCAACTTTACTGCGACGATGGAAACACTGTTAGATGGTGTGGCAGAGGGAACGGTAGAATGGAAGAGCATCATCCGAAACTTTTATCCGGACTTGAAAGAAGCAGTTGAACATGCGGAGCAGGCCCTGGAGAAAATTGAGATAGAAGATGAAGTGACTGATACGATCTGTGAAAACTGCGGAAGAAATATGGTCATCAAATATGGGCCTCACGGAAAATTTTTGGCATGCCCGGGATTCCCGGAATGCCGCAATACAAAACCGTATTTTGAGAAAATTGGCGTAAAATGTCCAAAATGTGGCGGTGAGATCGTTATCAAAAAGACACAGAAAGGCCGCCGCTATTATGGCTGCGAAAATTATCCGGAGTGTGATGTGATGACATGGCAGAAGCCATCGAAAGAAATCTGCCCAAAATGCGGAAATATGTTATTGGAAAAAGGAAACAAGCTTGTCTGCGCGGATTCCGCGTGCGGATATCTCGTTGAAAAACAAAAGGATAATGCTTGAATTTTTTCTTGAACTGTGATAAAATTATGAAAAGTGATTGTGAGGCATGAAGATGAGTGTAGAACTTTTGGACAAGACACGGAAAATCAATCGATTGCTAAGGGATAATCGTGTGTCGAAAGTGGCATTTACGGATTTGTGCCGATTACTTGGCGAATTATTAGAATCCAGTGTGTATGTAATCAGCAACAAAGGAAAAATTTTAGGTATAAATCAAATGCCGGATGACACACCCCATTCTTTTTTCCCATCTTCGGAAGGACAGTATCTGGATGTGAAGATGGCAAAGCGTTTTTTGGAAGTGCTGTCGACAAAGGAAAATGTAAATCTGGAGTTTATGGGATTTCCACGCGAAGCGACGAAAGGTGTTCAGGCAATGATTGCACCGGTATACATAGCAGGGAAACGGCTTGGAACCTTGTTCCTAGCAAGAAGAACCAGATGTTATGGTATCGAAGATATTATTTTAACAGAGTATAGTACGACGGTAGTCGGACTGGAAATGATGCGGGCGGTTTCGGAAGAGGATGATTTCGCGAGCCGGAAGCAGCAGGAAATTGAATCAATATTACATATTTTATCGCCATTGGAAAAGAATGCGGTAAAGCAGGTGATCCAGCGGATCGAACAGGGAGAAGGTACGATTGTGACTTCTCGCCTGGCGAAAGAAGTAGGCATTACGCGGACAGTAATTGTAAATGCACTGAAGAAAGTGGAAAGTGCGGGATTGATTCTGACAAAATCGTATGGTGTGAAAGGAACGCACATCAAGGTTATGAACGATAAAATATACACCGATTTTGTAACACAAAAAATGGAAATGGATTTCTGATAACGCAAAAGGAATTGTGGTTTTTTCGTGATTCCCTTTGCGTTTTTATACGAAAATAGCTGTTAGGAGGAATTTTTATGGTTTTGTCAAATGCATATAACTATGTGAATGTGCTCGGAAAAGCGGCAGATGCCAGCTGGACGAGAAATGACATTCTGGCAAATAATATTGCCAATGCCGATACTCCGGGATTTAAGAGAAAAGATGTGCAGTTTGAAACCTATCTAAAAAATGCAGTGGCGGGAACAGACAGCCTGAATGAGACAGTTGCGAATATTGACTTGAATGAGTTGAACTGTACGACGTATACAGATCAGGCAAACCTTAGCTACCGATATGATGGAAACAATGTCGATATCAATACGGAAAATGTAGAACTGGCGAAAAACCAATTAAAATATTATACACTTATGAACTCCATGTCACAGGAATTTTCGCGTTTGAAATCTGCATTGCGTACCTCTTGATGATAAACGAAGAGTATAGAGATAAAAGGAAAGGATGGAAAGGATATGTCAGTATATGGAGCTATGGATATCAGTGCTTCAGGAATGACTGCGCAGCAGCTTCGCACCGATATCATTTCACAGAATATTGCAAATGTGAATACTACACGAGATGGAAATGGAAAAGTATACAAACGAAAAACCGTTGTATTTGAAGAAAAAAGTTACCCTACGTTTAACGAATCCCTACAGTATGCAACCGGAAATATCGGCAAGGGTGTCAAAGTAACGGAGATTGTAGAGGATCCGTCCGAAGGGAATAAGGTATATGACCCTTCCCATCCGGATGCTGATGAAGACGGATATGTTACATACCCGAATGTAAATACCGTGACGGAAATGACGAATATGATCGATGCGACGAGAGCGTACGAAGCAAATGTTACGGTGTTAAATTCCACCAAGGGGATGGCATTAAAAGCACTCGAAATTGGAAGTAACAGTTAATAGATAAAAACTAAAGGAGAAGAAAAAAGAATGGATATCACAAATATTTCAGCGATTCAGTCACTGTCTGATGTAAGCAGATATACAGATTCGACAGCCAAAGTAACAGGGAGTGGAGAAGAAAATCGTTTTGATTCCTTTTTATCTTCAGCGATCAATATGATAGGAGAAACCAATCAGCTGTCAAATGCAGCGCAGGCGGAAGAAATACGTTATGCAACCGGAGAATCCGATAACTGGCATGATCTGATGGTTGCCCAGCAGAAAGCAAACGTTTCCCTGCAGTACACCGTTGCTGTTAAAAATACAGCATTGGAAGCATATCGTACCTTGATGAATATGCAGATGTAATAGACAGACACTTATGATGTTAGGAGAGTAAATTGTATGATGGACCAATTAATTGCCATAAAAGATAAATTACTGGCTTTTTGGAATAAGTATACGACAAAGCAGAAGACGATCATTATCTGTGTGGTGTTGGCAGTATTTTTTGCAATCGTGATATTGTCTTATGTACTGACGAGGCCGGTATATACACATCTGGCTTCTTTTTCCGATGCCAGTCTGGCAAGTACATTATCAGATTCCTTGGACAACGAAGGGATTACATACAAAATGGAGACAGACCCGAGTACAGGGATCACTTCGTTTGACGTAGAACAGAGCAAATATTCCGATGCGGTATTGGCGATGGGGGCAAATGGTATTGTGGATAAAGAGATGAGCTGGGATGATGCGTTGAAGAGCGATATGACAACATCTTCCTTGGAGAAACAGACAAAGATCACACTCGCGCTGCAGTCTTCAATCAAAGAGAATCTGCTTAAATTTGACGGTGTGGAAGATGCTACGGTCATCATTAACCGCCAGGAAGACGATAAGAAATTTATTTCAGCGACAAAAGAGACCGCAGTCAGTGTTTCCCTAAAACTGGCAGATGGCAAAGAATTACCGACGGAGACCGCGACAGCGATGGCTTATTATCTTACTAACGCAGTAGGCAATAAGACGACGGACAATATTGTTATCGTGGATACGAAAGGAAATCTTTTGTATGGTGCGAAAACGGACAATACGCTCGGTGGTACGATTTCAGGAACCGAAGATTATAAGGCAAAATTGCAGCAGACATTTTCCGAACGTACGGAAAAAATGCTTTTGAAGGCTGGCTATGACGATGCCGACTGCAGCAAAACCAATATTAAATTTAACATGGACAAAGTGACGGAACTGGTTACGACGTATTCCGTGGCAGACGGTCAGGATCAAGGATATTATTCCAGCTCGTATGAGTATTCTTCCACGGGTGCTTCCGGAAGCGGTGGTACGCCGGGAACAGATTCAAACAGTGAAGAGACAGATTATATGATTCAAAGCAACGGAACTTCCAATTCGGAGACGATTTTGAACAAATACAATTACCTGCCAAATGAAGATGTTAAAAATATCGAACATGAGGTAGGGGCTGTTGTACCGGAAGAATCTTCGATGGGTGTTGTTTTGACAAAGTACAAAAAGATATCCGAAGAGTCGTTACAGGAAAGTGGAGCCCTCGACAATATATCTTTTGAAGAGTATGCAGAACAGAACAGTGATCCGACGACGCTTGAAGTGCCAGAGGAAATTACCCAGCTTGTTTCGGCGGCGACCGGTATCGCACAGAATAACATAACGATCATTGCGCAGGAACAGCCGGTTTATGAAGCAGCAGAAAAGACAGGATTTGCAGGAAGTCTTACCAATTACCTGATGATCATTCTTGCCGTATTGATCGGTGCCCTTCTTATCTTTGTTATTATCCGCGGTACTTCACCGGTGAAAGTAACAGAGACAGAGCCGGAACTTTCAGTAGAAGATTTACTTGCAACGACAAAAGAAAATGAGGAAAATCTGGAAGAGATTGAACTTAGTGATAAATCCGAGACACGAAAGATGATAGAAAAATTCGTAGATGAGAATCCAGAGGCGGTTGCGATGCTGCTGCGAAACTGGATCAATGAGGACTGGGGATAAGATAGGAGGTACACAAGTATGAGTGCAGTATCAGAATTGGATGGGATTCAGAAAGCAGCGATTCTTTTGATCACACTTGGTCCGGAGAAAGCGGCGGGAATCTTTAAACATTTAAAAGAAGACGAGATTGAACAGCTTACTTTGGAAATTGCCAATACGCGAAGTGTATCTCCGGCAGATAAAGAAGCGGTTTTGAATGAGTTCTATGAAGTTTGTCTGGCGCAGCAGTACATCGCAGAAGGTGGTATTGGTTATGCGACGGATCTGCTTCAGAAAGCTTTGGGAGAGGACAAAGCCAAAGAGGTACTTGGAAAGCTTACGGCATCTCTTCAGGTACGTCCATTCGAATTTATTCGAAAGACCGAGGCTTCCCAGCTTTTGAACTTTATCCAGGACGAGCATCCACAGACCATAGCAATGATTTTGTCATATTTGTCTCCGACGCAGGCGGCAGGGGTTATCAGCACCCTTCCTCCGGACAAACAGACCGATGTAGCAAAGCGTATTGCCTTGATGGATCGTACATCACCGGATGTTATCAAAGAAGTGGAAAATATTTTGGAACAGAAATTGTCATCACTGGTCAATCAGGATTACACGATCGTTGGTGGTATCGATTCCATCGTAGAAGTGCTGAATACGGTAGACCGTGGTACGGAAAAACACATTATGGAAAATCTCGAGATTGAAGAGCCGGAACTTGCCGACGAGATTCGAAAGAAAATGTTTGTATTTGAAGATATTCTTATGCTTGATGATCGTTCCATCCAGCGTGTTCTTCGCGAAGTGGAAAATGGAGAACTGGCGGTTGCACTCAAAGGGGCAAACGAAGATGTACAAAATGTTATCTTCAATAATATGTCTACTCGCCTGTCCGCAATGATCCGCGAAGATATGGAATATATGGGACCGGTTCGTATGAAAGATGTCGAAGAGGCACAGCAGAAGATTGTAAATATTATACGTAAGTTGGAGGATTCCGCTGAGATTGTAATATCAAGGGGCGGAGGTGACGAGATCGTTGTCTAATTTAATTAAGTACCAGTTTGTCGATCTCCATCCATCCGATACGGTGATGATCAACAACAATGACAAAAAGGACAATTTTATTCCGCTGGGAAAAGATGGTGGGATATCGATAGAAACCATCGGCCAGCAGGAAGCGGAAAAAGCAATTTTGTCTTTACAAAAAAAAGAAAATGAAAAACTAGAGCCGGAAACGATTTCGGAAGAAGAATATGAGAAAACTAAGGAAGAAGCAGAATTTCTCATTGAAGAAGCCCAAAATCAGGCAGAGCAGATGCGAAATGAGGCATCCCGACAGATTCAGGAGGAGATGCAGCGGGCAGTAGAAGAAGGCCGAAATCAGGGATATCAGGATGGCTGGCAGCAAGCGAAACAGGAAATCACCCAGCGGGAGAAAGAACTCGATGATACGGCGAGAAACCAGAAACGTGAATTGGAAGAATATGTAGATGGAATTGAGAAAAAGTATGTCGATGTACTAATTGCCCTGCTTCAGAAACTGACGGGAGTTCTGATCGAAGATCGTGATGATCTGATTTTATATCTGATTCAGACGACAATCCGGGATCTGGAACCTTCTGACAAATATTGTATCCGGGTGTCCGGGGATGATATTTATGAGGTCGAGAGCAACAAAGAAAAGATTTTACAGGAACTCGGAGAAGGAGTCAGTCTTGATCTGGTAGAAGAAAAAGGGCTGGAAAAAGGACAGTGTGTGATCGAGACGCAGAGCCAGATGGTAGACTGTGGTTTTCAGACGCAGCTGGATACGCTGATCCGGGATTTAAAAATGTTAGTTCATTCCTAAGAAAAATGGAAATGAGGGAAACTATGGAACTATCCGAAAAAATTCACTTTGACCGCTATGAGGCACTTTTGGATCGAAGTTATGTGAAACATCTCGGAAAAGTGGCGAAAGTGGTTGGGCTAACCATTGAATCGATTGGTCCGATGGCAAAATTAAATGACTTATGTTTGATACGGTCGAATTCAGCAGCAGGTATTGTAAAAGCTGAAGTGGTTGGATTCCGCGACGACCGTGTCCTTTTAATGCCTTACGATAATGTCGAAGGTGTCGGACTCGGAAGCTGGGTTGAAAATACCGGTGCGCCTCTTCAGGTGCCGGTAAGTGAAGAACTTCTGGGACTGACATTAGATGGCGTAGGAGAACCGATGAATGCGGATAGTCTTGGAGCGGATTGTGCTCATTATTCCGTAGAAGCCGCACCGCCGGATCCTCTCAGCAGAAAGATCATAGATGAAGTGTTGACGTTGGGAGTAAAAGCGGTAGATGGGCTTCTGACGATTGGAAAAGGCCAGAGAATTGGAATTTTTGCGGGAAGCGGTGTGGGAAAGAGTACACTAATGGGTATGTTCGCAAGAAATACAAAGGCGGACATCAACGTAATCGCGTTGATCGGAGAGCGTGGACGAGAAGTAAGGGAGTTTATTGAGCGAGATCTTGGGGAAGAAGGAATGAGACGTTCTGTTGTTGTTGTGGCAACATCCGATAAACCGGCGTTGATCCGTAAAAAGGCGGCACAGACGGCGACGGCGATTGCAGAATATTTTCGTGATCAGGGAAAAGATGTACTGCTTATGATGGACTCCCTGACACGTTTTTCGATGGCACAGAGGGAAATTGGACTGGCATCCGGAGAACCACCGGTATCGCGTGGCTATCCGCCAAGTGTGTATGCACAGATGCCCAAATTGCTCGAGCGCGCAGGAAATTCTGACCGTGGTTCCATCACAGGTCTTTATACGGTGCTTGTCGATGGAGATGATTTCAATGAGCCGATCACTGATACGGCTCGAGGAATCCTAGATGGTCATATTGTGCTTTCGAGACAGATGGCGCAGAAGAATCATTATCCGGCGATTGATATACTGCAGAGCATATCGCGTGTTATGAGTTCGATTATCACAAAGGAACATAAAGTGGCTGCCGGAAAGATGAAACAGGTGCTGGCGACGTATCAGGAGGCAGAAGACCTGATCAATATCGGAGCTTATAAGGCGGGATCCAACCCGGACATTGACTTTGCGATTGATAAGATCCGTGCCGTAAATGCTTTTTTACAGCAGCAGACCGATGAGAAGTTTACATTTGAGGAATCTCTTCAGCAGATGTTTGATATTTTCAGTGAGGATGGTGAATAACCATGGGACGGTTTCGGTTTTCGATGCAGAATATACTGCAAATGAAAGAAAAACTTGAAACACAGGCAAAAAACGAATATGCACAGGCCAATGCCAGATTGCTGCAGGAACAGGAAAAACTGAAAATTCTGCAAAACCGACTGCAGGATAATGATGAACTTTTAAAGGACGAACTGCAGGAAAACCTTACAATTGTAAAAATAAGGAAAATTAAGCAGGATAGTGAAATTCTAGAAAAATATATTGAATTACAGAATAATGTCATTGTTCGCTGTGAAGCAGAAGCGGAGCAGACGAGAAAAAAATTGACAGAGGCAATGAAAGAACGAAAGATTTTTGAAAAACTGCGCGAAAAAGCGTGGGAAAAATTTCAAAAAGAAGAATTGCAGAAGGAACAAAAAGAAGTGGATGAACTGGTAAGTTACAACTATTCAAATTCGGAAGAAAGGATTTAAAGATTATGGCTAGAAAGAAGAAAAAAGATAAAAATGTAGAAGTAGCACAGGAAGAAAGCGGCGGAAGCAAACTGCTTACGATACTGATCGTAATTGCGATCGTATTGATCTGGCTTGGAATATTTGGTGTATTGATCAAAATGGATGTCGGAAATTTCGGAAGTGAGGTATTGGCGCCGGTGATCAAAGATGTGCCGGTGATCAATCGAATTTTGCCGGATGATGGTTCTAACACTCTGACAAACGGTTATACGAATATTGATGAGGCAAATGCACGTATCAAGGAACTGGAAAATGAACTGGCTTCGCTGAAAAGCACCAATTCTGCCAGTGCCGATGAAGTGACACAGTTAAAAAAAGAAGTCGAACGATTGAAAAAGTTTGAAGAGCAGCAAAAGTCATTTGAGCAGCGCGTAAAGAAGTTTGATGAAAATGTTGTTTACAATGATAAAGCACCGGACATATCCGAATACAAACAGTATTACGAAGAAATTGATCCGGACAATGCCGCTGCGATTTATAAAGATGTCGTAAAAGATCTGACGTATACAGCAAAGATTACCAAACAGGCGACGATGTACAGTAAGATGGATCCGGATAAGGCTGCAGAAGTGCTGGAAACCATGACGGGAGATCTTGATCTTGTTGCTTCGATTTTGGACAGTATGACCGAGTCTAAGAGTTCTGCTATTCTGGCAGCGATGACACCGGAGACGGCGGCTCAGATCACGACAAAAATGACAGAAAAATAGTGCCCACAACGGTTAAAAACAACAGTTTTTTGACCGATATATATAGTGGATGATTTGGGTGATGACACACCCGGAAAGGAGGAAACATGAAGACAGCAAACATTTCTTTAAATGTACAGGCGGTACAGTCCCGCGGCATGGACAAAAGTGCATCCGTAAAAGATAAGTCGTTTGAAAATTATTTTTCCAAAAATACGGCAAATACATCGGAAAAAGCACAGCCGGTGAATGCAAAGGCTTCCGGAAAAAAAGAAATAACCGATGGGTTTGATTCCCATAAGATTACGGTCAAAGCGGACAAAAACCAGACAGCTGTGGAAAAAGAGATGCCGACAGAAGAAATTGCGGAAAAAGTAACTACGTTGCTGCAGAATGTCTTTGGACTTTCCAAAGAAGATGTGGAAGATCTGCTGGAGCAGCTTGGAATCACACCGATGGATCTGATCGTGGATGTTACCGGTGCACAGCAGTTACAGGCGGCAGGAAATACTTCGAAGATTAATGCGCTTATTTTGGAGATGCATGGTGTGGAAGATTTCAGTGCAATGCTGGTATCGGATGAACTTACTTCCGATTGGACACAGATTACACAGGGGATTTCTGAAATTTTGAAACAGGTTACCGAAGTGCCGCAGGATTCACAGGAGATGCAGGATTTCTTGCAAAATCTGACAGAAGAAATAACGGGAAACAGAAATGTTCCGGAAGAAACACAGAAGCAGACAGATGTAGAAATCGATTCAGTGACAGATACATCTGCAGTAACGGCTTCACAAGACGAAAGTGTTCCGGTTACCGTAGAAGTTTCAAACGAATCCGGACGATCAGATGCTTTTGCACAAGATTCGCAAACCGGTTCTCAGCCGGCGGCAGAAGCAGAAAATTCGTTACCGGCATTTGTAGACAGACTGGCGCAGGCGTTTGAGCCGGGTACAGAAAATGCAGAGATCCGTCAGGTTTCCATGCAGGAAATCGTAGATCAGGTAGTGAACCATATCCGCATTCGTGTACTGCCACAGACAACAAGTATGGAACTGCAGTTAAATCCGGAATCTCTCGGACGAGTGCATTTGAGCGTTTCATCCAATCAGGGCGTTGCGACAGCGACACTTACGGTTCAGAATGAAATGGCAAAAGAAGCATTGGAGAGCCAGCTGATTGTACTGCGGGAAAATCTTGAAAGTCAGGGGTTGAAAGTAGAATCTGTAGAAGTAAACGTATCCAATTTTGGATTCAAAAACCAGGAAGATTCGAACAATCATAACTTTGACCAGAAAAAAGGATCTGCCAAACGTTTTCGTGTCGATGCCGGAGGACAGGCATTGGATGGAGATACCGTTTCTCGGGAAACAGAGACAGAACGACAGGACGGAGACAGTATTGTGGATTATACTGCATAATGAAAAGGAGGCGAACACATGGCAACATCATTGGATGGCATCGTGACAGGACTAAATGATCTGAGTCTCAGTAAAAATCGTGTCAATGAATCGCAGTCATCGGATCGTGCCGTAGGAGGAGACCTTGGGAAAGATGAATTTTTGCAGCTTTTGGTCTGCCAGATGAAAAATCAGGATCCGCTTGAGCCGGAAAAAGATACTGAATTTATCGCTCAGCTTGCACAATTCTCTGCATTGGAACAGATGCAGAATTTGAATGAAACAGCTGTAAATTCTCAGGCATTTGGATTGGTTGGTAAAGCAGTTGTGCTTAATACAAAGAGTTCGAATGGAAGTATTACCGAGGTGCAGGGCGTAGTAGATTACATAACTGTAAAGAATGGATCAGCTCAATTATCTGTTAATGGACAGTTGTATTCTATGGATGATCTTGCGGAAGTAAAACAGTCTTATGCGGATGTGGCAAAATATCTTCCTACTGTAGAACAGACAGAAGCCGTTTACGACAAATCAAACAAAAGCATGGTGGATATCAATATCAACCTTGGAAGCGGAAACTATGCAGCAAGCAGCGTGGCTGTTATGTTAAATGGAGAATATGTTAACTCCGATTATCTGTCTTATGACAACGGAGTATTATCCATTGCACCGGGAGCTTTTGAAAATTTGGATAATGGCACATACAAACTGGTATTGGGTTTTGATGATCCATATAATACGGCAATTACAGATAAAGTAACAGTAAAAGTAACAGAAAGTGGCATTTCCAAGGAGGAAGATGACACGACGACAGAATGAAACGATTATTCTTTAGGAGGTGGACAAAGCGATGAATATTAATAATAGTAACTTTGCTTCCATCGATGAAATGCGGCATAAACTAAATGCGGCAGAACAAAAAACAAATCAAACAGCATCAAAGACCGGAGAACAATCTACATCGTTTGGAGAAGTGCTGCAAAGCACGGCAGACCGTGTTCGGTTTTCCAAACATGCAGCAAGACGATTGGAGACGAGAAATATTTCCATGACCGAAGAGCAGCAGGCACGTCTGGAAGCGGCGGTAGATCAGGCTGAGAAAAAAGGAATGAAGGAATCTCTTGTTATGGTAGATGATTTTGCATTTATTTTAAATGTGAAGAACAAAACAATTGTCACAGCGGTCAATGATACTTCAAATGCAGTTTTTACCAATATCGATGGAGCGATCATTAATTAAAATTGCAGCAGCAAAGAAATAAAACCATGCCGGCCCTTAACAGGAGGCATGATAATCCCTGACTGACAGAGGGGATTAACCAATGCAGGAATTAGAAAATGGAGGGTGATTCATTATGATGAGATCATTGTGGTCCGGTGTATCAGGATTGAAGGTACACCAGACAAAGATGGATGTAATTGGTAACAATATCGCAAACGTAAATACCGTAGGATTTCGTTCCAGTTCGGTAAACTTTACGGATGTATTTTATCAAACGACACAGGGAGCTTCCGGTCCGAATGCGACGACAGGAGCCGCCGGAAGAAATGCCGTTCAGATCGGTTTGGGATCCAATGTGGCTTCGATTAGTGTAAATATGAGCGGAACCGGTGCGACAAATCGTACCGACAGAGGTATGGACCTGATGATTAACGGCGACGCATTTTTCGTTGTAAGAAGCAATGGAAGTACATATTTTACAAAATCCGGATGCTTTGATATTGATGCAGCGGGTACGTTGTACTGTACGACAAACGGAGCTTCCGTACTCGGATGGGGTGTGGATGCCAATGGTGAGATTCGTAAGGATACTGCAGATACCTTACAGTTGATGTCACCGGAAAACCAGAATGCAGAGCCGACAGCGACGACCAATGTTACCTTGTCTGGTAATATTGACAGTAAAGACAAACAGGTAACTTATAGTGCAGACGGAGCAGGATATCCAATTTCTGTAAGCTTTTATGATAATGTCGGGAACCTGTTTACCGCAAAATTGTCTGTTATGAAAGCCAATGCGACAACAGACAATGAATACACGGTAGGAATTACAGATATCATGGATTCCAAAGGAAATTCCATTTTGAAACAGGCGACCGTGGATGCCAGCGGAAATACGGTTTACAGCACGACAAACCAGTATGTTAGTTTTGGTGGACAGAGTCCGTTAAACTATACCGTAGATCCGGATGGCACAATTACATTTGCACAGAGTACATCCCTTTTAACCTTTAATGGTTCTTCGGGTGAATTTGTGAGTGTTTCCGGTGAAGTGGAAGGAATGCTGAACTTAACGTTAAATGATGGAAATACAGAAAACAATGCGTTCCCGGTGGGCGGCGTTAATATTGATTTTTCCGGACTTACGATGTATGCGACAAAAGGAACTTCGACCGTAAAACCAGAGCGTGGTGATGCTGACGGACACAATGCAGGTAATGCCGCTGGAACGTTGAACGGATTTTCAATCGGAACAGACGGAAAAATTTATGCGGTATACAGCAACGGAGAAGATAAACTGCTCGGACAGATCGCAGTTGCGACATTTGCTAATCCATCTGGTCTGGAGGCGGCCGGGAACAGTTTGTTTGCCGCGACATTGAATTCCGGTGATTTTGATGGGATCGGTCAAGATATTACTGAAGTTGGTAGTTTTTCTGTAGGTGCATTGGAAATGTCAGACGTAGATCTTGCTACGGAGTTTACCAATATGATCACGACACAGCGAGGTTTCCAGGCAAATTCCCGTACAATCACGACATCCGATACGATGTTGGAAGAATTGATCAATCTGAAACGATAAAAAGAATAAATTTCTAAGAAAAAAAGGGAAACTTTTGTTTCCCTTTTTGTTTCTTTTGTGGTATAATAAATTAGAGTATTGAAAAGTGTTGAAAAAGGAGGAATTGTATGATTGATATCACACGGATGAATGGAAAACAATTTACCTTAAATTCGGACTTGATTGAAACCATCGAGGAAACTCCGGACACGGTACTGACCTTAACTACAGGGAAAAAAATTATTGTAAAAGAAAGTAGACAAGAGGTAAAAAATCTAGTAAAATTGTATCGGAAAGAAATTTTTTCAATACCATTAGATTAATATAACATTAAGGTGGTGTATTTTTTTGGATTTAGCATCAATTATAGGTATGCTGGGGTGTGCCGCAGCGGTTATATACGGAATTGTATCCGGAGATCAGGGATTTGCTGCACTGGGAAACTTCTATGATTTTTCCTCGATTTTGGTTACGATCGTAGGCTCCTTTATGTGTATGCTCACGATGTCAGACAGTATACCTGCATTTTTTAACTCGTTGAAGTCTTTTAAATTGATTTTAAAAACGCCGGCGACAAAGGAAAGTGAGATTATACATACTATTATCGATTTGGCAAACGTAGCGAGAAAAGAGGGATTGCTTCAGTTAGAGGAAGCAGCGGCAGACATCGATGATGATTTTTTGAAAAAGGGAATTATGCTGATTGTTGACGGAACCGACCAGGAATTGGTTACCAGCATACTGGATACCGAATTGAGCAGTATTGAACGTCGTCATAATAAAGTCATCAGTTTTTGGGACAATCTTGCTGCCATGGGTCCTGCCTGGGGTATGATTGGTACGTTGATCGGTTTGATCAACATGCTGAAACTGCTGGATGACCCAAGCTCGATTGGACCGAATATGGCGGTTGCACTGATCACGACGATGTATGGTTCACTCCTTGCAAACTGGATTTCTATCCCAATCGCGACGAAACTTCGTGCAATCAATGCAAGAGAGATTATGGAAAAGGAAGTTATCTGTGAGGGCATCTTGTCGATACAGGCGGGAGAAAACCCTCGTGTGATCGAGGAAAAACTGAAATCGTTCCTTGCACCGAATGTCCGAGACTCTGTTTTAGGCGGGGACGGAAATGAACAAGGTGGTGAAAACTAATGGCACGAAGAAAGGCGGAAGAACCAGCATCCATTGAAGGCGGATGGATCAATACATTTGCGGATTTGATGAACTTGTTGTTATGCTTTTTTGTGTTGTTGTTTTCTATGTCAACCGTAGATGCGGATAAATATGAGCAGATTGTTACTTCTTTATCCGAAAGTATTGATATTTTTTCTGATGGTGGAAATGCTGTTGGTGAAGGTGCTTTTGTTTCCAGCGGAACCAGCCAGAAAATTTCCATGGAAGAGTATTTTAATGAATTTGAAAACAGTGGGGAAGATCAGGAACTGAAAGACGATTCTACAGAAATCTCGGACGAGGAAAAATATAAGCAAAAACTGCAAGACCAGTTAAAAGCCAAAACAGAAGAACTTTATACTGAAGTATCGGATAAAGCCGCGGCAAAGAAAATTCAGGATATGGTCAATGTAAATATGGACGAGCAGTATCAGTATGTTCAGATTTCATTGAATGGTGCGATTTTATTTGATTCCGGTTCGGATCAGATCAAAAAATCGGCTATTCCACTTTTGAGTAAAGTAGGCGATATTTTGAAAATATATGATGACCACATGATAAAAATCGAAGGTCATACTGACAATGTTCCGATTTCCAGCAGCACATTTAAAAATAATATGTGGCTGTCTACGGCAAGGGCAACGCAGGTGTTTGAATATTTTACAAATCATAAACACTTGGATCCAAAGACGTTAGAGACGACGGGGCGAAGCCAGTACGATCCGGTGGCAGATAACAAAACAGAAAAAGGACGTGCGAGAAATCGACGTGTAGAGATTAAAATATATACCGAAGAGTGATTATGGAGGGTAAAGATGAAAAAGAATATTTTGACAATTATAATTATGGCATCTTGTCTTTTGAATCTTATTCTGACAGTTGTAATTGTATTTGCAGTGGTTCCGACGATGAATAAGACAAGCCAGCTGGTAGACAAAGTTGCTACTGCGATTGATCTGGAGACGGATGAAGAGGCTTCCGGAGATTATTCCATAGATAATCTGGAGCCATACTCCATTGCGTTTGAAAATAAACAGACAATCAATCTGAAACCGGACGAAGGAGATAATACTTCTCACTTTGCTGTGTTGGAAGGAGTTACCATCTCTTTTAACACAGAAGCAGAGGATTATAAAACGGTTTCTGAATCCGTGAAGGCAAAAGATGTATATATTACAGAAATTGTCAAAGAAACTATTGCGGATCAAAGTATGAAAACGTTAGATCAGAATGCAGTAAAAGAGCAGGCTCTTGCTAAAATTCAGGATCTGTATGGAAGCAAATGCATTGTGCGTCTTGCGTTAAATGGATTCATGTTCCAGTAGGGATAATAACAAATTTGGAAAGTCAGTGAGGTGAAAGGAAATGGGGGACGTCTTATCGCAAAGCGAAATAGATAACTTGCTTTCCGCGTTGAACAGCGGCGAATTTGATCCGGCAGATACCGAGGTGGAAGATGAAAAGCAGGTAAAAGATTATAATTTTGCAAGACCATCCAAATTTTCGAAAGATCACTTACGTACTTTAGTATTTATTTTTGAACATTATGCGCGTTTGTTATCGACAAATTTGCCGGTGTACTTGCGGAGAAATGTTCAAGTGGAAGTAATGCATGCGGAAGCAGCGACATTTCAAGAATTTTCAAACTCTTTGTCCAATCCGGTCCTTTTAGGGGTTGTCAATTTTGCACCTTTGGAGGGGACGATTATCATTGAGATGGCAAGCAGCCTTGGATATACGATAGTAGATCTCATGCTTGGTGGAAGCGGTGTTCCTTTGGATAAGCCAAGAGAGTTTACTGAGATTGAGTTATCAATTATTCAAAGAATCATGGCGGTTTGTACAAATCTTTTGATTGAACCTTGGGCAAATGTACAGAGCATCAATCCGACATTAGAAAGGATTGAGACAAATTCGCAGTTTGCACAGTTTGTCTCGCCAAATGAAATGACTTCTATTGTCACGATGAATATTAAAGTTGGTGATGTTGAAGAAGTGATGAATATTTGTATTCCATACACGGTAGTGGAACCGGTTATCGATAAGATTAATACGAAATACTGGTATTCTACATCTGAAGTAAAAGACGATGATAAGTATCGTGAATTAATTGAAGACAATATTCATAAAGCAAAAATCCCAGTACGTGCCATTATGGGACGTAGTGCGATTTCTGTAAATGATTTTATCCATTTACAACCGGGTGATATCATTAAGTTAAATACTAAGATAGAAGATGAAATGGATGTCTATGTTGGTAATATCAAGAAATTTTCTGCATTACCAGGTGCTCATGATGACGCCTATGCAGTTAAGATTAAATCAGTCTACAGAGAGGAGTAAGAATGCATGGATGGAATGTTATCGCAAGAGGAAATCAATGCGTTATTAGGAAGTATGGGCGATTCTGCTGCGGAGGATACTTCCGATGTGGCAGCGAGTGAATCGACACCGGCTGCGGCAGACTCTAATGAACGTTTGTCTCCGGAAGAAAGTGATGCACTAGGGGAAATTGCTAACATTAGTATGGGTACGGCAGCGACAACGTTGTCGATATTGGTAAATAATCGAGTGGAGATTACAACTCCGAAATTGTCCTATGTTACCATTGACGATCTGAAAGAGCAAAATCCTGCACCATGTGTCTTTATCTATATATCCTACCGGACAGGTCTGGAAGGAAAAAATATTTTGGTATTAAAGGAACATGATGTTAAGGTTATCACAGATTTGATGATGGGTGGTGACGGCACAAATACAGATGCTGAATTAACCGATCTACATTTAAGTGCGATCAGTGAGGCGATGAATCAGATGATGGGATCGGCGGCGACGTCAATGTCATCAATGATTAATGAAAAAGTGGATATTAGTCCGCCAAGTTCAACAAGAGTTGATCTGACAAGTGCCATGATGGAAGATGGCTTACAGGATATGGTTGGACAGACATTTGTACAGGTTTCTTTCCGAATGACAATTGGTGATTTGGTAGACAGCGAGATTATGCAGTTGTATCCGTTTGATTTTGCAAAACTCATTTATACCAGATTCCGAAGCACGATGGAAGGTGGAATGGGAGAGACGGCAGCCTCTGAACCGGAACCTGCACCACAGCCGGAACCAGTTGCCACACCGGTACAGCAACCTGAGCCAATGCAGGCAGCACCGGCTTCACAAATGGATCCACAGATGGCAGCCCAGCAGCCTATGATGGGAATGCAACAGCCGATGATGAACGGCGCTATGCCGATGTACAATATGCCTATGCAGAATGTACCGATTCAGCCGGCACAATTTCAAAATTTTGCACCAAGCCAGAATTTAGATGGTATCGCTCCGGAAAATATTGATTTGATCATGGATGTTCCGCTGGAAGTAACAGTAGAACTTGGCAGAACAAGTAAGTCGATCAAGGAAATATTGGATTTCTCACCGGGTACGATCATTGAATTGGATAAACTGGCAGGTGAGCCAATTGATGTTTTAGTAAATGGAAAATTTGTCGCAAAAGGTGAAGTAGTAGTAATAGAGGAAAACTTCGGTATTCGCGTGACAGAGATTATCAAAGATTAATATAATGGAGGAATATGAACAATGGCAAAAAGTATTTTGATATGTGATGATGCTGCATTTATGCGAGTTATGATCAAGGATATTTTGACAAAAAATGGATATGAAGTGGCTGGAGAAGCAGAAAATGGTTTGAAAGCTGTCGAAAAATACAATGAGACCAAACCGGATCTTGTTATGATGGATATCACGATGCCGGAAATGGATGGAATTCAGGCACTGAAAAAGATTAAAGAAGCAGATCCGGCAGCCAACATCATTATGTGTTCCGCAATGGGACAGCAGGCGATGGTAATTGAGTCCATTCAATCCGGAGCAAAGGATTTCATTGTAAAACCTTTCCAGGCGGACCGTGTATTGGAAGCGGTAAAAAAGGCAATTGGATAAATGCTTAACAATATTTTGCAATTAATCGCTACGTTATTTGTTTTTGTGTTGGTTTTGGCACTTACCTATTTTGTTACAAAATGGATTGCCAAATCCGGCGCGATGCAGTCTCGGGCGAGAAATATCAAGGTGATTGAGACATACAAGATCGCCCCTTCCAAATACATTCAGATTATCCAGATTGGAAAAAAGCAATATGCCATTGGGGTTACCAAAGAGCAGATCACATATTTGACCGAATTAACAGAAGATCAGCTGGAGGTGCCGGAAGAGTTCGGAAATACACCAGGAAATACTTCGTTCAAAGAAGTGATGAAGACGATGCTTTCGAATGTAAAAAACAGAGATGACAAGAAATAAGAAAAGGTTGGTATTATGAGAACACACAGGAGATTTTTTTGGATTTTGACTAAGACGATGTCTCTGGTTTTGGCACTATGTATATTGACCTTTTTTTCTGGTACAATCGTTTGCGCAAAACCGGATTCCAATTCGCATGTAGATGAGATAGAAGGAAGTAGTACTGCGGGAACATCCGATCCGGAAGATCCGGATGATTTTCAATTTAACATTACCTCCAATGCAGGAAGCAGTAGTTTGTCAGCAAGTTTGCAGATGCTTCTTGTATTGACAGTGCTGGCACTGGCACCATCGATCATTATAATGATGACATCATTTACAAGGATTATCGTGGTGCTTCATTTTGTGCGTTCTGCACTGGGAACGCAGACGAGTCCGCCAAACCAGGTTTTGGTGGGGCTTGCTTTATTTCTGACACTGTTTATCATGTCACCGGTTATCACACAGATCAATACGGACTGTGTGCAGCCGTATGAACAGGGACAGTTGACGCAGGAAGAAGCACTTAATGCTGGATTGAAGCCGATTCGTGAATTTATGTTTAAACAGACAAACCGTTCCGATATCCAGTTGTTTTTGGAAATAGAAGGAAAAGAAAGCGAGATTCAGACCGAAGATGATGTGCCGACGATGGTTTTGATGCCTGCATTTATGATCAGTGAATTGAAGACAGCATTTATTATCGGATTTTTAATTTATCTTCCGTTTATTGTAATTGACATGGTTGTCGCGTCAACCCTTATGTCAATGGGAATGATGATGCTTCCACCGACCACGATTTCCATGCCGTTTAAGATCTTATTATTTATTTTGGCAGATGGATGGAATCTTGTGATCGGCCAGCTGGTTCAAACCTTTTATTAGAGCCGCTGGGAGAGTGGAAGAATATAGAGAAGAAAGGTTAGGTGAGACAGCATGACAGAAGCAGATCTGATTGAAGTATCGACACAGACAATCTGGGCGATCATCAAGTGTTCGCTTCCTTTGCTGCTTGTATCCTTGATCGTCGGATTGATCATTAGTATTTTTCAGACGGTAACTTCGATACAGGAGCAGACGCTTACCTTTGTGCCAAAACTTTTGGCAATATTTATTACCCTTTTGCTGACAGGAAATTGGATCATGCAAAGCTGTGTAGAGTTTTTTACCACATTATGTGAAAATTTTTATACGTATGTCAAATGACAGAAGTAAGAAGGTTTCGGTGACTGAGGAGGAGAGATCATGAGCTTTACGGTAGAACATGTAGAATTTTACCTTTTGGTTCTCATACGGATCACGTCGTTTGTGATCGGTGCTCCTATCTTTGGATACCAGACGATTCCGATGAAGATTCGGCTGGCAATCGGTATGGTGCTGTCGCTTGCGGCGATTCAAACGGTACCGGTGATCGAATTGAATTATGTAGGAGTCCTTGGATTTTCTGTATTGGTATTGAAAGAAATGATCGTAGGACTTACGATTGGTTTTATGTGCAATATGTGTACGTATATTGTCTCTTTTGCCGGACAGCTGATGGACATGGAAATGGGATTGTCGATGGCAAGTACCTTTGATCCCTTGACCAATATTCAGGTTTCCATCAGCGGAAATTTATATGTTTATCTTGTAATGCTGATGATGCTCATCAGCAACATGCATTATAAAATATTACAGGCGATATTAGATACGTTTACATATTTTAATGTAGGACAAGCCGTATTTGACGGAAATTTACAGGAGACAGCTGTGGAATTTATTGTCAACTTTTTTCTTGTTGGTTTTCGAATCGTGCTTCCGGTGTTTGCCTGTATGCTTGTGATCAATGTCGTACTCGGTGTACTGTCGAGAGCGATTCCACAGATGAATATGTTTGTCGTCGGAATCCAGATCAAGGTTTTGGTCGGTATTGTAGTATTGCTGATCATTGTACCGACGATCCCGACAATTGCGAATTATGTATTTGAGACAATGCAGGACATTGTTGTAAAATTGTATAACTCTTTTACTCCAACTTAAGAATGGAGAATGAATTATGTTAAAATATGAACTCCAGTTTTTTGCAAAAGAAGGAGAAGGCGGAGAAAAAACAGAAGATGCCACTCCGAAAAAATTGGAAGATGCCAGAAAAGAAGGACAGG
>DJEU01000010.1:0-15381 GCA_002431395.1 Lachnoclostridium sp. UBA5890
AACGGTGAAGTGGTATACACTTCGAAAGGGAGGAATAGGCCTTCCACGATTGCGTTTAGTAAACAACATGATTTTTCCGGTTTGCTTTGTGGATAAAGAAGGAAAACCGGTAAGCCAGACGATGCTTGTTCGAATCCGGAAAAAGTTTGGATTTCTTTGGACAGGAGCCAAAGTGCACCTTGCGGTCACGGATAAATTTTGGACGAAGGACAAAAATGGAAAAGATCCATGGGAACGGGCAGAGAAAATGGTGATATTTAACAATCGCGAGATTGTAGGCGAAGCAAAAATAAACAAACCTTTTCATTCCTGACTTGTAAGTTTCACATTTGTCTGTTATACTGAAAAAATAGAAAGACAAGTTGAAGTACAATCTTTACAGAAAGGGAAAGGATAAGGTTATGAAGAACAAAGCGAAGATTATTATGGGAATAGTTATTGCCCTTGTGTTTGTGGCTGCCGTAGGTACCATTTTGTTTAAGAAATTTGCGCCGAGTTATACGCAGCGGACGATGGAAGAACAATATAAGGATTTGGCGAAGGACGAGGCATTGATCTGCTTGGATGGATTTCCACTGGAAGAAAAAGGAAAAATTATCGGAGAGACGATGTATCTGCCATTGGACGCCGTGATCGATAAAATGAACGAGAGATTTTACTGGGATGAAAAAGAGCAGGTGCTCAGTTTTGTCAGCCCGGTAAGAGGGCTGGTGACCGTGGCTCCGAATACGACGACCTATACGGTTGGAAAAGAAAATAAAGAAATGACCGATCAGATTCTTTATGTGGATGGCGATACGATGTACATTTCTGTGCCATTTTATGATGAGATGACGCAGGAAAAAAGTACATTGAAATGGGCGTCAAAAGGCGAAGCACCGAACCGTGTCATTTTGAATGCGGATTTTGAGTCGACGCATATGGAAGCGAAGTTGAGCGAAAAGACAAGACTTCGTGTGGGACCGAACAAAAAATACGATTATCTGCTGGATCTCAAAAAAGACCAGAAAGTGATCGTCGATACGCAGAGTCAGGCAGAAAATGACTATCAGAAAGTGCTCACAACCGATGGAATTGAAGGCTACGTGCCGGCGGAATTTTTGAGCGGACAGACCGAGACAGCATGGAAACGCCAGAGTGAGGAAGAGACATTTACGCAAAAAGGCATTGGAACGACGGTGTGTCTGGGATGGCATCAGATGACACAGACCGTAGGAGCTGCGGAACTTGAGAGTAAAGTGGCGGTGGCTGGAAGTTTGAATGTGGTATCACCGACTTGGTTTGCGCTAGATGATAACAAAGGAAATTTCAGTTCGCTGGCGAGTGAAGAATATGTGACAGCGGCGCACGCGAAAGGTTTGAAAGTATGGGGATTGATCAATGACTTCGATAAAAATATTTCCTTGAAAAAAATATTGGGGAGAACAAGTTCGAGAAGCCGTTTGATCAATAATCTTGTAGCGACCGCGATGCGTTACAAATTAGATGGTATCAATATCGATTTTGAAAAAATAAAGAGCGATGTGGCGCCGGCATATCTTGAATTTTTGCGAGAATTGACGCTGGTGTGCCATGCGAATGACATTACGGTGACGGTGGACGATTATCTGCCGACGGATGCGACGGCCTATTACGATTGGAAAGAACAGGGAAAAGTGGCAGACTACGTAATCTTTATGGCATATGACGAGCATTACGCAGGAAGTAAGGAAAGCGGTTCGGTTTCTTCGCTGCCGTTTGTGGAAAATGGCGTGGACAAGGGATTGCAGTATATTCCGGCGGAAAGAACTGTCGTGGCACTCCCATTTTATACCAGATTATGGAAAGAAGTGAAAAGCGGAGATGGGGTTACGGTAACCTCCAGCGCATATGGCATGAGTTCGGCGGAGAGCGTACTCCAGTCCAATAGTGCGACGCCAAAATGGGACGAGGAGACAAGCCAGTATTACGCCGAATTTAAGGCAGACGGTGCCAAATATAAGATCTGGCTGGAAGAAGAAACCTCGCTCAGTAAAAAAATGGAAACCGTTATGGCGAAAAATGTAGCAGGCATCGCCTTCTGGAAACTTGGATTTGAACGAATGGCTACCTGGACAACGATAGAAAAATATGTGAAATAATGAATGTGGACAAACGATACTCCGTACATTAGTAATAAGAATGTGCGGAGTGTTTTATTTTATGAAAGAAAAAGAGACAGGAACTTGGAAAATATGGGTAGTTACGATATTTTTGTTTGCCATTGTGGTGGTGGCGACGATCCGGGTGAGTACGCTTCCGGTGTTGAATTTTACGGCGAAGGGGAGCAAGGTGCATATTGTGATCGATCCGGGGCATGGCGGTTTTGACCCGGGCAAAGTAGGGACCATGGGGACACTGGAAAAAGATGTAAATTTGAACATCTCGCTTAAATTGAGAGAAATTCTCACAAAAAGCGGCTACACGGTGGCAATGACGAGGGAAAAAGACGAGGCATTGTGTGGGGAGACGGCGGGAAAAAAGAAAGTGGCAGATCTCAATGCCAGACTTGCGGTCATAGACAAGGAAAAGCCCGAACTTACGGTGAGTATCCACCAAAACAGTTATTCTGCGGGGACAAAGGGCGCACAGGTATTTTACTACTCGGGTTCTGAGGAGGGGAAACGGCTGGCGAACGTGCTCCAGGAGACGATCAAAGAGGAGATTGGGGACGGAAACCACCGCGTAGAAAAGGCCAATGACAGTTATTATATGCTGAAAAAATCCAGCGGACCATTTGTTATCATTGAGTGCGGATTTTTGTCCAATCCGGAAGAAGAAAAACTCTTAATTTCCGAGGATTATCAGCAAAAAATGGCAAAAGCAGTCGCAGAGGGGATTGAAAAATTCTTGTATAACGAGTGAAATTGTGGTACAATAAAATCAAATATTTTTCGGACTGAAAGCGGTGAAAACGCTATGAATACAAAGATTATTACATGGAATGAAGAACGGGGATTTGAGGCGGACGAACTTGCGGAAGCGGCTCAGATCATCCGGGATGGCGGTTTGGTGGCATTTCCGACAGAGACGGTATATGGTCTTGGGGGAAATGGACTGGATCCACAGGCATCCCAAAAAATATATGCGGCAAAGGGGCGTCCTTCGGACAATCCATTGATTCTGCATATTGCAAAAATCGAGCAATTACACGAGGTGGTAAGCGAGATCCCGGAAGCGGCGGCGACGTTAGCCGAGGCATTTTGGCCGGGTCCCCTTACGATGATATTTAAAAAGGCGGACTGTGTGCCGTATGAGACGACAGGTGGACTGGACACGGTTGCGGTTCGTATGCCGCAGCATATGGGAGCCTTACAGTTTTTGGAAGAAGCCGGAGTGCCGGTTGCAGCGCCAAGTGCCAATACATCAGGCCGGCCAAGTCCGACATTGGCAAAACATGTAAAAGAAGATTTAGATGGGAAAATAGATATGATCATCGACGGCGGAGAAGTGGGGATCGGATTTGAATCCACCATTGTCGATGTGACCGAGGAGATACCGGTGATTCTGCGTCCGGGATTTATTACACAGAAAATGCTGCAGGAGATCGTCGGAGAAGTGCAGATGGATCCGGCATTGATGCAGGTAAGCGGTGACCAGAAGCCGAAAGCACCGGGGATGAAGTACCGGCATTATGCGCCGAAAGCGGACATGACATTGTACCAGGGAGATACGGAAGATGTGATCGCTCATATTAACCGCGAGATTGCGGCATATGTGGAAAATGGCACGTATCGGCCGGAGGAGATCGGTATCCTTGCGACGACCGAATCGGCGGACTGTTATCCGATAGGACAAGTTGTCGTGGCGGGATCCAGAGAAGAAGATACCGAGGGAAAATATTTGTACGATGCCCTTCGTAGATTTGACGAACTGCACGTAAAACGGATCTTGTCGGAGACATTTTTTGATTCGGCAAAAGAAGAGGCGGTTATGAACCGGCTGAAAAAAGCGGCCGGGCAGAATCTGGTGCAGGTAGAGCCTTATGAGGCCTGCAACCGCGTGATCTTTGTCAGCAAGGACAATATTACGCTGGGACCGATGAATGAGTGGATTCTGAAAAGTATTCTTATGGATAAAGAGAAAGAGGTTCTTTCGAGAGGGCTCGTCGTATTGTTCGAAGAGCCGAGAAACATGAAAGTAACCGATATCCTGATCAATCACGGAGTTCCGTGTGAAGAACAGGTTTCCGTCGCATTTTCGCCGGAAGAGGTGACGCGCGACACCGTGATCATTACGATGAACTTTGCGGAGAAGGTAAAAGTTCTGGAAGATTATGGATTGGAGAGAAACGTCTATACATTGCGGGAACTTGCCGGGGAAGAAGGCGATACCGAACCGCCGCTTGGAGGCGATGAGGAAGCGTATGAGGCAAGCTATACGGAGTGCAAAGATCTGCTCTATAAAATAAAAAAGAAATTACAGTGGAGGTAAGCTATGATTGCATTGGGAAGTGACCAGGCAGGTTATGAATTGAAACAGGAAATTATCAAGTATTTGGAAGAAAATGGATATGAATACAAAGATTACGGAAGTTACAGTACAGATCCGGTCGATTATCCGGTGTATGGGAAAAAAGTGGCACACGCGATTGCCGATGGCGAGTGCGACAAAGGAATCCTGATCTGCGGAACCGGAATCGGTATCTCGATCGCGGCAAATAAAGTCAAAGGCATCCGCGCAGCGGTCTGCGGAGACTGTTTTAGTGCCGAGGCGACGAGACTTCACAACGATGCCAATATCGTGGCACTGGGTGCACGGGTAACAGGCCCGGGACTTGCCGTACGTATCGTAGACACATTCTTACATACTGAATTTTCCGGCGTGGACAGACATATCCGCCGTGTGGAAATGATAGAAGAATAAACGAAGCACAGCTTCAGAATGGATGGTAAAAATGTTAGGATTTGTTGGTTGTGGAAATATGGCGCAGGCAATGCTTAAAGGAATTTTGAGTAAAGGCCTGTATGCAAAAGAAGACATTCTCGTATCGAGGAGAAATGAAGAGGCACTTCAGAACATTCAAAGTGAATTTGGCGTAAATGTTACGACAGACAATGCCGAAGTGGCGAAAAAAGCAGACGTTTTGATCCTTGCGGTAAAACCATTTCAATTTGAGACCGTCATTTCGGAGATTCGAAATGAGGTGTCAGAGAATACGCTCGTGATCTCGATCGCAGCCGGTCAGACAATTGCGAATATAGAAAAATTATTTGGAAAGACTATCAAATTAGTAAGAAGTATGCCAAATACGCCGGCATTGGTGCTCGAAGGGGCAGCAGGTGTCTGTTATAACGACCATGTGTCAGAAGATGACAAAAAAACGACGATGGAAATATTTTCCAGTTTTGGCATTGCCAATGAAGTGAGTGAATCCATGATTGACACGGTGATCGGCGTAAGCGGAAGTTCACCGGCTTATGTATTTATGTTCATCGAGGCGATGGCGGATGCCGCTGTGGCAGACGGTATGCCAAGAGCGCAGGCGTATGAGATGGCAGCGCAGTCGGTGCTGGGAAGTGCCAAGATGGTTCTTGAGACCGGAAAACACCCGGGCGAATTAAAAGACATGGTATGTTCTCCGGCGGGAACGACGATCGAAGCCGTCCGCGTGCTGGAAGAAAAAGGATTCCGGAGTGCCGTGATCGAAGCGATGAAAGCCTGCGTAAAGAAAGCAAAAGAAATGAGTTAATGGTGCGATGAAAAAAAGAGATAAGCAACGCGAACGAAGGGAAGTCATTCATGCCCTTTCCATGATACTGCAGATTGGTCTGGCGATGCTGACCTGTATGGGAATCAGCCTTGCCATCGGATATTATCTGGATCAGCTGCTTGGAACAAAGATATGGGTTATCATCATGCTGGTGATCGGAATATTGGCGTCGATGCGCAGCCTTCTTGTCCTGACGGGACAATACGGAAACAACGGCTCCAAAAAGGAAGAAACACCGGCAGAGCAGGAGGACATTCATGAAGGAAGCAAAAAAGACACTCCTTAGGGTGATCGGCATTATGTGGGGACTTGCGGCAGTGGTTCTGATCGTGGGTGCCGTTATATTTGCGATTCATCCCTTTCCCTATTTTCCCTATGTAAGCGGTGAAGTATTGGGAACGCTGGTTTCCAGCCTGCTTATGTGGCATCGCTTTAATACCTTGGATGTCGAGCTTGATATGGCAAAAAAGAACGCCATACGGCATCTTCGTATGCAGGCGTCGGTACGAAGTCTGATCAGCCTGCTGACATTATTATTGAGTTTTTATTTTCGACAGTATTTTTACCCGGTTACGGTGTTTGCGGGATTGTTTGCCACCAAGGCGGCGGCACTCCTGTATCCGGTCATTTTCCGGGAAAAACAGGATCTGGCGGAATAAACTATACACAGACATTTGTCTGAAAAAACGAGAAAGGAGACTTAGGCTTGGATAACAAAGTGGATTTTTACGTCCATGGGTATCAACAGGTACACATTGGTGGTTACACATTTTGGATCACGACAAGCCATGTGTGTCTGGTAATCGTTATGGTTGCATTGATCATCTTTGCAATCGTGGCAAACCGTGTTATCAAAAAGGCGGATTACCGGAAAGCGCCGACAGGATTTTTAAATGTCATCGAGCTTCTGGTGGAAACCGTGGATAAACTGGTACTTGATAACATGGGCGGAAAACTTGCCCCGCGTTTTCGAAACTATGTGGGAGCATTGTTTATGTTGATTCTTACATGTAATCTTTCCGGATTGTTTGGACTGCGTCCGCCGACCGCGGATTATGGTATCACACTTCCGTTGGCATTGATTACGTTTGTAATGATTCAATACCAGGGATTCAAATGGCAGAAAATGGGTAAGATCAAAGGGCTGTTTGAACCAATATTTTTATTTTTGCCGGTGAATATCATCAGCGAATTTGCAACACCGGTTTCAATGTCACTTCGTTTGTTTGCCAATATACTTTCCGGTACAATGATGATGGCGTTGATTTACGGATTATTGCCAAAACTTGCCACACTTGCGTGGCCGGCAGCACTGCATGCGTACATGGATGTATTTTCCGGAGCGTTGCAGGCGTATGTTTTCGCAATGCTGACAATGGTATTTATTGCCAATGCAGCAGGGGACGAAGCCAAGTAAAAGAGAACAAAATATATCTTAAGGAGGAAACATATTATGAATTTTTCAGGAGCAGATTTAATTAGTGCAGCATCCGCAATTGGTGCAGGATTAGCAGTTATCGCAGGTATCGGTCCTGGTGTAGGACAGGGTATCGCAGCCGGATATGGTGCAAATGCCGTAGGACGTAATCCGGGAGCAAAAGGTGATATCATGTCAACCATGCTTCTTGGACAGGCCGTTGCCGAGACAACAGGTCTTTATGGTTTGGCTGTTGCGATGATTCTTTTGTTTGCCAATCCATTGCTTCCATAAAAAGCACAGAATAATCAAAAAGATTGGAGAGAGACATGGATAATCGAATTTTTGGACTGGATCCGCAATTGCTCTTTGATACGGCGATTGGATTGCTTGCCATGTTGGTATTGTTTATCCTGCTTTCATATTTGTTATTCAATCCGGCGAGAAAACTGATCCAGAAACGGAAAGATTTTATCGCCAGCCAGCTTGAAGAAGCAGCAAAGGCAGAGAAGGATGCGAAAGAACTGGAGACCCAATATCGTGCGAAATTAGACAAAGTCGAGGACGAGGCAGAAGAGATGCTCAGCGATGCGCGTAAAAAGGCGCTCGACAAAGAGAAAGAGATCGTTGCCAAGGCTTCCGATGAGGCTCAGACCATCAAGGCAAGAGCCGAGCACGAGGTGGAATTGGAGAAGAATAAAGTTCGTGATGAAATGAAACAGGAAATCGTTCATGTGGCCTCTGCTATGGCAGGAAAATTTGTCGCTGCATCGATGGATGAGGACAAACAGGCGCAGCTCATTGACGAAACATTGAAGGAAATGGGTGATGAGACATGGCAAAATTAGTATCAAAAGTATACGGAGATGCTTTGTTTGAGGCAGCGCTGGAGGAAAACCAGCTGGATGCCGTATGGGATGAGGTCAGAGAGATCGCCTCGATCCTGCAGGAAAATGAAGCATTTATTGATATTATGAATCATCCCGAGATGACGCGGGAAAAAGAACTTGCGATGATGGACGAAGTATTTGGCGGAAAAGTTTCGGATATTATGATGGGCTTTCTGCAGGTACTCGTGAAAAAAGGACGCTTTGGTGAAATTGAATCCGTGCTGGAATATTTTGACAAAAGAGCAAAAGAATATAAGAAGATTGGCGTTGTCTATGTGACGACACCGACCGAACTTTCCGAAGCACAGAAACAAAAGATCGAAGCGCGCTTGTCAGAAACGTCTTCGTACGAGACACTGGAGATGAATTACAACGTGGATGCGAGTCTGCTTGGCGGAATCCGCATTCGCATTGACGACCGTGTCGTGGACAATACAATCCAGACGAAGCTGGAAGAAATGACAAGAAAATTAAGCAAGGTCAGAGTGTAACTTCTAAGGAAAGAAGGTGTTTGAGGAACATGAATTTAAGACCTGAAGAGATAAGTTCAGTTATTAAAGATGAAATAAAAAAATATAGCACCGAGTTTGACGTTTCGGATGTCGGAACGGTCATTCAGGTGGCAGACGGAATTGCCCGTATTCATGGCTTGGAAAAAGCGATGCAGGGAGAACTTCTGGAATTTCCAAATGAGATTTATGGTATGGTGCTCAACCTTGAGGAAGACAATGTCGGAGCCGTACTTTTGGGAGATTCTTCCAATATTAATGAAGGCGATACTGTAAAGACGACGGGAAATGTCGCAACCGTTCCTGTCGGTGATGCGATGCTTGGACGTGTTGTCAATGCGTTGGGACAGCCGATCGACGGCAAAGGACCGATTCATACCGACAAGACACGACCGGTAGAGCGTGTGGCAAGTGGTGTTATTTCACGTAAATCCGTAGATACGCCGCTTCAGACAGGTATCAAGGCAATTGACTCCATGGTTCCGATCGGACGAGGACAGCGTGAGTTGATCATCGGTGACCGTCAGACCGGTAAAACTGCGATTGCGATTGATACGATCCTGAATCAGAAAGACCAGGATGTACTTTGTATTTATGTTGCCATCGGACAGAAAGCGTCCACAGTGGCAAATATTGTAAAAACACTGGAAGACAATGGTGCATTGGATTATACTACAGTCGTAGCTTCTACGGCGAGTGAACTGGCACCACTTCAGTATATTGCTCCGTATGCCGGATGTGCGATCGGAGAGGAATGGATGGAGCAGGGAAAAGACGTTCTCATCGTATACGATGATTTGAGCAAGCATGCAGCGGCTTACCGTACCCTGTCACTGCTCCTTCGTCGTCCACCTGGACGTGAGGCTTATCCGGGAGACGTATTCTACCTGCATTCCCGTCTTCTCGAGCGTGCTGCGAGACTTTCGGACAAACTCGGCGGTGGATCATTGACGGCTCTGCCAATCATTGAAACGCAGGCTGGTGACGTGTCGGCGTACATTCCGACAAACGTAATTTCTATTACAGATGGACAGATTTACCTGGAGACAGAGATGTTTAATTCCGGTTTCCGCCCGGCGGTCAATCCGGGACTTAGTGTATCGCGTGTCGGTGGTTCGGCGCAGATCAAGGCGATGAAGAAGATCGCCGGTTCGATCCGTATCGACCTTGCACAGTACCGCGAGCTGGCAGCATTCTCCCAGTTTGGTTCGGATCTGGATGCCGACACGAAAGAGAAGCTGGATCAGGGTGAAAGAATCCGTGAAGTGCTGAAACAGGGTCAGTATGTACCACAGCCGGTTTGGTATCAGGTTATCATTATTTATGCGGCAACGAAGAAATATCTGCTTGATATTCCGGTAGAAGATGTATTGGATTTCGAAAAAGGACTGTTTGCCTTTATTGATACCAAATATCCGGAAATTCCGGCTTCGATCCGTGATACCAAAGTGCTCAGTGAGGAAATGGAACAAAAGCTGATTCAGGCAATTGAAGAGTATAAAAAACAGTTTCTTCAAGCGTGAAAGGTGAGGTGATTGAAAAATGGCCTCAATGAGAGATATAAAACGGCGACGCGAGAGTATTCAGAGTACGTCTCAGATCACCAAAGCGATGAAGCTGGTTTCGACCGTAAAATTGCAGCATGCCAAGGGAAGAGCCGAGGAGACAAAACCATATTTTGACAAAATGTATGAGACGGTTTCCGGGATGCTTGCCAAATCGCAGAATCTCAACCATCCTCTTTTGACGGAGAAAACCGGAGGTTCCGGGAAAAAAGGTGTGATCATGATCACCTCGAACCGTGGACTTGCCGGCGGGTACAATTCCAATGTCGTGAAATTGATCACAAAGGGCGATTTTACGAAGGAAGATACCATTATTTTCCCGGTCGGACGAAAAGGTTTGGAGACGATGCAGCGAAATGGCTATAGCTGCCGCGGCGATTATTCGGAAGTGATGAATAATCCGCTGTTTGGCGATGCGGTTTCGATCGGAAAGACGGCGATGGCGGCGATGGAAAGCGGCGAGATCGATGAGATCTATCTTGCTTACACCGTATTTAAAAATACGGTGACACAGGTGCCTACGCTGATCAAAATGCTTCCGTTTTCGCAGGAGGATATCGAGACGATGGCGGCAAATGATGAGCCGGAGACGACATCCGGCGCACTGATGAATTATGAGCCGACGGAAGAAGAGGCGCTCGGCTACATCATTCCGATGTATATGAACAGTCTGATCTTTGGCGCTCTGGTCGAGGCAGTTGCCAGTGAAAATGGTGCGCGTATGCAGGCAATGGATTCTGCGACGAGCAATGCAGAGGAAATGATTGATACACTCGGTCTGCAATACAACCGCGCAAGACAGTCCGCAATCACACAGGAATTGACGGAGATTGTAGCGGGTGCATCCGCAATCGAGTAACGAATAAAAATTTACAAATAATGGAAGGAGTGAAAGAACCACAATGGCAGAAGCGAAGAAAACGAAAAATGCTGGTGTTATCACTCAGATTATCGGAGCGGTGCTTGACATCCGTTTTCAGGATGGGGATCTTCCTGAGATTTACGATGCCATTCACATTCCGACAAAAGATGGAAATACACTTGTCGTAGAAGTGTCACAGCATCTGGGCGACGATACCGTTCGCTGTATCGCGATGGGACCGACCGATGGATTGGTGCGAGGCATGGAAGCGATTGCGACAGGAGCCCCGATTTCGGTGCCGGTTGGCGAAGAGACCTTGGGACGTATGTTCAATGTACTCGGAGAACCGATCGATGAAAAAGAACCACCGAAAGTAAAAGAATATCATCCAATTCACAGAAAGGCGCCTGCATTTGAAGAACAGTCTACTCAGGCAGAGATGCTGGAAACCGGTATCAAGGTTGTCGATCTTTTGTGCCCTTATCAGAAGGGTGGAAAAATCGGACTTTTCGGAGGTGCCGGTGTAGGAAAGACCGTTCTGATTCAGGAATTGATCACCAATATCGCGACCGAGCATGGTGGATATTCCGTATTTACAGGAGTTGGAGAACGTACCCGTGAGGGTAATGACTTATATTATGAAATGATTGAATCCGGAGTTATCGATAAGACGACGATGGTATTCGGACAGATGAATGAGCCGCCTGGAGCACGTATGCGTGTAGGTCTTACGGGACTTACGATGGCAGAATATTTCCGTGATCAGGTAGGAAAAGATGTCCTCCTGTTCATTGATAATATTTTCCGTTTCACACAGGCAGGTTCCGAGGTGTCCGCACTTCTTGGACGTATGCCAAGTGCCGTTGGTTACCAGCCAACTCTTCAGACGGAAATGGGTGCTTTGCAGGAACGTATTACATCGACAAAAAATGGTTCTATCACGTCGGTTCAGGCGGTTTATGTGCCAGCCGATGACTTGACAGACCCGGCTCCTGCGACGACATTTGCCCACCTTGACGCAACGACGGTATTGGATCGTTCGATCGTGGAACTTGGTATTTATCCGGCGGTAGATCCGCTTGGCTCCAGTTCCCGTATTCTGGATCCGAAGATTGTCGGCGAAGAGCATTACAAAGTGGCTCGTGGCGTACAGGAAATTCTGCAGCGTTATAAGGAACTGCAGGATATTATCGCAATCCTTGGTATGGACGAGTTGTCAGAGGATGAAAAAGTTCTTGTCAACCGTGCGCGTAAGGTACAGCGTTTCCTTTCCCAGCCATTCTTCGTGGCAGAGCAGTTTACCGGTCTTCCAGGTAAATATGTGCCAATCTCTGAAACAATCCGAGGATTTCAGGAGATTTTGGATGGAAAACATGATGACATTCCGGAGAGCTGCTTCTTGAATGCAGGTACGATCGACGATGTCATCGCACGCAAGTAGCGAGAGCGGATTGGAGATGGCTATGGCGGATATGAAAAAATTCCAATTAGAGGTAATTTCTCCGGAGCGTGTATTTTACAACGGAGAGGTCGAAATGGTGGAATTGACGACGACAGAGGGAGACATCGGTGTGTATGCCGACCATATCCCATTGACGACGATCGTCGCTCCGGGTGTTTTGACGATTACCGAAAATTCTGAGGATGATGTGATTCGGGAAGCCGCTGTCTTAGAGGGCTTTTTGGAGATCCTCCCAGACAAAGTAACCATTCTCGCGCAGTCGTGTGAATGGCCGGAGGAGATTGATATGAAACGTGCGCTGGATGCGAAGGCGCGCGCCGAGCGAAGGATCAAGAGTCTGGATGCGCATGTCAATATGCGACGTGCTGAACTGGCACTCCGCAAATCTCTTGTACGAATCAATCTGGCAGAACAGAAGAGATAAAAGACTTAAAATAAGTCCTCCCTGAGGTTTCAATGCGAAGCCTTTTGGGAGGACCTTTTAATTTATGAAATCAATGCGTGTCGTGTTATTCATCCCGGCGCGCTTTTTGCTTTTTCGAATAAAGAAGTATCGCGGCTGCACCGGCGAGTATCAATACTCCGACAGAAATGCTGATGATAAGCCGGGAAGGAATGGAAGAATTTTCCTGGCCCGAATCCTGCGAAGCGGAACCGTTTGCTGTAGAAACAGTAGTGGCAGATACATTTGTCAGTCCTTCCGGTTTACTTACCGAATAATCGCTAAATCTGTTTGTGGAAGAAGCTCCAATGAAATCTGCTTTGGTGCTGTAGGTGCCGGTAACGGTTATCGTATAGTCACTTGTTCCCTTGACGTACACCTTTCCGTCACTTCCTTTGATTGTTACTGTTTTTCCCTCGGTATCTTTGATCGTTCCCTCGTTGGAAAGGTTGGTTACAGTGCTGTCACCGGTTACGGTCCACGTAGAATCAGAACTGATCGATACATTACAGTAGCCCTTGCCGCCGTCGCCGGCATTGCTTTCGTCTTGTACAAAAGCGCCTTTTAAACTGCTGGCATCTTTGATATACATATCGAGCTGGCTGATGCTGTCCCAGATGACATCACCTTCCATTTTCTGGGAAATTGCCGTAAAGTTGCAATCGGCGCCATTACTGCCGGAAGTTCCCCAGCCTCGCTGGTTGCTGTTGCCGGTGCATTTCAAAAAGAAATCATTTTTATCGGCATATGTGATATCGACGTTGGACAATACGAAGGTCGATTCTGTGTTCGTCGTATAAAACATTCCTCCGTTTTTCGCTGTCAATGAACCGCCGACCATTTCAAAGGTACTGTTTCCTTCCTGAGAATCCCCCGACATGCTTTGATACAAAATGACATTCCATGTGCAGTCATTCTGACTGTCTTCCGGCATATTTCCGGTAAGGCTGCAATCGTAAAGTCGGGTGGTGTTCAATCCCTCGATACACAGGGCTTCTGAGCCGTTTGCAGTGAGGGTGGCATTGTTTGCGGTGATATCCGCGGTACAATACACAGCAGGGGAACCGCTTCCATTCGAGGTATAGGTTCCGCCGTCGACAACCATCGTTCCGCCACCGCGGTCGCTTCGGATCGCTGCGGAAGAATTGCCGGCAGTCGTGACATTGAGATCCCACGCATACAATTTTCCACCGCCTGCGACGTGGATTCCACCAGAGGTATCTTTGGTCGTATTGATCGTGGAATCGGCGGTATACGCAGTTCCGTCGCCATAAGCAAAGATGCCTGCACCACCGGCAGAATCGGTATTGATCTTAGATCCTGTCACGTACAAGTTTCCGCTTCGGGCAAGGAGAGCAGCTCCGACACCGTAAAAACTCGAATTATCGCCACCGGTGCTGTCCGAAGAAGTTTTTGTCACGGTGGAATTGGCGACAGTGGCAGAGGCATTTTCTGAGACGTCGACCACATTTTCATCGGTTCCGGTGGAAGAAAGGGTTTCTCCGTTAAATGTTGCGTCGCTTGTGAGAGACTGTACGGCATTGTAACTGGAAACGCCCTGAGAACTGCCCGGAGCAGCACCCGGGGCAGCTCCCGAAATTCCGCCACCGCTCACAGCATTTGGGGGAGTTCCGTTATCGCCATCCGGCTTTTCCGGTGGTGTGCCGTTATCGCCGTTCGGTTTCGCAGGCGGTGTGCCATTGTCCCTGTCTGGTTTGGCGGGCGGAGAATCTTGACTGTTTTGAGTGCCTCCTGCTGGAGCGGCAGATGCCGAAGTCGAACTGTCTGCGGAGGAATTAGCGGCTGCAAATGTGTACATTGGCGAAGTCAGGATGAGACTTGCGACCAACATAGGTATTATAAAGAATTTTCGCAACGTTTTCATAGTAATGCCCTCCTTTTCTGCGTAATGATTTTATGGTTCTATCATAACGAAGGAGTTTGTGGAAAATATGTAAAATATTTGAAGAAAGTGTGATCTGTAAAATTATGGATAATTATTTTGAAAAAATCTCAATCCGTACTCCATTTTCAACAATTGTCAACTTGCCACGCAGCTCCGCCTCATTTAGCCAGCGAAGATTTTCGCTGTCAGTTAAGATGTGTGGTTTTGTGGTGTTGCAGTTTTGTAATGCATCATTCGAAATATACATTTTACAATTATTGCCAGAATTATCTTTGCCTTCCAGCATATATCTGGCAGAAAGAGTCCCTTTTTCCGGTACATTGATTTGTGTGTCGACTCCGCCTGGGAGAATGGTTCCATTAAAATATTCTCCCTCAGCCGTTCCGTTAAAGAGAACCTGGGTTACAGTTTTTTTCGATGTGGAGACTCGCTGCATCCCTGTAATATTCACATTTATGGTCATAATTTTCATGGTTTGAATTTCCCCTTTAAAAAGAACCCACGGCACAAGCTATGTGCTTGTGCCGGAATTCATCATGTAATACTATTTTCTATAGTAACTATTCAGGCTCCTCTCCCACACATTCGCATTTCGAA
>DJEU01000010.1:15488-17480 GCA_002431395.1 Lachnoclostridium sp. UBA5890
AAAGTCTCTTACGTGCAAGCACGACGATTCATTGATTTCCATACATTGATCCTGAATAGTTACTTTCTATAATCAAAAATCTACTTCTGTATCATAATAGCAGCATTTCAACAGTTTTTCCATTTCTTCCTGGCTAGGCTGTCTTGGGTTTGAGCCTGTGCAGGCATCAAGGATTGCATTTGCTGCAATTTCCGGAAGTCTCTCTAAAAATACTTCTTCCGGTACGAAGCCATTTTCAGTTGGATAACTGTCTGCACCATAGTTTTTGATGCAGTGTGGAATGTTCAGATCGTCGTTCATCTTGCGCAGATATGCGATCAGATTTTCCACTTTTTCATCGGCAGAAGCACCACCGAGTCCCATGAAATCGGCAATATAGCAATAACGCTTTTTCGCGGTTTCATCTTTGGCGTTAAAGGCAATTACCTTTGGAAGATACATGGCATTGGCAGCACCGTGGATAATATGTGCGCCATAATCGGCGAAAGCGGCTCCGGTTTTGTGAGCCATCGAATGTACGATTCCGAGCAGGGCATTGCTGAATGCCATACCGGCGAGACACTGTGCATTGTGCATCGAATCACGTTTTGCCATGTCGCCATTGTAAGAATCTACCAAATCGTGCTGAATCATTTTTATCGCATGAAGGGCAAGTGGATCCGTGAAATCGCAGTTTGCAGTAGAAACATAAGCTTCAATCGCATGTGTCATTGCGTCCATACCGGTGTGAGCGACAAGTTTCTGCGGCATCGTCTCGGCAAGTTCAGGGTCTACAATAGCAACATCCGGCGTAATCTCGAAATCCGCGATCGGATATTTGATTCCTTTTTCATAATCGGTAATAATCGAGAATGCGGTCACTTCGGTAGCTGTACCGGAAGTGGAAGAAATGGCACAAAAATGTGCTTTATTTCTCAACGCAGGGATACCGAATACTTTACACATATCTTCGAAAGTGATGTCCGGATATTCGTATTTGATCCACATTGCTTTGGCAGCATCGATCGGAGAACCGCCGCCCATCGCTACGATCCAGTCCGGCTCAAATTCCTGCATAACAGCGGCACCTTTCATCACGGTTTCCACCGATGGATCCGGCTCAATACCTTCGAACAATTTTACTTCCATGCCGGCTTCTTTCAGATACTGCTCGGCTTTGTCGAGAAATCCGAAACGTTTCATCGAACCACCGCCGACGCAGATGATCGCTTTCTTTCCTTTAAATGTTTTCAGCGCCTCCAGCGCACCTTTTCCATGATACAAATCTCTAGGTAATGTAAATCTAGCCATAATAGTAACCCTCCTTAATGTACTCATCGGGGAATGTCACCCCGAAGTCCTAACTTACCTACATTATACCATATGCCGGGAAAAATGAAACAAGACTATTTTGTGGTTTATAGCAGAATTTTGATGGGCAGGTTTTGCAGTGCGTGGGCTTCTGGGACGCGCCGGGTTCTGGGGCGTGTTGCGGGGCGGGGGTGCTGGAGGGCAGGGGATGGGAGGAGTTGCGCTGGAGGAAGGTCAGTCGGAAGGAGCGCCGGAGACGGATTACGGTAAAAAGCAAGAAATTATCCAAAATGACCGTAAAAACTGGAAATTGTTGGAAAGTTTTAAAGAGAAGTTAAGAAAATTACGGCAAAAAGGGGGAGAAAATCTGTGAAATGGCCGTAATAATTGAAAGGGGCTGTAAAAATATGGAAAATATTACGGTAAAATTGAATACAAAATACAAATTTGACCGTAATGGAGTGAAATGTTGGAAATTAGCTGAGAAGAAAAAACAAGTAACATGCGAAAACTGCGTTCACAAGGAAGTGCGCCCCTTGCCTAACGCTTGACGGTAGGACATTTCCACTAAGTCGTCAAGGACACCGCGAACAGGGGAGAAAGATGCTAGGTCGCAAAGCATTTAAAGACTTGATTTTTTTACAAAATTTGTGTATAATTAAGTGAAAACTTATTTAATGAGTCCAGCTAATAAATGTCAAT
>DJEU01000030.1 GCA_002431395.1 Lachnoclostridium sp. UBA5890
TGACATTTATTAGCTGGACTTATCAATTTCTCTTCTTACTTATCAATAGACTACTTTATTTTTATGTTTATTTTGTGACACATTTCCCCTTTTCTTTCTTCTTTTCCTGACACAACTGTGCCATAGCTGCTTGCTACACTCATATCAACAAACAGAGGATGGTGTGAATTATGATGCACAAAATTAAAATTATTTTTTCATGGCTGCTGATCGGCGTCCTCTTTCTTGGTACATTGGAACCAGGCAATGATGCCTTTGCAGCAAAGAAAAATAAATATATCCGCATGAATGTAAAATCCGTTACATTGTCAAAAAACGGAATGTACAAACTGCGTCTCTACAATACAAAGAAGCGCCAGACCATCGTATTTTCCTCAGACAATGAATCCATAGCGACGGTAACTTCTACCACACAGCCAAAACTAGCTGTCGTGACTGCCGTAAACCCGGGAAATACTTACGTTCGTGCGACGATTTCCAATTCCCGCGGACGAGTTGTGCGCACTTTAAAAGTAAAGGTAAAAGTGACGCCGTATGCCGTCAGTGTCAAATTTGGGAAGAAAAAAATCTACCTAAACGAAACTAAAAATACCAAGTTAAATACGATCATAAAGCCGAATATTTCGCAGGAAATTCCACTTTATGAATCTTCTGACACCGATGTGGCGACGGTCAATTCCCGCGGTGTCGTAACCGCTGTCGCAGTGGGCGAAGCCGTGATTACGGCAACCCTTTTGTCCAGCGGACAGTCTGCGTCCTGCACGATAGTCGTAAAACCGGAACCGGTCGAAACCGCTCCACCTGCCGCCACTTCGACAACGTCGGCAACAAAAAGCACCCGTTCGGCTGCTGCCGGCAGTTCTAGCACTTTGAACTAAAAATCACGAACATTCTCCTGGGAATGTATCATTCCCTCGCGGAGCTCCGAAAGAAGTTCCGCTTTTTTTGTCCCCAGAAGAAGCTGTTCATTGTATTTACGGAACCGCTCATTTTCATTTTCTGCCAGAAAAACAGCCGCCTCCGGATCCATCGCCAGCTCTGTCACAAATACGACAAGTTCCTGTCCGTCTGCGAATGCTGCCTCGATAAAATCAAACGCATGCTCCAATTTTTCAGATGCCATCTGCTCCCGCATTTCCAATTCTTCCACTGCCTCTGCAAATGGTCCGCGTGCGAGATCAAAAATTTCTTCCGGCGTTTTTCCCACGACATCTTCTGCCTGTGGACAGGCTCCACGTAACTTCTCGCCAAGTTTTTCCCAAAGATGCTCCTCGTCTTTTTCCAAGAATCCCTGTTTTTTGCGAAGTGCCGTCTCTGCCTCCTGCTCTGTACACAGCTTCTGATAGGCAGCCACCGGCTCCTCTCCCGCCATTACGCAGCTTCGATACTGCTTCAAAAAGGCAAACCATTTGTCTGTCATTTTTTTCCAGTCGCGCACCGCTTCAAACGAAGTGTGAAGTCCGGAAAGCACAAGATGAACGACGCTGATCTTCTCATCAAAGGAAGCCCGGAAAAGCCGCTCATAAATCGAAGCCGTGACCTTGCCTTCCAATATTTCCGGAATGCCATAATGATCTTCGTATTTCTTATACAAATCGATATACGCAGCTACATCTTTTGCCACATCATCGTGCGCAAGGTATTCGCGGATGCTTTCTTCCGTAAGCGCAATCCCCAGTTCTTCATAGACTTTCATCAAACTGCTGAGATCCTCCCAGCCACGTGCTGTCACAAACTGCATGCCATCGACATCATTTTCGACCACATAAAAATTCGCCGGCCGCAGATCAAGATACGTCAGCAATGCCGGGTGAATATGTCGTTTGACCGCATATTCTTTCCACACTGAAAAATCGGCATCAATCCGCATCTGGCGCACGCGGTCCAATGTCACCATGTCAAATTCGCGCACAGATTTATTGTACTCCGGCGGATTTCCTGCCGCTACAATGATCCATCCTTCCGGCACTGCCTGATTGCCAAATGTCTTGCATTGCAGAAATTGGAGCATCGTCGGCGCGAGCGTCTCCGACACGCAATTGATCTCGTCGATAAAAAGAATCCCTTCTTTTAGTCCGGTTTCACGCATTTTCTCATACACACTCGCAATAATTTCGCTCATCGTATACTCTGTAATGGAAACTTCTTTTCCCCCAAATGTATCTTTTCGGATAAACGGAAGGCCGACTGCGCTCTGTCTCGTGTGGTGCGTAATGGTATAGGAAACAAGCCCGATCTCACACTCTCTGGCAATCTGTTCCATAATCTGTGTCTTTCCGATCCCCGGCGGCCCGATCAAAAGCATCGGACGCTGGCGCACCGGCGCGATCCGGTAATCCCCCTCCGGCGTCTTGGCAAGATACGCTCTTACCGCATCTTTGATCTCTTGTTTTGCCTGTTTGATATTCATCTGTTTCCTCCAATCTTAAAACACATCGCCCACGGCGGTACCTTTGACTTTTCATACTCATCTAAGTAAATAAATGCGACATCGTATTCCGGTCGTTTTGCCGGATACGTACCCTTTCCATCGGTAAAATAAAGGAGTCCCCGCAGTCCACGAAGTTCTCCCTGTTCGCGCAGCCCCGCGACATAGGAAAATGCCGGGCGGAAATCCGTCCCTCCGCCGCCGATGATGGTAAACTTCTCCAAATACGCATCCAATTCGGAAATATCCGTAATCTTCGTATCTTCGCGCACCGCGTCATCACATTGCAAAATGCGGATATGGCATTTATGGAAAAAACTGTCTTTTTCGGTGAGCAGGGTAAATGTCTCGCGCAAAAACCCTTTGATAAGTTCCCCATCAGTCGAATAGCTTGTATCGAGCACCACGACAAACTCCTGAATCCGCATCACTTCGCGTGTTTCGACCGGTTCAATGAGCGGCATATTGCCATACAAAGAAAGCCCATACGTATAAAAATTCAGATCAAACGTATCCGGGTCGCACTGCATTTCTTCCCGAAGCACCGCAAATTTCCGCAGAAAATCCCGGTAACTCCGCCTGCTTTTGTCTGCCTTTAACCGCCGCAAAAGGGACTGCTCGCCCTCTTCCGGCTCATCGCCGCGCTTTTCTTCCTGCATCTGGCTCTGCCGCGAAATCTTGTCCCACATTTGCCTCGCCTGATTTTGCATCGGCGACTTTTTTTCCTCTTCCGGCCAAAATTTGTGATTGTCTGTATAAAATTCCCGACGCAGTTTTTCCCGCTCTTCAATCCCAATTTCTTCCAAATATTCATAGATCTTTGCCGCCGAAAGAAGTTTCCTCTCTTCCATGGTTTGATACATTTTCTGGCGTTCCCACGACAATGCGCGCTTCACACTCTTCTTTTCCAAATGATCGATAACGTACTCGACTTCAATATCACACGCTGCATCCCACCAAGGCCTCTCCCGCCCCTGCTGCAGCCACAAATGAGCAAAAAGGCAGTGAAGCACCGTATGAAGATACACGCGGTTCAGATACAGTGGATTTTCTGGAAATATTCTACATATACGTTCTGCCGGAAAGTACAATTTACGGCCATCCGTCACCAATGTTTGGAGCCCCTGTGCCGGCTGCCATCCCAGCGCAGAAAGCGCCACATCCAAAAAGCGCAGATCCTGATACAATTCATTCTGCACAAACCGCAGAATTTTTTCCGCCATCTGATTCTGCCACGCCTCTTCGCTCTGCACCTGCTTTTTACTCAAATTCATAGCGCGCCTTTTTGCCTCCTTCTTTTTTCCTGCCTGCTGCCAAAAGGACAGCGGCCCCTTCCGTCCAATCCTGCTGCACATAGGTTACCAATGCTTTTTCTTTCACCGTTGTTTCTATTTTATCCCCTGCAAGTACCGAATTTACAGAAAATTTCAGCCATTCCAATTTTCTATTTTTTAAACAGATTTCAAATATTTTCTCCGGCACACTCATCAAATATTTTTCGTATCGAAGGCGGTTCTTTTCCGTCAAACCAATCGGGGTCATAAGCCTGTCCATCGCCATATGTACAAGAACCCGGTCATTTTCCTCCGCGCAAGCCTTCTCAAAAATCGAATCGTACGCCTCGAAATCCACTTTTCCCTCACGGAAACATTGTCTCGCCCGGAACCCCTCACCCTCGATATTTAAGCCAAAAATGTGCGCCGGCGCAATCGTATCATATCCCTCATAATACTCGGGATAAAACAAAACCGCATCGTCAAACTGCACCTCGACATCCCACGAAATTCTTGTAAGCAGCTGCTTTGCGCCAGTCTCCTCTCCCGCCTTTCCGCGGATACGCACCTTGTTCAATGCACTGCAGTTATTAAATACATCGCTTCCAATCTCTGTCGTCCTTTTCCCCACTTCAAGGGCATACATTTTTTTACAATTAAAGAAAGCTGCATTTTCAATCCGCTCAACGGCATCCGGCAACGTAATCTTTTCCACAAACTCCCCCTGCGCCGAATGATCACACGGCTCCCCCATTACTGTCGTAATGCCATTTTGATTTGTTTCTTTTCGTTTCCGGTCCGAAAAACAATACGCTCCAACCGCCACAAGATTACGCCCTTCTACCGTTTCCGGCAGCGTAATCTCCGGGCTGTCTGAGCGCACTTCGTGCACGACCGCATTTTGATTTTGTTCGTTCCAAATAAGCTCCATGGTGGATTACCTCTATTCTTTGCGAATTGCTTCCAGTTCCTTCAATATTGTTTTCAATGCATGCTTCTTTTCCGTCCAATTCTTTCCCCGTAAAAATGTGCGGTATTTTTTCGGGCATTTTTCCACCGGATAACTGGTACATTTCCTGCCAAAGATCTGTGTATACATAAGAATAGCCGCTGTATATCCATTATACTCATTTGGATGGTAGTCGCCCGGTTCATGCAGTTCTTCATACATATAGCCGAGATCCTGTAACCTCTGAATGGCCGCTTCTGCCCGAATGATCTTCACACCGTGCTTTGTCAGTTTTTGGATCAATTCTCCTCCGGGTACATCAAATTCTGTCTGATAATAATACGAACGTGCCGACTTTTTCATATATTTCTGTAGTTTTAGGATATCCTTGTAGGTCGTTTCATAGCGTGTGCCATACTCCTGAAAAATCACAATATCCGATTTTTTCAATTGCTTGCAGATATTGTATTCATTAAATTTGGCATCCAATACATGATCGCTCAATTGATATCCGTTATTGATCTGATCATAGACCTTAATATTCGTACCATAAAGTTTCGCAATCTGCTTGAAATATTTTTTCTGCGAGCCGTTTCCCACAAGACTATTTCCCACTATCGTAACCGTATACGTCTTCTTTTTTGCCTGAACGGACTGCACCCCTGACCCAAGATAACCGCCAATTCCGGAAATCATAAAAACTGCCAAAAATACGGCTGTGACGAGCTGCTTTGCAAATTTACCAGTGCATTTCATGTTTTTGCCCCCTTTTAATTCTTCCATTGTAAAAACGTTTTCCCCGGAATTGCGCCATGTGGAGTGGGTATTTCCATTTTGGAAACAACCACTTTTTCGCTAAGCTCACCCTGCTCAAAAATTTTCTTTAAATGCTTACTGATTGCTGAAGTCTGTACACCAAACAGTTCAGCCATTGCCTTCTGGGTAATCCATATTGTTTCATCTTTTATCAAAGCGCTGACCGTTACATCGTCGTCTTCCGTTCTGTACAGTACCATTTCGATTTGCTTCGTAATATCTGTTTTCATATAAAACCCCCTTTTCCCAATTATAACACATCGGATTTTTTTGAACAAGAATCACTTTTCCAACACAAAAGTGTACCCATCTTCACTCCGTGGTTTAAAAAGAAGCAGTTTATCTTCCCGGGGATAATAATCCACTTCCATACGATCCTCTTCGGAAAGATAATAAGACAAAGCGTATACCCCCGTAAGCCCTCGTGTAAGTATAAACTTCTTCTCTTCGCCAATAAACGTCTCATTTAACCGAAACTTACGAAAACCTACCAGCATATGATCCAAATCCATATTTTCAAATGTCATCTTGCCATCTTCCGAAATCGTAATGGATGCCTTGGAATCCTGATCCCATACATATTTTCCCGGTTTCAAAGAAACATTTCCTACCGGGAGCAAATTTTTGTCGTAGATATAAATCGCCGCGACCACCGCAGCAAAAATTAAAACGGCAATCAAACTTTTAGGAAGCATAACCCAGGTTTTCTTTTTCATTATTCATTCTCCCTTCCCTAATAATAGTAGTTTTTTATCTTTAATTAATCTGCCAAATAATCTGCCAAAACATTTTGAAATACTGTCCCCGGATCACGCTCCCACTACTTATTCATAAGATCATTATGAATGGTTCCTGCATAATTTACAACAGAACATTTGGTATCAAATTTCATTTCGCCGGTTACTTTTCCATTTTTCATATCAAGTTCCGTCAACTGATTTTTATGGCATTCAAAATTCACCAGCGTTAAATTTTCAGGCAGTTTTACCGCCTTCAGTTGATTTTTTTCACATGTGAAACTGCTTAACTTAGTACACGCCGATACATCCAATTCCGTCAACTGATTTCCTCCGCAACTCAGTATCTGCAATTCCGGATTGTGGGAAACATCCAGAGTTTTCAATTTTCCCTCTCCAATAATCAGCATCCGCAGCTTCGATAAATTAGATACATCTATTGCTGAAATACCTCGAATTAAAGTAAGTTCTTCTAATTGCTTATTGTGAGAAACATCAATATTTTTCAGTGATCGTTTTCCCACCATACTAACATCGGAAGAGATATACAATCTTTTTAATCTCACGTTTTCGTTTACATTAACATACGTAGTAAATGTGTTATACAAACGTACACTTTGCAGCAATTTATTTTTACTGATATTCGGATTACCTATATTGATATTATTCATCTCTAATTTTTTCAAACAAGGGAAATACTCGATACCTTTTAATGAATGATATTTTTTCCAGCCACCATTTCGTTTTGTACACATAATCAAAGAATCTGTGACCTCTGTTACCATAACGCGTTCCTGACGCGATAAATACCCATCCTTATTTAAGTCAAAATTTGTTTTGACACCTTTACGAAAAGCCGCGTCCGGGAAATTCTTTTTGGATATTTTAATGCCTTTTTCTGCTGCCTGTACCGGCTGTATTGCAGTCGCTCCTAAAGTGAAAATGAATGCCGCTGCAAGTACTGTAGTTTTAATTAATTTTTTCATAAGTTCTCCTATCCTACTTCTTATTTTCTTTGAAATTAAGCGTAACATAACCCCCAGAATTTGTCAACTGAAAATGGCTTTTTTGGCAAGGCGGCAGTTTTTCTTGACATTCCTTCCAATTTATGTAATAATCATAATACGGTTATTTTAGATATGTTTTACATAGGGAGGAAGTTATATATGAGCCAGCAGGTAAATTCTAGCATAAAACCATCAAATGACAAATTCGTTCTGGCAAACAAATGCGAAAACACGGGAATGTCTTTCCCGATGCATCACCATTCAGAATACGAATTTTACTACGTATTAGAGGGCGAAGGCCGTCTCTTTTTGGACAACGCAATTTATACTGTTGTCCCTGGACTGCTCTGCTTATTTTCCCCTCACAATGGACATTCTGTTCGCATTCCTGCAAATATTCCATATCGGAGAATCACCCTAAATTTTTCCAAATTTTATCTTCCCAAAACTCCGTTATTGACAAATCATACTCATTTTAAGCCGATTGTTTTATCGGAAAATGATCGCCTGACTTTTTGCCGGTTATGTAGTGAATATACAGCTGCTTCCTATCAGCTCAATGCACCGGAAGATTTAAAAACCGCTTTAATTTCTGACATTTTATCCATGTTTTTACCGACTACAGAAATATGCCAAAACAGTTCTCCTGTGCTATCCAAAATTCAAGTTTATGTTCACCATCACACTCACGCCAAACTTAGCTGTAATGAAATTGCGGATGCCATGCATTATAGCGTACGACAATTAAATCGTATATTTGCGGAAACCTCCGGCGAGACATTGTATCAATACATTGCCCGGGCAAAAGTTTCCCGTATTCAGGAACTTCTTACCCAAGGCTTTTCCCCTGCTTATATCAGTGAAGAACTCGGATATAGCAGCCCCGCATCACTAACTCGTTTTTTCAAAAGCGAAGTCAGCCTGACACCACGTGAATGGCTTGGAAAATATGAGCAGGGATCCTAGTATTTCCTCTTTCTAACCACAAATTGATATCTTTCTTTTCGCTCTCCATTTTTCAAATGGATGATCGGGATCTCTTACCCCACAAATCTCAAAATAATACGTCTTCCCTGGCTCAAGGTGTTTAATCATCACTTTCCCTTTGCTTTTGTTACAGTATTTTTCATCACAAAAGCTCATATCCTTATATACGGAATAGCGTATCGCATGCGCCTCTAAAAGCACTTTTGCCTGACTGCTGTCAAAGCTAACCGTCGCCGTTCCCGTCTTTTTGCTCTCCACCTTATACTTATACCATGTCGCATAAAATTTTGCCTTTTTCTGCCCGCTCTCTACTTTTTCTACATCCGCATACATTTTATCACTCCATCCCATAAAAACATACCCTTTTCTCTTTACCGTTTCCGGAAGAGTTACACTATCACCAAACCGATAAGTCCGAGGCAGTTTTTTCGTTTCCTGACCTTCTCGCAGGTCATACTGTATCGAAAGTTTTTTTCTTGTCGATGTTCCCGTCTTTCCTGCTGGAATTGTCTTCGTTTTCTTCCCATCTACTCGCCATGTGACGTATTTTTTGTACCATGGCATATAGCATGAAATTTTAGAATTATTTACAATTGTTTCCAGCGCCGGACAATCTCGAAAAGTATTAAAATTCCATTCTTTCAACCGTTCTGGCAATGTAATTTTTTTTAATTTATGACAACTTGCAAACACAGATTCACTTATTTCAACTACAGAGTCTGGAATATCTATCTCTTCCAAACTTATGCAACTTGCAAATGCACTGTACCCAATCACTTGCAACCCTTTCCCAAACCGAACCTTTTTCAGTTTATAACACCCCGCAAATGTAGTATCCCCGATTTCTGTCAAACTATCTGGCAAAACAACTTCTCTTACAGATTCAAACTTTCCTATTCCTAATGGTGTAATTTTAGTAATTCCCTCTTTAATAATCAATTTCTTAATTTGTGATTTCTTTACTTCTTTTCCGTATTTAATAGCCTCCTCTGTTTCTCCATTTCCGGATATAACAAGAGTATCTCCATTGATTACCTCATACTTAATATTAGTTTTTGCCATTGCTTGTGCG
>DJEU01000050.1 GCA_002431395.1 Lachnoclostridium sp. UBA5890
GAGGAGGGGCGTCCTGAATAGTTTTTGCAAAAGTTACAGGAATAAATGAAAACGCAGAAAGGAGCTAAAATGGCGACATATGTAATCGGTGATATTCATGGACAATTGGAACAGCTGAAAGTTTTGCTGGAAAAGATGAAATTCAATGAAAATGACGAACTGTATGTAATGGGGGATGTCGTGGACCGTGGACCGGATCCTGTCAAAGCATTGCAGTATCTGATGACGCTGCCAAATTGTGTATGTATCGCAGGAAACCATGAATGGATGGCACTGGAGAGCCTGAAACTTATGTTAAATGAAATAACGGAAGAGTTTATCCAAACACTTGACGAAAATCAAGTAATGATACTGCTTGACTGGCTTCGCAACGGAGGAAAAACGACGATGGATCAATTTTGTAAATTGTCGAAGGAAGAGCGGCAGGAAGTGCTTGATTTTATCGGCGATTTTGAAGCATATGCGGAATTGGAAATCCAGGGACAAAAATATCTTCTGGTTCATGCCGGTTTGAATGATTTTTATTATAAAAAACCGATCGAAGAGTATACCATTGATGATCTGCTATGGACGCGCACCGACTATGAGATGCCCTACTACGAAGATAAAATCGTGATCACAGGACATACGCCGACACAGACAATTCTTGGAAATGACAGACCCGGTTATATTTATCGCAAGTATAACCACATTGCCTTGGATTGTGGTGCCTGCTCACGTAACGGACGGCTCGCCGGAATATGTTTGGAAACAGGGAAGGAGTATTATTCGAGGGAGTAGGAATTGTAGATTTACAAGGGGAAAATACCGGGAAATCTGCTTGAAAATGAGATACAATAATTGTAAAATTTGTTTTTAAAGAAAAGGAGAGGATTGGAATGGGAACATTAGAAGAAGGTAAAAAATTAGAAGAATTAGACGAATTATTTAAGTGTTGGAAAAAGAAACAATCAAATGATTGCGGAGAAGAAACATGTAATAGTCAAGACAGTTATGTGGTTGCAACGAATTCTTTTTATAAAGATGGTATTGTAAACCTGGAAGAATATCAAAATAGTGAAAAGAGGGTTTTGTTTATCACAAATGAAGTAAGTATAGATTGTAAGCAGGATAATGATGAAAAAAACCCAGAATTAAAAGGAAAATGCGAAGATGGACATTTGGTTGGAAATAACGAGGGTAATACAGTTTGCAGTTTTATTAACTATATAGAAGGAAATGAACAAGAAACCTGGAGTGGGAAAATGAGAATAAAATTTGGTGAGATGTACCGAATTATAACGGAGAAGGACTATAAAATAGAATTATCTTTTGATAAAGGCAAGAATAAACAAGCACTCGATAAAATTGCTTTTATGAATTTGAATAAGCGGGGTGGATTTGGAAATATTCAAGGCGAAAACTTTTTGAAGTATATAGAAACATACAAGGATTATATACGAAGAGAAATTGAAATAATTAATCCGGATGTGATCGTATGGTGTGCATGTAATACATATAAGAAGAAGTATATGGATGCCATTTTTGACGATAAGTATAAGAATGTCTGGCAACAAAAGGAATTGGTTCTAAACAAAAAGGAAATTCCTATTCTTAGAATGTGGCATCCATCGGTTAGGGCTAAAAGTATGGAGAAGTATTTAAATAAATTTAGTGAAGTGTGGGAAGAGTGCGAAAAAAGCAAAAGAGGATAATAAACAGAATGCTTGAGGTGACCAACCATGTACGCGACAGCAAACAAAAAGATGCTTAATATGCTCATTTTAGATATCCTAAAAGAGCATTCCGATGAAAATCATCCCCTGACGCAGCAGCAAATTCTTCGCATACTCAAAAGAGATTATGGGATGGAATGTGACCGGCGGTCTGTAAAAAATAATTTGGAATATCTGCAGGAATTTGGCTATGAAATTTCCATGGAGAAAGGGTATTATCTGATGGAGCGCGAGTTTGAAGACTCCGAGCTTCGGTTTCTTATTGATGCCGTTTTATTCTCAAAAGGAATTTCCGGTGCTCAGGCGAAAGATTTGATCGAGAAACTAAAAAAGCAATCGAGTAAATATTTTGAGCCTAAATTAACACACATTTCTTATTTGCCGGAACTGCACAAGGTGGATAATAAGCAGTTGATGTATGTGATTGGTGTAATAGAGGATGCGATAGAAAACGAAAAGAAAATCAGTTTTATTTACAATGATTATGATACAGACTTCAAATTGCGTCCAAGACGGGAAAAGCGATACATAATGAATCCGTATCAACTGATCATTAATAATGGACGTTATTATCTCCTTGGAAATTACGATAACTATGACAATGTGGCACATTGCCGTGTGGATCGGATTACCGATATTGTGATATCAGATGAGCCAAGAAAACCGATGAAGTGTGTCAAAGGGCTGGAAAAAGGAATCAACCTTCCCAAACATATGGCAGAACATATGTATCTGTTTGGAGGAGAAGGCAGTAGAATTTTAATGAAAGCCAAAAAGGGCATTTTTAATGATCTGGTGGACTGGTTTGGAACAGATTTTTCTGTATTGTCCGAAGAAAAGGATTGGTATACGGTATCGGTGTGCTGTAGTGAAGACGCAATGTTTTTGTGGGCGATGCAGTACAATACCAACGTGGAGATTCTTGAACCTAAGAGTTTGCGGGAGAAAATTGGGAAACGGGCCAGAGAGATGGCAGAAAAATATGGTAAATAATAAAATGAAATCCATCCTTCGTAACAAATTTGGTTGTAGTCTTAATCTGAAACCAGAGCCCGTAGTTTCACAATGAGGAATTTAGAACACCATCGGTGCCTAGAGGGCGTGGTTTGCCCTCAGGCACCGCTATGCGTGTTCTTTTAAGCGGAAGCGGTTCCGAATGGAAAACTACGGGCTCTGGTTTTGGAATAATATCCTACAATAAATTTTTCTTGACATTTCCCCAAAAACCCCCTATTATAAAAGATAAGTGAAATGCGTGGAAGAAGAGGAGTACACAAAGAAACGCCAGCAGAGAGGATTTTCACCGGCTGAAAGAAATCCGGCAAGTGGTTTGTGGAAGGTAGCTTCGGAGCATGATCTTTGAAGCAGATATTGTGTGTAGAAGATCACGGTTCGCCCCGTTATCGGCAGAATGAGGAATAAAACGCAGGAAAGATAAAACCTGCATTTATTTGAAATAAGGTGGTACCGCGGCCCTGCCGCCCTTATAGAGGGAAGGTGCCTGATTGAAGCGAATGACTCTGGAAGGTATTCTTCCAGAGTTTTTTTATTATTATCGGAGGTAATCATGAGAAAAGAATTGGAAAAAAATTATGATCCAAAAGACATTGAAGACCGTCTTTATTCCAAATGGATCAGCAAGAAGTATTTTCATGCGGAAGTAAATCCGGATAAGAAACCGTATACAATCGTAATTCCGCCACCAAACATCACGGGTCAGCTTCACATGGGACATGCCCTTGACAATACGCTACAGGACATTCTCATTCGTTTTAAGAGAATGCAGGGTTATGAAGCTCTTTGGCTTCCGGGAACCGACCATGCGTCGATTGCGACCGAGGCGAAGATTGTCGAGGCGATGCGAAACGAAGGAATCACGAAAGAGGATATTGGACGTGAAAAATTCCTGGAGCGTGCCTGGGACTGGAAAAAACAGTACGGCGGACGCATCGTATCTCAGCTTAAGAAAATGGGATCTTCCTGTGATTGGGACAGAGAACGTTTTACGATGGACGAGGGCTGCAATAAAGCCGTTAAGGAAGTATTTGTAAAACTTTATAATAAAGGACTGATTTACCGCGGTGAGCGTATCATTAACTGGTGTCCTCACTGCCTGACATCCATTTCCGATGCCGAGGTAGAGTACGAAGATCAGAAGGGACATTTCTGGCATCTGCGCTATCCATTTGCGGATGGAAGCGGTTATATCAATTTGGCGACAACCCGTCCGGAAACACTTTTGGGAGATACGGCGGTGGCTGTCAATCCAAATGATGAACGATACAAAGATCTGGTTGGAAAAATGCTTGTCCTTCCATTGGTTCACCGCGAGATTCCGTTGATTGCGGATGATTACGTAGATATGGAATTTGGAACCGGTGTTGTAAAGATCACGCCGGCACACGATCCGAACGACTTTGAAGTAGGACTTCGCCATGATCTGCCAATTATCAATGTAATGACAGACGACGCAAAGATTGTTGATGAATATGAGAAATACGCCGGAATGGACCGCTACGAAGCACGTGAAGCCATCGTAAAGGATCTGGAAGCAGAAGGCGCATTGGTAAAAGTAGAAGATCACGATCATAACGTAGGAACCTGCTACCGCTGTGGTACGACGGTAGAGCCTCGTGTCAGCAAACAATGGTTCGTAAAGATGAAACCACTTGCAGGCCCGGCGATTGATGCGGTTAAAAATGGCGAGACAAAATTTGTACCGGATCATTTTAATAAGACATATTTCCACTGGCTTGAAAATATCCGCGACTGGTGTATCTCCCGTCAGCTCTGGTGGGGACATCAGATTCCGGCATTTTACTGTGATGACTGCGGAGAACTTGTCGTAACGAAGGAAAAGACGTGTAATTGTCCAAAATGCGGCAAGGAGATGCGTCAGGATCCGGATACGTTGGATACCTGGTTCAGTTCCGCATTGTGGCCATTTTCCACACTTGGCTGGCCGGATGATACCGAAGAAATGAAATATTTCTATCCGACCAATACGCTTGTTACCGGTTACGATATCATTCCGTTCTGGGTTATGCGAATGATGTTCAGCGGAATCGAGCAGACCGGTCAGGTGCCGTTTGACACAGTATTGATTCACGGTCTGGTACGTGATTCCCAGGGACGCAAGATGAGTAAATCCCTTGGAAATGGTATTGACCCATTGGAAGTAATTGACAAATATGGGGCAGATGCGCTGCGTCTGACACTGGTTACCGGAAATGCACCGGGAAATGACATGCGTTTTTATTGGGAGCGTGTCGAGGCAAGCCGTAACTTTGCCAACAAAGTATGGAATGCGTCCCGTTTTATCATGATGAATTTTGCTCAAAATGAAGAGCTTGCGAACAAAGAAGTGTCGGCAGATGAACTTACGCAGGCAGATAAATGGATTCTTGCAAAATGCAACCAGTTGGCAAAAGATGTCACGGCGTTGATGGAAACTTACGATCTTGGTATCGCGGTTCAGAAGATTTATGACTTCATTTGGGAAGAATTCTGTGACTGGTATATTGAGATGGTAAAACCTCGTCTTTACAATGAAGAGGATGAGACAAAGGCAGCAGCACTTTACACCTTGAAGAAGGTATTGATCGATGCCTTGAAACTGCTTCATCCATATATGCCATTTATTACGGAAGAAATTTACTGCACATTGATGGACAATGACGACGATTCGATCATGATCTCGGCTTGGCCGGAATACACGGAAAGCATGAATTTTGCAAAAGACATGGATGCCGTAGAGCGCATCAAAGAAGCGGTAAAAGGTATCCGAAATGTCCGCGGCGAGATGAATGTACCACCGAGCAAGAAAGCAAAAGTGATCGTTGTGACAGAAGATGCCGAAGTAAAAGACATTTTCGAAACCAACAAAGTATTCTTTGCAACACTTGGTTATGCCAGCGAAGTAACGATTCAGGCTGACAAAACCGGTATTGAGAAAGATGCGGTTTCGGTTGTGATCGATAAAGGTACGATTTATATGCCGTTTGCAGAACTTGTTGATGTGGCAAAAGAGATCGAGCGTTTGAAGAAAGAAGAAAAACGTCTGACCGGCGAATTGAAACGTTCCGAAGGAATGCTTGGAAATCCAAATTTTGTCAATAAAGCACCGGCAAAGAAAATCGAAGAAGAGAAAGCAAAACTGGAAAAATATCAGAGCATGATGGCTCAGGTAAAAGAACGTTTGGCTCAGCTTCAGTAATTTCAAACATTGCATTAGAATAACAGAAAGCCCGAGGATGGAAAATGCTCCACCGTCGGGCTTCTTTTAGTTTCCTTTGCTGCTCAGAGGATTGGAGGCATCTTCCCAGAACAGATTGTTGTCCGGTGCCGGCTGATCCTTTTCATTGTAATGTGAGTTCTCACGGATGCGGCGCTTGCGGGCATCGTTGGATTCCTTGTTGCCCGGTGTGGTGAGGTCCTTTGTAGTGTTGTTTGTGTGATTCATTTCAGAGGTCCTTTCGTAGGTTCTGGTGGTATTAGTATGGACGGTGGGAGGGAAAATATGCAGAGGGAAAAAATAATGTTGAACATATATGCAAAAGATGATATAATTTGCATATACTATATATGGAGGTGACTAATATGTTGACATTGCAAGAAACAATAAGACCATCTGC
>DJEU01000032.1 GCA_002431395.1 Lachnoclostridium sp. UBA5890
CTAACAAGTGTCAAAGATGGGATTATAGCATGAAGGTGATTATTTTTAAAGTTACTATTAATTTTATTAGTAAGTGTTTGACTAAATCTCTTTCTTATTATCAGAACCAGGTGTTGTGACAATTACTTTAGATGGACTAATGATAAGTGCACCCTTTGCAGTTGCTGCTCCATTGAACATCTTCTCTACCATAGCCTTAAATGTATCTACAACGGTTCCTTCCGTTACATATTCAGCAGTTCCTTTAATCTGATATCCTTCAAGGTTCTGTGCATCATATACGGAAATAGCAATTTTACCATCGTTTGCTTTCAGGTTGTTTAATGTTGTCTCAAGGAATACATCCCCAACAACAAGCTTTCCATCATCGGTGACATCTTTAAACGCAACAGGCACTACATTTGGTTCTCCATTTGCACATGTTGCAAGATCCCACATACCATTTTTTAATAATTTGATTACGGATTCATTTAACATTGAATATACCTCCTATTTTATGTCTTTATAAGTTATTTGGTATACTCATATTATCAAATCAACTTCTAATTTAGAAGATATTAGTAAATTTATAAGTCACTATTTATTTTAATAGTGTATCCTTCTTTCGCTCTTCTTACCCCCAATCACTTTCCGCTTCATCCAGTTTCTTTACCAGCATATCCTTAAGAACAATAAAAGCCGGAATAAAACTATCACGTATCAGCAGAATCATTTCATCAATTTCATCTTCATTATATATATGAACAGAAACATTGCGTTTTTTCAGCATTAGCAGCCATACCTCAGAATCATTGATAAATCCAATTTTATAACCAAGCTGTAAGATCTCACGAGGCGATCCGGTAGCAGCATCTTCCACACTATGCATTCTCATAATTTCATGCAATGCTTTCCATGCAAGTTCAAAAGTTAGATTAAATTTTTCAATAATCCCTATTCGATATATATCATTTCTTTCTGCAAATTTAAAATCCGCATCTGCCAATATAGACAAACAATTTATAAAGTTTTCAAGCTTTTTCATATCAACCTCCGACACCAGCAACATTTCTTTTACTCCATCCAGTTTACCATACTTCCTCTATCCACTTTATACATTCTTGTCCCATAACAACGCGCTCTTTGGCACATTCTTCCGGAAATTGCTTCTCTGATTTCATAAAATATTCAATTGCTTTTCCACAATTTTCCAGTATCATGTGGCTCATATATTCAAAGCATATATGCTTATGCGGGTAGGCAAATTGATTGGCATTCAGGCGTTCTTCCATCTTTTCACAGCTTTCCTTGGACGGCCATATCGTATCCACTTCCGTTGAAAACATCAAAATAGGTGCTTCTATTTTCTCAATCGTTATGATTGATTCGGGATTGATTTTTTCCCTGTGTTAATTGCAAGAATATTAATTTCTTTTCCTTGATATGCAATCGCTGCCGGATAATACAATAAAAACTTTATCTTTTCTGCCAGCGACAGGATACAAAACACCATCTGCTTTATGCAATGTTTTTTTTATAATTTCCGTATTTTTCATTTTTAGAATCTGCCCTTCCTGCTATTCATCCTCTTTTCGTGCAACAAGATGCGCGCGGAAACCTTTCTGCTTCTCCATGGTCATCACCTTAAACCCGGCCTTTTCTGCCATGGCAATAAATTCAGAGACTTTACATATCTTCACATCTCCATGTCCAAACAGATTTGCCAGAGGCATTTCCAAATGGTTCATCAGCCAGACAACAAAATCCGATGATGTATAATCACGCAAAACCAGACGGCCGCCTTTTCTCAGGACACGATATGCACTGTCAAAAAATGCCTGCGGGTTCGGATAGTGATGAAAACTGTTAGAACAGATAACCGCGTCAAAAGAAGCTTCTTCAAAAGGCAGATTTTCACTGTCTCCCACAACAAATTCCGTATTAGAAAGTTTCTTATCCTGAGCCACCTGAATCATCCCCGGAGTAAGATCAAGTCCCACATATTGTTTGTCCGGATATTTCTCATGAAGTAACTGAATCATTGGTCCTGTTCCGCAGCCACAGTCCAGCACGTCATGAAATTCTTCTTTTTCCAGCTCTGCCAAAATCGGTGGATAATCCTCTTTGCACATTTCATAAATCCCGGCATGTCCACTGTCGTAAACTTTCGCTGCCTGCGTAAATTCTTTGATAGAAAGCTGTTTGTATTTTTCCGGTGTCATAATGTTTCCCCCTTCATATGATGTATTAGTTAGTTTCCTCTAACCAATATATCATAAAGTCCGGGAAAAGTCAAAACAGAACACCTCGTGATCCCTTATAAATCACTTTATCATTAAAATTGCTCCTCCATAAACTTAATTATAATCTCTTGAATCTCCTCCGTCCAAAACTCACTTCCACCATGATCCGCACCCTCAAGAAGATACAGTTTTACCTCTTTACCACATTGTTTGAATCTGTTATATACTTCGACACTGACACGCGGATTGATTGTCCTGTCCTTCGTTCCATGAAACATCAATACCGGTGGTAATTCCGTATCTTCGTCAACATTGCACTCCACAGACATTTTTTTGCACAACTCTGTGTGTTCACGCAGATTAACACCACCCATCTGCTTTCCTTCCGGGCTATCCGGCAGGTGGTGATTTATCGTGCTTGGCATTCCATCTTCAAGCATTACACTGCATGCACCATAAAATGAAATAATACCTTTTACATCTGCGTTTATTCCAGGGTAAAGATTGGTATCCTCATCATCGTCTTTAATAATCTGCGAAAACATTGCCGCATGTCCTCCCGATGAATCTCCTCCAACAAACAGCTTCTCTGTATCAGCCATATATTCCGCACCATGCATTTTCATAAAACGGATTGCATTTCTTGTATCAAGTGCAACCGCCGGAAATGTGGCAATCTCTGAATTCCTGTATTCTACAACTGCTATGATATATCCCTTTTCGGCAAGTCTGGCAAGTAATCCAATCTTTTCACTAACATTCTGTTTCAGCCATGCTGACCCCTGAACATATACGAGACAGGGATATGTTCTCTCTTTATTGTCATTCTGGATATTACGAGTCTGCGGTGTGATAATCTGCAAATGCAATGGAACTCCATCTATATTTGCATATTCAACATTAGAATATATGTAAGTTCCCATCTCGTCTCCACTTGTATGGATTCTTACCGCTCCGTCCACATATTCATCAAAAGACGGATATTCCTCATATGTCCATTTCTTAATCTCCATACGGATTCCTTCCTTTCTCGGTATTCTATACCGATACATCAATAGTATTGTGAACTAACCTATTACCATTTTTGACAAGTGTAGCTTCCACCAAATATTTCATATATCATTTTTTCTTCCGGAGACATCATTGCTTCATTCTGAATTACTCCTTCTAACCAGCCTTTTTCTTTCAACGCCTTATATTATTTGCTATTGGTATTGATACCATTATACATATTACCAAATCCGTTAATATTCATCGACATATAAAAATCTCCTTGTAAATAGACTAAAACTCCGTTTAAAATCAAATCAATACTATATGAAATATATCGTCATAAATCTCCGAAAAATAAACAAGGCAGTTCCACAACTTCCGGTTTATCAACCGGTATATGCATCTTCAACAGTATTTTTAAAATTCTGTTTTTCTAACCAATCTTTTTCTTCCTCGGTTTCAGGAATATCAATCCTTTCGATTTTAAAAATGACGGGTCTTGTTCCATCATTACAACACGTAATCATCATTCGCTCATCATTTGTCCATTTATGCATAATTGAACCACCTTGTAATGCTGTATAAACATATCTGCTGACGGCATCCCATGCTTCACCACAAAATTCTCCATTCATCAAATGATAAAAATCGTCTCTTTCCGGTGTACGTTTTAAGATAAAGGTATCTCCCGCTTTAAAGCAGGGACATGGACCTGACTTAGGGTCTGCTAAATATTTTTCCTGTAATTCCGGAAATACTTTTGTTTCTAATACAGTTATTTTACACTCATGTCTCATTAAAAATTTCACCTCAACTAATTATTCAACTGAATTTTCTATTTCTGCTACCATACCATGATACCAAAGTTACAAAATAGACTTCTCTTTCTGTTTGTTTTATTTGGTTTCTTCCGCAATTTCCCGAATACAACACTCTTCATCACTTTCGCCGTTTTCCAAACCTCCGCCTGGAATCATCCACTGATCTGTTTTTGTTTCATAGGAAAGCAAGATATTTTCTCCATCTATAACGATTCCTCTACAAGCAGTTCTGGTTTTATCCCAATTACCAAAATAATTTTCTCCAACAATATCTATAATTTTCATGTTCTTGTATCCTCCAATCAATTTCAACTCTTATTTTCACGAATAAAGTTCTTCATATGGTTCCGTTTTTGCTAACACAAGATACAAAAATACTTGACCACAACAAGCTTTCCTTTCGTCAAACTGCAAAAATAACAGCACTGCATGTCGCTTATACAACATACAATGCCGTTATTTTAATTCCATCAATATACTAAACAAAATATATTTTCGTATACAATATATCTGATTAGTTTTAGAGGTACTGAGTCTCCCAAAGATATATCTCTGGTGTTCGCCTCAGACTCATTTAGTGGACCTGGCGGGAATCGAACCCGCGTCCAAACCGGAATCCCATGTACTTCTACTATCATAGTTCATTTTTTTACATTCCCTCTGCCTGACGAGAATGAACACCCTTCAGGTTTTAGTAGCTTCATGATACGCCCATGCACGCAAAGCTTAATGCATGTCGTTTCCTACATCGTTGATGCCTGGGTCTTAAAGTGTAGGTGCCTTAAGTCAGACAGCTGCCATTAGGCAGCGTATGCTAAATTATCTTCAGCGTTTAATTTTAATCCATGTTTTAACGTGGTCACGGTCCACGGATAGCTTCTCCATCTTCAGCCGGCCTGTCGAAACCAGTACAAGCCCGTACTGTGATAGCAATCATAGCAGACAATGTAGCATTTGTCAAGACTTAATATACACTTTTTTACACTTCGTAAACATTTTCTATCACATCGGCTACTTTCATCGTGGATTCGCGGTGTGATACGAGGACGATCGTCTTTCCTTCGCTGCATTCTTTCAAGGATTTTAATATAATTCCTTCATTGAGAGAATCGAGATTGCTCGTCGGCTCATCCAGCAAAATAAATGGGGCATTGTGAAGGAACGCACGGGCAATGCCGATTCGCTGCTTCTCTCCACCGGATAACGTGTCCCCGAGTTCTCCGACTTCCGTATCGTAGCCATTCGGAAGAGACAGGATAAATTCATGCAGAGACGCCTTTTTCGCCGCTTCTTCGATTTCCTCACGGGAGGCACCCGGTTTTCCTATCGCGATATTGTTTGCGATCGAATCATGAAAAAGATCCGTTTCCTGCGTTACAAAACTCTGGGCTTCCCGCAATACTTCAGTCTCTATGTGACGCACATCCTTTTCTCCGATCCGGATCTCGCCGTCGCCGACATCCCAGAAACGCATCAGCAGTTTCAAAATCGTAGATTTTCCACAACCGCTTCTGCCATGAATTCCGGTGATCTTTCCGGGAGCAATGTGCAGATTATAGTGCTTTAAAATCTCCTCTTTCCCATAGGAAAAAGATACATCACAAAAACGTGCCTCGGTACAATTTTCAGCAGAAACCGCTTCGGAATCGCCGGAGAGCACCTCTTCTACCATCGGTTTTTCTTCCATCAAAGACAAGACACGTTCTCCGCTTGCCAATGTCTGGTTCAGATTATTGGAAAGACTTGCCAGTGCAACCACCGGTCCAAAGGAACCCATCATAGCGATCGTTGAAAGAAGAACCCCTTCAAAATCTGTCTGGCCTTTTCCATTCAGCCATGTCATCATCAAAAACATTCCGATCGAAGCGACGAGAATCACACCATTGGTCGCCGCCCGCTGGTGTCCTTCCTGCTTACTCAAAGTAAACTGCAGTTTTCCAAGCTCCGAAGACTTTTCTTCCATTTCCTTTCTTCGCGTCTCGCCTCTGTCGTATTGTAGAATTTCTTCCATTCCACGAAGAGAGCTGAGCACAAATCCATTCAGTTTTCCAAAGCCGCTTCGAAACTGCATTCCGATCTCTCCACCTTTTTTTCCGTTCCAAAGAGGGATCAGCACGCCGACTACGAGATACGCTGCCAGCGCATAAATTCCGGCAAGCCAATGATACCTCGCCAGGAAAACAACCATACAGGCAGAAGTAAGCACTGCGATCGCAATCGGCGAAATCGTGTGCGCGTAAAACACTTCCAATAACTCGATATCCGTGGTAATAATCGAGATCAGGTTTCCCTTGTCTCTTCCTTCCAATTTGGCAGGGCATAATTTACGCAAAACCGCAAACACTTTATGACGGATAATCGCAAGCAGTTTAAAGGCTATGAAATGATTGCAGTATTGTTCCGCATAATGCAGGATTCCACGCATTACCGCCAAAACCGCCATCAAGATCATGCAGTTTCTTATAGAAACACCCATCGCTTGAACGCCGGATTCCATTCCCCATACGAGAATCTTTCCCGCCAGAATCGTGAGAAAGATTGCACACAGATACCCTGCTGTCCCGAGAAGGATCGCAAGAAGCATAATATGTAACAACGGTTTAACAAACAAGATCAGCTGTCCCATGATCTGAATTGCACTTCGTCTCTTCTTCTCCATTGTAATCCTCCTTTCCAAGCTTGATATTTCCATATTCTTCCAATTGCCGCTGACTGTCAAATAATCTCTCGTAAGCACCCTTTTTCTGCATCAATTCTTTATGTGTTCCCTGTTCGACGATCTGCCCTTGCTGCATCATTAAAATGCAGTCCGAATCGATTACATTAAACAGGCGGTGCGAAATAAGAAACACCGTTTTTTCGCCTGCTATTTTATGAATGACATCCATGATCATTGCTTCACTTTCTGCATCAATATTGGAAGTCGCCTCATCAAAAATATAGATTTCCGTGTCATGCAATAACGCTCTCGCTAAGGCAAGACGCTGTCTCTGTCCGCCGGAAAGATTGGTGCCGCCTTCCCGGATTTCTGTGTCCAGCCCCTGCTTTTGTTCCACAAATTCCTTCAAATTTACTTTTTCCAGTGCTTCCCACAAACTCTCGTCGGATGCATTTGGTGCTGCAAACAACAGATTGTCACGGATTGTCCCGGAAAACAGGTAGCTGTCATGTTTGATGACCGTGATATGATTTACCAGTTCTTTCATCGGCAGATCTCGGACTTCCACGCCACCGAAACCGATCCAACCTTCGTAATTTTCATATTTTCCGGAAAGCAGGGATGCCAGTGTACTCTTTCCACAGCCCGAACTTCCTACGATAGAGATAAAAGATCCCGGTTTTACCTCCAAAGCGATATCCCGTAAAATCTTTCGCTCCGGCGTGTAAGAAAAATTCAGATTCTGTACCTGAAGTTCTGAACCGGTCCACATTTTCTTCTGTTTCTTTTCCGGTTCCGGAAGATCGAGAAGAGAAAAAATCTTATCACTTGCCGCCATACCATTCATTGCTATATGGAAAAAGGATCCCAAAAGGCGAAGCGGGATAAAAAATTCACTTGCCAGCAAGATCACGCACAATGCCTGTGACAGCGAGATTCTTCCCTGTAAAAACTCATTGGCTGCCACGATCATTCCAATGGCCGCACCGCCATATGCGATAATGTCCATCACACTCGTTGAATTTAACTGCATCGTCAGCACTTTCATCGTGATCCTGCGAAAATGAATGGCTTCTTCGTCCATTTCTTCTGCTTTCTTTTCATCTGCCTGATAGATTTTTAAGGTCGTCATTCCCTGCAGACTTTCCAAAAAAGAATCTCCCAGTTTCGTATAACTTCCCCAGTATTTTTTCAAAAGCCGTCCTGCAATCTTTTGCACCAGCACGATAGAAATCGGGATCAACGGTACACATAGGAGCAGCACAATACTTGCTTTCCAGCTTGCCGAAAGGGAAAGAACGATAAATAACGTAATCGGAGCCAGCAGACTATAAAATAACTGCGGCAGATATTTTCCAAAATAAATTTCCAACTGTTCCACGCCTTCCGTCGATAATTGTACCACTTCCGACGTTGCCATTTTTTCATAATAATTTCTTCCAAGGCGAAGAATCTTATCAAAAATTTTGTCACGGAGAACACGTTTTACGTCCACACTTGCCTTGTAGGAGGCCTTTGCTGCCATATTGTCGCAGAGAATGCGGATCACGATTGCTGCAAAAATAGTAATTATTCTTAGGATTCCATTTTGCCCTGTGACCACATGTCCCTCATATAGCATCTGCAGCAGACCGGTAATGGAAAATACGAGGATGATCTGTGCTGCCAGAGAGAGCCATTGCCAGAAAACCTGCCAGCCGATATACCGTTTTGACTTTGACAAAAGCCGGATCAATCTTACCTTTATCATACGTTTTTTTCCTCCTTTTCCGTCGCAACTCGGAACATAAAATACCACACGTGGCAGATCCAGACAAGCAACAGACAAATTCTTCCAATCGGCACATTTTTCATACACAGAAATCCAATGACCATAATCACCGTAACACTGCCTAATATAGTAAGTTTACTCTGCAATGTCATACTCCGTTTCTGCACAAACGCAGCCAGATGCTTTTGATACAGGCGGCTTCCCACAAACCAGTCATGAAGCCTCTTTGAACTTTTTGCAAAGCAGAAAACGGTCGCCATATAAAAGGGAACCGTCGGCAATATCGGCAGTATTATCCCTATCGTTCCAAGCCCCAGGCATAAAAACCCAAGGAACAGCCAGATTATTTTTACAGATTGTCTCATCGGTTCCTCCTATACTGTCAACACATATTTGTGATTCTTCTCTTGTATTACGTCTAGTTTCACACCATACAACAACTCCAATGTCTCGGGTGTGATCACCTCATCCGGCTCACCGCACACAGCGACTTTCCCCCCCTGCAGACCAATAATATAATCCGAATAATGAATCGCCTGATTGATCTCATGGAGAACCATTACAATCGTCATGCCATATTGCTGATTCAATGTTTTTACCAGTCTTAAAATCTCAAGCTGATACCGGATATCGAGATACGTCGTTGGCTCGTCTAAAAACAGCATCTTGGTATTCTGCGCGATCGCCATAGCGATCCATACACGCTGTCTCTGTCCGCCGGACAATTTTCCGATCTCGCGGTCTTTCAATTCTTGCAGATGGGTCACTTCGAGTGCCTGATGAATCCATTTTTCATCTTCTTCCCGGCTGTCATGAAACGCCTTTCTATGCGGCGTTCTTCCGAGCGCTACCAGCTCCTGAACGGTCATATCGTCTGCCGCCGTGTTATACTGATGAACGATCGCTGCTTTTTTCGCAAACTCATTTAAAGGCATGCCTCCGATGTTCTTTTTCTGGAAAAAAATCTTTCCCCGGTCCGGATATAAATTTTTCGTCATCAGCGAAAATAAGGTGGATTTTCCACAGCCATTCGCCCCTAAGATCGTCGTTATCTTTCCTTCCGGTATTTCCAACGAAATATTATTTAAAATTTTCTTTTTTCCATAGGAAAATGACAATTCTTTTACTTTCATCATATACTCACTCATTTTCCTGCCTCCTAATTCTTTTTGCTCTTTCGCAGCAAAATAATGAAAAACGGACCGCCAAAGATACTCATAATGATCGATGCCTTGACTTCATATGGCATTGCGATCGTCCTTCCTACGGTATCTGCCGCGAGAAATATAAAGGCTCCCAGGATGGCAGAAAAAGGAATTAATTTCTTGTGATCACTTCCCACTAACAGCCGTCCCATATGCGGAACAATCAAGCCAAGGAAACTGATGCTTCCGGCTACTGCCGTCGAAATACTCGCTAAGATCACCGCGATAAACGAAATGCAGATACGGGATCGATTTACATTTATTCCCAGTCCTCTTGCTGTCTTGTCTTCCAATTGCAGTAAATTACAGGATTTTCGTGAAAGAAATGCGAGAATCAATCCTACTGCCACATACGGAATGAGCAGCCGCACATCCTCCCATGTTTTCTGTGTTATGTTCCCTTCTACGACGGAGGCAACCCCCTGGCGTTCTCCGCCGGTCAACGCATTTATAGCTTTGGCAGCACTGCTGAAAAAGGCATCCATCGCCACACCCGTCAGAATGATGCGGAGCGGACTCAGTCCGCCTTTCCACGAAAACACGTAGACCAGAAGAAACGCTGCCATTCCTCCGGCGCAGGCAAATAACGGAGTAAGGAAATAGCAGGACGGCAAAAAGACGCTGACACAGACCGCCATCAAGCCGGCGCCGCTTGAAACACCGATGATTCCGGGATCTGCCAGCGGATTTTTCAATACCGCCTGAAGAAGCACACCCGATACTGCTACGGCCGCCCCGGCAAGCATTGCGATCAAAATGCGGGGGAGGCGGAGATCATACACCGTCGCCACATTGGGATCGTATTGTACAAACAGCCCGCGGAACAATTGATGAAGTGTCAGTTTTAAACTTCCCATCTGTGCCGAGACCAAAAACATTCCCACTAAAAGCAGCAAAACAACCGCATAGGATAAGACCACTTTCCGCATTTTCTTACTCATTTCCTGTTTTCTCCTTTTCCTCGTAAAAAAGTTTTTCCAGCATTTCTACCGCTTCCGGGTATTGAAAAGAAGCACTCATGCCAAAAAGATCATACGGCAGATCGTACACTTTTCCGTCTTCTACCGCTTTAAAATGCTTCCAGATACTGCTGTTTTTAAACTCCTTGTCAAACATTCGGACGACATCTTCCGGCATCGCGTGGGCAGCGCGGAGAATAATATCCGGTTCTTTCGTTTTCATATCTTCTGTATTGACATTAATAAAATCCTTGTCGCTGTCTTCGTAAACATTTTTGCCACCAGCCAGTTCCACAAGATTTCCTACATACGAACGCGGGGTCGCGATCACATAGCTTCCCGGCATTCCCATCAAGATCAGCACGCGGGGTTTGGTTTTCCCTTGAATTCTTTCTTCCAGTTTCTGATGAAAGCCGTCAAATTCCCGAACCATCTTCTGTGCTTTTTCTTTCCGTCCAAAGATTGTACCAAGTTCTTCGATGGAACGGTACATTCCCTGCACACTCTGCAGATTGACGAATGCCCAGTCGCAGCCAATCGTCTCATACTTTTTTTGCAGGTCACTCTGAAGAGAAGCCGGGCTCAATATCCAGTCCGGCTGCAACGAAGAGATTTTTTCCATATCCGGACTCATCGCACTTCCTATGGTTTCCGTATTAGCGTATTTTTCCGGTAACTTCGTCACTTTCGATGAGCTGACACCCACCAGTTCGAGATCCAGTTTATTACATATTTCCACCGTTGCCGGCGAAGTGGCGATCACCCGCGGTGTTCTTCCCAGGGCATTTACTTTTGCCTGTGCCGCCGTAACGGCTTCGTTCTCACTTTCTGCCTTCTGCGACGGTGACTCTGCCGCTGACACTGCTCCGGAACTTACTGCCGTTTCTCCGGTAGTCTGTGGATGCTGGTCCACACAGCCGCAGAGAAATATCATGCACAAAATGGCTAAGACAAGAACAAGACGTTTACTCGTCATCGTCTTCCATCTCCTCTCCCCATCTGCGCCAGTTTCTCCGGAAATAATATACGAGTGCCGCCGCTGCTGCAAGCAGTATCAATCCGGAAACACACATTGCGATTATCAACGTGATCATCCATTGTAACATTGTCATCGCATCCTTTTGTTCTTGGTTTTCCTGCGTTTCTGTCGTTTCTGCAGTTTCCTGTTTTTGTGTCGAAAGCCGGAGTCCTTCGGTGTAATCCGCTACACTCTGTGTCTCGATAGAAGCCGTCTCGACCTCCTGTGTTTGTCCATTTTTTAACGAAGCATAAAAGATTACGTTTCGCTCCATCGGTTTTACATACATCGAAATTTTCACGATGGGATCTTCACAGGAAACCGATAATGTGACATACGAAAATGTTCCGTTTTCATCCTGTCCCTGTCCAATCGTTTTCGCAGTTACCTTCTCCCAGGTCACCTCTCCCCGGTTTTGAATCCAGAAAGTATGCTCTGAGGTATAATCCATCAAATGCAGTTTCAAGGTAAGCTGACTGCTTCCATTTTCCGATTTTTCCCACTTTGCTTTTTTGTCAATGGCACTTTCTGCCATTCCCTGACCGGTTGCCGATGCCTGCTCTCCTCCGGCATCTTCAATCTTTCCAGTCACCGGATGACGATAGCTGACAGCGATTTGACAATTCATTTTTACTTCATCTGACGTGGATTTTGTCTTTTGATCTGCTTTTTTCATCTCATTGGAAATGCGATGGGTACCGTCTTCCACATTTTGTACATTTTTCTTTGCTGACTGCTTCGTTTTTTTTGTATTCTTTTTCTGTTTTTTTACTTCCTTCGTTTTTTTTGTTGCATGCGTTTTTTGTGTCGGCGCTGCCGTCTTTTGAGCCACTGCCTTCTCTGTCTTTGTCAGCGTGGACCAGTCGAGGATCAATTTAGCAAACTGTTCCCCGCTTCCCTTGCTGAGGCTTTCCATAACCGGCACATAGATGCGTGTCCAGATCTGTTTGCAGTCCTGTGTGATGGGAATCTGTATTGTATGTGGATATTTTTTTCCTCTTACCGTCTCATCTTTTCCGGTTTCCGGCTGGTTAAATGCATCATAATTTTCATAATACTGTAAAACCTCGGCTGACTCTGCCTTTTTCCCCTCAGGAACCGTTTTATCATCCACGGCATCCGGATAATAGGTAAAGCCATACAGATACCCTTTCCAGGCTCCGCTGGAAATCGGCTGCAGAGTGATGCGAAGAACCATCTTATCACCTGTTTTTACGATTTTCATCGGCTGAGACAATGCTGCATTTCCCATTGATGGCTGATCCTGTGATGCATGCCACAGTTTTCCACTGATGGTATAGACACCGTCGTCCAGCTGGGTAACCGCTTTAGCATCCTTCTCCTGTCGTATACTGACCGCAAAAAGTGTCAGTAAAAACACGATTCCCAGTATGACCCCTTTTCTCTTTTGCTTCATTCGCATACTTTTTGCTCCTTTTTAACCGTTGATCTTTGCTTTTTTCGCTCCTGCCTGTTTCAGCTGTTTTTTGAGGCTTTTCTGATTCTTTTTGGAAATGCCTTTTGGTAGACGAATTGTTTTTAACTTCGAACATCCCAGGAATGCTTTCTTCCCAATTTTTATAATATTCTTTCCTACGGTTACCTGCGTCAGTTTTTTACAGTTTTTTGCCGCTTGTCTTCCAATTTCTGTCACCTTATAATTTTTTCCCTGTATTTTGACCGTTGCCGGTATGGTTATTTTTTTTACCTTTTTGTCTACCTGTACGAGGGTCGCTTTGTTGTCCTTTAAAACCTGATAGGTAGCCCCTTTACTCGTCACTTTTTTCACAGTATCTTTCGCCGTTTCCGGAGTTGTGCTGACTTGCGGTGCAGCCGGTGTCGGAGCCGGTGTTTTTTCTTCCCGGTTTGCCGGATTTACAAAATCCGGATCCGCTTCTGCTGTTTTCACTGCCTGTGAAAGTTCTAATTTCAAATATACATTTTGTGTTCCTGCGCCCGGTGTAATCGAGTTCATAACCGGAACGGTGATACGAAGCGGAACAAATCCATCGGTCATTGCCTCCGCATTTGGTGTAAAACTTACTACCGCCGGATAATTGGTTCCGTAATCATCGGAAACAAGACTTCCATCCGTATACGTCTGCCTCTGTAAAACCGTTACATCTTTCACGGTTCCTTCCGGATTTCCGGAAACATTTTTCTGATATCCGGTTTCAAAAGACTGGAGAGATCCCAGATATCCCTTTATCGTTCCCATCGTCATTCCATGAAATGTCAAAGTAAGTGATACCTTTCCTTCTTTTACATCCATTTTCACAACCGGATCCAACGCAGAGTCTGCCATGGATTTTGTCTTCTGGTCTGTTTTATACAGCGCTCCCGGCACTTTATAGGTGCCATCTTCAAAGGCCTGCTTTGTTTCTTCTGCCTGAACCGTTTCTTCCGGAACCGTCACCCCTGTCACTCCAAACATAAGGGCTGCTGCGGTAACTACTGTCATTGCTTTCCGTAATACGTTATTATGTAAAATCGTTCTCATCGTATTCTCCTTCCATCTATATCGTAATTGAAAATAGTGCAATGGATTCGGGCATATGCATTTTTCCTACCGAACACTGCATTTTTATCTTTGCTGTTCCGGTCATAAATTGACCAACTCCCGTTCCACAATTTACAAATTCCAAAGCATTGGCCGGAAAGGAGATATAATCTCCCTTCCGGTTTGCCTGTTTGAATCCTTGTCCATCAAAGTATTGAAATAAACTCACTTCGCCTGTCATCGAATGGCCATCCATTCCTGAATTTGCCACCATCGGAACCGCCTTTAACTGAACGGTTCCCTCTCCCTGTCTGACAATCAGCTTACACGGATTTTCAAATCCCTGATTTGCCATCGAAAGGATATTTCCTCCCTCGGGATCCAGGCGGTAAAATACAAACGTACAGTCGTAGTCGCCTTCGTGCATGATCTTGCATAAAATGTTGCCGCTGAAATTGTTCTCGCCGCGCAGCCCTCTTTTTATGCGGTAACGCTCATTGGCGTCTTTCAGCACTTTCATCGTCTGTTCACTTGTATTCATTGCCCAATATATGGCATCCTGTCTCGCATATTCCTCTTCGACACCTTCGTACAGAAGATGGGTGATGCAGATGGAAATTTTTTCCTCATACTCTTCCGCCTTCATCTCCCCCATCCGGGTAAGCCGGGGATGTCTGTCCACACTTTTATCGGCAAGTCCTTCCGATTCGAGCGCGGTCATGATCCGGCTTACCTGATACGGTTTTAATGCCAGACTCTTTGCGATATAAGAAACGGTGCGTTCCTTTTCTTCCGGCGAATGTAACGCCATCAATACTTGTAATTTTAATACCAAAGATTCATCTGTCATAAAGTTCTCATTTCTTTCCTTTTGCTTTTTTTACTGCTGAAAATGCACTATATACCGTTCCGGCTTCTGTCTTTTTGTAAGCACGTACTTTGTAATAATACGTTTTTCCGGATTTTGCCTTTTTATCCGTAAAGGAAACTCCTTTTGTTTTCTTCACAAGTTTGTATTTTCCTTTTTTGGATGTTGCGCGGTATACCTGGTATCCATCTGCTTTTTTCACAGATTTCCAGCTGAGTTTTGCCGATTTTTTCTTTCTTGTGATCGACAATTTCTTTACTTTTGCCAGTTTCACTGCTTTTGCTTTGGATGCTGTCGTCTTCGGTGTCTCCTGTGGTGCTGTCACCTGCTGGGAATTGTCGGCTGGTGTTTTTGTTGGCTCCGGTGATACAGCCGGTGTCGTAGATGGTGCCGCAGAAGCTGCCGGTGTCTCTGTAGGAACTGCCGGATTGGATGCTTCTGTATTGCATTCTGCGGAACATGCCGTAAAGCGGTACTGCATCATTCCATTCAATGTTGTGCTGACCTGTTTTACTACGCGGTAGATACCGGATTCTTCCAACTTAAATGTAGTTTTTAAAGCCTCAGCTACTTTACCGGTTTCGGATTCTGAAACATCGCTCCAGCTTCCATCTGCATTTTTCTTCTGCAGTGTTGTAACGATCTCCCAGTCATATTTTTCTGACATGATCTCATTGATCGTCTTATCTGCCAGACCATTCTGCTCCAGCATTGTTTTGTAATCTTCAACGGTTTCAAGTTCTCGTTTTTCATCGCTTGCCGTCATATCGTACCAGTATACAAGATCCAGCATGCTGAGTTCCTGCTGCAAGGTAAGCTCTTTGTCGCCTGTCTTTTCCAGTTTCATCGAAAGAGCCGTTTTCTGTGGGTAAAATTTATTGATGCTGACATCGCATTTTTTCATCAATGCCGGATCTACCACGCGGATATTATTCAGTGTAATATCCAATTTCTGTAATTTTCTGTCGTCTCTTCCGTTATCCAGATTGTCCGGAAAAGCATCTCCGGATACATTTGTTAACTGGTTATCATGAAAATCAATAGAAAGCATCTTTTTATTGTTTGCAAATGTTCCAGCCGGTACATTTTCTATGTAGTTTTTCATAAAGTTAACTTCCGACAAATTTTCCATTTTTGAATAATCCACTGTCGTAATATCGGTAAGCAGGTTATTATAAGCGATCAATTTGCGAAGTGCCTTGGCATCATTGATGCATTCCGGCAATGTCTCAAACTGGTTGTCTGCAATGTTTATAAAATCCAATGCTTTCTTATCGGCAAACAAACCATCCGGAAGTGCGCGAAGCATATTTCCGGAAAGTCCGATCTGCTGTAAACCGGTATCTCCATCCAATGCACCTTTTTCTATCGTAATAATGTCATTGTTGTCGAGTTCGAGATATTTCAACTCGGCAAGGCCTGAAAAATCATCCTTAGATACGGAAGTCAGGTTATTGGCACGAAGATTGATCCACTCGATATGCTTATTGTTTTTAAACAGATCTTTTGGCAGTGAGATCAACTTGTTTGTATTCAAATATACATACTGCAGATTTGTCATATTGTCAAAAAATCCTTCCGGAATTTCAACCAGATTGTTTTCGGACAGATCAATGCTTGTAACTTTGTCCGTCAGATCTTTCAACATACTGATATCGGTCAAACCACAGTTGGACAGATTCAATTCTTCGGAAATATTCTGAATCTCTTCCACACTGATCGTTCCGTCTTCGTCGGTATCATATCCGCGTTCGATCAACGCATCCACCAATGCTTCTTTTCCGGTTTTTACATAGCCTTTCCAGCCTTTTTCAATCGAAGTAAATACAAGATCTGCCTTCGTATATTTGCTGTAATCGCCTTTATCTTTTTCGCTGCCGCCCATCATGGTAACCAAGGCTGCTGCCTGATGTTTGCCGGCAAGGTTGCTAATGTCCATCGTGTATTCGTTTGCTGCGTCTCCATTTGCTGTCTTTGTAGCCTCTGCAAATGTTCCATCTGACGAAATACTGAAATCAAGCATTGCGCTTGCATATAAATTATTGAGCATGGACAATTTCATCGCACCATCTTTTACTGTCAATTTTACTCGTGGTGCAAAGAAGCCGCCAAGCATGGATTCTTCTTCCGATCCTTCTTTGTAAGCCTGAAAGGACACGGTATATTCTCCATCTTCTGTCGGATTTTCAATCCCCGGTGTCTCTACGGTTCCCGGCGTAGCAGATGGCTTTGGACTCTCTGCTACAGAAGTTTCCACGTCCGGTGTCTCCGATCCTGCATTTCCACTTTCATCGCTCTGATCTACAAATGTATAGGTATCCCCGCTTTTTAAAACGTGAATCGTCTTTTTGGCATATCCTTCTGCTGTGATTTCTATCGTATTGACTCCATCAACAAATGCACCAAGATACACTTTTAAGCCATCTAAATAACCAAATTCATAGACGATGGAAGAGTCTTCTGCGTTCCAGTCTTTTACATATTCTTTTCCATTTACGCTAAGAGAAGTAACTGCATTTTCATAATCTGAATAATGCTCTATCTCCGGAAAACAAATTCCATCCAACACACCTGCCCAGTTTGGTTCCGCCACTATCTTGGTTACCTGTGGTCCTGTTTTCAGGGTCTTTACGGATGCTTCTGTCTTTTTGCTCTGCACTGCCGCATACGTTCCTACGCTGGTTTGTGGAACAAGCAGTACGGCACTCAAAAGAAGTGCGCCCATACGTCGAATCATTTTTTGATTTTTCATTGTAGTATCCTCCAATTATTTTTTCTTTATTTTAACCGTCTTTACTTTTGAAAATGCTCCATATACCTTTTTGCCCTGCGACAAACGATAGGCACGGACTTTGATATAATATACTTTTCCCGCTTTCCATTTTCCAAAGACTGCACGGTTATTCACTGTTTTTTTGGCTGCCTTATAAGCGCCCTTTTTCTGTTTGGAAACGTGAATCTCATAGCCATCTGCCTTCTTCTGCTTCTTCCAGGATAAACGGACTTTTTTGTTTTTCACCTTCGCCTTTACGGCTGTCACTTTTGCCACTTTTGCCTTAGTTTCTTTGGTTCCCTGAGATACCTGTTTTACGTTTTCCGGTGTCTGGGAAGGGGAAGCCACAGCCGGTGGTGTATGAGAAGGTGCCGGAGATGGTGTTGTTTCCGGGGTCTGGCTCGGTACCGGCACTGCTGCCTTCTTTTCACATTCATTAGAGACGGCGGTAAAACGATACGTTTTTATTCCACTGGTTGTCGAATACATTTCTTTAACAATGCGGTATACACCAGGTTCCTGTGTCAGATACTCACTTTTCAGAACATCGGCTTTGTCCGATATCGTTTCCTCATGAACGGTTGTAAACTGTCCATTTTCCTGCTTTTTCTGCACTTTTACCACGATATCCCAGTCATAGCCGAATCCATTGAGAATATCTACAATATCGCGATTTTGCCATTCATTTTCTTTCAAAAATTCCTGGTACTCATCCATGGATTCGATCTCCTTTACTTTGGCATCATTTGTCTCCTCGTACCAGAACAACAGATCCAAAATACTAAGCTGCTGCGTCCAGCCAATTCCTTTTTCACTTCCATCGGAGACACGAAGTTCCAACGCCGACTTCTGCGGATAAAATTTGTTAAATGACTGCGTTTTAGAAATCAACTTTTTGTCTACCACATTGATATTATTCAGGCGGATATCCAATTTGCGGAGTGTAACCCCCGTCGGCAAGGTATCCGGCGACATTGAAGTCAATTGGTTATTATACAGATCCACTCCTGCCAATTTGGTATTAGAAGCAAAGGCTTTGTCCGGAATCTCACGAATAAAGTTGTTCATAAGATCCAGTTCCTGCAGATTTGGTAATTTTGAAAAATCCACTGCAGAAATATCTGTCAGTTCATTATCAGACGCAGAAAATTCTGCCACTGCTGTGCAATCGCTTACAGTTTTTGGAAGAGACTGGAAATTATTCTCATACAAATACAAGGAAGTAACGGATCCTCCTACCGGTTTCAGGCATCCGTCCGGCAGTTCACTCAGATTATTGGAAGCAAAGGATAACTGCTGTAATTTTGGCATTCCTTCCAATGCCTTTTCCTCTACCTTCGTAATTGAATTTCTTTCAAGATCCAGAATCGTAAGATTATCGAGTCCGGTAAAATCGCCTTCTTCCAAGGAAATCAGATTATTTCCGGCAAACGTAATCCAATCGAGTTTTGCATTGTTTTTAAAGAACCCTTTCGGAATATCCACAACCTGATTGTTTTCTATGTAAAAATTTTCCAGTTTTGTCAGATTGTCCAATAAATGTTCCGGAAGTGTCGTAATATTATTATCGCATAAATTTATCTCCGTCACATTGTCAGGCAGATACTGAAGGAGTTCAATATCTGACAATTTACAATTACTCAGATCCAGTTTACCTCCACCATACTGAGCTACCTCTTCTTTCGTTACGGTCCCATCGCTATCTTTGTCAAGGCCATAATCAATCAGCGCATCGTTCAATGCCTTCTTTCCATCGACCGGTTCTTCTTCCGTCTTGGTATCATACCCGTTCCAACCCTTTTCAATCGATGTGAAAGTAAAGTCTGCTTTGATATAAACATCATAATTTCCTTTATCACTGATCTGACCGCCCATCGCCGTTACCAGCGCTGCTGCGGATACGATCTGATCCGGATCTCCGATTGCCATCGTGTACTCATACATGCTGTATTTTCCTGCCGATGTCGGTTCTCCGTAACCGGTTTTCTCTGTGTCTGCATACGAGGATCCATCTCCGACCGTAAAGTCAACAAGGAAGTCTGCCAATGCGGTATTTAACACCGTGAGCTGCATTTTTCCGTCTTTTACCGTCAGTTTCATTTTCGGATCAAAATATCCGCCAATCATCGACTCCTCGTCGCTGTTTTCTTTCTTCGCCGTAAAGGTCAGTGTATATTCTCCATCCTCTACGGGATTTTCTATGGCTTTTACCGCCGCCTGCTGTTTGTTCTGTACAACGGCTGCCTGAACAGGCTCCGAACACACCGGTGCTGCTGCCAGGATCAGCGAACAGGCACATAATCCTGCTGTGACCGATAACCATCTTTTTCTCATTTTGCTTTTCTCTCCTTTATCACTTTTTTGCTGCTCCATTTTGCAAAATGCTTCGTTCCGTCCTCATGGATTCGATACGCACGTACTTGAACGTAGTATTTTTTTCCTTTTTTGCAGGCAATCGACAGAGAATTCTTTTTCGTCGTTCTGACTTTGGCATTTTTCATCGTTTTTTTCACCGCATAGCGAATCTCATATCCATCTGCCTGTTTCACCTTTTTCCAAATGACTGACGCCTTGTTTTTTCCATATTTTACCTTTTGGATTTTTGTTTTCTCTATGTTCACTTTCTTCTGTACACTCGTCTGGGTGCTGACCGGTACCGGTGTGTTTTCCGCCGGTGTCACCGCTGCCCCATTTGCCGGTGTCGGTTCCGGTGATGCCGCCGGCGTTTCCGTCGGTTTTGGCTGCTCGGTAGGCACTACTTCCGGATCTTTCTCAATCCGAATGGTGATTGCATCACTTACCTGGCGCACAAAATTATCGGTTGCTTTGGCTACCGCATAAATCTGTGTCGTTCCCGGTCCGAGAATGGTAACATATCCATCTTCTCTTACTTCTACTACGTCATTTTCATTTGCCAGAAAGACCAGTTTTCCATCTCCCGGTTTCTCGATCGATGCTGTCACCTGAAAATGTTTGTCCGATACGTTGTGGACATATTCCTGTACCGGCACCACGATCGTCTGCTGTCCTTTTGTCACCCGGATCCGCACAGCCTGCTCTGTTTCCAAATAATCTGCTGTCTCCGATGCCGTCACAATGATGTCGCAGCTGCCTACTCCGGTAACACTTACCATTCCGTTTTCGACTTTGGCTACTTTCTCATTGGTAGAACGGTAACTCAATGTGCCATCTCCTCTTGTGAGTTTTGCCTCAATCGCAAATGGTCTATCCATATCATTCATTGTCTTATTGATCTGCGCATCCGCGGTAATTGCTTGATATTTCTTCGCTGTGTCGGATTCCTTCTGTGCATATCCGCTCATATCCACATATCCATAACCAAATTCATTATCTTTTCCCGGTTCTCCCAGGTCCACCGCGCAATCTCTAAATTCTGCGTACACTTCCCTCTGGTCATACGAAGGGTGTTTTAATTTTACATAAGCGGCCGCCGCTGCCAGATGCGGAGTCGCCATCGAAGTTCCGCTGGCGATCATCGTCGCTTCTCCCTCTCCGATCCAGGCACTGTAAATGTTTCGTCCCGGAGCTACAAAGTCAAGAAGTGGTCCGTTATTGGAAAAATCCGATCGGATATATTCTTTTTTGTCTTTATCTTCTTCCAAAGAGCCGACGGCGATCGTCCAACGGCTGCTTGCCGGATAACTTTTCGACGTATCCGTAAATTCATTTCCGGATGCCACACAAACGGTGGTTCCTGCCGCCAGCGCTCTCTCAAATGCCTCGTCCATCAATTCCGTGTCTTCGCTTTCATAACCGCTCGCGATTTCGAAACCAAGACTCATATTGATGACGTCTGCTTTCTGTTCTACCGCATAATCGACTGCCAATGTGATCGTTGCATAGGACGCGGATCCCGTCAGGTCAAATACACGGATTGCCATTACTTTCACCTGCTCCGGCGTTGCCTGTGTGATAATTCCTGCCACATGCGTTCCATGTCCCTGTGTCGTATCGTTATAGGCATCCGGATCCTGTATGTCTGCTGCAAAGTTGATACTGTTTTCGCGGTCCAGACGGTTCGTAAACCATGGATGATCGGTGTCAATTCCGCTGTCAATAACAGCAACTTCGGCATCGCTTTCCCAGGCTTTCGCGTCTTCTTTCAACTGATCCATTCCCATTTGATGGATGCCGTCATAAGCTGCCGGTTCCTCTTCACTACTTTCATCGTCTTTCATCGTGACCGGAATATCCTGGAAAACCAAGGTTCCGTTATATTCCTTTTTCAATGCGGTACATGCCTGATCCGCCTCTTCTACCGTGTTATAAAATAAGATCTGGTAGCCGCCCGGTGCATAATAATATACATCCGCAGCTCCATGAGTATCGGTAATCGTCTCGCTTGTCTTCACAATGACTCGCTTACGAATTGCCTCCTCGCTCGCTTTTTTGTCCTTTGTGCTTTTTACTTTCGCTGATGCTCCTTTTTGCGCTAAAACCATCGCCATCTCTTCCGGCGTGTTCAGGCATTCTGCCTCTTCCGGAACTGTTTTTGGCTGTGCCATCGTTCCCGCAGAACCAAAAAACAGGGATACGACCAGCATTAAACTGCAAAACAAAGCAAACCATCTTTTCATCATCATTTCGCTCCTTCGTATCTTTTTGTTTTGCCACACTATCTTAAATTAGTGCCTGCTAACTTGTGGATAAAAAAAATAACACTTGGTAACTCTTTCCTTTATCCGCGTTCATTATAGCAACGTGTTTTTGGTTACGCAAGCGTTATTTTTTGTTGCAATATCGCAACAAACTGTCTTTTTTTCTAAATATCTTTTTTGTTATCAATAACGATGTCCGTGTTTTTTATCGTTTTATGACTTTTTGATAACGTTGCAGTTTTGCATCGTTTTTTCGTTATTGATATTTTTTATCATTTTCCTGTCTTTTTTTCCGCTCTCTGTGTGCGGAAGGCTGTCTACCACCTGACAATACGCCGGCAGTTCATAATTGGCAAGGGTTTGTTTCAAATGCGCATAGATTTGTTTCTCACATTCTGCCGGCACCTCACTGCCACACAGTGTCACCCAGGCTGCCACCCGTTTTTCGCCCTCTTTTTCCGCGACCGCAGCGATCGCCTCCTCGATAAACGGAATGTCCTCCAAGGCTCCCTCGATCTTAAGAAGCGATACTTTGCGCCCCCGTATGCTGACGATGTCGTCTTTTCTTCCATCGAAATACAGATTTCCTGCCGCATCCATATGGCCAAGATCTTTCAGGCTGAACGGACACAAGACGCCCTCCACATGATAAGGTGTCGTAACAAAGATCTCACCGTCTTCAACCGACACCTGCACGCCCGGGAACGGTTTCCCCACGCAGTTTTTCTCCTGTGTCATCTGCTCCTGCCGGAGATACGTAATGTAATTGAGTTCGCTGGCCCCATAATAAAGGACGATACCGGCATTCGGAAAACAACGGCGTAGTTTTTCTGCCTCTTCGCTTCCCATACTCTGGGATCCGGCAAGAATATGCCGCACTGTCGTAACCGGCTTCTTGATGCACTGTGGAAGAAACAGGAGTTTGCGAGGGATCAGATATACAACATCCGTCTTATATGCTTCGATCCATTCCGCCCATCTGCGGGGATCAAATACATTAGCAGCGACCACGGCTGCACCGATGGAAAACTGTGCCATATAAAGATTCAGATTGCCGGTGAACGCGAGACTTCCCTGCGCAAACATCCGGCTTCCCGGAGTCACACCAAAGATCTCATTTTGAACCGGGAAAAAATCCGCCCAGCTCTCGTACTGTCGATAAAGCACTTTCGGCACCCCCGTACTTCCCGAAGTCATCACTGCCATACAGGCCTTTTCCGGCACTTCTCCGATCTCCGGCAATTGTTTCGCATCCTCCGGCACAAGAAGCGGAATCTTTCCCACCGCCTGACAGCCAAAAAAGGAAATGAGCTGATTCAAAATCCGTTTTTCACGAAAGAAAATCACTTTTTTATCTGAATTTTCCTGTCTCAGCTGATTTCCTTTCTCCTGCGACAACTTTGCCAGTTCTCCATAGGTATATTCTTTTCCTTCCTCTACCAGAGCGAGCCGGTCCGCCTCCTGCCCGCATATCATCTCATAAAAATTTTTCATTCTTTACACACTTTCTTCCATAAAATGGCAATCCCCTGTCCACCTGCCGCCGCGATCGCACTCACTCCATACGCGTTATCTTCCGCGCATTGCTGCAGGCGCTTTGCCAGATGCAGCGTAAGGATGCCCCCTGTCGCCCCATAAGGATGTCCATATGCCAATGCCCCTCCGCAGGCATTGTAAACCGGTACACACGCCGGATATTTTTTGGCAAATAATTCATCGATCACCGCAAATGCCTCATTGCACTCGTAAGCAGCGATCTCTTCCGGCTTTCTCCCAGTCTTTTCAAACAGCTTCTCCAATGCTTTGTTTACGAGCAATGGCGGCATCTCGGGATTTCCTGCCACTTCCACCATATCCACATAACGAAGCCATGGTTTCCATCCCTTCTTTTTTGCATAGGATTCCGCACACAGCACGACAAAAGCCGCCCCATCCTGCGTACCACAGGCATTTGCCGCTGTCGTTACTCCCTTTTCATAAAGCGTGGGAATTTTTTCCAGAAATGCCTTTGACAGAGTTTGCCGGATTCCCTGATCACATTCCTTTTTCATTTCGACTGGAAAAATAATGTCATCAAACACTTTTTCGTCTCTGGCTTTGGCCGCCAGTTCATGGCTGCGCAGTGCCCAGGCATCCAATGTTTCTCTGGAAACATCAGACATCTTTGCTGTCTTTTCCGCTCCCCAGAGCATCGCATCCTGCCGCCATTCGCCGGGCGAGAATTTTGCTGCCGTATAGATTTCGTCGCCTTTGTATTCGGGGTGATTTTCCGAAACCATGCGTCTTGGTGCCGTCGAGGAACTTTCCGCTCCGCCGGCAAAGACCACCTGCTGCTGACCGCTCCCAATCTTTGCAGCTGCCGTAACAATCGCTTCCATTCCGGACGAACACTGGCTGTCGATCGTAAACGCCGGAACCTCTTCCGGTATCCCGGCTTCTAACGCCATCAGTCTTCCGATGTTTCCCCCGGCTCCCACCGCATTTCCTGCGAGTACGAGATCCGGCTTTTCGTAATCTTCTGACAATTTATGTAAAATATGTCCACCAAGTTTTTCTGCCGGAATATGCCGGTAGATTCCGTTTTCCTTGCCGATATACGTGCGATATCCGCCTACGACAACCACATTTTCCAGCATACGTCTTCCTCCTTTGTCCGGGCCGTAATTTCCCTATCTTCCCGGGTCGTCCAAACCGGCTGTGATGCAAACACAGGCTTATAAAACCGCATTTTGATCTTCTTCCACCGCATTTCCTGTTTCTCGCATTCCAAAAGCATCGTCTCCAGCATCAAAAGTCCCGGTACGATTGCCTGTTCTCCTTGATGGATGGAATTGGTATCGCCGACTGCCTCCGTAAAGTTTTGAATATCAGCCGCAGACCAACTGCACTTTTCGGCACCTTCTACTTGAATTCGGGAGTCTTCCATCCGGGATTCTGAAATCAGCTTCGCGTTTTCCTTCGGCCGGATCAGTTTCATCGTCATTCGCTTTTCATTTTTTGACAGTATCAGCGCAGCATAACGGTCCCGCCTTTTTTCTTTGCGGACAGGCAGCTCTTTCTCGATGCCCTGCACCAATTCCACCTGGGCGATCTCATAACCGTCATACCCCGAAAAAGCAGAAAATCCTCCTGCCAGGTATCGAAACCAGTCAAGTTCTTTGTCAATCGACAATTTCATAACCAAGTTCTCCTAAAAGTTCAAAATCGGTCTTTACCGTGATTCCCGATGTCGTAAGCATATCCCCGGAAATTGCCGCATTGGCACCGGATTCCATACAGCCACGGCCTTTGTCTTCCATCAATCCTCTTCCACCGGCAAGACGGATAAAGGCATCCGGGAGAAGGAAACGGTAAACAGCCACAATCCGGCGCATCTCATCGGTTGTCAGACGTGGTTCGTTTTCATATGGCGTTCCCGGGATCGCATTGAGCATATTGACCGGAACCGAATGCACCCCAAGTCTGCGAACTTCCAATGCCATATCGATACGATCTTCCATCGTCTCTCCGATTCCCATAATTCCACCACTGCACACTTCCAATCCTGCTTCTTTGGCGGCTGTGATTGCAGCGATCTTGTCATCAAACGTATGCGTCGTACAGACATCCGAGAAATGTCTTCTTGACGTCTCTAAATTGTTATGCACTCTTGTCAGACCGGCTTCTTTTAATTTGCCAAAGGCATCCTTGTCAAGAAGACCAAAGGAACCGCATACGTGAAGGTTCGTCTCTTCTCGGAGTTTTTTGATACACTCACACATCTGGTCTACTTCTGCTGCATTCAGCCGTTTTCCGGATGTTACGATCGAATATCTCCGCACACCCTGGCTTTCTATCTTCTTCGCATCTTCCAAAATTTCTTCCGTAGAAAGCAGTGGATAATTTTCCACTTCGGTCTTATGGCAAGCCGCCTGCGCACAATATTTACAATTTTCCGAACATCTTCCGCTCTTTCCATTGATGATCGTACACATATCAAATTTATTATCACAAAAGGCTTTTCGGATCTCGTCTGCCGCCTTGCATAATTCATCCAGATCCACAGTCAGCAGTTCCATCGCCTGTTCTTTTTCCAACTTTTCTCCTTTTAACACCATTTCCTTATACATCTCAATCTTATTGTCCATGACATTTCCTCCTGAAAACATTGATATTTATTACCAGGTAACTATTCAGGACCACTGTGCAAAAACAATGGATTGTCGTGCTTGCACGTAAGAAACATTGTTTTCTGCACAGTGGTTCTAATAGGGCTCCCACCCCCTTATGAGCATTTTTAGCCTTGTCAAAGGCGGGAAAGAACACGAAGTGTTCGAAAATGCGAATGAGGGCGGTGGGAGTCCTGAATAGTTACATTATCAGTATAATAAGAACTCCCGTTAATGTCAACCTTTTCTCAAAAACAGGTTGACATTTCATTTTGTCCTCGTTATAATGGAGCAAGAAAATAACTTTTTGGAGGACATTATGAACGAACAAACGCAAACATCTCAGACAACCGTAAAATCTGCACATTCCGCGCAGTCTCTTGTGACAATCGCTTTGATGGCAGCGGTATTGTGCGTATCTGCTTACATCAGTATCCCATTGCCAAACGGCTCCCACATTACGGCATTGAATTTTATCGTAATGCTTGTCGCTTTGGTATTTTCCATCCGTGAATCTTTTTTGATCAATTTGATCTGGTTTTTGCTCGGACTTTTGGGACTTCCGGTTCTTATCGGTGGAGCTTCCGGTATCGGTTACGTGTTAGGACCATGGGGCGGTTACAGTATTTCATTTCTTATCGTAGCCGCGCTGGTTCCTCTGATTTGCACACGCAAATACAACCGTGTTCTTTATACGATCATTGCCATTCTTTCTGCCGCTTTTGTCGATCTGTTTGGCAGTATCTGGATGATGGTCGTAAGCGATATCGCTCTGGTTCCTGCTCTTGTAGCCGGATTCCTGCCATTTATTGTTTTGGATGTGGTAAAAGCCGTAATCGCAGCACAGATCGTACCTCAGATTCGAAAAATTGTACGTTAACACGTAACTATTCAGGATCCAATAATAGTTACGTCAATACTGGTTTCGCCGGTAAAAAATAATACCGGCGAAATCTGCTAAAAACCATCCAATCGGAATCGAAATCCAAATTCCCGTCACTCCTACACCGGCGATCTTCGTCAATCCATACGCCAGTGCTACTCTTGTTCCCAAAGAAATCACCGTTAAGATAACAGATACCACCGGTTTATTGACTGCGCGGAAATATCCGTAAAGCAGGAACAATATTCCAATCCCCACATAAAAGGCTCCTTCGATCTGAAGATACCAGGCCCCCGCTTCGGATACGGCACTTCCGGCATCCACAAATAAATTCATCAAGGAATGTGAAAAGAAAACAACCAGCGAACTTACGATCACGCAGAAAACGACCACACTGAGTACCGCATATTTTACCCCTTCGCGGATCCGCTCTCTCTTTCCGGCGCCAAAATTCTGTGCGGCAAATACCGAAAACGCATTTCCAAAATCCTGCACCGGCATATAGGCGATCGTGTCTATTTTTACCGCTACCGCAAATGCCGCCATAATAACCGCGCCAAAACTGTTTACCAGTCCCTGGATCATCAAAATTCCAAAATTCATTACCGACTGCTGCAAACACGTAAACCCGGACAATGACATAATCTGTTTTAAATTCTTTCCATTCCATCGGACATCTTTTCTCTGCGGCCGGTATTCCGGATACATTTTGATAAAATACAAGCCAATTCCGATCCCGGATATGTACTGTGAAATAACCGTCGCCACCGCAGCCCCGGCAATGCCCGCCCGAAGCGGAATGACAAACAAAAGATCGAGTCCGATATTCAGCACGACGGAAACCGCCAAAAACACGAGAGGGATCACGGAATTTCCTACACTCCGCAGTACATTGGCATAATAATTATATAAGAATGTCGCAAAAAAGCCTGCCATCACATAAACCAGATAAGTCCGCATATCCGCAAACGTTTCCTGTGGCACCTGAAGCCACTGTATAATAGAGTTCAGTAATAAATATATGGCTGCCATCACAATGAACGCCAGCCCACCGATTGCCGTAAACGACATGACCAAACCATTTCGAAAGACATCCCAGTCTTTTTTTCCGTATGCCATCGAAAAAAAGGCTCCCGCGCCCAGACAGAGTCCTAGGATCACCGACGTCAAAAATGTCATCAGCGTATAAGAAGCTCCCACTGCCGCAAGCGCCTGCTCCCCGATATATTTGCCGACCACCCACGTATCGACCAGATTGTATAACTGCTGCATCACATTGCCAAGCATCAACGGCACGGCAAAGGCCCACAGCCCGATTAAAATATTTCCTTGTGTCAATTCTCTTGTATGTTTCATTTTTTGCTCTCGATTCTCTATCCTTTTATCCGGCACATAAAACAATGACTGCCACATTGTTTTCAATATGACAGTCATCCTTTTTATTGCAAAAACATTTCTTCACACATTTGCTTTCCCGTCTCGGTCTTGAATATCGTTTCGTAAACTTTTCTTATATTTTCTTTTGGCACATTGTCCTCCAGGAAATTTACAAGAAAATCTGCCTCGACAAGAATCTGGTAATCGATTCCATCAATGTTTTCGTAGGTATGATGGTGTGCGATCAGATATTTCACCCGGCGGATCACGCCTTTGGTAATTTCAATTTTCGTTAATAATTCTTCTGCAAGAGCCGGTCCTTCCTGCTCCTGTAATTTTCCATTGCAGTCGCCATATTTTTCCTCACACAGATGAATGCCGATATCATGCGTCAACGCCGCAATTTCGATAACAAAGACATCTCCTTCATCGACTCTTTCGGTTTCCGCGATCAATTTCGCATAACTGTGTACTTTACAAAAATGCTGGATTCTCTTGGGATCCCCGCGATACAATTTAATCATTTCCAAATGGATTCTGTTAATCATGTTAGTCACCTCACCTTATGTACTTATCTTTATCATACCATAAATTGGCATAAAAATACAAGCCTAAATTCATCTGGCCTTATGCTGTCTGCCCTCCGTATCGATCTCGTAATTGTCTTTCATGATCAATTCTGAAATCGGCACAAGCTCGTATCCTTTCTCTTTCAACGTCTTAATCATCGTATCCAATGCCTCCGCCGTATGTTTCGCGCCATTGTGGCACAAAATAATGGAACCATTTCCCAAATGTTTGTGTTCCGTCACCCGGCGCACAATCGTATCGGCATCGTAATCCTTCCAGTCCAAAGAATCTACGTCCCACTGAATCGGATAATAATTGATCTCTTTGCATACCCGGATCAGATTGTCATTGTAATCCCCATACGGCGGCCGGAAAAGAATCATCTCTTTTCCCGTCAATGCCTTTACTTTTTCATGCGGTTTCAACAATTCTTCCTTACACTGCTCCGCTGACAGCTGAGACATCTGTTTGTGATTTTCGCTGTGATTTCCCAGATCATGTCCCGCAGCTGCAATCGCCTTTACATCATCCGGATATTTTTCAACCCAGCCTCCCGTCATAAAAAAGGTAACACGCACATTGTTTTTCTTTAAAATCTCTAAAATCTTAGCAGTATCTTCATTTCCCCAAGCGGCATCAAAACTAAGCGCGATCTTCTTTTCCTCCCCCTTATCCACACAATAGATCGGCAGTTCTTTTGCCGCGATTCCCTGCCCGAGTTTCGTATTCAGTGTCGCCACTGTCTGCGGATAAAAATGGATGCTGGTAGCCAGAAGAAGCAGTGAAGTCAGAACGATTGCCCCCACTTTGGTAAATAAGATGAGTTTTTCTTTTTCTATTTCTATTGAATTTGGTTCCATAATAAAACCCCGGCGTTTTTTACTAACTTATGCCGGGGAAATAGGGATTATAACTTATTGTTTATTCCTCCACAATATCCGCCAGTTCAAACCGGATCACTTTTTTCAGATCCTCTAACCTGAGCTGCACCTGAAATCCGATCTTTCCGCCGCTGAAACAGATTGTTTCCTGCTCTGCTGCACTTTTATCGATAAACGTAGGGAAAAACTTTTTCATGCCGATCGGCGAACATCCCCCGTGAATATATCCGGTAAGTCCAAGCAGTTCTTTTGCTTTCAGCATCTCTATCTTTTTCTCACCGGCGCAGGCTGCCGCCTTTTTCAGATCCAGTTCTTTTTCGACCGGCACGAGAAATACATAATATTTTTTCGATTTACTTACGGTAACCAATGTTTTAAATACCGCATCCGGATTCTGTCCCAGCGCTTTTGCAACCTCTGTTCCGCTAATTGCGCCGGAATCCACATAATTATGACTTTGATAAGAAATTTTCTTCGCGTCTAACACACGCATTACATTTGTTTTTTCTTCTTTTTTCATAGTAAAAACCAACCTTTCCGCCTTTCATTCTAGCACATATTTTGCCCCATGAAAAGCATAATTTAATTGAGAAAGAGTATCATTTTAATCGGCAAAAAGGGATTGAAATCCGACAAGTGGAAAACCTATAATAAAGGTATCAACACAATCAGGGAGGCAATTATGTATATCGAAGAAATTGCAAAATTAGGCATTGCTGCCGGCGAGAAAACAGAGGTCTGCCGCAAATCGCCTGTCAAATACGGATTACGCAGCATACAGGCAGGTGTGTTTATCGTAATCGCAACCATGCTGTCACAAGTTGTAAATGCTACGTTTTTAGCCACTTCTCCTGCCGTCGGAAAAATGATCGGCTCTGTCGTATTTTCCATCGCGATCATTTTGGTTGTCTTTCAGGGCGGCGAACTTTTTACCGGCAATACCATGACCATGACATTTGGCTATTTACTGGAACAATGCCAGTTGCGAGATGTCCTTCGCATCTGGATCTTTAACTATATCGGGAACTTCATCGGCGCAGCGGGACTGTCTTTGCTTTTTGTCGCCAGTGGTGCCTCGCGCCAAATTTTAACAGAATTTTACAAAAGTTTCTTTATGGACAAAATAAGTATCAGCCCTACCGAACTGATACTGCGTGGCATCTTATGTAATTTTCTGGTCTGCCTTGCGGTGTGGACCGGTACCCGGATGAAATCCGAAAGCGGCAAAATTCTTGTGATCGCCGGCATCATCACCACCTTTGTGATCTGCGGTTTTGAACACTGCATCGCCAATATGTCAACATTTACCATTGGCTACCTTCTGCTTGACAACATCTCCCTGCTCACATTATTGCATCATATGTTCTTTGTCACCGTGGGAAATATGATCGGCGGCATTTTTCTCTTCGCTATTCCAATGTATGCGATCCGCGGCATGAAATAAATAAGCCTGCTCTTTACCGGGCAGGCTCCTCATACAAATACTTTCGTATCTCTTCTTCTACTAACTGTTCTCCGATCACGATAACCACTTCCTGGCCCTCTTTGATCGGCTCTATTTTCTTGCTTTCCGTCGTCGCATTTAACTCGATCCAGCTCCCCTCCGGGGTCTTAAAAAAGCCTTTCATACGGATTACCTTTCCGCAAGCCGGATTGTTCATAATGCGATCCGTAATCTCCGAAACCTTATCGGAAGAAACCGTCGGCTCCATAAAATACAGCGTCGAAAATGCGTCTTCGTTTTCGAACCACAATTTTGCAAAACGGTCTGTCGTATAGCCACCGGATACAATTTTCAAGAAGTCTTTGTCTTCCAAATCTTCCCAGTCTTTTAGCAGAATGTCACCTTTCTGAAACCGCCGTTTACAGCCAAATTGTTCCATCACCGCGTTCATCTGCTGTATCGTCTGCTCGATACGTTCTGTCGTCGTTTCCTGGCATTTGCTGAAAACGATCTGTCCTGCGCATGAAATCTGTGTGGCAAAAAGATACTCCGCTTCTTTCGACATTTCTGTCGGCATGGAAGCATCCACAATAGCGATCACATTACCAATCTCATACCATCGTTCGAGCGGGTCTTCATGTAAAATATCAAAGAATTCATCGACATCAAAAATCCCGGAGGGCTCGATCAATACTCTGTCATATCCGAGCATCCCCATCGCGATCAGCTTTGTCTTCATTCTGCGCCGATGGCAGTCTTTGTCACATGCCCCCGCGATCATATCCACGTCACACGAATCACTCATGACATCCTGCAAAAGCATCATGTCTACATTGACGGCTCCAAAATCATTTTCCAGGATTCCCAGTTTCTTTCCCTGCTTCAGAAAATAGACCGCATATTTTTTAATAAATGTCGTCTTTCCGGATCCCAAAAATCCGGTGATCAGATCAATCTGTATCTTCTTACCATTCAAGCAAAACAGCTCCCCACGTAAGTCCGCCGCCAAAGCCGGACAAGATTAATTTATCTCCCTCTTCCAGAAGACCATTTTTATTCAGCTCGTCAAGAAGGATTGGAATACTTGCCGATGACGTATTTCCATAGTGATCCAGATTCATCGGAATCTTATCCATGTCTACTTTCAGACGCTTGGCGATCAATTCCAGGATACGGCGGTTCGCCTGATGAAGCACAAAATATTTAATTTCATCTGCTTCCGTATTCGTCTTTTTCAAAATCTGTTTGATGTATTTTGGCACCGTTGTCACTGCAAAACGAAATACGGCCTGGCCATTCATCTGAATATAATCTTTCTTTCTGCGGCTCTTGTAAAATGGATTCTGGATTCCTCGTCCTTTACAGGTAAGCACCTCACCCTGTGTACCATCGGAACCGGTTACACTCGCAAGGATACCACCTTTTCCTTCCACTTTACGCAGAATGGCAGCACCCGCGCCATCCCCAAACAAAATACATGTACTGCGGTCAGACCAGTCCACTTCACGCGACAATGTCTCTGCACCGATGACAAGAACCGTCTTTGCCATCCCGGTTTCCAGATAGGCATCTGCTGTATTTAAGCCAAATAAAAATCCGGAACAAGCTGCATTCAGGTCGAAGCAGGTTGCGCGGATCGCTCCGATCTCTCCCTGCACCTGACAGGAAGTATTCGGTACATACGTATCTGCCGAAACCGTAGCCACGATGATCAGATCAATTTCCTCCGCCGTCACACCGGCATCTTCCATCGCATTTCTTGCTGCCTGCGTCGCCATATAGGTTGTCCCCTCTTTGCTTCCGCTTGACAGCCGCCGCTCTTTGATTCCGGTACGCTGGCTGATCCATTCGTCATTGGTATCCACGATTGTTGACAAAAAATGATTATCTGCCACATTTTCCGGTAAATAACTTCCCGTTCCAATTATTTTTATAGCCATGTCAATCCTCCAAAAAATCAAACCATACTTGTATACATAACAGTGACGGCGCCACCACACTCTTTGCGATACTCGCCGTCGTCTATAAATATTATAAAATAGCCCGATTTATTTGTCAATCGTAGCAATTAAAACCACGTCATCATGGTTTTAATTACTACGTCTTGTCGCTTTATCTGACTTCTCTTTTCCGTTAATATCAAAACCCTCCTTACCAAAACATGGTAAAGAGGGTTTTCGTTCTAATTTCTATCCATTAAATTAGATTCGTTTCAAATATTCGCCGGTACGTGTATCGATCTGAATCTTGTCTCCCTGGTTTACGAAAATCGGTACATTTACCTGAGCACCTGTCTCAACCGTAGCTGGTTTTGTAACGTTTGTAGCAGTGTCGCCTTTTACACCAGGCTCTGTCTCTGTTACTTCCAATTCCACGAACATCGGTGGCTCTACAGAGAAGATGTTTCCTTTGTAAGAAACCATCTTAACCATATCGTTTTCTTTTACAAATTTCATTGCGTCGCCTACGGTCTCTTCCGGCAATGCGATCTGATCGTATGTCTCCATATCCATGAAGTTATACATATCACCCTCAGAATACAGATACTGCATATCTTTCTTGTCGATATGAGCCTGAGGATATTTTTCATTTGGACGGAAAGTTCTTTCTACAGCTCCACCATCCACTACATTTTTTAATTTTGTACGTACGAATGCGGCACCTTTTCCTGGTTTTACGTGCTGAAATTCAAGAATCTGGTATACAACACCATCAATCTCAATTGTCAATCCGTTTTTAAAATCTCCTGCTGAAATCATAACAGTTCCTCCTAAAATTTTCTATATGCAGAACTCCTCTGCAAGTATTGTTCTTGATAAAAGCAATATATCTACTCACTATTTTATTATATTTGAAAGATTTTTTCAAGAAAAACTTTCCATAGAATTGATATTATTTGCATTTTTCTATAATTTCTTCCGCAATTTCCGTCGCCGTCTTTCCATCGGTCGCCACACGGATGGTCGCTGCTTTTTCATAAAATGGGCGGCGTTTTTCCATCAACTGCCGGATATAAGGCACATTCATGTTGCCATTTAACAATGGACGATCTGTGCTGTCTTTCACCCGTTCATAGATGGTCTCCGGCGTTGCGGTCAAAAGTACGATATTTCCGATGGCACGCAGTTTTTTCACATTGATGTCGCGAAGTGCCATTCCACCGCCACAGGAAATGATTCCCGGCGGAAGGGTTCCCAGTTCATCGATGAGATCAGTCTCTAACTGTCGGAAATACGCCTCGCCTTTTTCCTCAAAAATCTGAGAAATCGGGCAGCCCTGTTCTTCCACGATGCGCTTGTCTGTGTCTACTTCCGGACGACCGGTAAGTTCATGAAGTTTACGGGATATTGTAGATTTTCCTACCCCCATAAATCCGATCAGACTGATCTGTTCTCCACCGGCGTAGATCTTATCAAAGACCGCCGTCATAGGATCCAATTCAATCTGCCCTGGTGCAGAAGCCTTTCCGGCACAGCCAAACGATACGGTCGATCCATACAAACCACCATACAATCTTGACATCTCTCCGGCTTTCCCCATGCTCATCGTGATAAGTGGAAATTCCGGATGCGTTTCACACATCTTCTCAGTAGCAGACAGAAGCCGCATAACATCTTCCCGCTGCTCTTCTTCGGTCCCAGCCGGCATGCAGGCTGCTTTTCCAATATCCACACCAAGTTCACGTGCCTCTTCTAAAACAACCGTCAATTCTTCTTCCGAAGGGGTTTTTTCAAAATTATGATACGAACCGATCACCTTTACTCCGCTTTCTTTCGCTTTCGAAACAACTTCCGACACAAGTTCTTTTCCACGATGGATCTCCACATCGATATAATCGGTTTTTCCCTCTGCTAAAATCTTACAGATTGTCTCTTTATATGGGAAACGATCTCCGTTGCTTTCGCCGCCTTCGTGCGTCGTACGGATCGTCGTTATCAATTCCTTATTTCCAAGAATTTCCTTTAATTCTTTCGTTACTGCCGGAATCTCTCTCTCATACCCGGCAAAAAAATCCACACGCCATTCCACCATTTCTGCCGGAAGGGTGGCAAATTTCCGCGCGGTATCCGTAATCTCATCCCGTGTTACCGAAGTGATCGGGATACAGATCTTAGGTCTGTTTGTCATTGTATTTCCATCCTTTCTTTTGGGGAATGTGTGATGTTTTCACAGCCGTCTTCCGTGATCACGACGACGTCTTCAATGCGTACTCCGCCAAATCCTTCTACGTAGATTCCCGGTTCTACCGTAATGACCATTCCCGGCTCGATCACACTCTCTTCTCTCGGAGAAAAGCAGGGAGTCTCATGGATTTCAAGGCCTACGCTGTGTCCGAGGCTGTGACCGAAGCAATCACCGTAACCGGCCTCTTTTATGACATTGCGGGCAATGGCATCAACCTCTTTTCCTGTCATTCCCGGCTTTATCGCATGCAGTGCCGCCATTTGTGCCTGCAAAACGACATCGTAAATTTCTTTTTGTCTTTCATTGGCCTTACCGTACACGATCGTACGCGTCATATCGGAACAATATCCATTGACGAGACAGCCAAAATCCATCGTCAGAAAATCGCCCTCTTCCAGCACTTTATCCGTCGGCACGGCATGTGGCATCGAAGAATGGATTCCGCTTGCCGCGATGGTATCAAAACTCGTTCCCTCCGCTCCGGCATCCCGCATATAAAATTCAATGTGTGCCGCTACCTGTTTTTCCGTCACAGACGTTTTTTCCCGGTAACATTTTGTCAGCCAGTCTGCCACTTTGGTAAAGGCCTCATCCCCGATTGCCTCGGCTTTTTTTATCGATGCGATTTCTTCCGGCGTTTTGATCTGGCGCATTTTATCTAATTTTTTATGCAATGGAACCAGTTCCCATTGCTTCAGATTCATCTTTTCAAACAGTGCTTCCAACGTCCGATAGGTCTCTACCGTCATAACAGCATCTTCAAATCCGATACGAAACGGTTTTTCCGCCAGTTCCGGATGTTCTTTTACAATTTTTTCCACAAGATACTGCTGAATATTTTTCTTATATTCCAGCACTTCAAAGCCTCTGCTCTCCTCTGCCGCCGCGATCGTATAACGGGAATCGGTGAGGATCCAGGCATCTTCTTTGGATGTATAGACCAGTCCCTCTCCTGTAAATCCGCTGATATTACGCATATTGGCAGGGGTATGAACAAGGACCGCATCCAATTTATACTGTTCTAAAAATTCTTTCATTTTGTTGTCATCTCCAATCCGGACTGCTTTTCATACGATTTCAAAACAATCCGCTCCAGATAGCGTTTTAGCACGATCTGAATCTCTTCTTTTTTATCAATGGGATTTACGAGCACATTGCGGATTCCCAGCCTTTTTGCGCCCCATACATCGGTAAACAGCTGATCTCCGACAAATAATGTCGTCTCTCTTGTCGTGTGCATCTTTTCCATTGCCAGAAGATATCCTTTTTTGCCGGGTTTTCCGGCCTTCCAGACCACATGTGTGCCAATTTCTTTGTTAAAGCGGTCGACTCTTTCTTTTTTATTGTTGGAAAGCAATGCCGTCGCAAAACCGATCTCACGCAGTTTTTCAAACAATTCCACCGCTCTCTTTGTCGCATCTCTGCCATGCTCGACTAGCGTATTATCGATATCAAATATAATTCCCCGATATCCTTTTTCATAATACGCTTCGTAAGTGATCTCATACGCAGAGGCAGCGCGCGAATCCGGGAAAAAGCATTCCCACATAAGGCCACCTGTCCTTTCTATGATTCTATCGATTTCAAATGAATGATGAACTGTTCCGCTACACGGCCGGAATATCCACCATTTCGTACACTCCATGCGTTGGCCTGCAAAAGAAGTTCATCTTTCGACAACCGGATATCCGGATTTTCTGCCGCCAGCCCAAGAATAATATCCTCATATTCTTTTCTGGATGGCTTGGAGAAATTGATGCTGACACCAAAGCGGGCAACCAGCGACAATTTTTCCTGCATCGTATCGGAACGGTGTAATTCGTCATTTGCCATATCCGAACGGTCACTCCATGTCTCGCGGATCAAATGACGACGGTTCGAAGTCGCATAGATCAGCACATTATCCGGCTTCACTTCCAAGCCTCCTTCGATCACCGCTTTCAAATATTTGTATTCAATCTCAAATTCTTCAAATGACAGATCGTCCATATAAATAATAAATTTGTAATTGCGGTTTTTCACCTGTTCAATGATGGCAGACAGATCCTGAAACTGGTGTTTGTACACTTCGATCAAGCGCAGTCCCTGATCATAATACCGGTTCAATATTGCCTTAATACATGTGGATTTTCCGGTTCCGCTGTCACCAAACAAAAGACAGTTATTTGCCTTTCGTCCTTTCACAAATGCCTCGGTATTGTCAACCAGCTGCTTTTTCTGGATCTCATACCCTACGAGATGCTCCAATGTCACATCACTCGTGTGCGTGATCGGAGCCAGATTCAATTCTCCGGTGCTCGTATGCGTCACACGGAATGCCTTATTTAATCCGAATTTACCAACGCCATAAACTCGGTAAAAATTCGTCACAATGTCAAAGAAATCTTCCGCATCTTTTGCTTTTCTCAGTTCTCCGGCAAGTTCTTTTACTTTCTCGCTGACACTCTTATTGTATGTATTTTCCGCTTTTGCCATCGAATGATACTCTGTCAAAATAGAAAAACATTTCACTTCCAAAAGTGTCTCGATCGCCTCAAAATCAAAATGGAATAATTTGTAAAAACACTCCATGTCCTGTTTCACGATCTGATTCACACTGGCGGCATCGTCTGTCTTTGCTCCCACTTTTTCACAGATCACACTAAACGGATTTTCGTCAGTGGCAAGCAGATAGGCGATGTAACACTGCCATAAATTATTATCAAATCCATACTTTGTCGCCAGATCCAGAATGCGGTAGATCTGGTCGTAAAGAGCCCGCACATGAGCTTCTTTCTGTGCACATTCTTTATCTTCTTCTATTTCTTTAAAGATATCACTGAGTCGCATTAAAATTTCATCCTGACCCAGATTACCATACATGATCAATCTTGATACTTCTCGATACATGAACTCACGCCTCGACTTTCTTACATTTTTTCCGGTGCCTGGAATCCAAGCAGATCAATGCACTGCTCCAGCACATTTTTCACTAAGATCAGAAGCTGGATATACGATGCTTTCTGCTCTTCATTCTCATTTGCCAGAATCGAATTTTCATGATAAAAATGGTTGAAGTTTTCACTTAATTCATAAATAAACTGACAAATCTTGTGTGGTGCCTTTTCGCTGTAAGCAGCTTCCATCATATCACCAAATTTGGCAAGTGTGAGATACAGATTGGTCTCGCTCTGGCTGTCCGGTGTCATCAGCTTCTCTGCTTCCCCTTTTTCTGTCACGCTGCCACCATTCTGGCTGTATTTTGCCAAAAGGGATTTGATTCGGACGATCGTATACAGAATATAAGGACCTGTATTTCCCTCAAAGGACGCAAATCTCTCGATATCAAAAATATAATCTTTGGATGCCTGATTGGACAGATCTCCGTATTTCAATGCGGCAAGACCAACTGTCTCGGAGATTTCTCTCGCCTCTGTCTCTTCATAATCACGGTTTTCCATCATTTTCTTATACACTTCTTCGTTGATCTGTTCACGAAGTGCCTGCAGACGAAGAACCCCGCCATCTCTTGTCTTAAACGGCTTTCCGTCTTTTCCGTTCATCGTACCAAACCCGATAAATACAAGTCCGACTTCCGGTCTTGTGATCTTCGCTTTCTTTGCCACACGGAACACTTGGGTAAAATGCAGAGACTGACGTTTATCTGCCAGATAAATGATCTCGTCCGGCTGGAATAATTTCTCTCGTTCTACAATTGTAGCAAGGTCGGTCGTTGCATACAGGGAAGCACCGTTTGATTTTACGATCAGACACGGAGGAAGTTCCTTTTTATCCCCTTCTTCGGTCACATCGACAACCAGTGCACCTTCGCTCATATACGCAAGTCCGTCTGCCTTCATCTTTTCTACCATATCCGGGATGTAAGGCTGGGCATCGCTCTCTTTTTTCCAAAGGTCAAAATGAACGTCTAATTTATCATAATTTTTCTTTAAATCTTCGATCGATACGGACAAAATGTGCTGCCACAAGGCGATATATCCAGGATGTCCTTCCTGCAGCTGTGCTGTGATCTGCTGCGCCTCCTGCATGTAATCTTCGTGCTCTTTCGCATATCCGCTTGCATGTGGATAGATCTGCTCCAGATCCGAAATCGTAAATGGTGCCTCTTTCGGATATTCTCCCGTAAAATTATCATCAAAATACGGAAGTTCCGGCTGACGATGACGTACTTCGTTAATGATCAGACCAATCTGCAGTCCCCAGTCGCCCAAGTGCACATCTCCGATCACCTTATCTCCCATAAAGCGGCAGATACGTTTTACACTCTCTCCAATGATTGCCGGACGCAGATGTCCTACGTGAAGTGGCTTTGCGACATTGGCTCCGCCGTAATCAATGACTACCGTGCGCTCTTTTTCCGGCGCCGGAATACCAAATTTTTCCTCTGTCATCATGGCTTTTCCAAGATCTACAAGCAGTTTCCCGCTTACGGTTATATTAATAAATCCCGGTTTCACCATCTCTATTTTTTCAAAAACATCATTCTCTTTTACTGCTTCTACTACTTTTTCTGCAATCTGAAATGGCGCCATTTTATACTGTTTTGCTGCCGCCATCGCACCATTACACTGATACTGGCAGAGATCCGGGCGGTTGGAAACGGTCACAAATCCAAATTTCTTATCATAGCCGGCTTGTTCAAATCCGCCTTCCATCACTTCTTGTAATACATCGATTATTTTTTTCATCGTCTTCTATCCTTTCGTCGCTGTCTTATTCTTCTATCTTAGATGCTAAATCAAGGTTTGTCAATACATCAAAGTAATCTTCAAATGTCTTTTTGCAGCACCCGGCATCTTTGATCACGATGCCATCCACAACCTGTCCGATCAGCGAAAATGCCATCGCCATCCGGTGGTCATCGTAGGTCTCCACTTCTCCCGAGATGATTTTTCCGGGATAAATAGTTATCCCGTCTTCCCGTTCCTCACATCGGATGCCAAGTCTGGTAAGTTCCGTCACGATTCCGCGGATCCGGTCGGATTCCTGGCGGCGGATATGTTCTATCCCGTCAATGACCGTTTCTCCCTCTGCAAACGGAGCAATTGCCGCCAGCGTCATCGTCTGATCGGAAAAATCTGTCATTTTCACATGGATTCCATGCAATTTCCCGTTCTTCGGTCCTTTTACTACGATGCCATCGTTTTCCTCCTCGACACCGCAGCCCATTTTTCTCAATACATCGAGGAATCGAATGTCTCCCTGCGTGCTGTCAGAATGCACATGCATTACCTTCACTCGGCTTTCTGACAATGCCGCAATTCCGTAGAAATAGCAGGCTGCGGACACATCCGGTTCCACCTGATAACTGCCTTTTTCACACCGATACGTCTGTCCCGGAGCTACATAATAACTGTTTTCACCGGTCTGCTCCACATGTACTCCAAATTCTTCCATCATCTTCATGGATATGTGTACATAGGATCTTGCATCCCTTGTCCCCGTCAGATGAATCTGCAGTCCCTCTCTGCACATCACTCCACTGAGGAGAAGTGCACTCAGAAACTGGCTGCTTGCATCAATATTCAAGTCCACTTCCCGTACCCCATTTTCCTCTCTTCCGCAGATGCGGAATGGAAATGCATACGGTTTTTCCAAATATTCAAACGTCACTCCGAGCACCTCCAGTGCACGCAAAAGCGGCTCCATCGGTCTTGCCTTCATCTGCTCGGAAGACTCCACCAGAAAATGCTCTCCGGAAAGTGCGAGCATCGCCGTCAAGAAACGTGCCGCTGTCCCTGCGCTTCCGACATACACATTTCTCTCTGGGCCTGCTGGTACGTGTCCGCCAAGTCCTTCGATTTCTACTTCTTTTTTCTCTTCGTCTATTTTCACGGAGAATCCAATCTCCTCCAATGCTTTCATAAACACACGGGAATCATCGCTGAAAAGCACGCCTCGCACTAACGTCTTTCCCTCTGCCAATGCGCCCAGCAGCAATGCGCGGTTCGTAATGCTTTTGGATCCCGGCACAGTCACTTCGTACGACCGCCCTTTTTTCAATGGTTTGCATTGATAATCCATGAAACTCCTCCATTCTGTGGTCTGATACCTATTATCGTACCATACTTTTGTGAAAATTTCCACGAAATCCGCAAAAAAAGAACCTAAACTTTGAGGTTCCCCATCGTTTAGGTTCTTTTTGTTATTCATAATTTGTAACTATTCAGGCTCTCTATTTGGCAAACGCTTTTACTTTTTCGTAAATGCTGTCTGCATCCAAGCCATATTTCTTAACGAGTTCTACAGCCGGTCCGGATTCACCAAATGTATCATTGATACCGATCTTCATTACCTGTGTCGGACATTTTTCGGAGAGTACATCACAAACTGCACTTCCGAGACCGCCGATTACAGAATGCTCTTCTACGGTAACCACTTTTCCGGTCTCTTTTGCTGCTTTTACGACCAAGTCTTCATCCAATGGTTTGATGGTATGAATGTTGATCACTTTTGCATCAATGCCGTCAGCGGCCAGTTTGTCAGCTGCTGTAAGACATTCGGATACCGGAAGTCCGGTAGCGATGATCGTTACATCTTTTCCTTCACGAAGGACAACGCCTTTTCCAAGTTCAAATTTGTAATCCGGTGTATCGTTGATCACAGGCACTGCCAATCTTCCAAAACGAAGATATACCGGTCCCTCATGCTCGATAGCGGCACGTACCGCTGCTTTTGCTTCGACATCATCGGCCGGGTTGATAACAACCATTCCCGGAATCGTACGCATCAAAGCGATATCTTCATTACACTGGTGTGTCGCACCATCTTCTCCTACGGAGATTCCGGCATGTGTCGCACCAATTTTTACATTCAGTTTCGGATAACCGATGGAGTTACGAACCTGCTCAAATGCACGTCCTGCTGCAAACATGGCAAAAGAACTTGCAAATGGAATTTTACCGGTTGTTGCAAGACCGGCAGCAATTCCCATCATGTTACACTCTGCAATTCCACAATCGATATGACGATCTGGGAAAGCTTTCTTAAAGATTCCTGTTTTTGTCGCAGCTGCAAGGTCAGCGTCCAGAACTACAAGATTCTCATATTCTGCGCCAAGCTCTGCAAGTGCATTTCCATAACTCTCACGAGTTGCTATTTTTTTCACTTCACTCACAGGGATTCACCTACTTTCTCTAAATCTGCCATAGCCTGTGCATACTGCTCGTCATTTGGAGCCGTTCCATGCCAGCTTGCCTGATTTTCCATGAAAGAAACGCCTTTTCCTTTGATACTCTTTGCAATAATGGCAGTTGGCATTCCTTTGGTTGCTTTTGCTTCATCAAATGCTTTGCGCAATGCATCAAAATCATGTGCATCGACATTGATCACATGGAAGTTAAATGCTTTAAACTTGTCCTCGATCGGATAAGGAGAACATACATCATCAATCTTACCATCGATCTGCAGACCGTTGTTATCAACGATTGCCACAAAGTTATCCAGTTTACGGTGTCCGGCAAACATAGCAGCCTCCCAGACCTGTCCTTCCTGAATCTCACCATCTCCAAGAAGCGTGTATACACGATAATCTTCATTGCTCAATTTTGCAGAAAGTGCCATACCAACTGCAGCAGAAATTCCCTGTCCCAGAGAACCGCTTGACATATCTACACCCGGAATGTGCTTCATGTCCGGATGTCCCTGCAGATAAGATCCGGTATGACGCAGTGTCTTCAAATCTTCAACCGGGAAAAATCCTCTGTGTGCCAGCGCGGAATAATATCCCGGTGCTGTGTGTCCTTTACTCAATACAAAACGATCGCGATCCGGTTTTTTCGGATCTTTGGGATCGATATTCAACTCTTCGAAGAACAAATATGTATAAATATCTGCAGCGGACAAAGAGCCACCCGGATGTCCGGATTTTGCACTATGTACAGCAGTTACTATACCCTTACGAACTTCGTTAGCCATTTTCTTTAATTCTAACGTATTCATACACCTATCTCCTTTTAGTTTTATTCACCAAATACAGCTTTATAGTCTGCCTGGAATTTTGCAATACCTTGATCTGTCAATGGATGTTTTGTCATCTGCTCGATAACACCATATGGAACGGTTGCAATGTCTGCACCAGCCAATGCACAATCCGTAACGTGAATTGGATTACGTACACTTGCTGCGATGATCTCAGTATCGATTTCCGGATAGTTTGCAAAAATAGCTGCGATGGATTCGATCAAATCGATTCCCGGCTGTGAAATATCATCCAGACGTCCTAAGAACGGAGATACGTAAGCTGCTCCTGCACGTGCTGCAAGAAGAGCCTGATTTGCCGTGAAGATCAATGTTACATTAACAGCGATTCCCTCACTTGCCAATACTTTTGTGGCTTTCAATCCTTCTACTGTCATAGGAATTTTAACTACCATATTTTCATGAAGTTTTGCAATTTCTCTACCTTCTGCGATCATTCCCTCTGCATCTACTGTTGTCGCTTTTACTTCACCACTGATTGGTCCGTCAACGATCGATGCAATCTCTTTCAATACATCTTCCTGGCTTCTTCCGCCTTCTTTGGCGATCAAAGATGGGTTTGTTGTTACACCACAGATCACTCCCATATCATTTGCCTTTTTGATGTCTTCAATTTTTGCTGTGTCTACAAAAAATTTCATTTTTAATACCCTCCTGAAAGTTAAATATTTATATCATATGATACCGGAATCTCTCGTTGGAAACTCTCCACATTATTATGTGGACAATTTCCACCTGACCCTTGGGATATCACATAATTTCAAAATCACTACCGGTCCCATTTGTCGCACAATGCGTTGATCTGATCGGTAAATTTGGCTGTCTCTTTGTTGCTGAGTCCCTCGTTCTTTCGAATGACTGCCATCAAGCGTTCGCCAGCCAGGAGCAGACGTCCAAACACATCCATCGCACGTTTCTTTGCCCCTTCTTTCTTCTTTACATAAACCGGCTCTGCGATATAATCAAACTCTCCTGTGATAAGATTAAATATCGTACCACTGTAAGGCGCTGTCGCCGGCAGACCGTGTTCTTTTTCCAGGCATTCCGCAAAGCTATCGCATACCTGATCTTCTCCATGTACCACGAAAACACGCTTCGGCTGTTTTTCATCAAAACTGGTAACCCAGTGAATCAAACCTTTTTTATCCGCATGTCCGCTGATACCGGATATCTTTACAATTTCTGCCCGTACTTCCACAGGCTCGCCAAACAATTTGACATTTGTCGCGCCCTCCAACAAAGAACGGCCAAGAGTTCCTACTGCCTGGTATCCTACAAAGACAATGGTGCTGTCTTCTCTCCATAAGTTATGTTTTAAATGATGACGGATTCTTCCGGCCTCACACATACCCGATGCGGAAATAATGACTTTCGGATTTGGATCAAAGTTAATCTCCTTACTGTCATCACTGGTGATAGAAAGTTTCAATCCCTTAAAACTCAATGGATTGATTCCATTTTCTACCAGAGCCTTTGCTTCCTCATCAAAACATTCTTTCACATTTTTTCCGAAAATACTTGTCGCCTCTACGGCCAGAGGACTATCTACATATACTTCAAAATTAGGATTTGTTGTAATCAATCCCTGTTCTTTGATCTGACGGATAAAATACAGAAGTTCCTGTGTTCTTCCTACCGCAAACGCAGGAATAACAACATTTCCGCCACGGGCAAATGTCCGCTCAATGATCTCAGCCAGTTCAGCAACATAATCCGGTGTATCTCCATGATACCTATCTCCATAAGTAGACTCCATGACTACGTAATCCGCACTGTGTGTCGGAATCGGATCCCGCAGGATCGGCTTATTGACATTTCCGAGATCTCCGGAAAATACAATCGTTCTGGATTCTCCCTTTTCGGTAGCAAACACTTCAATTGAAGAAGATCCCAATAAATGTCCAACATCCGTAAACCGAATCGTAATCTCATCACACAATTTAATTTTCTTATCATAATCACATGGAATCAGAAGCCTTACCGCCGCAAGTGCATCTTCCATCGTATACAGGGGTACATAAGGTTCCCCGCCGGAACGTTTGGCCTTCCGGTTTCTCCACTCTGCCTCAAACTGCTGGATATGTGCACTGTCACGCAACATGATCGTACTGAGTTCCGCAGTCGCTTTGGTTGCAAATACCTGTCCGCGGAATCCGTTGGCATAAAGCATCGGCAAAAGTCCTGTATGATCAATATGTGCATGGGTAAGCAGTATGTAATCAATTTCTGCCGCATTCACAGGAATTTCCTGATTTTCGAACAAATCTCTTCCTTGTTCCATACCAATGTCTACGCAAAGACGTTTATCGCCTATTTCAAGATAATGACAGCTTCCTGTCACTTCGTGAGCAGCCCCAAGAAATTCTAGTTTCATCGCTACCCCCTCCTTTACTTTTTTCGCATCCCGGATTCGTGATTCTCTATCCGAAAGGATTCTTTATCATGCCCCATAATGTATTTTCGAAACTCATCAAATGTTATTAATAGTATAACTCACATGGCATTTTTTTTCAACTTCTTTTTTGTCTTTCTTCTTGTTGATTATTGTCCGCAGATTTGCTATAATAATAGTCTGAGATTGTACATTATACAAGGGAGGACACCCATATGAAAAATAATAGAATTGTTGTCGCTCTTGGAAGAAACGCCTTTGGAGAAACGTTTCCGGAGCAGCAGAAAAATGTAAAAAAAGCAGCAGAAGCCATCGCAGATCTCGTAGAAGCCAAGTATGAGATTGTCATCACACACAGCAATGGTCCTCAGGTTGGCATGATTCAGACCGCCATGACCGAATTTGCAAGACTGGACAAACGCTATACCGTAGCACCGATGTCCCTGTGTGGTGCCATGAGCCAGGGTTATATCGGCTATGACCTGCAGAATGCCGTCCGCTCAGAGCTTTTGAACCGCGGCATCTTCAAACCGGTTTCCACTGTAATTACACAGGTTCGCGTAGATCCTTTTGACAAAGCATTCAACCACCCTACTAAAGTGATCGGCCGTTATATGACCGCTGAAGAAGCTGAGGCAGAGGAAGAAAAAGGAAACCACGTTGTAGAAGAAAATGGCTCTTACCGAAGAATCATCGCTTCTCCACGGCCGGTCGATATCTATGAGATCGATGCCGTAAAGGCACTTGTCGATGCCGGTCAGATCGTAATTGCTGCCGGAGGCGGCGGTATTCCGGTTATGGAACAGGGAACCAAATTAAAAGGTGCCAGTGCTGTTATCGAAAAAGACTACACAGCGGCTAAACTTGCAGACATGTTAGACGCTTCTACTCTTCTCATTCTGACCGCACGGGATCAGATGGAAGCAGATGGAAAACCAATCGATGCGTTGACTTCCGAAGAAGCGATTCAATTGATGGATGAAGGACATTTCGATGAAATCACTACCCTTCCAAAAATTGATGCCTGTGTATCATTTGTCACTTCAGGAGAAGAACGTACCGCGATCATCGGAAATCTAGATGATGCTTATCATCTCATCCGTGGCCGCCGTGGTACACGTATTACTAAATAAATATTTGAACGAAAAAGAACTGCTCTTCCCTGCACACGGGATCCGCAGTTCTTTATTCATAAACATAAAAAAGAACCTTGGTACATACCAAAGTTCTTTTCGTGCGGATGGTGGGACTTGAACCCACACGAGGTCACCCCCGCAAGATTTTGAGTCTTGTGCGTCTGCCATTCCGCCACATCCGCATGTGTGAAATGTTTGCCTCACAACAATCAATATCTTACCATCCGTTTTCCGTTTTGTCAATACCTTTTCTAAACTTTTTTACAAAAAATTTGTTTTCTCTCAATTTTCGTTATTTTTACATTGCATTTCTTGCCCGCCATTTATATTTTTCAATTTCAAGATTGCATATTTATACTCCTTCCTTGCATTTATTGTCTATTTTTCATTGACGTATTGCAAACTATTGACATTTGGAGATGCTTTTTTTATAATCGCAATATAGAAAATAATTACAACGCATAATTGGATTGGAGGAAACACATGCGCTATATATTAAGAGAATCGGAACGACCTCTTGCCGGTGATTATTATTATGAGGCAACCAAGACGACAAACGATCACTTTCCGGATATTCCGGCACACACTCATAATTTTTATGAAATCTATATCTTTCGCACCGGTTCTGTAAAACTTGCCATTGAAGACAAGATTTACAATGTACGCCGCGGAGATATTATCGTGATCCCTCCTTTTACCATTCACCAGCTTTTACCGGAAAATCCGGATCAGATTTATGACCGCATTTATATGTATATTTCCGAGCCATGTCTGAAATCATTCCAGTTTAACGAGCATTCTCTTCTCACACCGCTTCAGATGGCGATGGAAGAAAAACGCTTTCATTTTCATATTTCGGATGAAAAGGATTATGAACAGATTTATGAGGCAATGTATACGATTTACAAAAATAAAAATCAGGAAATTTTCGAAAAAGAAATGATGAACCGCTCCGGTATTACAAAGCTTGTGACATTGATCAATAAACACATTTTTATGGATATGGGGCCTAAAAAAGTGACGCATGTAAATCCGGTCATTGACAAGATCCTTTCTTATATCAATGACAATTATGCTAGTCCTCTCTCGCTGGATGATCTGGCTGCGCGCTTTTATATCAATAAGTTTACAATGACAAAGTTGTTTAAAAAACAAACTTCTCTTACAATACACAATTACATCCTTTTGAAACGGATCAGTATGGCAAAGCAAAAAATAACCTCCGGCGCGCTTCCGTCGAAGGTTTATCTGGAGACCGGTTTTAGTGATTACTCTACCTTTTACCGGGCTTTCTTAAAAACTGAAAATATGTCGCCAAAAGACTTTGCCCATTTTTGCAAATAATCACCAGGCGTGGTCTTTCCGCATCTGGGCATCCGTCTTTAGAAAATACGTATATCGCGGTCGCGTGTTTGTATTTTTGCCATTTACGATAGGATCGTCAAACGTCACGTCAACATGAAGCCATTTTCCGTCTACTTTTACAAGATTCCATGCATGTCCGCCGCCTTCTGATACCCCGGCGAGCATCCTGCAGGGGATCTTTAATTTTCTCATAATCTTCTTAAAGGCCTTGGAATATCCGTCACACACTGCCAGTCCGCGCACAAGTGCCCCTTTCGAAGTATGCGACACCTTCGGAACCGTCCCCCGCAGATAATTGTCATAATCGTATTTGACATTGCGGATCAGCCAGTTATGCACGGCTTTTACTTTATCACGCGTAGACATTCCCTTTTTGATCACGTTTTTTATTACTTGATCTACTCTTTTATCTTCGGACTTTGTCTGAACCTGCACCGTAAGAGTATATTTCTTTCCTCCAAACCGCGCTGTGATCTTCGCTTTGCCCACTCCTTTTGCCTGCAGTTTTCCTTTGGTATCCACCGATACGATGGACGGTGCAGAAGAACCCCAGCGAACAGTCCCCAGAGCATTATACAATTTTACCGTATGCTTATCCCCTTTCAAAAGATGAAGTTTCTTGGCTTCCAACGCTATTTTTTCGTTGACCGCAACCGGAATCTCATGCTCTTTCGCATACGCGTATTCCTTCGAGCCTTTCGGGGCTACCATATTTACAAGAGCATTGCATTGATACACCATATAGGAACCGACGGAATCCGCCCTGCCTGCACAAACAATAATTTTCAGATTCGGGCATTGATAAAAAGCGGCATTCGCGATACTTTTTACCGTTTTCGGAATTACTACTTTTTTTACTGCCGTATTCTGCATAAAGGCTCCCTGATAAATCGCCGTAACATTCTCGGGAATGGTCACCACTTCCTCGTTCCCTTTATACTGCAAAAGAACGCCCTGTGAGATTACAAAATCATTGTCTGTCGCGGAATCTTCTGCCGAATCAAACGGATACGCCGGAAGTGTACCCTCCGCACTGCTTTTTGGCACTGCACGAATACCGATATTCGTAACCCGGGAAGGAATCCGCTCCTCCGGGACAATCTGTCTGGCAATCTCTAACACACCTTCTGCTGTCAGCGAATCCCAGCTTCCACGGATGCTCTCAAATTGTTCTTTCGTAATTTCATATTGATATACATGGTTAATGGTAAGATAATACGTATACTCTTCTGCTGCATTTGTCTGTCGTTCCGGAATAATCGTGGCAAAAACAAACAACATACTGAGTAAAAAAACTTTAGAAATCCATTTTTTCATTCCCGTTTACCTCCATTTCCAATCATTAAAAATATTGATCAAAAATCTTTCTTGCAATCGGCACAGCATAAGCACTTCCCGTACCGGCACCTTCTACTACGATGCTGACAACCAGTTTCTTCTCACCTTTTACTGCATAACCGACAAACCAGGCATGCGAGTCACTGGAACCCGCCTTATACTGCGCTGATCCCGTCTTTCCACCCGCCTTATAATTACTGGTAGAAAGGGCGGTCGCCGTTCCACTCGTCACGGTTTCCCGCATATATCTTCTCAAAACAGCGGCTTCTTCCGTAGACAGCAGTTGTTTTGCCTGCTCCGGCTCATTCTTTGTGACCACGTCACCATCATGCGTCTGAATGCAATCAACCAAATACGGTTTCATCAATACCCCATCATTTAACGCTGCACTTACAAGAAAACTATTTTGCAGTGGTGTCGTCAGAACCGTTCCCTGTCCGATCGCCGCCTGCATAATATCTCCGGTCGCTGCCTTATCCAGTGAAAACCGGGAAGACTTCTGCTCCAGTTCTTTAATCGGCAATGTCGTATTGTAATAAAACTGTTCGCATAATTTTGTCCAGGATTTCGTATTCAATCCGCTTCCGATCTGCGCAAAGGCAGCATTACAGGATTCCGCAAATGCCTGCTTCAGATTGACCTTTCCATGCACTTCGTTGCCATAACAACGGATGCTCCCGTCTCCGGTTCCGATCTTTCCGGTACAGCGGTATGAAAATTTGTTAAAGTCCTCATTTTCACGCATGTATTCCAGCAGCGTGTACAATTTAAACGTCGATCCCGGCGGATACAATCCCTGTGTCGCACGGTTATAGAGCGATGAATTGTCCGAAGAAGCCTGGGTCAGTCTTTCCCAGTTCGCCTCCAGTTGATTTGGATCATACGTCGGTTTTGACACCATACACAAAATCTTACCTGTGTCCGGCTCCATAACCACCACCGCTCCCCGATGACTTCCGAGAGCTTCACTCGCCGTCTGCGACATTTTCAGATTGAGTGTCGTCACCACATCATTTCCGGGATTTTTCTTCCCTTTTAATTCGTTGATCAGTGCGGTCATCTGATTGATACCGGAAGTCAGCATCGTATAACTTTCAGACGCCTCAAGTCCGGTCTTTCCATGTGTCGCACGCCCTACCACATGCGCAAATAAACCATCATAAGGATATACTCTTACTTCATTTCCGCTTCCGGTTTTCTGTGTTTTGGCAAGCACCGCTCCGCTATCGGAAAGGATACTTCCTTTTGTCACTCGTTCTGCCATCAAATCCTGACGCTTATTGTAACTGTTATTCAAAATCCGATCCGTATCTCCCGACAAAAACCAGATCACATACCCTGCCATAAAGACAAACAGTGCCATGACAAGATACGTTACCGTAGCCATCTCGCGGTTCATCCGTTTATGCTTTTTCTTATCCTCTGGATTTTCGTTTGGAAGGTTCTTTTTCTGTCTCTTCTTCAAGGCTCTCCTCCTCTTTTCCGTTTAACACATACATACCCTGTATGACACTGAATATAATGATCGTCGTCACAATGGAACTTCCTCCGTAACTGATAAGAGGAAGTGTCACTCCGGTGGATGGAATAAATTTTGTCACGCCACCGACACATAAAAAGACCTGAAAGATAAATACCACACTGAGTCCAAATGCAGTTAGTTTATAAAACTGTTTTTTCATCTTCATCGCAATATTTACAAACATAATATAACTGCTCAAATAGACCATGATCAGGCAGATAGCAAACACACCGCCAAGTTCCTCCGAAATCGCCGAAAATACAAAATCACTTTCTACAACAGGGACACTTCCCGGCAGTCCTTTTCCTAATCCCATACCGATAAATCCACCGGTTCCGATGGCAAACAGAGACTGCGCCACCTGATAACCGCCGCCGCGGATCTCTGCCCAGGGATCCCGCCATGCCTGCACACGGGTCCTCACATGCGAAAACAAATGATATGCCACGATCGAAGCCAGGGTACCTCCGGCAAGTCCGGCTCCCAGATACTGCACTTTTGTCGTCGCCACATACAACACAAAAATATAAGTCACAAAATAGATCAAGGCAGCTCCCAGATCCTTTTCTGCCACCAAGATCACGACATGGACTGCGGCCACCGCCGATATGATGACAATATGTTTAAATTTTGTCGTCTGGGATAAAAGCGATGCCATAAAAAATACATACAATATCTTTACAAATTCCGAAGGCTGAATCGCAATTCCACCGACACTGATCCAGTTTCTCGATCCGTATTTTTCCACTCCGATCACAAAAACCAGCATCAAAAACAAAATCCCTATGATGGCAAAGTACCATCCCATTTTTTCCAAAATTCGGAATTTTTCAATGATCAGCGGTACAAAGATGCAAAGCACCATCGCCGCCGCTGCCAGAATGATCTGATGAACCGCATAATCCGATGCCAGCCTGCCTAAAATGACAAAACCAACCATCATGCACATCATCATATTATTCAGCACCAGTTTTGACAAGCCCTTATAACAAGCCTGGTACACTTTAATAAAAATAAGATAAAAGGCAAATTCTGCCGCCCACAATCCGACATAAATAATATCCTTATTTTCCATGATTAAGATTGCGCTCATGACCGCATGCAGAAGCAGCGTCAGAGTTCGCTGCGCAGCAAAGACACGATTTTGCCTTTGTTTATTATGTCCGGCAAAAGCCCGGAATGAATAAAATGTATAAAGTGCAAACAGTAAAATGATCACATAACGTGCCATCTCTACGATAAAAAGTTCCATTGTTTCAAAACCTTTCTAATGTCATGAGGCTCTACCAGTGCCAGATCAAGCATCGGCAGATCATCCTCACATTGTAATTCCTGTACCTTTCCTTCTTTCTCATAGCAGAAATTATAACAATATTCACAGATTGGTACGGAGACAAAACCATCTTTTTTCGGTGTCGTAATTTCCAGCGGCACCGGCTTTCCTCCGGTTCGAAGGCAGTTTCCGGTCTGCTGGTTTACGCAGCCTTTTGTCACCATCACGGCAAGCCTTCCGGCAGCCAAACTGACATGGTCTTCCATCCCCAACTTCTGATATACCTCTCTCGTCCGCTCATTCCACTGATACAGACGTGGTCCGGCAATCCGCGGAAGATGGTCGATTTCCAGTTGCTTTAACACCGTCAAATGCTCCAGGGACTGAATCAGAATCCCCGTCAGATTTCCTTTCTGCAGTTCCTGACCATATTGTTTCCAAATCTGCAGGAAATGTTTCCTTGCGGGGAGATCCAAGATCACCGGAAGTGAAATCATAAAGGGAAGATCTCCCATCGCATCCGCCAGTTTTTTCCAGCACTTTCCCGGGAACCATTCCAACGGAAAAACCGGTATCATCTTTGAATTTCCTTCTGTTTGAATTGATTTTACCTCAAAAATTTGTCGAAAATCTGTCACATTTACAAACAAATGTTCTTTTTTTGCTTTTTTCGATCTTGCCTGCTTTTGTGGCCGTTTTGCAGGAACTCTCCGGCGTTTTTCCAACTGCTTTTCTTTTATTTTCTGTCCGAGTTCGGCAAATCCCGCCCGGCGCAGCGCCGCGATCTGTCCGAGTGGCAGAAACGCCCCCGCTTCCACCGAAACGTCCAAAGCGGAAAAGGTAAACTCACTTTCCCCGGTCTTCTGAAGCCGCTTGCGGACATCTTCTGCGGAAACCGCTTTTCCTTTTGCCGGTTCCGCATGGATTCCGGTCACTTCGCAGGAAACCGTTCCACAGGAAAGCTGAAGGCGCATTTCTTTTCCGATTTCTGCCTGAAATATTCCCTGAACCGGCAGCTTGTCTTCCTTCTTTTCTTGTTCCAAAGCTGCATCAATTTCCTGTAAAAGGGCCGCATTTTTTGTACGGAACACTTTCTGACCCGGTTTTATCACGCAGCCTTTTTGATATCTCGCCGCTACCTCAGCAGGCGGAATGCAGCCGTTTTTGACCGTATATTCGTACACTTTTTCGCCCTTTGCATCACGGAATTCAAGAACGTCCTGATAAGAAATCTCCTCTGACAACCGGTACACGGCCTCTCCTTTTTTCACGCGGAGAACCGTTCCCACTTCGACACCATAATGCCCATTTTTATCCTTATAAATAATCTCTTTTTTGTCTTTTTCAAATAAATAGCCTTTGCAGAATCCGCCACGGTTATACAGATCCATCAGTTTTTTTACATCTTTTTCCAGTTCTTTGTCATTCGGCCGGATTCCCGCTTCGTGCGCATCCGCATACATACGGTATAATCTTGCTGTCAAGGCGGCATATTCCAGCTTTTTCATGCGGCCTTCGATCTTAAATGAATCCACGCCGGCATCCATCAATTCTCCCACCTGTCCGAGCGTACACATGTCTTTCGGGCTCAGATAATATCCGGTTTTCCCGGATGACAGCCGGTAAGGAAGGCGGCATGGCTGAGCACACATTCCACGGTTTCCGCTTCTTCCGCCGATTGACTGGCTCATCATACACTGCCCGGAATAGCAGTAACATAAGGCACCATGAACAAACACTTCCATCTCAAGATCCGTATGTTTTCGCATCTGGGCAATCTCTCCAATGCTCAATTCTCGCGCCGGCACGACGCGGGTTACTCCATACGGTTTCCACTGGTTTGCCCCGTCTGCCGTAACAATCGTCATCTGGGTACTTGCATGGATATCCAGATCCGGAAATGCCTCATGAATAAACTGCATCACCCCGATATCCTGCACGATCACCGCATCCAATCCATTGTCATACAGCGGCAAAAGAAGATCATACAGATGGTCTTCCAATTCTTCATCTGTCAAAAGTGTATTGACAGTAAGGTATATTTTCTTGTCCCGGGCATGGGCAAAATCAAGAATATCACACAATTCTTCCACCGACGGATTATCTGCAAATGCTCTCGCAGAAAACCGCTGTGTCCCTGTATAAATTGCATCTGCCCCATGCAGCATGGCAGCATAAATCCCATCTACCGAGCCGCCCGGTGCCAATATTTCTACACTCATCGTTCTCTCCATTCTGAAACATCCATAGAAAGACAGACGAGAAACAAGTGTCTCCGCTGTTTCCCGTCCATTTCTCTGTTCTTATCTTTTTCCTTTGCGGTTTCTCGATTCCAAATCCGTAATACGGCGTTCTGCCGCTTCTAATTTGGCTTTCAATTCTCCGCGTTCGCTCTCGCCTTGCTCATATTTTTCTTTCCATTCTGCCGTTCCGTCTTCCACCTTTTTATTAATATCGGCTTTCGCTGCTTCATATTTTTTCACAAGATCGGCTTTCGCTGTCTCAAATTTTTCTTTCAATTTCTTGCCATCCTGCGTATATTTGGCTTTTGCATCTGCCAGATCTTTTTTGCTCTTTTCGCGGAGATCCGCCAGTTTTTCTTCCTGCTTATCATATTTTTCCTGCAGCGATTTTTCTTTTTTCGCAGCTTCTTCCACTTCCTTTTTCAGCTGCTCGATTTCTTCGTTCGCTGCCTCTAACTTCGTCTTTGTTGAAGTTTTTTCTGCTTCGCTTTCGGATATCTTTTTCTCCGCCTCGTTTGCTTTGGAAACATTTTCCTGATTGATGACATTAAGTTCCACTACTTTTTTCTCGGACGTCTCTAATGTCTTACGAAGTTCCTCAATCTGCTGTTTCAGGTCCGCTTCTGCCGTCTCCTGCTCCAAAATCTTATGCTTCATCTCAAGAACCATCTTGTCCTTGCGCTCATTGTCTTTCATCACAGACTTGACATCGCGGTCCACCTTAAAATAATCATCTGCAATATTGATCGCCAATAAAATATTTTTCAGATCAATATCCATATTGGCATAATATTCTTTTTTCTGAAATTCCGAAAGTTTGCTGTTAATATACGTAGCCACTTTCTGGATATAATCTGCGCTTTCAAATCCACAGAGTGTATATTTACGACCATTGATCAATACATCTACATCATTTTTACTTTTCATGCCAGTCCCCGTTCCTTTATCTTTACCAATAAATGGCAGTTTTTTAAAACTATCTCTATCTAATTCTACACGAAATTCTGCATTCCGTCAAGATTGAACTACAGCCGGTTGAGAAAACTTGACGGCTCCAGCAGTTCTTTAAATTCCACGATATGATAGTCGGCTTTTTTCGTATTCTCTTCCCACTCTGCCTGCGCTGCCGGATCGTATACCGCAACCGTCCGGAATCCCCCGGTTCGTGCAGCTTCGATTCCTTTCGTAATGTCTTCAAATACAAGACACTGTTCCGGCCGACAGTTCATTTTCTCTGCCGCTTTTATGTAAATGTCCGGAAATCCCTTGCCCCGCTCTACTTCGGAGGTTTCCGTAACCGCTTCAAAATATTCAAATACACCGTTTCGGCGGAGACAGGGTTCAAATAAGGTGCGGTACGAAGCCGTCGCCACGCCCAGATGAATACCCTGCTGTTTCATCCATTCCAGCACTTCCCGCACATAGGGTTTGATCTGAACCCTCTCGTGGTACATCTGTGCTGCCATGCGGTCCCATTCCGCGATCACATCCTCCACCTTTTCCTCTAAGGCAAACCGCTTTATCGTGTATTCTGCCGTCTCATGGAATCCCATCGCGGCAATGGCCTTCGGATAATCTGCCGGGACATCAAACCCACGTTTTCCCAGAAAATCGATATCCACCTGATTCCAGACCCACATGGAATCTAACAGCGTTCCATCCAGATCAAATATTGCACCTTTTATCTCCATTTTTCATTGTATCCTTTCAAAAAATCCGTCTTTATCAAGATCCCCGATCACTTCCTCGGCAATCCGCGCATGTCCGGTCTTATTCGGGTGCGGGTCAATGCCACGCAGCGAGATCATGCGGTTGACACACACTTCCCGGCTTTCTGCAAAAGCGGAACTCACATCCGCTATCCGAACTCTTGACGTTCCTTTTATTGTACCCGAATTTGCAAAAACTTGCAAGGTCTCAATCTCTTCATAACTATTGTTTAATCTTCCAATGTACTGGCTTGCGATACTTTTGATATTGATCCCAAAGACCTCATCCATCGTAAATGACACGTCATCGCAGGGATTGTAAATATTATTCATAACAATTTCTGCCTTCGGTGCCCTTTTTTCGATTTCTTCTACCAGCCGAGGCAGCGTCACTCGAAACTCCGCACATGCTTTGGAAAACAGCACATCGCCCTCTTTTTTTAGTTTTTCCACATCCGGGCTTTGGGATAAATACTGCATCAGGTCATTGGAGCCGATCGATACCGTAACCAGATCCGCCTCTTTCAGCGCTTCATTGTATTCTTCATAATGCGAATTGGAAGGATCGGTAAGACGCTCTAACAATTCTTTGCTCTTTAATCCATTTTCCCCGAAATTCCACGCATACACTCCTTCGCAGACCGATTCCAGTTTTTTCTGTACCAGAGCGACATAACTGTCATTTTGCACATCTTTCAGACCATATCCCCCGGCGATACTGTCTCCCAGTGCTACATACTGTACAATTTTTTCCTCACAGTCACCGGTAGAAAGTTCTTTTCCGAACAAAAGAAAAAGCAGGCAAATACCAGCTGCAATGATCAGACGAATCCATTTCACGAACCTTCCCCCTTTCCTGTAAGTAGTTTAACAGGGGTTAGTATCTCCGCTTACGGATTCTTTTATTCAAGATTGCTTCTTGCATTTCCTGCTTTTTTCTACCAGTTACGGCAGCATATATTTTTGTTTATACAACTCATATCTTGCATTAAACCAGGAATCTTTTCCCTTGTCTAACGTATCCAGATATTCATGGGTGTCAAAGGCTTCTTCTTCGCTCTGGATCACACACACGCCAATGTTCGAGCAATGATCTGCCACACGTTCAAAATTGGTTACCAGATCATTTAACACCAGCCCGGCATCCATCGTACATTTTCCCTTTTCCAGACGTTTGATATGACGTTTTTTTACTTTTTTTGTCAATCTATCCACAACTTCTTCCATCGGTTCGATCTCTCTTGCCTGCTCGGAGTCTTCTTCCAAGAACACCGTTACCGACAGATTTAATATATCCTGAATGATCTTTTCAAATACATCCAATTCTTCTTTTGCTTTGTCGGAAAAGACTATTTCTTTTTCTTTTATCTTTCTCGCAGACTCTTCGATGTTCATCGCATGATCGGAAATTCTCTCAAAATCACTGATGGAATGCAAAATCATGGATAACGTTTCCGCATCCTGCTGCGATAAATTTTTTGAACTCAATTTCACGAGATAGCTTCCCAGTTCATCTTCATAATGATCGACTTCTTCTTCCTTCTGATATACTTTTCTCGCGGTCTTTTCATCGTATTCATCAAGAAGGCTCATCGCATCAAAAAAGCCCTGTTTGGCAGTTTCCGCCATTGTCATTGCCACTTTTTTACAGCGTTCCATGGCAAATGCCGGCTGCTCCAAAAAACGCTCATCAAGAAGTGTTCCCATTTCTTTCTGCTGTTTCTCTTCTTCCGTCTCCGGAATACTGAGATAGGCCAGTTTTTCAAGGCCGCGTGAAAATGGAAGCAGTAATAATGTTGCCACTACATTAAAAATACTGTGGATTACAGCAATTCCCATCGGACCAGCCGTATCTTCTACAAATCCAAATGGAACAATGGCATGAACGCTGTAAAAAACTACCATAAAGACTACGGTTCCGATCACATTAAAATACAAATGCACCAGTGCCGCACGCCGCGCACTCCGGTTTGCTCCTACACTTGACAAAAGAGCTGTCACGCAGGTTCCGATGTTCTGTCCCATAATGATTGGAAAGGCAGTTCCATAGGTAATCGCACCGGTTGCACATAACGCCTGCAGAATACCGACAGACGCCGAAGAACTCTGGATCACGGCCGTCAGCACAAGTCCCGCAAGCATTCCTAGGATTGGGTTACTGAACATGGTAAGAATGCCTGTAAATTCCGGCACATCCGCAAGAGGTGCCACGGCACCGCTCATCGTCTCCATTCCAAACATCAAAATGGCGAACCCCACTAAGATCATACCGATATCTTTCTTTTTCTGGTTATTGATAAACATGATAAAAATGATACCTATAACCGCAAGAACCGGCGAAAAATTCGATGGTTTCAAAAACTGCATCCAAAAATTGTCACTCTCAATCCCGGACAAACTTAAGATCCACGATGTGATCGTCGTACCGATATTGGCACCCATGATAATTCCGATCGCCTGTGACAGCTTCATAATACCGGAATTCACAAAGCCAACGACCATAACCGTCGTTGCCGATGACGACTGAATTACTGCCGTCACAAGTGCACCAAGGCACACGGCACGGATCGGACTAGATGTCAGTTTTTCCAAAATCCTCTCTAATTTTCCTCCTGAAACTTTTGTCAGTCCCTCGCCCATTGTATTCATTCCATACAAAAACAAGGCAAGGCCGCCAAGCATGGATAATACTCTGAAAATGTCCATGGGGTTCTCCTTTCAAATCACGTATTTTACATATTTTTCACACTTCTTCATGATAGTATACCATTGTAAAATGCAAATATACCTTATGTAAAATCTATGTAAAATCTCATTCTCCCATGATTTGATAGAATTCCTTCATAAAAGAAAGAGAACCAAAGCAGACCGCGATCGTGTCTTCTTCCAATGTTTGTAATTTTTTTACTTCTTCCACTGCTTCTGCAAGGGATGTACAGGACCGGCTCGCCATACCAAAAGAGGCAAGTTCTTCTGCCAGACTTTCAGCGGAAAGTCCCCTCGGTCCGGGTGCCTGAATGGTAAAGATCTTCTGAAACCGGCTGTCTTCCGCTAATTTCCGACACATCTTACGATGATCCTTATCGGCAAATACCCCCATGATCCCGATCCGTTTTTTGTCCGGATACATCTGTCGGAGCGATGCCAGCAGACTTTCCATCCCCTGCGGATTGTGTGCCCCGTCTGCGATCCATACCGGTTCTTTTTTCACGTAATCAAACCGTCCCTGCCACCTTGCTTCTGCCATTCCTTTGCGAATGATCTCCAGCGGCAGTGGTTCCAACACCTGCAGGGCAAGAAGCGCAAGGCACGCATTTTCGACTTGATACTGCCCGCACATCCGAATGGTATATGTTTCGCCCCGATAACAGAACTTCGTCTCTCCCGCCTCGCAGGAAAGACCGCTGATATCGTTTCGATCCAGAACATAAAGAGGGGCTTTTTTCTCCTCACAGCGGTTTTGAATGACACGAAGTGCTTCCGGCGATTCCTGTACGGTCACAACCGGCGCTGCATTCGTAATGATCCCGGCTTTCTGCACTGCAATCTCTTCGATCGTATCTCCCAAAAATTTTTGGTGATCCATCGCAATGGTCGTAATGACATTCATTTTTACATTTTTTACCACATTCGTGGCATCCAATGCCCCTCCCATACCGGTTTCCAGTACGACAAGGTCACATTTCCACTCCGAAAAGGCCAAAAAAGCAAGCGCCGTTTCAATCTCAAAATCGGTCGGAATCGGCTGTCCTTTCTCTTTCATCCGGTGAATGGCTTCTCCGATCCGCACATACCAGGCTTCGTATTCCTTCTCCGTGATATAGTGAGTTTCCTCCCCTTGATTCCATTGTATTGTTTCGTTTTTCGAAAAAAGAGCGGGTGAAAAATATCGTCCTATTTTTCGTCCGCTCTGTGCCAATACGTTTGTTATAAATGTTCCCGTAGAGCCCTTTCCGTTCGTCCCTGCCAGATGGATAAAAGAACACGCATCTTGAGGATTCCCTATCTTAGAAAGCAGGAGGGAAATAGTCTCCAAACCGGGTTGTATGGCGGCACCGGTCTGTACCGCCTGAATATATTGTCTCGTTTCTTTATAATTCATAACAACCTCGATCCGAAAAGGAATTAAGAAAGCAAGGTACGATCGTTCGCAAAATCTTCTCCGCTCGCCTGTGCAAACTGATGAAGAAGATCGTCTACGGTCAGCTTTTTCTTTTCTTCCCCTTCGATATCTAAAATAACTTTTCCATTATTTAACATAATCAAACGATTTCCGTTTGCGATCGCATCACGCATATTGTGTGTGATCATCAATGTCGTCAAATGGTCTTTGTTTACGATGTTATTCGTCGCCTGCAGCACTTTAGCTGCCGTCTTAGGGTCCAATGCTGCGGTATGCTCATCCAACAGCAAAAGACGTGGCTTTTTCAATGCTGCCATCAACAGGGTAACTGCCTGTCTCTGTCCTCCGGAAAGCAGTCCGACTTTCGATGTCAAACGGTCTTCCAAACCAAGATCCAGAACCTTTAACATCTCGCGGAACTGATTCCGCTCCTTCTGGGTAATTCCGATGCGCAGTCCTCTGCTTTTTCCTCGGCGCATAGCAAGTGCCATATTTTCGTCAATTCCCATCGTCGCAGCCGTTCCCATCATCGGATCCTGAAATACACGGCCAAGATAAGCAGCTCGCTTATGTTCCGGCACTTTGGTAACATCTTTTCCATCGATGATGATCTGTCCTTCATCGACAAACCATACTCCGGCAAGCGCATTTAAAAGTGTCGATTTTCCGGCACCATTTCCACCGATCACGGTGACAAAATCGCCTTCTTTGAGTTTTAAAGAGAGTCCGTCAAGGGCAAGTTTTTCATTGACGGTTCCCGGATTAAATGTCTTGTAAATATTATTTACTTCCAACATTTTGAACCCCTCCTCTCTTTACCGGTTTTACAATATACTTCTTTTTCCAGTATGGCAGTGCAAGGAACAATGCCACAACAAGAGCAGAAAGAAGTTTGAGAAGGTCGGTATCCAGACCAAACCAGATAACTACCTGCAGTACCGCATAGTAAATCACGGCACCCAGTACAACACTGAGCAGTTTTAATGCAAAATTATGGAATAATTTCTCAAATACCACTTTTCCAATGATAACAGCGGCAAGACCGATTACGATCGCACCACGTCCCATATTGATATCTGCAAATCCCTGATACTGGGAACAAAGCGCACCTGCAAGTGCTACCAGTCCATTGGAGATCATCAGACCAAGTACGATATTAAAATTCGTATTGATTCCCTGCGCACGGCTCATGTTTGGATTACATCCCGTCGCACGAAGAGAACATCCAAGTTCTGTTCCAAAGAACCAGTACAAGACCCCGATAATTACGATACAGAAGATCGCTACCACAAAAATTGAATTCTGGTAAAATGGTACATTTTTTACATTTCGAAGTGACACAAGCAGATCATAATTCATTACACTGATCGCCTGATTGGCACGTCCCATGATCTTCAAGTTGATCGAGTACAATGCCAGCTGTGTCAAAATACCGGCAAGGATTGCCGGAATTCCCATAAAGGTATGAAAAATTCCGGTAACCAGTCCGGCGAGCATTCCGGCAATGAACGCTGCCAGTAAACTTACCCACACATTATATCCATTCAGCATCATCATGATACTGACTGCTCCGCCGGTACACATGGAACCGTCTACCGTCAGATCCGCTACATCCAGGATTTTGTATGTAATATAAACTCCGATCGCCATAATTCCCCAGATCAGTCCCTGTGCGACTGCTCCGGGCATGGCACTAAATAACACTGAAATATCCAAAAAACCTTACCTCCATATTCGTCAGCTTATTTGGAAGCTTCGATTTTTTCGTATCCTTCCGGAATATCAATTCCCAATTCCTTACAAATACTTTCGTTGTACTGTTTTGTTACTTTTGGTGCGAATTTTACTTCCATTGTAGAAACATCTTTTCCATTTACCAAAACATCGTAAGCCATCTCACCGGTTGTATAACCAAGGTCATAATAGCTGATGGAAAGAGTTGCTACGCCACATCCGCTGCAGATTCCCTGCTCTCCGGCAACAACCGGAACTTTTGCAGGTACACAAGTGTTGCGGATCACTTCGGTATTGGAAGCTGCCGTATTGTCGGTAGGAACATAAATTACTTCGCTGTTTTTCGCCGCATTGCTTACTACAGATGCAATGTCATTGGAATCTACAAAAGAATAGTTTGTACAAGTATAACCATCTTTTTCCAGATATCCTTTGATTGTCTCTACCTGGTACAAAGAGTTTGCTTCTGCCGAACAGTAAAGCAGTCCCACTTTTTTCTTATCCGGGAACAATTCTTTGATCATTGCTGCCTGCTGATCCAGCGGTGCAAGATCCGAAGTACCGGAAACGTTTATCCCTGTTGTACCTGTCCAGTTTTTAATATCCAAAGCCGTGCCATAATCGGTAACAGAAGTTCCAAGGATCGGAATGTCTGTTGTACCTGAAGCCGCTGCCTGAAGAGGACCGGTCGCATTGGCAAGGATCAAATCTACATTTTCAGAAACAAAGGAGTTTACGATGGTCGCACATGTTGGAGAATCTCCCTGTGCATTCTGCTCATCGAATTTCACTTTGTCGCCCAATTTTTCGGTCAACGCATCTTTAAAACCTTTGGTTGCTGCATCCAATGCCTCATGCTGTACCAGCTGGCAGATACCGATGTTATACGTTTTTCCATCGTCTACTGCACCACCGGAAGCTGTCCCTGTCGTGTTTCCACCGCCACAAGCAGTTAAAGACATCGCCATCACTGCAGTAAGTGCTACTGCGATCAATTTTTTCAATTTCATAAGGAGTACCCTTCCTTTCTCTTTCTCCGGCACGTCTGTTTATTTTACAATACGTACCTTGATTACACCGTCAATTGCCTGCAATTCATTTACCAGTTTCTCTGTCGATGGGTTGCAGATATCGAAAATTGTATACGCATAATCGCCGCGGCTCTTATTTACCATGTTTTCGATGTTAATGCCATCGTTTGCAAATAACGTAGTAAACTGTGACAACATGGAATGTACGTTTTTATGCGCTACCGCAATACGGCCTTCTGTCGCACATACTCCAGCATCACATGCAGGATAGTTTACAGAATTCTTAATATTACCGTTTTCGATAAAGTCACGGATTTCTTTTACCGCCATCTTCGCACAGTTATCTTCGGATTCCTGTGTAGAAGCTCCCAAATGAGGAGTTACGATAGTATTTGGAAGATTTACTGTTGTAGGATTTGGGAAATCCACTACGTATTTCTTCACTTTACCGCTTTCAAGTGCTGCTTTCATATCCGGCTCATTTACCAAAGTGTCACGGGAGAAGTTCAAGAATACAACGCCATCTTTCATTTTATCAAAAGCAGCTTTGTCAAACATTCCCTTCGTAGAATCCAAAAGAGGTACATGGACTGTGATAAAATCGCAGACATCGTAAATCTCTTCGTATGTCTTTACAATCGTAATATCGCGGGACATATTCAATGCATTGTCTACGGAAAGATATGGATCGCATCCATATACTTCCATACCAAGGCGGTTTGCTGCATTGGCAACCAGTACACCGATGGCTCCCAGACCGATGATTCCGAGTTTTTTACCGGCAATCTCGGTTCCTGCAAATGCTTTTTTCGCTTTTTCTGCTGCTTTCGCAATGCCTTCATCATCTTTGTTTTCTTTGATCCACTCGATACCGCCTACGATATCACGGGAAGCAAGAAGCATTGCTGCGACTACGAGCTCTTTTACGCCGTTTGCATTGGCTCCCGGTGTATTAAATACAACGATTCCTTTCTCGGCACATCTGTCCAAAGGAATGTTATTTACTCCGGCTCCGGCTCTTGCTACCGCTACCAGATCATCCGACAATTCCATCTCATGCATGGAAGCACTTCGAACCAAAATTGCCTCTGCCTGTGCAGCATCGTCTACCATCTCATAATTGTCATCCAATAAATCCAGACCGCATTTTGCAATTGGATTTAAGCAATTTACTTTTACACTCATTACAGATTCTCCTCTTCAAATTTCTTCATAAATTCAACCAATTTTTCTACACCGGCCTTTGGCATAGCGTTGTAGATACTTGCACGCATTCCGCCGACAGTACGATGTCCCTTCAGGTTTTCAAGGCCTGCCTCTTTTGCTTCTTTTACAAATTTAGCATCCAGTTCATCACTTCCTGTAACAAATGGTACGTTCATCAAAGAACGGTCTTCTTTGCGAACGGTTCCTTTGAACAATTTGCTGGAATCCAGGAAATCATAAAGGATTTTTGCTTTTTCTTCGTTGCGCTGTTTCATCACTTCAAGACCGCCCATTTTCTTGAGCCATTTGAATACTTTACCGCAGATATAGATACCATAAGCAGGAGGTGTATTGTAAAGGCTCTGTGCATCTGCGTGAATCTTGTACTGAAGCATCGTAGGTACTTTCTCATCTACGCTCTCCGGGATCAGATCCTCGCGGATGATCACGATGACAACGCCGGCAGGTCCGATGTTTTTCTGAACGCCACCATAGATGACACCATATTTTGTCACATCAACAGGTTCTGACAAAAAGCAGGATGAAACGTCTGCTACCAATGTCTTTCCTTTTGTATTTGGCAGTGTTTTATATTTAGTTCCATAAATTGTGTTATTTTCACAGATATATACATAGTCTGCATCCTCATCGATCGGAAGATCCGAGCAATCCGGTATGTAAGAAAATGTTTTGTCTTCGGAAGAAGCGATCTTATTTGCTTTTCCATATTTGCAAGCCTCTGTATACGCTTTTTTTGCCCACTGTCCGGTTACAATATAGTCCGCAACACCATTTTTCATCAAGTTCATAGGAATCATGGCAAACTGCTGGGAAGCACCGCCCTGAAGGAACAATACTTTGTAATTGTCCGGAATATTCATCAAATCCCTAAGATCTGCTTCTGCTGTCTTAATGATCTCATCGTATGCTTTGGAACGATGACTCATCTCCATTACAGACATCCCTGTTCCATTGTAATCAAGCATCTCATCTGCTGCTTCTTGTAAAACTTCCTCTGGTAATACAGCTGGTCCAGCTGAAAAATTGTAAACTCTAGCCACGGCTAAAACCTCCTTAAAATATTTATCTAAAATCATAGATTATGATTCTGACTTCTTTAAATCTTCTTCTGTAAAGGCTTTTTCAATTGCCTCTCCAGGTGCCACCATCGGCCACACTTTATCATCCTGATCCAAAACGCAGCAGATCACTACCGGACCTTTTTCCTGCATTGCCTGTTTCAGTACGTCATCTACTTCTTCGCGTTTGGTTACCAAAAATGCCTTTGCACCAAGTGCTTCGGACACTTTTACATAATCCACTTTATCCTGAAGAATGGTACTTGAATAACGTTTGCCATAGAACAATGTCTGCCACTGGCGAACCATCCCAAGTGCATGATTATCAAACACAACCTGAATGATCGGAATATCATAACGGGAAGCAGTTGCTAACTCGTTCATATTCATACGGAAACATCCGTCACCGGCGATATTAAATACCGTCTTATCCGGATTTCCGACTTTCGCTCCGATACAAGCCCCCAGTCCGTATCCCATCGTTCCCATACCACCGGAACTAAGGAATGAACGTGGATTTTTATACTGATAGTACTGTGCTGCCCACATCTGATGCTGTCCGACATCCGTCGTAATGATCGCATCTCCCTGTGTCGCTGCATTGATGCGTTCGATCACATACGGACCGGTAAGCACATCGTCACGATAAGTCATCGGAAGTGCTTCTTTTCTCGCAAGTACTTTATCAATCCATGCTTTATGATACTGGTTTTCCAATTTTTTATTGAGAATTTCAAGTACGGCCTTCAAATCTCCTACGATAGAATAATCCACCTGGATATTTTTGTTAATTTCAGCCGCATCGATATCGATATGAACAATCTTTGCATTGGTAGCAAATTTCTTTGCATTTCCTGTAACACGGTCTGAGAAGCGAACACCAAGGGCAAGTAACAGATCACATTCTGTCACGCTCAGGTTTGCGGTCTTGGTTCCATGCATTCCCAGCATACCGGTATAATATTCATCGGTCCCGTCAAAGGCACCTTTTCCCATCAAGGTATCGGTTACCGGTGCATCTACTTTTTTGACAAATTCTTTCAGTTCTGCACTGGCACCTGACAAAATGCATCCGCCGCCGACAAAGATCATCGGTTTTTCTGCTTTGCGGATTGCCTGAAGTACATCTTCAATGTCTTTTTCACAGATCGTATCGGTCTGTCTCTGGATCAGATCCGGTGTCTGTGGTGTAAACTCTGTCACAGCAGCTGTTACATCCTTCGTAATATCCACAAGAACCGGCCCCGGTCTGCCTGTCTGCGCGATGGCAAAGGCACGGCGTACCACTTTTGCCAGATCATTGATATCTTTTACAATGAAACTATGCTTTGTGATCGGCATCGTAATACCCGCAATATCTACTTCCTGAAAGCTGTCTTTTCCAAGTAATGGAAGTCCGACATTACATGTGATAGCTACCATCGGAACAGAATCCATATAAGCGGTCGCAATTCCGGTTACCAGATTGGTTGCCCCCGGACCACTTGTCGCCATACAAACTCCGACTTTTCCGGTAGAACGCGCATAACCGTCGGCTGCATGGGACGCGCCCTGTTCATGGGATGTTAATACATGTCTGATTTTATCCTGATAACGATACAATTCATCGTATACATTCAAAATCGCTCCGCCGGGATATCCAAAAATTGTGTCTACCCCTTGTTCTAATAAACATTCAATTAAAATTTGGGAGCCATTTAATTGCATGAAAATGCACCTCTTTCTCGTTAATATTTTCGTGTTTCACCCTCACTGCGCTGTGAGTTCTTTAGAACTCCTGTTTCAAGATTGCTCCGGTATTTCCGGATGTTACCATATTGGCATAACGTGCCAGATATCCGGTAGTTACCTTTGGCGCTCTCGGTTTCCAGTTTTTCTTTCTCTCTGCAAGAACTTCATCACTGACATCTAACTGCAGTGTATTTTCCGGAATATTGATCTTAATAATGTCGCCCTCTTCTACAAGTGCGATCGGACCTCCGACTGCTGCCTCCGGTGATACATGACCGATGGAAGCGCCACGGCTTGCTCCGGAAAAACGTCCGTCTGTGATCAATGCCACCGAAGAGCCAAGTCCCATACCTGCGATTGCTGACGTAGGATTGAGCATCTCTCTCATACCAGGACCGCCTTTTGGTCCCTCATAACGGATCACGACAACATCACCGGCAACGATCTTTCCACCTTTGATCGCTGCGATCGCATCTTCTTCGCAGTCGAATACGCGGGCCGGTCCTTCATGAACCATCATTTCTTCTACAACTGCAGAACGTTTAACAACAGCAGAATCCGGTGCCAGATTTCCTTTCAAGATGGCGATTCCACCTGTCTGGCTGTATGGATTGTCGATCGGACGGATGACTTCCGGATTGCGGTTGACAACGCCCTCGATATTTTCTGCTACGGTTTTTCCGGTTGCTGTCATCAGATCTGTGTACAGCAAGCCTTTTTTATTCAATTCGTTCATAACGGCATAAACACCGCCTGCTTCGTTGAGCTCTTCGATATAAGTGTGTCCGGCTGGTGCGAGGTGGCAGAGGTTTGGAGTCTTTGCACTGATCTCGTTTGCCAGATCCAGATTCAGATCCACACCGGCTTCATGTGCAATCGCCGGCAAGTGAAGCATACTGTTTGTGGAACATCCAAGTGCCATATCGACGGTAAGTGCATTCAAAAATGCTTTCTCTGTCATAATGTCTCTTGGACGGATATTTTTATTATAAAGTTCCATTACTTTCATACCTGCATGTTTCGCAAGTTTGATACGTTCGGAATAAACGGCAGGAATGGTACCATTTCCCTGAAGTCCCATACCAATTGCCTCAGTCAGACAGTTCATACTGTTTGCGGTATACATACCGGAACAGGAACCACAGGTAGGACAGGCATGGCTTACAAAATCGTCTACCTCTTCTTCTGTCATTTTACCTGCTGCATGTGCGCCGACTGCCTCAAACATACTGGAAAGACTTGTTTTCTTTCCCTGTACATGACCGGCAAGCATCGGGCCGCCGCTGACAAATACAGTCGGAACATTGACTCTGGCTGCTGCCATCAAAAGTCCCGGTACATTTTTGTCACAGTTTGGCACCATAACGAGTGCATCAAATGCATGAGCAAGTGCCATACATTCGGTAGAATCTGCGATCAGGTCACGGGTAACAAGCGAATATTTCATTCCGACATGTCCCATCGCAATTCCGTCGCATACAGCGATCGCAGGGAATACGACCGGTGTTCCGCCGGCCATCGCTACGCCGAGTTTTACTGCCTCTACAATCTTATCAATATTCATATGACCAGGGACGATCTCATTGTAAGAACTGACGATACCAACAAGTGGTTTTTCGAGTTCCTCTTTTGTCATTCCCAATGCGTTAAACAAAGAACGCTGAGGTGCTGTCTGCATCCCCTTTTTCACTGAATCACTTTTCATTGATTTAACCTCCATTCATTCCGGTTCAAATTTCATCTATCTGTCGTCTGTTTATCGAATCTCATCGCAAATGGCTTTTCCCATTTCCTCTGTTCCCAGACAAGTTTTTCCTTCATCCATGATGTCGATCGTGCGAAGACCTTTCTTCAATACTGCCTTTACCGCATTTTCAATCGCATCGGACTCTTCTAACAAATTGAAAGAATATTTTAACATCATCGCTGCGGATAAGATCGTCGCGATTGGATTCGCCTTATTCTGTCCGGCGATATCCGGTGCAGAGCCATGGCTTGGCTCATAAAGTCCAAGGGTACCCTCTCCGAGACTTGCAGAAGAAAGCATACCGATCGATCCGGTTACCATACTTGCCTCGTCTGACAAAATATCACCAAACATATTCTCTGTCAAAATGACATCAAACTGTTTTGGATCACGCACAAGCTGCATTGCACAGTTGTCTACGAGCATGTCAGAAAGTTCTACCTCCGGGTAGTCTGCGCTTACTTCTTTTACGACTTTTCTCCACAAACGGGAAGAATCCAGTACATTGGCTTTGTCTACACTACATACTTTTTTATTTCTCTTCATTGCAATATCAAAAGCCCATTTGGCGATACGGCGAATTTCTGTCTCATTATATGTAAGTGTATCCGTCGCCTGAAGCTGTCCGTCTACTTCTTTCGTAAAGCGTTCTCCAAAATAAAGACCGCCTGTCAGCTCTCTCGTGACGACAAAATCAAATCCGCCCTCTGTCAATTCACTTTTCAATGGACACGCACCGCTCAATTCATCAAACAGCACGGCCGGGCGAAGGTTGCAAAACAAACCAAGTCCTTTTCGAATCTTCAGCAAACCTGCTTCCGGTCTCTTGTCCGGTGGCAGCTGGTACCAGTTGCTCTGTCCGACGTTTCCTCCGACGGCTCCGAGCAGTACGGAATCGCTTTTCTTTGCGCGTTCCAACGTCTCATCGGTCAACGGCTCTCCATACGCATCAATGGAACATCCGCCCATCAACAACTCTTCATACTCAAATGTATGGCCGTATACCTCCCCAACTTTATCTAATACCTTCTTTGCTTGTGTTACGATCTCCGGGCCAATACCATCCCCGGGAATCACTGCGATATGAAAATTCATGGCTTCCTCCTCGTTGATATAGTTCTCCATAATTATTAACTTTTTAAGTATATAGCAAAATGACGTTCACTGTCAAGTCTGCGTAACATTTTTTTCAATTTCCTCTTGAAAACGATGTCATCTTATAATAAACTAATAAGTAACAATAACTATGCTAGGAGGACAAGTATATGGAAGCAATAGAAAAGATTGATTTCGAAAAAGTAGGAAAACGTATGAAAAAGCTGCGTAAAGAACAGCGCATCTCTCAGGATCAGGTAGCAAAAGACCTTGGTGCTACGATTTCCTTCGTCAGCAACATTGAAAATAATTATACTAAAATCAATCTTCGTGTACTTCTTTACTACGCCCAGATGTGTCATGTTTCCGTTGACTACTTATTGAGTGCAGGAAATCCACGAATGATCAAAGCCGACAATATTTCTACGTTAGATGAAGATATTCTTCGTGTATTGCAGAATTACAATAAAACTGAAAAGGAACGCATTTTGAAAATGTTAAAAATCGGCAAAGATCTGGATCCGGATGCCAACGTCTGAATTTCATGACAAGATTGTAAAAGAGTGTCACACGAGCAGGGTTCTCTGCAAAAGTGGCACTCTTTTTCTATTTTTCTTAAATTAAATGTACTGCTGCCGCATTCCGGTTTTCCGTCGGTCTATAAACGAGTACATTTCCTTCCACAAACATTTCCGGCACATCATAAGAATATACGGACGCAATCTGTGTCCCACAGCCTTCCGGCAGTTCTACCCGGATTTCTTCCGGAAGTTTTCCATCAAAACAATGAATGACAACCATTGCCTCTCCGTCCTTTTTCATACGGATCATCGCCTGATAGCCTTCCGGATGACGGTCGCTGAGAATCTTAGGTCCTCTGCGGTAACTCTTTCCGTCACGGATGATCGGTGCAATTTCCCGGTAAAACGCCATTCCGCGGTCAATGACGTCCCACTGCTCCGCACTCAGATCGGTCACATCGCCGGAAAGACACATTCTGCCAAGGAACGTATTGGCGATGGAATAACCGATTCGTTTCAGGGAGTCACTCTTTCGGATCACCGCCCAGATCTGGCTCTGTCTCGGCAGGATCGCGCGGTGCAGATTTGCTGCGATAATCGGAATCTCTTCTGTCTCATGCGCATCGGAGAAAGAAGCCATCGAACAAAGGCTCATCATAAGCGGTTCGAGACGGTGTCCTCCGGAGGCACAATTTTCCAAAATAATTCCCGGCACTTCCTCTTTGACTTGTCTGACAAAATTTACCGATGCTTCCTGGTTTTTACGAAGTCCTTCCCCAAGAGATTCAGCTCCGTCACAGCCAAGCCCGATCGTGTCATTGTAGTCCATTTTCATATATTCAAATCCATACGTCTGCAGCATCTCAATGACCTTTTTATGAAGATACTCTTTGACCCACGGATCATTCATATCCCAAAATCTACGGTTGTGCGTCGTAAGCGGATAGCCGTCACGTTTTAAAAGATGATCGGTAAGCTCATAGGCTTTTGCCGCCCGGCCGACATTGTCGATTTCAAACCAGATTCCCGGTTTCATCCCCTTGTCGCGGATTGCTTCCACCGTCTTTTCCAGCCCCTGAGGGAACAAGGTCGGAGATACGTTATAATCTCCCATGCTGATATCCCATGGAATTCCGTCCTCTTTGAACCATCCACAGTCAATGACAAAATAGTCAAATCCCTTGTCTTTTATGTTTTCCAAAATATGGAATATATTTTCGTGGGATGGATTTCCCCATGTCGTACAGTATTCATTGAAAATGATCGGCAGCTCCTGTTCGCTTTCCGGTCCGTTATCGACATATTTATTTCCGGCACATACAAGACGGTGGCAGATATCATCGATCCCACCTTCACACACAGAAAGAATTGCCGTCGGTGTCTCGAAATGCTCGCCCGGTTTTACCGTTTTTTTCCAGTCTCCAAATTCACGGTCTGCCAGTCCTCCACTCAGATGCAGTCCATCGTCCTGACGGTAGATCTCCATCTGCCAGGATGCCTCGTGTGCCAGCTGAACGCCCCAGGTCACCCCCGTCGTCTCATCTTCGACCGCCACAAATGGAAAATACTTCATTACCGGCATCGATCCTCTCTGTCCAAAACGCTCTACCGCAACCGACCAAGTCGACCAGCTTGGCTCGAGCTGCATATCCTCGATGCGCTCCGTCACAAGCCGTCCCTCGTGGCTCCATTTACTGAGAAGACGGTGCACAACCAAACTTCCGACTCCATCTCCCGGAAGAAACGGAGACAGATTTTCCATCTCAAAACTGGAAAACATCTCTAAGGTAACCTCTTCGCTGCTTTCATTTGCAAAACAGTTTTTCATTTCAAAGCTTTCGTCCCCCGGATAATAGGTGATCACATTTTTCACCGTGTATCCTCTGTCATCCTTAAAAAAGGTATGTATTTCCGTATGTCCATCCACCTCTTCTACCTTCTGTGACTGGTAGATCATAAGGTCCGTGGATCCGGAATTATGCATCGTCTGTCCATTTCCATATGCTCCCGGATAAATGTCTCCGACGATCTTTAACTGGATCATGTTATTGACGCGGTAATATTTTTCCTCCACCCGGCTCTTTTCCTCGAGGGCTGCCGGCATGATATAAAATCCCACTTTTCCGGTATCCTCTGACTGTTCAAATACAGCGGCCATATCGCCAAGCTTTATATTGGAGATAATTTTTTTCTTCATTGTCTCTGCCATCGTTCTAACTCCTTCTATCCTTAATGATGCCTTTACCTTATCATATTTTTTTTAAACCGCCCATGGAATAATGTTAATTTCCCATGGCAAAATGTGTTCTACCGTCTTCTTCGTATCTTATGGATCACACGCGAAATCTGCGGGCGGCATGGACGAAGCCACAGCCATATGCGGGAATACAAAAGATAAATAACATTTAACGTGGAAATCTCGCGCCCGTTTCGCAGGATGCCTGTCATTTTTCCTTTGATCTGTGAGGCCGCAAGGGGACCTTCGATCTCTTTCTGATTATCTCCCACCAAAAAAAACGCATCTCCTTCTCTCTTCCAGATGCGGTGAAGAACAAGTATATTTTCATCCATTCTGCGGTATAATACCACATCGCCACGACGCAGTGATTCCGGCGAAACCCGTTCTACAAAAACCTCATCCCGTCCCGGAACGATGAGCGGATACATACTGTATCCCCGTGGCTTGATACGAAGCCGTTTTCCCTGCTCCAATAACTTCTCGATATCCATTCGATCCTCCTGCAATTTTCTTTGCAACAATTATAGCATTTTCCCATAAAAAATGCTATAATATTTTCTATCTAATGCCTGCGGGCAATTGCAGCGAAAGGAGATTCCGATGAAACGAACGGACGGTTTTCTTTTAAAATATATTGAAGGGGTTCCTTATCTGCTTCCTTACGGCCAGCGGATTGCCGAACACCGGCGGAATCTGCGTCTCAATGAAACCAGTGCCTATCTCTGGGAACTTCTCCCGGAATGTGCTTCTCCCCTTGATCTTCATGCCAAAATGACTGCTCACTGGGAGGCCGAAACGCCGGAAGAACGCGACCGGTTATGGCAGGATCTGCAGGGGATCCTTGCACAATTCCAGGCATTTGGTCTCATTGAGCCTTTCCGGGAAGAATCAGTTCTTCTAAATTCTGTAAGTTATTATAACATTGCAGATATCCGGATTCGGATTCAGAGCGCACCGGATTCCCTGTCTGCTTTTTTTGCGCCGTATGCGGCTGCGGACAGCGCCTCAGCGGAACTTGACATACGGATTCACCCTTCTGCTCCGCTTTCGACGGCTCCACTTGGAGGAGAGCTACTGGTATGCGATCCGGAACTCCAGATCGTACAGCAAAAGGAGGGCAATGTGATTCGCTTTCCTTCCCTGGCACACATTTTCGAAGTGCGGACAAACCGGGAAGGCACGTTGGCAGACATTTTCTGTCTCCCGCCGTGGGAGGAGACACTGACGGAAGAATTAATCCCGGTGATCCGCCTTTTATTTAGCCGCTATGCCCAGACAAAGGGAATGCTTTTTCTGCATTCTGCCTCTCTTTTGTATCAGGGAAAGGCTTGGCTGTTTTCCGGCTCTTCCGGCACGGGAAAGTCCACGCACACAAACTTGTGGCATACTCTTTGGGGGACTCCGGTTCTGAATGGAGATTTGAATCTTCTTGCCATCAAAGACGGAAAAGCTATGATATACGGCACTCCATGGTGCGGCACTTCCGGAATCAGCGACAGTGCCAGCTATCCTTTGGGCGGTGTCGTGCTATTAAAACAGGCTGCCGGAGAACGGTTAGAGACATTGCCTCCGGATGAACAGATCATCGGATTGTTACAGCGTATCATCTCTCCGAGTGACACCAATTCTTCCCTATGTAAAAATTTAGAAGTTATCGAAGAGATTACAAAACAGATACCGGTATTCCGCCTGCACTGCACCAAAGAGCCACCGGCTGCTATTTATATGAAAGAACAAATCGATGCTTTACGATAGAAAGGGGTAATATCTTGGCATTTGAAAAAATAAAACATGTTTCCAAACGGATCCGCGAAGGCGCACTGAAAACCATGCTCCATCAGACCCGCTGGATCTACGGTTATGCCAGACAATACTGGCTTGTCATCCTTTTTTATACTTTGATCGGACTTTTAGGAACCGTCGTTTCGCTGGGTTCCAGTCTGGTCTCCAAAGATCTCGTTGACATTATCACCGGCCACCAGACCGGTGCCCTTTTGTCCACCTTTGCTGCCATGATCGGGCTCGCCATTGGTTCCACCGTGATGACGCAGCTTTCGAATTATGCCTCAAACTGGATCAGTTTAAAGGTAGACAATGAGATCAAAGCAGATATTTTTTCCAAAATGCTTGTGACCGACTGGGAATCCATCGCTTCCTATCACACCGGCGACCTTTTAACCCGCTGGGATGACGATGCGTCCAATATTTCCAACGGCATTTTAAACTGGATTCCAAACCTGATCATCAATCTTTTCCGCTTTATCAGTGCGTTTGCTGTCGTAATTTATTATGATGCCAGTTTTGCCATCTTTTCCTTTCTCGGTGTCCCGGTCACTTTATTGATGTCAAAGACACTGATGAAACGTATGTTAAATAACAACCGCCGCAGCGCTGCGATGGATGCGAAAATATCCGGCTTTAACCAGGAATGCTTTTCTAACATTCAGACGATCAAGGCTTTTAACCTTATTCCGCTCTATGTGGATTATTTGAAACAGTTACAAAAAGATTATGCGAAAATGCGGATGGACTTCCAGCGTATGTCAATGGTAACTTCCTTTTTGATGGCGACAATGGGACTTCTTGTCTCCTACAGTTCTTACGGCTGGGGAATTTACCGCGTCTGGGACGGCGTGATCAGTTACGGAACAATGACCATGTTCTTAACTTTGTCAAGTACACTTACCGGTACACTCAATTCCCTGATCTCCCTTGTGCCAAATGCAATCAATCTGACTACGTCTGCCGGCCGTATTATGGATATTCTGGATATGCCGCGGGAAGATTTCAGCCACGATAACGAAGTTTTGGAATTTCAGAAAGACTCCGAGACTTCCGGCATCCACGTTTCCATTGACCGGCTTACTTACACGTACCACAATGGCACCGAAGTTTTTCTGGATGCCTCATTACAGGCTGCCCCGCATGAGATTGTCGCCTTGGTCGGACCTTCCGGCGAAGGAAAGACGACGATGCTTCGTTTGATCCTTGCGCTCTTAACTCCCGGCAGCGGAACGATCACTCTTTGGAACGAAATCGGTGGCTCCTGGAAAAGCCTTTCCTTAAGTCCTTCCTGCCGGCAGCTGTTTTCCTATGTTCCCCAGGGGAATACCATGTTTTCCGGAACGATTGCCGAAAATATGCGCCATGTCAAACCGGATGCCACCGATGAAGAGATCAAAGAAGCCTTGGTTACTGCCTGCGCCTGGGATTTTGTAAGTGCCATGAAAGACGGCATTCACTCTGTCCTTATGGAACGAGGCGGCGGTTTGTCCGAAGGACAGGCACAGCGCCTTTCCATCGCCCGCGCCCTGCTTCGCCGCTCTCCGATCCTGTTGCTTGACGAAGCCACCTCTGCCCTTGATGTAGCAACCGAACGGAAGATTTTAAAACGTATCCGCGAAGATACGACGCCACGCACCTGTATCGTCACTACGCATCGTCCGACGGTACTCTCTATGTGTGACCGCGTCTATGAGATCCGGGATAAAAAATGTGTCGTCCTTGCTGAGAATGAAATTGAACAAAGAATTGAAGACTTTTAATTTAAAAAAGGATCCTCGCCTAAGCGAAGATCCTTTTCCTATTCTGTGTTGTATTAATCGGTAAGAGAAATGCTTGTAATCTGCAATCCCTGATCTGCTTCTACGATCAGATCGCTCAATCCGATATTGTCATTTTTATTCTGCCAATAGCCATACTGAATCACAAGTGTCGTACCTGTTGTCGATCCCTGAATGGTTCCACCGGAGGATTTATATACTACCGGCATATTAAATGAAATCGTCAATGTCTGTTTGTTACATGTATGATCCGCAGCATGTTTTCCATTTACGGAAATGCGGTAATCACTTCGTCCGACCTGATGATCCTGACGGATACTCGCTGTCACCTGATAACATCCGCTTGCTGCATAAACACCTTCACTATATTCATCGTTTACCAAAATGATTGGTTTGCTATACTCTTTCATGGTCTCATCTCCTTACCATATTTCTTACTATCTATATCGTCATTATATTACAACACTGAACCCACGTCAACTAAAATTATAATAGAATCCTTATAAAATTTCCGAAAACGTTTGCGTCTGCCTTATTTTTTAAATAAATGTAATTTTTTAGCAATTTCACCACGTTTTCTTGCATTTTGAACCACCTGTCTCATCGTAGTCTTTCGCAGTACACGATTATTTCTGGCAAACCGCCAACCGGTCCGAATCCATAGTGCCGGCCAAAGGATAGGACATCTTCCTGCCTTAGGAAAATTAAGGTACATCTGATGATGAAATTCCCGGAAAAGATCTGTCCATCCATTTCCCCGGAGCGCTACCATCTGTTCGGACTCCATCGTTCCAAATTCCAATGACTGCAGGATTTCTTCCATAAATTCCCACATATCCTCTTCGGGCACCGTATTTTCGATCACGGCTTCCGCCGCCTCTTCTTCCAGTCCCAGATACTGCGCACAGACCGAAGTCACCATATCGGAGAACCCGGTAAGACCGCTCCGGGCTGTCAGCTTCTTATACTGTGCCAGCGCTTCTTCTGTCACACCGTGTCTCCAAAATACAACCCAGTCGCAGAGCAGTTTCAGACCGAACCCAGCTCGCAAAAAATGCTGCAGCATATGAAGAAGAAGATAATACGCATGAACACCATCCGGCAGCACCGGAAATTCTATCCCCATCAATTTCTTTTCCTCTTCCTGCACAGCGACTTCTTTTTGCAGTTCTTCCATAAGCCGGTTTGTCTCTTTGTCATCAAAAGGTTCCGCCAGCAGGGTATGCAATTCCACTTCGACATGTTTCTCTGTCACATACACTTCGTGATGATTGACCGAATGTGCCGGATTTTTCACATATCCAAGGGTTTCCATCCCTTCGCCCGCTTTTGGAAGCTGTGCCGGATCCGGCAAAAGAAGATCGACATCTCCGCTTTTTCGAAGTTCCGGAATCGGATAAAATTCTGCCGTCGAAGCTCCTTTTAAAAGGACCACCTCCACTCCTGCTTCCTGCAGTGTATGGATGATCTGATGTTCCAGATAAAGCAGATGATAATTCTGCCGCACGGTCTTCCTCGCTTCTTCCCGGATACATATTTTTACATTTTCCGGAAGTTTCTCCCTTTCTTCCGATTCCTCCAAAAGCGGATCCAGCAGTGAAAGGACGGCATGCTGCTTTGCCAGCTTCAAAATGCTGTTCCAATCCGGCTCTTTCTCCGCTTCGCTCGGATTCTTTGCTCCGAGAACCTTTGCCAGTTTGACAAACAGCCATTGATTTTCTTTGTTCACGACATCTTCCTCCGTTTTTTTACTACCGACAGGATCTTTTCCCATAGGAAACGAAATTCCTTTGTACGCACATAACATACCAGAAAGATTACATTGGGAACTGCCACACAGACGCACATTCTCTTAACAAATACCGCTGCCATGCTTCCTCCCATCTGCCGGCATAAAACATGGGTCAATCCTCCCGCAGCAAACACGATTCCGGTATAAAGTGCATATTTTGCAAAATAATGAACCACCGGAACTTTCAGGGAATGCCGGTACAAAACCAGCGGCTCCACCCAGAAGGAAGTAAGGAGAGTACTGAATAATGTTCCTAAAAACACACCAAATGCGCCGTATTCCTTTGCAAGCACAATCGAAAATACGATGTTCAGTAAAGCGTTTGCGATGGATTTGTAACGGTCAAACCAAAAAAGCCCGAGCGAATCCCGGAACACCAGTGCTGCCTGACGCATTCCCAAGATAAAAAAATTCAGGCATAAAACAAACACGACATTTTCCGGGAATACATATTCTGCCCCAAAACTAAAATCTACAAACAGATTGATCAGTTCATACAGACAGATTGCTGCAAACCCATACATCCATTGTCCGACAAAAAAGGAACTGGCAAAGACTTTGCGGATCCGTTCTTTTCCCTGCGTGACGCCGAGATTTCCGACACTTGCCGTAAGTCCCTGAAACATTCGCGTCATGATCGAATGCACCGACACAATGATGAGATAATAATTGGAATAGCACCCTACACTGATCAGTCCCACCATCGCCGAAAGGATCAGATTATCGGTATTATTTACCAGCACATCCCCTACTTTGTGCATAAGCATCGCCCGAATATTTTGGTAAATACCGCTTCGCTCCTCTTTCGGAAGGGGTTTCACGTCTTTGTCTTTCAAAAACGGATACAAACGGTCTGCCTTATAGGAAATCCATACATTATTTCCAATTGTTGCCAATAACATCATGCACAAAAACAGATAGAAATTTTTGGTCGTCAACAAAACCGTGATCTGCAGTGCATCCTGTACGAGGATGGAAACCGTCATGCTGATCTCTCCCAGATAACTGAGCTGGTGGGCATCCAGCATGGATTTCTTATAGATCAGCAAATACGAAAATACAGAATTTGCCAGATAAAGAAGATAGATCGCGATCAAATGATCGACCGATTCATATCCCTTCACCAAAAAATCCATAAAGGGAATGACAGCAAGTCCGGCTGCCAGCACAAAGGCTCCCATAATATGGTAAATTTTGCGGTACAGCTGCATCAGGGATTTTTGTTTTTCTATGTCTCCCTTTGCAACCGGTTCATACAGGGCATAGGTGATTGCCGTGCCAACGCCAAATTCCGAGAGAGAAAATACATTTAAAATATCCCAGAACAAACCATTGATCCCCACATAGGTCTGGCTGAGGCAGTGCGTGAACACCACTCTAGTGATAAATCCGGTCAGGAGCGCGATCATCTTTGCGATCATCGCTGTCGTCGTGTTTTGAACCGAATGCTCTGTTCTGCTCTTTTCCTCCATTTTTTAAAATCCCTCATTTCTTTCTCGTAATTTCCTTTCAAATATGATAAGATACCTTAGAAAGGAGTTTATTATGTCAAAAAAATCTTACATCATATATATTATCCTGCTTATGCTCGTGGTTTTCGGCATTGGCCTTATGGTCTATGCCCGCTTTCGCACGCCTTCGTTTGAGGCAGCAAGCCAGTCGGAATCTGCGAAGGCCGTCAGCAATCCCTATTGCGGATTCTATCATCTTTACGGCTACCAATTGTCCGAAGAAGGGGATAAACCTGCCAAAAAATGGGCATCCTCTGTGCTTGCGAACGACGATAACCGCATCGTCCTGCTGCAGATCAATCTAGTCAACTACAAAGACAAAGCAATCAGCGATTCTGCTCTTGCGCAGCTTGACAGCATTATATCATCTTTTGCCGCAGCAAACAAGCAGATCATCCTCCGCTTCTTATATGATTGGGATGGAAAAGCACTTCAAAGCGAACCGTCTTCCATCGAGCAGATTTCCGGTCATATGGATGATGTTTCTTCTATCGTAAATGCACATAAAGACGCTGTCTTTCTGCTTCAAGGCATTTTTACCGGAAACTGTGGGGAAATGAACCAAACACATTACGGCTCCAATGACGATATCCGTAGTCTGATGAAGCATCTTGCTTCGGTCATTTCTCCGGAAATTTACCTTTCGGTTCGTACACCGGCACAGCTTCGCACGATTTTGGGAACATCTTCTCCTTTCGCCAATGCCTCCCCGTATGACGGAAGTCTGTATGCCAGACTTGGTCTTTTCAACGACGGCATGTTTGGCAACGAATTCGACTGCGGAACTTACGACGACACGCCTCTTGCAGATACTTCCGACATTACGCAGAAAGGAACCCGCAAAGAAGAAATCGCCTTCCAGAGTAACCTCTGTTCCTATGTGCCAAATGGCGGCGAGGCCGTTTTAGCAAATTCATATAATGATCTTGCAAAGGCCATTCCGGATCTTTATAACATGCGTGTTTCCTACCTCAGCTGTGACCACGAAGCTTCTGTGCTGAATAAATGGAAAAATACATCATATTCCGGCGAAGATACCATTTTTTCCGGAGTAAGCGGTTATGATTATATCCGCGCCCACTTGGGGTACCGCTATATAGTAACCGGTTCGCAGGTATCTTTTTCCGGTTTGTTTTCCTCCCACATTCAGGTGGAAATGACCGTGGAAAACCGTGGATTTTCTCCCTGCTACCGTCCTTTTGATGTCCAGCTGGTCCTGCAGGATAAAAACGGAAATTCTTTCCAATATCCAGTCTCCTTTGATACACGGACGATTGACAACGGGCAGTCAAAAACATTTTCCAGTTCAATCAAGCGATCGGAACTTTCCAAAGGAACCTACTCACTCTCTTTAAAAATGAGTGACATTACGACGAAAAACAAGATTTCTTTTGCCAATGCTTCTGTTAATGAAGATGGCAGCGTGCCACTCGGTACCTTGATCATTCCTTAATACAATACGGACAGGGAAATCCCTTCTTCTGCCCCTTCGTTGGCAAATAGAATGGGATTTCCTTTTTCATCGCACATCGTCAGCTTCCAATCCCCGGAAAAAAGATCTTCTTCGCAAACAATCTTGCATTTCTGAACCTTTCCCGGCGCCGGATACGGCAACGGCTGTCTGACCACACATTGCCATTCTTTATTGGATAATTTTTCCAAATTCATGTAAATTTCTTTGTAAGGAACCGCAAATCCGGTATTTTCGATTTCCATCGTAATGATACTGCGATGAAACCTTTTCCGCAGACTTCCCTTACGAAGGACGAAGCGATACCCCAGATGTGCCTCCACGTAATCATAGAGGGAGTGTCCTTTCCAGACACCCTCTGCCCCACAATCCATCGTTTTCCATCGTTCCAATTCTTTTTTATCATGATCCCGGTTCAGATACGTAATTCCTTCGGTCCGCAGACGCAAAACAATGTCCTCTGCCGTCTGAGGGAAACCAGCGATTACTTCGCCGCCATGCGGAGCATATTTTGCACATTGGGCGATAAGTGCCTGCTCTCTTTCCGGCGGCCACTCCTCCTCCCAGGCATATTCCCGTTCTTCTCCCGGAACCGCATAGGTGCCAAGATCCGTCTCGGAGCCAAACATGCCATCGTTATATAAACCAATCTCCTCCGAAATGACTTCCTTCTCATCGGTACAAAGCATACGCCAATGCACCGGTTTGCGTACACTGCGGAAAATATTCGAAGACAAACTTTCTTTTATCTCTTTTTCTAATTTTTGTATATTTTCTTTTATGAGATAACGGGAGGAATGCATCTCTCCCCAGCTTCCCAAAAAGATTCCCTGCAAAACAAAAATATGATCTGCAAACTCATTTAGCACCGGAAAAATCTGTCTCATATGGCGTTCAACCACAGAAAGAGACGAGGGATCCTTCTCCCTTCCTTTTCCCTCAAAATCATAGGAAAACCGGAGAATCAGATCCAGCTTCTTTTGTACAAAAAAGGAAAAGACATCACAAAGCCCTTGCAGATCCTGCTCTTCTATGTCTTCTCCCGGAATCAGTATTTCCAGCAAAACCAGTGTATCTCCGGCTGCCAGACTGGTCTCTGCCACCACCGGATTCCACTTTTCCCCCAGTGTAACCGGGAAAATGCGGTACCAGCCGCGTCGGGCATTGGGCACTGCCATCGTACTCTCTGCCGGCAGTTTTGTCGTTTTACTCGTCATCCGACACCTCTTCATCAATCTTAAATAGTTTTATGCCAATCCATACGGCGACGATGGAAAACATCATTCGGAACATATACATGATGGGTTTCAGACCAGAGTGCATACTCTTTCCTTCCACACGCGGATGCATGACCGCCGGCACCTCGACAAGACGATAGCCAAGCAAAAGCATCTGCATGATAATATTGGCATCCGGGTACTTATCATCAAAATGGTTATACGTCGAATAGAAAATCACAACACGGCGGCTGAGTCCCTGCAGTCCGGTCGTTGGATCCGCGATTTTACGTCCTGTGCCAAGATAGATCAGTCCGCGGAACAGCCCCCAGGCAATCTTTTTCAAAAACGATACCGGAAACTCAGAACTTCCTTCCATAAAACGGGAACCAAGAACGATATCCGGGTATTTTCCATTTTCGTCCTTTGTCTTTAATTTCTCATAGATGACAGGTATATTGCACACATCATGCTGGCCGTCTGCGTCCATCTGAATGACATATTCATAACCGCGGCGGATCGCATACTTATACCCAAGCTGGAGCGCACTTCCGTAGCCCAGATTGAATACGTGTGTCACGATTGCGTGGTTGCGTGCCTTTACGATCCAGTTTGTATCGTCAGAAGACGCATCATTCATGATAAGTACATCCGCAATCTCAGCAATCTCCGGGCTTTCCAGTTTTTCCAATAATTTTGTGATATTTTTTGCCTCATTATACGCAGGAATGATAATCAATAATTCTTTTTTTGCCTTTTTCTCACCTGTCATCTTCATTCCCTCTCATTTTCCATTAAATTTAGTAATTCTGTCAACTGTGACTTTTCGGATAATTCCTTCTTCTGTGCCATCTCTCCGTAAGCTGCACAGGCTTCTTTATCATCCAGCAATTCACACAGCGCGTCGCAGATTCCTTCGGCACTGAGCGGACACATTTTTCCATCCACACCATCCTCAATCTGTTCCCGGTTTCCCGGGCAGTCCGAAGCAAGGATCGTACAGCCTAGTGTCTGGGCCTCCTGAATCGCAATGCTCTTTCCCTCAAACCGGGTCGCGTGCACATAAATGTCACACTGTTTATAATAAGGATACGGATTTTCTTTGGCTCCTAACAGCAGAAAATCCTGTTCCAATCCATACTCTTTAATCTTCTTTTCAAGCGGTTTTCGCTCTTCGCCTTCTCCGAGAATGTACCAGCGGACATGGCGCCCCCGTTCCCGCAAAAGCTTCATCGCCTCGACAGCGATCTCATATGCCTTTTGTGCCGTCAGACGTCCTACCGTCAAAAGCCGCACACCGTCAAAATCATCGTCAAATCCGCCGGGCTTTTCTGCACCTTTACGAATCTTATCCGTATCGATCATATTGTGAAATACTTTCGTCTTTGCCTCATATTGCGGATACACTGCAAGGAAATGTTCTTTCACTTCATCGGACACCGGGCAGATGCGGTCAAACGAATCATAACAGCCGCCGTCAAGCTGCGGCGTATAGCCTGCTTTCTCATAATCAATATGTACAAAGCCGGCTTTTACATCCGCCGACACATAATCTGCCACGTAGTAAGTGGAACCGCCCTCCAGATAAGCGACTGCCATATCATAATGTGTCGTAAACCGAGGCGCCGCCTCTGCCATTACCCGCCATAACAGTTTATCCGGCAAAACCCGTTTACTTCGGAGCATCGGCACCAGCCCGCGAAATATATATGGTAATTTTTTCCAAATTATCCCCCGATGAAACAAGTGGGAGAAAATATAACGGTTTAATTCCTTTTTTCCTTCTTTACTCAACACGGAACTGTCTGAAAAATGCTCGTTTAATACGGTTACCGATTCGGGAAGCCGGTGAATCATTTCTCCCTGATTTAGCAGAACAAATACCGATATTTTGTATTTTCCCGAGTCCATATTCCGGATCATCTCGATCATTGCTGTCTCGGCACCGGCGCAGCCAAGCGTATTGATCACAAATAATACCTGTTTCATTTTGACTCCTTTTTGACAACGTCCTGTACTTCCTGAATTTTTTCCAAAAGCATCTCATTTTCCTGATTTAACAGCGACACCTGCATCGCAAGCTCTTGATTTTTTCTGCTTAGGACAGAGAGCTGTGTACTCAGATAAAACAGGCACCAAAGTGCACAGATTCCGATCACAACGATCACAACCATTCCCCGCGTACTGACATACTGGTTCCAAAGCGTCGGCCGTAGACAGATTCCGCAAACAATCAGCCCGAGTGCGATCACGCCCCACAAAAGGCAGAACTGCTCTTTTAATTTGCGCCTTGCCAGCGACAATATTGTCTTTATCACCAAAAAACAACCGAGAAAAATTAATAAAATTCGTAACATATCTCCTGTTTGCATTTTCTTCTTCCTTTCCTGTGTCAATCCTGATACCGGTCAAATACTTTTGATTCCGGCGGAACTCCTCTTTTATGCCGCAGCAGGCTGCCCCGACAGAATACATGCTCATCGAGATTTTTTTCAAGCCATCGAAGTCTGGCATACGCGACGCAGAAGCCGACAAACGAACCGATAAACACGCCGATCCCGTACCAGATCTCCGGCAGCCAGGTTGCTACCACCGACGACAGCCAGGTGACAAAGCAGAACAAAAATGCGGTCATCAGCGCCCCGGTCAGATCATTAAAATAGTACAGGAAAATAATTGCTGCATACATAATAAATAATACAAAATATCCGGCTGCCAGGCAAGGGTAAATTTTCAAAACCAAGCCATCAAATCCAAATCTTGGCAGCAATATAATGCAAATGAAAAATAAAATGACGGAAATGATAAACTGGATTCGCACCAGATTCATCAATTCTTCGGACAACTGGCGGAACATTCTCTTCTTCGCCAGTTCAATATCCATCTTTCTTCCCCCGATCACCGCCTCCGAATACGCTTTGTAGCGCTCGTGAAAATGCATCTCCACACGCGAAATAAAAATCACGCTGGAAGAAAGATTCGTAAACATCGCAAGGCACGTTGCCATGTCATAGGATGTCACACAAACGAATGTATCTGCCACGACCATCCGCAGATCGGTCGTCCAGAATACAAAGTTATGAATGTATAATCCCAATGTATACAAAAAGTTTGTCGCAACTAACTTCCAGTAAATCCGAAAATAACTAAGTACCCGCTTGTATTGTCCGCTGTTTTTCTTAAAATAATTGCGGATTACAGCAAATTCAAGACTGGCGATCAGGAAAAATCCGATGTCCAATGCCACCAGCATGGAATACGTTTTATCACAACCAAAAACGACTACGAAAAGTACCGCCAGCGCCACCGTCACTGCCATTCCCAGCAAGAAGAAAAAGGAAATCTTTTTGTAATCTTTACATATCGAAAGGTACAGCATCTGGTAAAAGACAAGCACCAGTGCCACATACCCACAGTATCCGGCAAATACAAACCATGCCGGCACCTCTCCGGTCAGATATTCCCGCACGCAGAAAACAATACCAAACACACAGCTGACACCGAGATTTAACATCATTCCCACATAAAAACAAGGAAGCACATCGTCGTATTTTTCCTCATATATTATATCGGACATATAGCGCGATAATACAGAGTTAAATGGTGCTGCGCTGAGCAGGGCAAAGATGAAAATATAAAGCACCGTACAGGCAAATAATTCGCGCTGTGCATACCCCACTTTTGAGACGTCAAGAAGCACCTGCATCGCCATGATCGCAGCGATAACAAGAATCATCGGAGCGATTGTGATCATGGTGCTGTAACCCATGCCTATGATATTGGTCGTCAATGTATTTTTATTGTAAATTTTATTTAATTTTACACCGATCCCTGCCATCGTCTTCCTCCATTCTCCTTATTCTCACGGCTTCTTGATGTGAAAGGGTTCCTCGTTCCATTTTTCCTTTCTCTTTTCGGCAAATTCCTGGTAAATTCCACGGTAAACCTGTTTCATATCCTGCACCTTATATCCTGACATCACGCGTTCATATCCGGCTTCACCCATGTCTTTCCTCATCTTGTCATTTTCTGCCAATTCCACCATTGCCTCGGAAATTTCTTCCAGATTCATAATATGTGTAAGGATTCCCGCCGGTTTTTCGCCTTCTTTGTCTCCATAGATCAACTCCCGGCAGTTTCCGACATCAGTGGCAATAACCGGTTTATGCGCCGCATAACTCTCCAAGATCGTAAGCGGCTGCCCCTCACTGATACTCGTTAATATTGTAAAGTCCATCCGCCCAAGATACTCGCGGATATCAACTCTTCCGGTAAATACAACATCTTTTACATTGAGTGCCTCGACAAGATCAAAGCACTCTTTCGCATACTGTTCATCCTCATCGCAGGGACCCATGATCCACAATTTTAACCGCTTCACCTTTTTCTTGGCAAACGCAAATGCCTGAATCATCGTCTTTACATCTTTAATCGGCGTGACACGAAGCACGGCTCCGATATGAATCATTTTTTTATCTTCTTCCGTTTTTCCGGGAAGATTTGCCAGTCGCTCCACATCAATCCCATTTGGTGTGACACGCGTCTTTTCCGCCGGGCAGCCAAGTTCCAGCTGCAGCTGTCTCGCTCTGGCATACAGACTGGTCACAATGTCTGCCTGATCATATGCAAGCAGGGACATCTTTTTAAACTGCTCGATCCATATATTTTTGTAAACACCGGCTACCCACGAGGCCTTGATGATCTCTTCCTCTCGCTCTCTCGTATAAATTCCATGTTCTGAGATCAATAAGCCACAGCCATACAGATGTTTCGCCATACTCCCCAGTACACCGGCATACCCTGTTGCCACACAATGATACAGATCCGCTTTCGGAATCCGGCTTTTCAGCACCAAAAAAAGCGGCAAATAAATAGAACGCATCGTCCATAGGAAATCCGAAAAAACGATATGTGGGAAATTTTTCTGGTAACACTCGGAAACCATATGATAAAAATCCGGTCCCATCAGCAGTTTATCGAGTGAAAAAGTACGATTCTGAAAGAGATCAAAGATCACATTCCAGTCAATCTCCCGATTCAGGATGAGACTTCTCACTGCCTGGTATTCTTTTTTTGTCAGACGAATTTCCTTTCCTTTACTGCCGGCTCCATCCCAATCAAAATCTTCCAGATACACTTCGTGTACCTGCGTTACATTTTCCGGCAATTCATACGCAAACTTTCCACTCAGAGAGCGGTTGGAAATAATTGCCAATATTTGAAATTCAAGATTTGGAAACGAGCGTATCATACTATGGATCCAGCTTGATACACCACCTACAACATAAGGATAACATCCCTCTGCCACGATACATACCTTCATCCGGCTCTCCTTTCTGCTCTCAGTCTGAAAGCGAATAATATAGTTCATTGTTATTCTTCAATTTCAACGTAATCTCCGGCTGGTTTGCTGCAATCAGATACGCATCCTCTTCTATATTTACAACCGATGCACCTTCCACGTCTTCCGGCTCTTCTCCATGGGTCCGCAGGATAAACCATGTCGTCTCTCCATCGGCCGCACCGGAGACAGTTAACCGAATCGTATCCTCTTCACAGGAATCACGATAATCCATCGCCAAAAAGTTTCGAATCTTTCGATCTGCCTCGGATACCGTCGTCTTTTCGAAACTGTCAAATGCCTTCCAATACGTATTCGTATTACTAGCAAATTTTTCATACAAAATTTCCCAGCGATCATCTTTTTGCTGTGGCCATAAAATCTGTTTCAAATCAAAAACAATATTCGAATATGCAAGTGATGTCTGGAGACTCTTCATTCGGATATCTTCCCGATATGTATGAGTGATTCCATTGCTTGTGATTGACTGTAGTGTCATCGCACCGCCTTCTTTTGCCACAACTGAGTCCTCTAGAAAATTCCCGACAAGTGTCGTCACCGTGGAAAACGGGGCCTGGGCAAGCACATTTTCATATGCTTCTTTCTGCGCTTTTGTCACATAGGCTGCCCCATACCGGTACCGGCTATCTGCCTGTTTTATAAATAAAGCATCGTTTTTCACCTTTCTCAGCGGATCAACAATTCCAAAATTATCCAGTGAAATTCCCGCTTCTGCTGATTTTTCGCGCAGTTCTTTCAGATAAAAAATCAGTTGTTTAGCATCCGGCAGATTGTCATCGTCATAATCCATCTGCGGGGAAAAGAAGCACGTCAATTTTGCCCCGGACTGTTCCTGATTCGCACAAATTCCAGGCCAGATAATATCGCGGAATACCGCAAGAGACTCGCGGCTGTACAGTTTTTTCATTTGTTCTTTATTTTCACTGGCAAATCCGGAAAAGTTAGCAAGTGACATATTCTGGGCATTTACAACCGGATAGATCTCATATCGGCGCAATTCCGTCATCATCGCATCCAAAAATCCGATTCCGGTGCAGTCCTCCATGTAATCGCCATTCACGGCAAACACTTTTGCTTTTCCGACCGACGCCCTCCAGAGTATCGCCGGCAACTGTTCGTTTTTTACCGATTCATCGGCAAGCATTCCGACCATATACGTTTTGCATCCGGATTCCAACAGATACCAAGGCATATGATCCGGAAGATCCTGCCTCTCTTTTTTTTCATTGTCATCTGCCGGCTGATAAATTGCCTGACCGCCAAGCAAAAATCCATCAAATAAATTCACGCCGGTCAGTTCCACATCTTCCTGCTTGATCTGCCGGATACCAAGCACTTTCCGCCAGCGGCTGCTCATCGCAATCGTCTGTACATCAGGCAGATTGCAGAACACAAACGAGATTCCCTGATCCGTATACGAAAGTATCCGATCAAGATCCGCCTCCGTAGTCACCGCTTCTTTTTGAATCAAAATGATCTCACTCTGTTTTGCCGTCTCTTCCGGGCACTCACTAAGCGATCCAAACGTTAGTATCTGGCGCTTGGTATATTCACACCACTGTGCTGCAACCTTTCCATATTTTCCCTCTTTTTCTCCGATAAACAAAACCGTTTTTTCGCGCAGCTGACAATCGCTCGCTTTTATATTTTCCTTTTTTTGTAAATATTGATTGGTGTCATACGTATTTCCGTTTTCCTTCACAACCTGCGTAAATTGGAACATAAACAGCAGGACAAACATCATCATGATCAAGATAAAAAATCTTCGTTTCGAAACCATATCATTCACCCCCAGTCTTATCCGAATTGTATTTGTAATCAATGGCAAAATTAAACAGCCGGTACGGATTCTGCTTAATCTTATAACAGACAAAATCCTCTGTCTCACAGTATACACTTACATTTGTCGGATAGAGCCGTTCAAATTCCCGGGCCCAATAATACAGGCGTGACATCAAGATCCAGCGGTATTCGCCCTTGTACATCGCAATTCCGCCGACATTTGGCAGTTCCTGTTCGGCCCCTGTCTTCGAGATGGACTGACCGCTTCCTTCATAATGTTCCGTATAATCAATCGGCACTTTTTCCACAAAAACATACACATTTTTCGTCGGGATTTTGATATTTAACTCTTCTCCCGGCTTGGCATTGTTATATTCCATCTCCCGCAAAAAGGAAATCAGCTCGTAATGGTATCCGTGATACAGTCCCATCTGTGTCTCATCATTGGCTGAGACAATGGTCCATGTATGATCTTCTTCCTCCTTAATGATACTCGTCAGACAGGCAAGTGCTTCATTCGTAACAAGTGTCGTATTTTCGGCAAGTGGTTTGCGGTAACTTCCATCCCATAAAAGGAGAACGATCGCTCCGATGCAGGCAAACGAGATCAGATCCCGTACCACGCGCCAAGACCTCGGAAATACGATAAGCCGGATGGCAGCATCCACTACAAATCCGAAAACGACCGGCAGCATATAAGCAAAATAGATTCGGCAGCGGCTTCCATCCATCAGTTCCGGAAGCCCCAGTTCTTTCGCAGTCTGCAAAAGCCACAAAACTCCCATAAACCAGCCCATGGACATAAGCATCGCGCCGTATTGGCGTTTTTTCAGCAGGAAAAATACGAAGCCAAACACAAAAAGCAGTGCAAATGCGCCGACCACCACCATCACATACCACGCCGGTGGTTCATTTAAAACGGCATCTTTTATCGTCATTGTCATTTTATCCCATACACGTAAAAGCTTCTGCGTCAATGGCACATCCAGATGTCTGGTCTTTTCCAATGCTTCTTCGGTATCCACGGTATTTTCCTGTAAAAGATTTCCATCGCTGTCATAATAATACACCGTCGCATTGCCGGGGAGCTGCTGTACGGCCCCGCCATTGGTGCTCTCACTATCCTGCGCACTGTCTCCCTGAATGACACTCATACCCCAGCCAAGACTTCCCTGAAGAGGTGTTCCCGAGATAAAGGCTGCTGCCATCGGAAGCACCGCCGAAAACACACCGAGAAAGCAGGCAAGCACGACACGCCAGAAATATTTTCCACGGACAAACCAGCCAATATACCCAAGTGCGATTCCCACGCAGAACAATCCGGCAATCATCGTATCATAAAAATGGACGGCAAGTGTCATGCCAAAACTCATGGCAAAAAATGTCAGGCACCATGCCGACGATAATCTCGTCTTTTTTCCCTGTAATTCCCGTTTTCTTGCCGCAAAAAAGCGAAATGCAAAATACGCCGAAGGCAGGATAAAAAGCATCCCGTATTCCTGCGGAAGTACAGCAAAAAATCGCAGGTACGTCGATGACTGCAAAAAGTTTCCCAGTATATATAACAACACTACCGCGTAAGAAACGTAACGACTCTTGCAGCAAAGCCGCAAAAAGGCAAGCAGCACAAGATGAATCGCGATTGTCTGTACCAGCGAAAAAAGGCACATCAGCACATAACTGTCGATCTGAAACACCGCATGCAGATAATAAATGATACAATGATAACCAAACGGGTACACGCCATCGATAAAGATATTATTTTCTTCCATTCCGTTGATCCAGTACAAATGTACCGGCGTATCGGATGCGGTATACCCATATACTTCCAGTTTTCCTACGCCGTAGAACCATGCCGCTGCACACGCAATTCCGACCACAAGCAGCCATTCGAGCGGATGATTCAAAAAGGCTTTTCCGAGATATGCCACCAGCCATTGAATCCGTTTAAAAATCCGTTTCCCCAGCCGGTACACGACCCGTTTGCCGCTGACATGACCATTGGCAAGTTTGCGAAGCGTCTTCCACACGTTTCCTATTTTTTCCAATAAACGAATGTGATTCAGACGGATCCAGACAGCAAATGCCGGAATTATGGTTCCAAGTAAAAGTGTCCATCGGTTTGAAATATGCAGAAGCTGGAGCAGAAAAACAAGATTCATCAAATAAAAATTTCCGACGTGAAAACTCATCAGCAGTTTTTCCGTCATCCGCTGTTTTTTCAGTCGTGTACGCATCACAAAAAACGGAAGGACGGTTGTCATTCCGAGATACGCACAAAAAATCTCTATGAATTTTATGATCATAAATACTTTCATCGACATATCATTACTTCCTTATGACTGAAATACGCGGATCAGTTCCAATGTTTCATTATCAATTACCACATCAGACTGCTTTAATTGCTCAAGTACCCGGAAAAAAGCTTCTCTGTCTCCACAGGAAAAATACAGTTTCAATTGGCAGGTGTATGTGGACAGCCGCTTTGGAAAATATTTCACGGCACGTTCACACCACACCCGGCACCGCTCGTAATCTTTGATCTCCAAAAGCCGCAGCGCAATGTCTTCAAAATACTCTCCGGACATTTTATCCGGTTCTTTATCATATAGAATCTGACACACAGATGCCATCCGGAGTACCATATCTTTCTGCTCCATATCCGTAAACACCCGCTGGCTCAGCACCGGATTCATATATTCGATCAGCAGCCGAACATGCACAAGCTGGTCTTCCTTTTCTTCTATAATCTCATTGTATACATTTTGCACCATCGCGCGAAACCCATTAAGCTCATCCTGTAGAACCGACGCCGCATAATGTGATGTTTCCGAATCTTCACTATCAAGGGCTTTGGCAATCGACGCAAGGGAATTTCTCGTATCGGCCCGCACGACATTGAGCATAAGATTTCTAAGATTGGTCTTGTCGGTAATAACAAGTGCCTCTTCCATCGGAACCATCGTCCTTCCGCGTTCTTCATCTGCACGCAGATACGTTTTAACGCGGTCTTTCCGGAACACGACATCGTCGAGATCCACATCTCGTTTTAATACATAACGGCAGATCACATGTGCGGCCAACAGAAATAAAATGCCTGCTCCCGGACATAACACAAGTACCATCGTCTTCGCCGCAATCTCAAGGGTATCCACATGTTTCTTTGTCTTTTGCCAGATCACATAGAGTCCCGCAATCACAAGATTGATAAAAAATAAAACAGCAAGTCCTTTCATCCTATCACCTCGCGATCCGGTCAATGATACGGCTGTTGAATCCCGCTTTCATAAAACGGTTTACTACGATCTGTGCTTCTGTTTTTACCGTATTTGACAAAAGCACATACAATTTCCCGTCGTCCATCGTCCCCAGATAATCCGTCTGTCGCAGATTATCCAAAAGAATTTCTTCACTTCGTTTAAACGTTGCCGGATCACATTCAATCTGCAGCAGCGTACATTCTGTAAGATTCTTTTTCTTGGCATTATAATAGGCTTGCACAAGAGACGTAAATGCCTCTGCCTCCAAAATCTTTGTATCTGCCAGATAACGGCGTTCTTCCAGTGCTGCCAGATAACGGTTTGCACGCAGCACAGCATTCTGGATCAGATAACTTACCACGATAAGACGGTTCGCCTCCCCTAACGTCATACGTTCCCACGGAAGCCCCCAAAGCATAAGAATCATCTGTATTTCCTCATTATCGTAGATGGCATTTGCCATAAGCGGGTAAGACGCATCGAGATTTCGGTTGATATACACCCGCTGCTCTTTTAACGCCTCATACATATCCGTCATATCCTGATAAAGAATCGAATTTCCCAGTTTTCTCGCCTGGTCTGAAGTCGCCGAAAACATACGTGCATACCCGGAATGATGGACGGTATAAATGGCTACATCCGGGCAATTCAACAAATCTCTAACAATTTCTACCGCATGGAACAATACTTCCTCTGGCATGTATCTCTCCAGCGAAGACGTAATGCTGTAAATCTTTCCGATGCTGTCTTTCTGGTCCACCACCTGCTGTTCCAGCACATCTTTTACGCGGACATTGCTGCTGTTGATGTCTTTCATATCGCCCAGCTGCCGGTTGAGATTGTCCTGTATCTCGGCACTTTCCTGCCGAATATCGCGGATCTGGTCACGCATATAGCCAACGACCAGTCCAAGGATAAACAGCTGTGCCATCCAAACATATGTCGTATAATCCAGCATCACTTCAAAACCGCTTCTTGTATACATTTGCCGGAACAAATATCCGCATACAGCAAGAACGGCGGAAAAAAGTGCCTGGTGTTGTCCGTGTACGATAGCAAATAAGAGCACATAAAACAGATAAAAATCAAGTCGTGAAAAATACTGGCTTCCCACAGTACGGTTATTTAACATAAAAAAGGGAATAAAACATACCATGTTCTCTAAAAATGGAAATATCGCTTTTAAAAACCAGCCAAACTGCCGCAGCATTCGCTTTCCAAGTGACAATTCCTCTTCGGTTTCATCGACAAATACCGAGCGGTTCTTTTTCATATATTTTACAATTTTCTTCACCCCTTCTTCGCGTTCATGCCGGATCTTCGACGGAAATTCTTCCGAAAACCGCTCATTTGACAAAATCCGTCGTCTACTGTCTGCCCGTTTCACTTCAAGGACCGTAATATGGCCTCCAAGGGCTTCTTTAATCTCCTGCGCCAGCTGCCATTCACTGACCGGATCTCCGGAAGACAGATGATACAGCGAATATTCCTTGTGTTTTGCCACCATCACTTCATAAATAAATTCTACCGCATCATCTTCGTACAAAAGCGAATATATCTTCTCTTTATCCGCGGAAATATAATTTGCTTTCAATGCACTTATGCACAAGGCAGCACACGGATTCTGCAACGCCTCAGCAATATTTTTCGGTACCTGATACAAGTGGTCGAGCCGCAGTACGGTAACATCTTTTCCCCAGTTTTCGGAAAAGTCCCGGCAAATTTCTTCGGCCTGGATCAATGCGGTTGTCTTCGCGCTGTCTCCCCACACCGCGTCCTCTTCCTTGATATCTTCGCTGCTTCCCTGTCCAAACACTTCATCCGAAGAAAGGAAAACAAAACGAGTATTTTTTTCTGCCGAATACGAAAGCAAAATATTCATGACAGCAGAAATAAAGCGAACTGCCTCTCTTTCGCTTTCATTCCAGTTAAAATTCGTATCGTATGCTCCCATAAATAAAACGCAATCCGGGCATACACTCTCAAATATCTCTTTGAGGCTGTCACTGTCATATGTAAATGAATAGGTCTCAAATACTTTTTCATACCCTTTTCGTGCATAGGATTCCCCGGTCAGAAGGCTGACGCGGTGTCCCTCTTTTTTCAGTTTCACAATCATACGGTTTGTCAAACTTCCGGGACCTCCAATGAGTAATACATTCATTACAATACCTCCACGATGGGTTTCAAATGTCAATGTTATTTTCTCTCAACTGCTCTATAAATTGTTCGATATCGTTTTGTATCTCTTTTTTTTGTCCTTCGTTCCCTTCTGAAAAAATCTCCGCAATTTCTTCTGTACTTTTCCCTTTTTCCATCATTTTCCATATTTCTGCTGCGGTTTCATTCAGCTCCAATGGTCTTGGAATCCTTTCTCCCTCTGGTTTTGTATCGGATAGCCAGCACGTTCCCGCCGCATACCGTAACTGATATCGTTTCATATTATCCCCGCTTTCCGGTATCTGACAAACTTTCCGTAAGATGCAGACGAACCATAAGTTTCATGCCAAAGGAAAGAAGTCCATACCAACGCACTTTCATGCAAAAGGAAAAGCCGCGGATCATACACCGCCACAGAATCGAAGGAATCTCCCGTGTTTGTTTTCTGCTTGCCATTTTATGAAACCATCGCTTACAATATTCGTCTTCCCCATACTTTTTTAAAAGATTCCGGGCAGAACCATACTTCCCTTCCGGATGCTGTTCATTCATGATAGCATCAAATGCCGCAGCAAATACGATCAGATACCCCACCAGATTTTCCTGTTCTTCCTTTTCTTCTGCCTGCAGAACCGCCTCTGTCTCTCTGGCAATTCCAATCCAGTTTTCCACCGAATCACTGCGGTACTGATACGATACAGAATCCTCGTTTTTGCGGTATACATAAACCTGTTCCGTAAGGAATTCATACACTGCCCCCTTCACACAACAGGTCAGATTAAACAGTTTATCTTCACTATACCGGTATTTGCAAAACTGAATCTGCTTCTCCTTTAAAAAAGAGGTACGGTACATTTTTCCCCATACATAAGACAAATTTCCGCAGGAGAAAAAACCGCAGAATCGAAATGTCTCACTCTCCCGCGGATGATCTGAAAATGTTTTAACAGAATTTGCCGGGAGAAGTTTTCCTTCCCATAATCGGGAATATTCTCCACAGACAATATCCGCCTCTGTTTTCTCCAAACATTCTGCCATCCGGGAAATAACCTCCGGACCGGGAAGATAATCGTCTGCATCGACAAACATCACCGCCTCTCCTTCACAGGCATCGAGTCCGCGCTGTCTCGCCATCGCTGCCCCAATCTTCTGTTCTTCGATAATACGAATGTTGTCCTGTTTTTGCGCATATTCTTCACAGATCGTCCTGCTGGCATCTTCCGAACCATTTTCAATCAAAATGATCTCGCTGTCTTTGTGGGTCTGGGACACAACACTATCCAGACAAGGTCTGAGAAAACTTTCTGCATTATAAACCGGTATGATAACGGAAACTTTTATCATAAACTCACTTCTTCCTTAGGTTCTCAAATTATTATATAAAAACGTAGGGATGGCTGTCAACTGGTTTTTCGGTTATTGTAAAAAAACATTGCCACTGCCATCGCACAGATCAGCGCATATCCGATCCAGCTCAAAGCATCCGGGATCTGTCCAAAGACGATAAATCCCATCGCCGCCGAAAAAATGATCTGCGAATAATCGTATACCGAAATTTCCTTCGCCGGCGCATGAAAATATGCTGCCGTGATACTAAATTGGCCACCTGCTGCTGCAAGTCCGGCAAAAAGCAGATAAATCAACTGCATTCCACTCATCGGATGGAAGTCAAAGATCAGATAAGGCAATGTCACAAGGCACGAAAATCCAGAGAAAAACGCCACGACAAAAGGGCCCTTTTCACCTTTTTCTCCGAGCACACGTACATTGGCATACGCAAGTCCGGCTCCCATACCGCCGATCAGACCAATCAACGCCGGAAACGATACCAGCGACGCCCCTGACGGCTTCAAGATCAAAAGACTTCCGATAAACGCACCGATGACAATAGCGACCTGTGGCAGCGAAATTTTTTCCTTCAGGATCAATATACTGAAAAGAATAGCAAAAAATGGTGACATTTTATTGAGCATGGACGCATCGGATAACACGAGATGATCCACCGCATAAAAGTTGCATAGAATTCCTACCGTTCCCGTCACAGAACGAATCACAAGATATTTGATATTTTCTCTTTTCCCCGAAAAATGTACATGGTCTTTCTTCAAAATAATCAGTGCAAAAAGCAAAGCAACTAAATTTCGGAAAAAGCTTTTCTCGATCGACGGCAGATCTCCTGCCAGTTTTACAAACATTCCCATCAGGGCAAAACAAAATGCCGAGCAAATAATGAATAAGATTCCTTTGTACTTTTTATTCATTTTCACTACCTCCCTGCGATGATTTCTTTTTGCGGATATGAATCTCCGGCACCGCTACACCGTCATACGTAACATTTTCTTCTTTCGTTTCCTTCTTTTGGGCTTCCGGTCTTTTGGTATGAATCTCCGGAATTGCCAGATTGTCATAATCTACCTGAAATGGTTCTCTTTTTCCTTTCATAAACCGATTCCTCCTTACAAAATATTGATAAATAATGTAATTACAAGGCTGTTTAAAAAGTCCGCAAACAAACTTCCCACAAGCGGGATAAGCAGATAGGCTTTGACAGACATCGTGTATCGTTCACAAAGCACCTGCATATTTGCCATCGCATTGGGTGTCGCACCCATACCAAATCCACAGGTTCCTGCCACCAAAATCGCCGCATCGTAATCTTTTCCCATAATTCGAAATTCGAGAAAATACGTAAATACGATAATAAGCGCAACCTGTCCTGCCAAAAGCACCACCAGCGGCAGTGCCAGAGAAGCTAACTGCCACAGTTTCAATGTGATCATCGCCATTCCTAAAAACAGCGACAATGCGATACCACCGAGGTCATTGATCTCTCCCATATGTATCTGAAATTTTCCGGAATATTCTCCAATGTTTCGAATCAGCGCAGCGGCAATCATTGCACCGATATATATGGGAAATGTCATTCCGGTCATCGTCAGAAAATAGGAAAATATCGTTCCCAGACCAATGGCTAAAATAAGCTGAAAAACGCCGGCTGCATACATATTCGTATGTCGCTCATGCCGCTCTTCATCCTCGACCAAAAGGGTGTCATCTTCATCGTTTACTACCGTATCCAGCAGATTTCTTTTTTCGATCAGCCGCTTTCCCAGCGGTCCGCCGACCAAACTTCCGGTAATAAGACCAAACGTCGCTGCAGCTGTACAGATCGTCGTCGCACCAGATATGTCAAAATCTTCCAGCACTGGCCCGAATGCTCCGGCAGTTCCATGTCCACCGATCATCGGAATCGAGCCGGTACACATCCCGATCAACGGATTCAATCCCATTAATTTTGACATTCCGACGGCCAGAAGATTCTGGGAAAAGATCAGTACGATCACCAGCCCTAAAAATATCACCAGCGATTTTCCACCGCTTTTCAGCACCTTCAAGTTTGCCTGAAATCCTACCGAGGTAAAGAAAAATACCATACACACTTCCCGCAAAATATCATCAAACGAAAATTCCGCAATTCCGAGACTGTAACAGACACAGGTAAAAATGGCAAATAACAATCCGCCTACCACCGGTGCCGGAATACAGAATTTTTCCAAAAAATGAATCTTCTTTTTCAAAAACGCACCAAACATCAGGACCACTACTGCAATCGCAAGTGTCTGATACATATCAAATTCTATCTTCATGTTGTCCTCCGTTTCGTCTTATCCTTTGCTGTTTACAATTACGCCATGCTCCGCATAATATTCTGCTGCCCCGGGATGAAATGGAATGGAAACTCCTTCCACGGCACTCGCTTCATCCTGTGGCAGTTCGAGGGAAGTCGCATATTGAAGATCCTTTTTCTTCTCAAAAAAAAGCTTAGTTAATTCCTTGACACGTTCCGTACTCATCGTATCGCTTACCACCAAAACTGCCTGAACCGCAACCGTCTTTACTTCACTCTCCTGTCTGGCATATGTTCCTGCCGGGATCACGTATTCACTGTAATCCGGATACACAGCTTTCAGTTTGGCAATCTGCTTGTCTTCCAAAGACAACCAGTTCACTTCACATTTATTTGCCAGTTCTTCTAATACCAATGTGCGGATTCCGGCCGTACAAAACATCGCATCAATTTTTCCTTCTTCCAGTTCTTTCACCGCATCGGTATAATTCAATTCTTCTGTTTTTACCAATTCCGTCAGACCGTACACCTGCAGAATCTGCGTTGCATTGTTTTCCGTACCGGATTCCGCTTCTCCGACACTTACCGTCTTTCCCTGCAGATCATCAATCGACGTAATTCCGGAATCTTTCCGTACAATGATCTGACAGGCTTCCGGATAAAGTGCTGCGACAGCCTGATACTCTTTGCACGCATTGTCCTGAAACAATCCCTCTCCGTCATACGCATCGCGGATCAGATCCATCTGTGCGATCGCAAGCTCGATATAATGATTGGAAAGAAGACGCAGGTTCGCGGTTGATCCCGCTGTCCGTTTTACTTCTACATTCCATTTGTTCTCTTCCGGCACCAGCCCGGCATAAGCATTGGCAAAGGAAGCATACATTCCTCCGACGCCTGCCGCTCCAAACCGGATCCGGTTTTCCTGCATTCCGCATCCGGTGAGACATATACTAAGTAGTATAAGAAGAATTCCTATTTTCTTTTTCATCCGTACCTCCTATTCTTCGATGCGAAGAATTTCACACGCATCTTTTGTCCGTATCGTAATGTTTTTCTCTGTCTTCGGAACCGTTATTTTCATCGTATTATTTTCTCTTACTGCCCGTATTTTCATGATTTCCAAGGCATCAGTATCGTATATTACCGTCTCTGTTTTCTGCCCGTCTTCCAGGCCGTAAATAACAACTTCTGCATCTTCTACATAATCATACAATACACTTTTTTGAGTATCACCGTCAAATTTTCCATACACGATCATACTTCCCGGTCTTGCCAGTATCGGCATCTGGAAATAATCACACTTCCTTGTATAATATCTGCCTCCTGCGTATGTTTCCCCGCTTTGAATGTCGGTCCACGTACCACAGTCCGGCACATAAAATTCAGCAATTCCTTCTTCATTCATAACTGGAACGACGCACAGATTATCTCCCAGCATATACTGCGTATCCAAATATTTACAAGCAGTATCCTCCGTAAAGGAAACGATCATCGGACGCATCATCGGCACGCCCTGACGATATGTCTTAACTGCCTGACTCCACAGATACGGCATCAGTCTTCCCTTTAATACCGCATAATGGCGCAAGACATCACAGGCTTCCGTGTCCCTGTCTTTATCATACGCCCACGGCACACGATACGACGAAGAACCATGCAACCGGCTGTGTGTCGACAACATTCCAAAGGCGCACCAGCGCTTGTACACATCTGCCGACGCCGTCGCCTCAAAGCCTCCCATATCGTGGGAAAAGAAGCCAAATCCGCTCGCACACAATGACAATCCTCCACGAAGTGTTTCTGCCATTGCAGAATATTCCGCATAGCAGTCGCCGCCCCAATGCACCGGAAAACGCTGTCCGCCCACCGTAGCACTCCGGGCAAACAGACACGCTTTGTCTTTTCCATAATAGGCTTCCAGTGCTTCAAATACACATTTGTTGTATAGAAAACTATAGTAATTATGCATCGCAATTGGATCCGAGCCATCGTAATAACAGCAGTCTGTCGGAATCCTCTCCCCAAAATCAGTCTTAATATTATTGACGCCCATATCAAATAACGTCTTTAACAATCCCTGAAACCATTTCCGTGCCGCCGGATTGGTAAAGTCCACAATCGCCATCCCCGGCTGCCAGAGGTCACATTGAAATACACTGCCATCTCTGTTTTTAATAAAATAGCCGTTTTCTTTTCCTTCTTGAAAAAGCCGAGACCGCTGTGCCACATACGGATTGATCCAGACACACACTTCCAGTCCCTTTTCATGAAGTCGTTTTAACATCGCCTTCGGATCCGGGAACATTTCTTTATTCCATTCAAAATTACACCACTCATATTCTTTCATCCAAAAGCAGTCAAAATGAAATACCTGCAGCGGAATCTTCCGTTCTGCCATTCCATCGATAAAATGATGGATCGTTTCTTCATCGTAATTGGTCGTAAACGAAGTCGACAGCCACAGTCCAAATGTATACGCAGGCGGCAATGCCGGTCTTCCGGTAAGTGCCGTATACCGTTCCAAAACAGCTTCCAGATTTTCACCGCCAAACACAAAATATTCCAATGTCTCTCCCGGCACCGTAAAGGAAACTTTCGACACCGTGTCGGAATTAACCTCAAACGAAACCTTGTCGGAACTGTTGACAAAGACACCATAACTTTTTGAGGACAGGTAAAACGGAATATTTTTGTAACTCTGCTCAGTACACGTTCCTCCGTCGTTGTTCCACATTTCTACGGTCTGTCCATTTTTTACAAAAGGAGTAAATTTTTCTCCAAATCCATAGATACACTCTCCGATGCCGGTCTTCAACTGCTCACGAAGATACGTTGTCCGCGGATCTTTTGCCGGATGAAAGAAATCATCTTCCCGCTGGCTCTGCAGCCTCGCGTCCCGGATATAATTGCTTTCTTTTATGATGGAAGTCGCCCGGTCTGCTCCACCGGTCAGATAGTTATCTCCATAATAAAATGCCGTTTCCCAATAATCCCCTAATGCGATTTCAACCCGCGTCTTCCCGCTGGTCATTACAACTTTGTCTTTTTCTTTCCGAATCTCCGGCTGATAGCCTTCGTCTTCGGTCAGTTCGAACTTCGGCTTATTGTCCACTCCTCCGCGATAATGATCAATATGTACTTTTATCACATTTTCCATTCGCGAAGAATAGGTGATTTCCAAATTGGACCCGGCAAGTGTCATACCGCGGTTTTGCACCACATATGGGGTTGCCAGGACGCGTATTTCATGCTCTGTCGTTTCCACCTGATAAGCCTGTGCCACATAACGCACATCGTATCCTTTTTTATCCATCCAAAATCCATCCGATATTTTCATCTCATCGTCTCCTTGCTGATCGTCCACATGCTGTACCCCTGCATCTTCGCCGAATCATAAATCGGCCGCAGATTCTTTTCCAATACACGACAGAATTTTTCTTTTTCGCATCCGCTTATATATAATTGTTCCAAGGACCACGGTGTCACCAGATTATCGCGGTAGCATTTTCCAAATATTTCCTTTATCTTTTCTTTTTCCTGCACACATTCAAACATCATAAATTGATTGTCCGCAAATCCTCGAAAATACTTATCCCAGATGGGAAGTTTATTATTCTTGCTGCAATTCAACCGTTTCTCCATCGGCATGAGATTCCATAGTTCATCATTGGCAACAAAAGACCACGGTACAAAATGATCGATATCAAAATTTTTCTCTGTCATTTTCTCTTCCGAATAAATGTCATATACCGGACGGAGATCCATGATTGATGTCCATAATTCCCGCACATAACGAAGTTTTCGAAGCTTTGTATTTTCCGGTTCCAATTTATAAATAATACCTGGAACTCCTGGGTTTCTCCCCTGTAAATAGCGCACTTTTTTCAGTTCGATCCAGCCGTGGATCGTCGCGTAATTATCGCGGAAAAACGGCTGCCATTTTTCATTGATGCGAACCATTTTCTGCCGTCCTTTTCCGTTTTGAATTTCATAAGGAAGACATTTGATGACATTTAATCCATGAATATATTCGATCACGCGCGCTGCCGAATTCCATATTTTGTCATTTCCTGTGATCTCCGGCATAAAGGGAGCAAGCGCCCGGTATGGCACATTTTTTATCAACTGATCTTTGACTTTTTTCAACTGGTCTTCCTGCTCACGAATCGCAGTAAGAATCTCTTCTTCGGATGCCTTACTGGAAAGCCCCGAACTTTTTTCCAAAAGAAGTACCGCCCGCTCTAAACTGTTCATCACTTCACCCTGTGTATTTTTCGGTCCCAGATGCAGATGATATTCGACCACCGAATACCACGCATCCACGATCATCCGGTCAATCAATTCATCAAAAGAAAGTTCTGTTTTTCCGTACGAAAACAAGCTCAACAATGCGTCGAGCCAGTAAAACTTATAGCACTCTGTCGCATCGTCAAGCATGTGAATAAAACTTTCCATATTCAATTCGTTTTTATAAATAAAATGTAATTTTGTATCCAAGAAACCACTCCCTTGCCGGTACGTTACTATCATACCATAAAAAGCGTGGTTCCGCAACACCCTCAATTTTTCTCAAAGGCCCATAAATTACGGATCAGCCGACACCGCCTTCTGCACCATTTTTTCAAACGACTGCCGAAATCTCTCATCATCCTCTTCTGTCCGTTTTTTCGGACCTTTCCTATGATTTTTGTGCGATGCCCGCCTGGCTTTTTTATTCAAATGCCGTTCCATCAGCATTTGATCTATATTTTCATCCGTATACCACCGCCCCGACTGATGAATGGCAAACGCCCCTTTTCCTAGGGCCATCGCTGCCACACCATAATCCTGCGACACAACAATATCCCCTCTGCGGCACAAACTGATCAGCTTATAGTCAACCGCATCGGCACCCGCACCAACCACGACCACCTCACTGTACTCTGAATGCAGCACATGATTGGTATCACAAAGCAGGGTAACGGAAACATTGTATTTTATACCAATTTTTTCCACGATGCTCACCACAGGGCAGGCATCCGCATCTACGTAAATATTCATAGAGTCTCCTTCGTCTTTGACTTATCTACTACTTCCCAATACCCTTTTTTGGGTGATCCATGTCGATATAAAATACCATAATCTTTTAATTTTCTAATATTCGCTTCTATATTACGACGTGAAATTCCAATACTACTCGCCATCTCATCAGCTGTAAGTTTGCAATTCTCCAACAACAGATTAAGAATTTCTCTTTGCGTATGATTCAATTTTACTCCGATGTTTTTCTCCAATGTTTTACTCCGATGCTTTTCTCCGATGCTTTTCTCCGATGCTCTATATATTTGTTTTCTTTCACTAACAAAAGTAATATTATGCACATTTGAATCCAACAAATTATAGTCATACGAATATTCATCATCCAATGGCACCATAATCCGAAACACATCACCTTCCATAAATTCCGGCTCTTTTCCAGAATAGTATTTACTGTATTTAAACAAATTTCGAACCCCTGAACCTAACTGATCCGCATACCCAATATTTCTAAAAAAACCTGCAATTATCGGGTTTTTTGAATTTGGTTCAAGATTATTTACCGTAATAGGACCTTCATTAACTGCGCGATTTGCATTTTCCACATACATTCGTTCTCGCTCAATAATAAATTTTGCTTGATAAGTACTGGAATACTCGCGATGCATCAACACATTACTAACCATTTCTCGCAATAATATATTACGAAGGCTCTTATTTACAGTATCTTCCAAGAAAAATTTATCTGGTAAATGTTTTTTCCCAAACTCCAGCAACCTATCATAACTCTCAATCAAATTAGTTTTTATTATTTCTCTATCATCATAACGATCAATATTTACCTTTCGTAACAAAGCATCCGTAACATATGCTGGCACTACATCCAAAATAACTTCATCTTTTCCCAAAAGCATGATAGCTGCCAAATTAAATCCCTCTTCACCGGTAACCACATCTCTTCCATACAGACCTGCACTCTTCAGTAATTGCATGTCATCCATTGCCGTCCACGGATGATTACCGCTCGCATGATTTTTTGCCATAATCCGGATTTTCGGTAGTAAATCCAATCGCAAATCTTCCAACGTAGCATATGGATATATTTTTCTTTCTGTAAAAATTCCTTGTTTGCGAATATACATCTGTGCAATTGCCCCCGTAGCTGTCACTTTAATATCCGCATCATTTACACGATCATATATCACTTTCTTATAGCTGTGTACCTCCGCACTTGGCGGAATATGCACATGAATAATTGTACGCTTTTCATCATATTCAATAATTTGAGGCACAAGATATACTGTCGGAGAAAACAATTTTGGATTTGCCATAACTGTAATAAAATTTTTCACCATATCCGGGGCCGCTTTGCGCGGTACTCCCACGACAGTTCCATCATCCAGCACTCCTAAAAATATATCTCCACCAAAACGATTCAAAAATGAGCATACTGTCTCATACGTATCTGCCTCAATACCATTTCCACAGCGCTTGAATTCAACCGCCACCGTTTCTCCTATTTCAAATATAGAATGTAAAGTTTTTAAATCCATGGTATCTTCTCCTTTCCCTCTTCCTCTTGTTTATTATGCTTATATTTCGCCATAACAACAAGATAACCATTATCCCATTCTTTAATCTTCGTATATTTTTCCAATGAATACAGTTCTTTAAATCGTATAATATTTTCCTGATATCGATATATGGTAAAACCCTCTTTGTTGCTGAGGTATGCCTAATCTGCTTTCATCTATATATTCCTTTCAAATTACAAATTTCTAACTATATTGTATCATTTTTCCCGATAAACTACTACACTTTTCTTCGTTTTCTAAAAATCCTGTCTAATCTGTTCTATTTCATCGCTTTCTTTTTTGCCCACACTAAATTTCCCAGAATAAATAGTCCTGCCTTTCACTTCATCTTTACTTAAAATTACATACTGTTCATCTTCTAAATTCTTTCTGCAAAGTATAGAGTCCTTTCCAATCCCATACATAATAAAAAGGGGCCCATGTTTTTCATGCTCAATCCAAACTTCGTTGTCTTTTTGCTTTTTCAGTATTTTTGTTTCCATAACAAACCAAAGTAGAGTTCCTACTAACATACCGATACAACCGCTTACAATAAATGAATCCCCAAAGTCTTTTCCTTGACAAATAATACTATTAATATATAGTGCTCCTATAAAAATCAAAATCGTAACACACATCGTCGTTATTTTCTTTTTATGTAAGCACCATCCTATACACCCTAACAAAATACAACCTATTACAATTGTTAATTTTACTTCAGAAATTACACCTAAGATAATTTCATCATTAACTATAAATACATATATTATTGCCAAAAAAGTAATCATACATATTTGTACAGCAATCTCCGATAATGCTTTCTTTGCTGGTGTCATAAATATCTTCTCAATGTATGGTTTCATTGCAAATCTAATCAATGTACTCAGTCCCAACGCAATTATTCCGATTATTTCAATAACGGTTTTGACAATATTTAAATTATTCAAAATTTCTGTTTGATTTATCATTATATTTAGCTCCAATTCATTAATTTAATATCTCTTATTCTTTCCAAAATTAGATGTAGGATCAAAAATATATTCGCATACATTAACACATTATATAATTTCCAATCCGCGTAAACAGTTTCCTTCCCCTAATGAAACAAATCTCGAAGCAGCCAATACCATCCCAATTTGCTAACAAATCCCATATGTTCCTTTTTTCGACGGGCAAATGGTGCCAGCAAAATCTGGAAAGGCAAAAATACTATCCAAAGAACTATATAAAACGGTATCGCCATAATCATAAACATAAATTTAAACATCCATTTAAACATTATTTCACACCTCTCTTCCCTCTCTCCCATTCTACCACATTTTCCACCCCTCATCAATGTTTTTTCCCATCCCCTATCTCACCCATCTCCGATACTCCAGCGGTGTCATTCCATACACTTCTGAGAACACCTTTGCAAACTTACCTTGGTTTTCATACCCGACGGCATTTGCGATTTCAATTACTTTGAGAGTTGTTGCTGCGAGAAGTTCTGCTGCTTTTTCCATCCGTTTTCTACGGAAATAAGCCAGATAACTTTCCCCTAAAATGCCCTTCACGTACAGTTTAAAACTGCTTTCACTGATTCCAAAATGATCCGCCATTTCTTTCGCCGTAATCCTTTTTGACAGGTCGCCAAGGATCATAGATTCCGCTTCTTTCACGATGGCGATCTGCGATCTGGTAAAATAAGTACCGGATTCACTTTTTGCCGGCATCGCCATGAGTTCGTGCAGTAATCGGACGGTATTATAACGCAGCATTCCGAGTTTGGGATTTTCTTTATTTTCCCATATGTTATGAATGAGTTCCTGTATGGATTCATTCATGCGGTGAAGATAAAGCCCATTATTGCTGCAAAACATACCGATCATCTGCTCGATATCAAGTCCCATCTGTGAGAGAAAATCATTTCCTTCTGCCCTTCTCACATAACCGCGGTCGATATAAATCTGCACACCTTCATAGTATCTTCCGGGATAATAAAAATCTTTGGTGGGCAGTATCGTGCTGACACACACCTGCTTTTCTTTCACGATGGCATAACGGCTGCCGGTAAGCGAAACATCGCAGCGTCCATTCCGGCAGAAATTCAAAATCAGCATTTCATCAGAAAATATTGAGCTGTCTCCCTTCGTCCAGCTGTTTGTATAAATCTGATCAAACATGAGAAAGATTCCCGGGGCAAGCATATAGCACTCCACACGCCCTTCGTTTTCCTTTTCATAGATAAAATAAGTCTCTTCTGTCTTTTTCATAATATCATTTTATCACAGCCTCCTGCAAATAACAATATTCGACACAATTTATTGCTAAATGGATTCAAAATAACCAAATGGATTTTACACACTTCGTATATTCTGTTACTATTCAAAAGGTTAGATATTACTAACCGATTGTCATTTGGATTGGAGGAATAAAATTGGAAAAGTATACACTTTCTGAGACAAAACCGGGAAAACGATATATTGTCAAGGAAATCAAAGACGAAGCACGTCTGGTAAACCGCCTTTCATCGATGGGTCTGCTGTGCGGAAGTACCATTGATGTCTGTCAAAACAACCGCAAACAGCCGGTACTTATTTTCACACGGGATACCCTGGTTGCCATCGGGCGGGAAGAAAGTAAAAAAATCATGGTAGGAGGTTCCGAAAATGAATCATAAAAGCGAAAACAAATCTCCCGTTATTGCCTTACTTGGGCAGCCAAATTCCGGGAAATCAACCATTTTTAACATGATCACCGGTTCCCATCAGCATGTGGGAAACTGGCCGGGAAAAACGGTAGAACAAAAAGAAGGTGAATTCAAATGGAAGGGACAGCGAATGGTTTTAGCTGACCTGCCGGGAAGTTACTCCCTTTCTGCCGGATCGGATGAAGAAATCATTACCAAAGATTATATTGCTGACGGAAATGCAGATCTTGTACTTGTTATGGCAGATGCCTCACAGCTAAAACGAAGTTTGTATATGCTCGCAGATTTTATTGGGACACAATTTCCTGCTATTTTAATCCTGAATATGATGGATGTTGCAAAAGCGCAGGGAATCCATATTGATACCAAACTTCTTTCTGAAAAACTTGGAATCCCGGTCGTACCAATGTCTGCCATTCAGAAAAAAGATTACTCTGTCCTTTATCAGACCATTGAAACCAGTCTGGTAAAGAAAGAGATTGCAAACGGAACTTTTCTGACCTCTGCAAAAGAAAAAATGGACTTTATAGACCGTTTGCTTGCAGATGTTCTGACCACATCAAAAACAGCGGAAAAAGCTTTTACAAATTTTGACAAAGCAGCATTATCCCCGGTAAAAGGAAAATTTATGGCATTTGGTATCATTCTTGGCATTTTTCTTCTCGCAATGATCTTTGCCGGAATCATCTCAGGAGCCGCCTCTGCCATTCTCACTCCTGCATCTGCCGGACTGCGTACGCTGATGGAACACCTTCAGATTCATCCGCTGATTGTATCCTTGATCTGTGATGTGCTCGTCAATGTACTTTATTTTGCCCTTATGATGGCTTCCTTTGTGCTTGGCATCACACTGGGATTTAATCTCATGGAAGAAACCGGCTATCTGGCACGTATTTCCTTTCTCTTTGACCACACGATGTCAAAAGTCGGATTGCAGGGAAAAACGATTATGCCATTTTTTATGGGACTCGGCTGTACCATTGCCGGAACGACCGGAACCCGTGTCGTCGATAACTGGGGACAGCGTGTACTGGCAATTGCAATGTCATGGGCGGTTCCGTGTGCCGCGACATTGTCCGTAGTTCCTACGATTGCCATCGCTCTTTTTGGCAGCAATGGCGGCTTTTTCGTCATTCTGTCCATCTTTCTTTTCATGTTTTTAATGATGTGGGCCGTTTACAAAATATTCGGCAATTCTCTCGCGCCAAAAGAAGAACGCGTAGGATTGATCATGGAGCTGCCGCCATATCATAAACCAAATTTTAGAAATATTATGTTCGTAACCTTTCAGCGGACTTTGGATATCCTCTTTCGTGCGCTGCGGGTAATTTCTCTTGTATCCATTGTCTTTTTCGTTTTGACGTATGGCTTTGGAGGAGATCCGCAAAGCAGTATTTTGTACCGTATCGGTGTTTTCATTGAACCGGTAACCATGTTTTTAGGTTTAAAATGGCAGGCATTTTTGGCATTCTGCGCGTCTGCCATCTCAAAAGAATCGCTGCTCGGCGTATTGAACACCTTATATGGTGCCGGTGGAAATCTTATCCACTCCACCTTTGGAGCCAAAGCAGCCGGAAGTGCAACAGACATCTCACAAATTTTATCTGCTAATTTTACGAAAGCAGAAGGACTTGCTTTTATCTTTGCGATCAGTTTTAACATGCCGTGTGTAAGTGCTCTTGCCGCCACAGCAAGAGAGACGCATTCTGTAAAATGGACGGCTAAGATCGGTGTATTTTACACCTTGTCCGCACTGCTTGTCTCCTGTATTGTTTATCACATCGGTTTGCTTTTTTTCTAAAATAAAATGTATGATTTACCTCCTTTTGGACACGCTAATTCCAAAAGGAGGTTTTTCATTATGGAAGACGATACGATCAAACTTCTCCGCGAATGCAGTGCCGGTCTCAAAATGGGAATTTCTTCCATTGACGATGTTCTGGATAATGTGGAAAACGGCAGCCTCAAAGGCATCTTAAAAGACAGCCGGGACATTCACTGCCGCTTGGAAGCCGAAACCGATCAATATTTAGAACGCTATCACGATGAAGGCAAAGAACCGGCTCCCTTTGCAAAGGCAATGGCAAAGATGAAAAGCAATTTTAAAGCCATGAGCGAAAATCCGGACTGTGCCATCGCAAGTCTTATCACGGATGGCTGCAACATGGGAATCAAATCGCTGCACCGCTATCTGAATCAATACCCGGCTGCTGACAAAGGCATCAAGCATCTGGCAAAAGAGATCATAAGCACCGAAGAAAAACTGCTGACCGCATTGCAGCGTTTTCTCTGAGGCACAGGTTCACTTATTTAACTGCCACACTGCAAAATTCAGAACCCCGGCAAAAGCAGTCCACACAACATAGGGTATCTGTAATTTTGCAGCAAGTGGATCGGTTTTATACCATTTTTTAATCATGGCAAGAATCAATGCCAGCATAACAAGAAGCCACAAAAATGCAATTCCATATGCCTTAAAATTGAAAAACAAAATACTCCACATAAAATTAAAAAAGAGCTGCAGCCAGAAAAGATTCAGACCCTGATTTCTCACACGTGTCGGCTCATTCAGGAAAATCCGGGCCAGTCCGATTCCCATTAACGTATACAAAATTGTCCACACAATCGGGAACACGATCGCAGGCGGTGAAAACGCCGGTTTTGCCAGTTCTGCATACTGCATTGTGCCACCACTTGTCAAAATTCCGGCGATCGTTCCCACTGCAAGCACAAGCAGGATGGAAACTGCATAATATTTCCATTTCATAAAAACACCCGATACTCATATATTCCTTACAATATATGAATACCGGGGTTTTTACATTCTCCTTATTTCTTAAACCAGCGATTTCGTAAAATCATATCGTTTGGCTGTCTCACGATTGCGGTACTCGTGCTTTTCATAATATCCGATCAACTTCTTCTCCGAATCCCGCAATGCTACCATATATACATCTTTATTCTGCTTTTCATTGTAAAATGTATAAATCATATTATTCTCTTGGCTTTCCATAAACCAATGGATCACTTTGTCTATCATCTCCCGCGAAGCCGGATTATGACAGTTTAGCAGACTTTTTCCCACAAGAGCCGCGCCGCCCCATTTGGAATAATTTTCCACTGCCGCCGGATTCATATAAACAATCTCATGTTCAAGATTACAGATCACTACCCCGGCTCTGTCTTGATCAATCACACTTTGAAACATTTTATTTAACATAATTTACCTCCTTTTGCATCCAAATATGTGGACACTGCTCATCCATATAATAATCACCTACTGGATGATACCCCTGTTTTTGATAAAAGCCCATTGCCTGTTTCTGCGCCGACAATCCGATTCTACTGCCGCCTCTTTTCTTTGCCTCTTCTTCCATAAAACGAAGCAGTCTGGCACCATATTGTTTTCCACGGCATGCCTTATCTACCGCCAGCCGCCCAATCACGTAACAGTTATGTATCTCTTCCTCATAATACATTCTTCCTGTCGCTGCCGCTTTGTCATCCTCATACAACACAGCATGCAGTGCCGTTTTATCAATTTCATCAAATTCATTACAAAATCCCTGTTCATCCATAAATACTTCTTTTCGAATACGGACTGCATCCTCAGGTAATTGTTCGTATAATTTCATTGTCAACATTTCTTCTCTCCATAAAATCCGGTGTCTGCTATTTCACGCCACTTTAGATACATTTCCTTATAGTTGCTTTTTATAAACGCTCTAATCTTTTTTATTTCTCGTTCGTTTAATTTTCCTTGTTTTTCAATTGTAGTATCTCCATTATTTTTCACAAAAAATTTTGCTGAAGCTGACTCTGTTAATTTTCTATCACTCGCATGTGTACATGCATCGCTTCTATCACACAACTCGCAGTATAATAAAGATAATACCCACATACTTTAAACTCATAATACTTTGGCATTCTATTCTTCCTCCATAAACTGCTTATTATGTTCATAATAATCTAAAACAATTTGATTTTCTATATCATCCATATTGGTTTCTACAATTTTATCATTATAAATAACCGCTGCATGATTGGTATAATTCAAATTAAGAACACGAACAAAATCTTTTCGATCTTTAGTAAATGCATAACCATTTATAATCATGTCCGCTTTATCTGCTATACTTATTATGTTCATATTATTTTTACCCCCTTAATAGGTTTTAAAAATTCATCTACATCATAATACAAATCTTCCAATATTGGGATTAAATCAATATATTCCTCCACCTCATCTAAGTCTTTATACTTAGCTTTAACCACCAAATATCCGTGGTCCCATTCCAAAATTTTCGTATATCTTTCTAAACGTTTAGAAGTAGAAAAACGAATCTTTTCTCTATTAAACTCAAATACCGTATACTCACCCTCATTTGTGAGAACTGCAAAATCATTCATTCCTGCTGCTCCTCTCTACTCAATCCTCTTCGCAAACTCCTCTACATGCCTCTCAACCATTTTCACAACCTGCTTCTTATCCTTCGCCCCATCGTATAGGTCTTCCTTTCCTGTCCTTCTATTCCATTTTATCATTTTTCATCTTGCGTATCAATAATATTTCCTTGAATTTTTTCCCATTTAACGATATAGTATAAGTATACATCTTTTTAGCGGCAAATGATCGTTTGTCCTAATATCACTAAACAACCATAAGAAGGAGAAAACCAATGTGGAAAACAATCAACGATATTCTCGTTAGCATCGATAATTTTGTCTGGGGTGTCCCCCTCATGATACTGATTCTTGCCGGCGGTATTTTATTAACGATCCGTCTCGGTGTTATGCAGATCCGGAAGCTGCCACTTGCCCTCAGGTGGATGGTAAAAAATGAAGAAGGCGGCGAGGGAGAAATTTCCAGTTTCTCTGCTCTTTGTACCGCTTTAAGCGCGACAATCGGAACCGGTAATATTGTCGGCGTCGCTACTGCCGTCGGAACCGGTGGACCGGGTGCTCTTTTTTGGATGGTCATAACTGCCTTTTTCGGTATGTCCACCAAATTTGCCGAAGGACTTCTCGCCGTAAAATACCGTGTTGTCGGAAAAGACGGCCACAGTCTCGGCGGTCCCTTTTATTACATTGAACTGGGAATGGGTAAAAAATGGAAATGGCTTGCTAAACTTTTTGCCTTCTTTGGTGTATGTGTTGGTCTTTTTGGAATCGGAACATTCAGCCAGGTAAACGGTATTTCCAGTGCCGTACATAACTTTTTTGACCCAAATGATCTTCATTGTGTCAAATTGCTTCCGTTTTTAGGCGAATATTCATGGTCTGTCATCATTTCATCCTTAGTATTATCGATTTGTGTAGCTACTGTATTAATCGGTGGAATCAAACGAATTGCTAATGTGAGCCAGATCATTGTACCATTTATGGCAATCATCTATTTTGCATTTGCTGCCATCTTAATTATTGGCAATATTACCGCGGTTCCAAGTGCAATTGCGGTCATTGTAAAGGCTGCATTTTCTCCAAAAGCAGTTACCGGCGGTGTCGTCGGAAGCATATTTGTGGCAATGCAAAAAGGTATCGCACGAGGTATCTTTTCCAATGAAGCAGGACTTGGTAGTGCCCCAATCGCAGCCGCAGCCGCTCAGACAAAAGAACCTGTTCGTCAGGGTCTTGTAAGTATGACAGGAACGTTTATCGACACCATCGTCATTTGTACGCTGACCGGTTTATCCATCGTATTGACCGGTGCATGGCAGGTACCCGGATTAGAAGGTGTAGACGTTACTACCTATGCTTTCCAGCAGGGACTTCCGTTCCCACCTCAGATCTCCGCTTTTATCTTAATGCTTTGCCTGGTATTTTTTGCCTTCACGACAATTCTTGGCTGGGATTATTACAGCGAACGCTGCCTGGAATATTTAAGCGGTGGCAACATTAAACACGTGAAAATTTTCCGTTGGATCTACATCCTCGCTGTATTTATCGGGCCTTATATGACCGTAAGCGCAGTATGGACGATTGCAGATATCTTTAACGGATTGATGGCAATTCCAAATATGATTGCCATATTTGCCTTGAGTGGCGTCGTAGTAAAAGAAACAAAAGATTTCTTCCAACGGCATAAAGAAGGTAAAATTAAATAATATGCGTTAAATAAAAAATGTCTCTGTTATCCGTTTTGACGGATACAGGGACATTAATATTCTTTGCACTTCTTTTCCAGTTGCTTAAAATCATTTGTTCTCCTCGCAAGTGCCGTAGAAATTCCATTTCGTATTTTATGGTTATAAACAATTCTTGCATTTTTTATAATACGATCTCTCAGACGATTAATCTCTCTATTCTCTGCTTGCAATAAATAACGATATTGTTGATCTTTAATACCACGAATATCTACCAAATGGTATTCCCCATTCGGAACCGGAACCATATTATTTATATTAATTACTACAATATTACGAATTTTAATAAGATCAACCGACTCCTTCAGTTTCTTATGCTTCGGTTTAAAAGAAGATAATGGTGCAAAATAACTCATTTCATCAATTTGAAGAACAATCCCTATGTACTTTCTGGTCGCTTTATTTCCATCTGACCAAAATATATGTTTTTGATATTGAGCTAAATATTTTATATATAATGGATTAATCTCATATAGTTTAAGACCTTTCAATTTTTCCCTCCTAAAAAATAAACAGGGACACACAAGATGTCCCTGCTGTTAAATCGCTCATTTTAGGGCTGTGCATCACCCACTCATAAATCGCTCATTTATAAGGCTGTGCATCACCTACTCATAAATCGCTCATTTTAGGGCTGTGCATCACCCACTGTTAAAGCAAAATGCTTTCTATAACTACAGTATATGCAATTCAACAAGAAATATCAAGAACTATTTTATATACTTTTTGAATATATTATATACTAAAAATATTTTTCATGCAAGTATTATTGATGATATGAAAGAAAAACTATTCCCCCATCTAACGACGCCATTTTAAATCTTTTCCTTTTATAACCTTCTTTTTCTCAAGCGCTGCAACATACTTTTTATACCGCTCTTTTGTCACTTTTTTCCCATTTACCTTATACACATAATGATATGGATATACATCCTCTTCGGTAAGTTTATTCCGCCATGATTTTGATGCCGTTTCTTTTACCTTATTTCCTTTAACCTGGAAAAACTCTATGTAGTAATTATCGTTATGCCCTCCACTCCAGGAAACAATTCCTTCTGACGGATATATTTTCAGACCGCCACCATATTTATTCCAGGCTAGCCCCTCTACCTTACTCCCTTTTAAAGTATAAATGGAATAATTATAATAAGAGCCGTGAACGATCAATTCGTCTATCCCATTTTGGTCGATATCATAAAAGCAGTATTTATACGCAAACCTGCCATCTTCTTGAACATAATTCATGTCATTTTTTTCCTCTTTCATCGCTTCCACATAATAATTATGCTCTGGTTTCGTATCTGTAACTGGCGTGCTATCGTTGCTTTCCGTCAACGGTGCTTTTTCTGCAAACTTATAGTATTTATAATCCTGCGGATTGCATACTTCTAAAATACTGCAATTAACATTCACTCTCTGCTCTGCTGATTTATCTATCAACAGTATTTTTTCACTTTGTCCGGACACAATGTCATCCTTGTAAACTGCATCCTCTTTCTCGTACAAAACATAGTCTTCCGTACAAAAAACTGCACCGACGTTTTCGCATTGTTTCAAAATTTTAATTGTATTTTGTGGGCAGTCAATACGATAAAAGACAGCCTGTTTTACTTTATTAACAGGTATTCCTTCCTCTTCTACCTTTGCATTATATAAATTGCAGATTCCATAAATATATTCGCCATCTTGATAATCTTGACATTGACATCGGTCAGATTTACTGCCGGCTATTTCTTTTATTAATAGTTTCAAATTTTCCTGTTCTCTTTTGTTTTTCATATCCGCCAAATATTCTTCCCCATCTTTTACCCGTAAGTCATTTGAAGATACTCCACAATATCCATCGAGATCTGGTTCGGTGCAATAATATCCATCTCCGTGATAATAGAAAGATATATTTCCCACTTCAAGTTTTTTGCCCTTTTTTCCTTCCATTTTCTTCCAATCATTACCAAATTCCGTTTCCTTGCTATAATACTGCGCCCAAATTCCTTTCAAATATTGGGGTTCTTTTTCTCTACTTTCTTCAAATTTTCCTAAAAACAAATAGCCATCCTGACAAGTAAGACATTCTGCATTTTGTACTTTCATTCTCTGTTTCTCATTTGCCTCATAATCAAACTGAACAATGATCGCATCCCGAAATGTTTCTGTCGATGCATCATCCCATTCGAGCAAATAAAATCCCTCTTTTCCAAATGCCATCTGATCGGGCAAGATTTCTTTTTCCTGTGGGTTAAATGATACGATTTTCCTATCATCCCTGTCCTTAATTATCACCAGATTTCCCTCTTCATATGAAATGTACTCATCACTTTCCGCCAGCACATTTACAAACTCACCATATCGTAAAATCATATCATCTGCGCTTGAAAAACGAGCAAAGCACATTATAATAACAAAAGTAGTCAACGAAACAATAAACGTTCCCGCTATCACAACAATTATCTTTTTGATGGTTTTAAACACCTTCTCCATATTATCTGTTTACATCTCCTTTAAGGCATTCATTACCATACCTGTTTCAAACGTTGTCCCTTGTACTACCATTCTGCCATCTACAAGTAATGCCGGCATTTGTCGAATTCCCAATCGCGAAATTTCTTTTTCATTATTTACTTCTTCGATGATAACCCTCTGTTTTTTGTTATGAAATGCCTTTTGAACAATACCAAGTAATTCGAAATATTTATCGCAGCCTCTTCCAACAACCTTTACATTCAGCAAATCTTTTTTCATTGTTATAATCCGTCTTTCTTTCATTATAATATTTTCACTTTTATTCTTATCTTGTCCCTCAGACAAAATCTTCCATATAATCTATTTTACATCAAATACCTGCCAATTGAAAAGAGAAATATTAAATTTCTTCCATAAAATTCTTTCCCCTGCATCATCTGTTTGCCTTTCCTAGCAATAAAATTTTATCTCATCAATGACAAATGCCTGTTTCCATTTTGCACAAATAAGAAAAAACTGTGCTGATATAAATTCCATTAATTCATTTAATTCTTTATCAGATATTTTACTGCCATTACTTGCCAAAATGCACCGTATATCCACTTACCATGAATAATTTAGGCAATCTGAATCCCTCCATTCTCCGCATATTTATATAGCAAATGCGCATTGTTATGCAAAAGTACTTCAAACATTTTTATTTCTTCATCCGAATATCCCTGCCTGTCTGTCCACTTATAATCAGGCAGCTCACATCTTGCCGAATCAAATCCATTTTCTATTGGACGTTCAAAATTAACTATAACTTTTTTCACACCGTCTTTTTCTATAATTTGTGAATGTACAATTTCCGTCTCATCTGACAATATCATATATGGATACATCATACGCCTAGTCCTCCTTACACAAAATTCTTTCCATCCCGGACTCGCCGGTCTGCACGCGTACACTCGTCAGATACATCGTATCTTTTATAATAAAACAAAATCCTCGCTGGCAAGTAAACTAAACTTGCCGACGAGAATTTCATTTTATTTATTAGGCACTACGTGCCTGACTTGCTTTTATTACAATTATTTCTGCGCAATCGCTGCCTGTGCTGCTGCCAAACGTGCAATAGGTACACGGAATGGAGAACAAGATACATAGTCAAGACCAATCTTGTTGCAGAATTCTACAGAAGATGGATCTCCACCATGCTCACCACAGATACCGCAGTGAAGTTTGCTGTTTGCAGGTTTTCCAAGTTTCAGAGCTGTTTCCATCAACTTACCAACACCATCCTGGTCAAGTTTAGCAAATGGATCGTTCTCGAAGATCTTAGCATCATAGTAAGCATCAAGGAACTTACCAGCGTCGTCACGTGAGAAACCAAATGTCAACTGTGTCAAGTCGTTTGTACCGAAGCAGAAGAAGTCAGCTTCTTTTGCAATCTCATCTGCTGTCAATGCAGCACGTGGGATCTCGATCATAGTACCAACTTCGTACTCAAGGTTTACACCAGCTGCTGCAATTTCAGCGTCAGCAGTCTCTACTACAAACTTCTTAACATATTTCAATTCTTTTACATCACCGATCAATGGGATCATGATCTCAGGTTTGATGTTCCAGTCAGCGTGAGCTTTCTGAACTTCAATAGCTGCGCGGATAACTGCTTTTGTCTGCATCTTAGCGATTTCCGGATAAGTTACAGCAAGACGGCATCCACGATGTCCCATCATAGGGTTGAACTCGTGAAGAGAAGCAATGATTGCTTTGATATCTTCTACGGATTTGCCCTGAGCATCAGCCAATTTCTTGATATCTGCTTCCTCTGTAGGAACAAATTCATGCAAAGGTGGATCCAAGAAACGGATTGTAACTGGGTTTCCTTCCAAAGCTTCGTAAAGTGCTTTGAAGTCTCCCTGCTGATATGGAAGGATTTTTTCCAATGCAGCTTCTCTTTCCTCTACTGTATCTGCACAGATCATCTCACGGAAAGCAGCGATTCTGTCTTCCTCGAAGAACATATGCTCTGTACGGCAGAGTCCGATACCTTCAGCACCAAGCTCACGAGCTTTTTTAGCGTCTGCAGGTGTATCTGCATTTGTACGAACTTTCATAGTACGGAACTTGTCAGCCCATCCCATGATGCGTCCGAACTCACCAGCGATCGTAGCGTCTACAGTAGGAATGATTCCGTCGTAGATGTTACCTGTAGAACCATCGATAGAGATTGGATCTCCTTCGTGGAACTCTTTACCATTTAATGTAAATTTCTTATTTGCTTCGTCCATGTTGATGTCACCACAACCGGATACACAGCATGTTCCCATACCACGTGCAACTACGGCTGCATGGCTTGTCATACCACCACGAACTGTCAAGATACCCTGGGAAGCTTTCATACCAGTGATATCTTCTGGGGATGTCTCAAGACGAACAAGTACGACTTTCTCGCCGCGGGCATTCCACTCTTCTGCATCTTCTGCAGTAAATACGATTTTACCACAAGCAGCTCCCGGAGAAGCACCAAGTGCTTTTGCCATTGGAGTAGCGGCTTTCAATGCAGCTGCATCAAACTGTGGATGAAGAAGGGTATCAAGGTTACGAGGATCGATCATAGCAACTGCTTCTTCCTCTGTTCTCATTCCTTCGTCTACCAGATCACAAGCGATCTTCAAAGCAGCCTGAGCTGTTCTCTTACCGTTACGTGTCTGAAGCATATACAATTTTCTGTTTTCTACAGTAAACTCCATGTCCTGCATGTCTCTGTAGTGATTTTCAAGTGTAGCGCAAACCTCTTTAAACTGAGCGAATGCTTCTGGGAATTCCTGCTCCATCTGTGCGATAGGCATTGGTGTACGAACGCCGGCAACAACGTCTTCACCCTGTGCATTCTTAAGGAATTCTCCCATCAATTTCTTTTCTCCTGTAGCAGGGTCACGAGTAAATGCAACACCTGTACCACAGTCATCACCCATGTTACCAAATGCCATAGACTGTACGTTTACAGCAGTTCCCCAAGAATAAGGGATGTCGTTGTCACGACGGTATACGTTTGCACGTGGGTTGTCCCATGAACGGAATACAGCTTTGATAGCGCCCATCAACTGCTCTTTTGGATCGTCTGGGAAATCTTCGCCGATTTTAGCTTTGTATTCAGCTTTGAACTGAGAAGCAAGTTCTTTCAAATCATCTGCTGTCAGATCAACGTCCTGCTGAACCCCTCTGTCAGCTTTCATCTTATCGATAAGTTCTTCGAAGTATTTCTTACCAACTTCCATAACAACGTCAGAATACATCTGAATGAAACGACGGTAGCAGTCCCATGCCCAACGAGCATTTCCGGATTTCTCTGCGATTACGTTTACTACTGTCTCATTCAAACCAAGGTTAAGGATTGTATCCATCATACCTGGCATAGATGCACGTGCTCCGGAACGAACGGATACAAGAAGAGGATTCTCCTGATCACCGAATTTCTTTCCTGTGATCTCTTCCATCTTCACGATGTACTCATTGATCTGTCCCTGGATTTCATCATTAATCTCTCTGCCGTCCTCATAATACTGAGTACAAGCTTCTGTTGTAATAGTAAATCCCTGAGGTACTGGAAGACCAAGACTTGTCATCTCGGCAAGGTTCGCACCTTTACCACCAAGGAGTTCGCGCATGTTAGCGTTTCCTTCACTGAACAAATAAACCCATTTTGCCATGTTTATTAATTCCTCCTAAATATAGTATTAGTTTGACTTTCAAAAACTCTTTGAAATGTCGCTGTGAATATTATAACACACTTTACCCTGAAAGATAAAGTGTTTTTTTGCAATTTTCTCTTTTTTTTCGGGCAATTCTATGAATATTAACAAAGAATGCATACGGGGCGTTCAGAATCGATATCAAAAAAGAAGAAACCAGAACTAAATTTCCTGATTTCTCCTCTTTTATCATTTAGTAAATCGTTACATAGACATATAACAGATATACTTTCTTATTCTGATTGATCTTTACCTGAACCAGCGTACTTCCACGCTTTTTACCGGTATATTTTCCTTTTTTGTTGATCGTAAGAATCTTCTTTTTGATCGGCTTATACTGTACTTTTGATTTTTTCTCCAGATCATATACATCGATCCGGCTGCTCTTCTTCAAAAGACGTTTTTTAGCAACCAATACGGTCGGCGTTTTGATCACGTTGGATTTGAACTTTGTCAATTCCTTCGCATTTTTAAATTTCTTCTTTACACGAACATCAATTACGAGACGATTGGTGTATTTTCCTTTCATCGCCGTAAAGGTTACGATTGCACGTCCCGGCTTTTTCGCTGAGATCACACCTTTTTTGTCAACGGTAGCAATCTTTTTGTTCGTCGAAGTACAAACGATCTTTGCTCCTTTACATTTGATCAGTTTCAATTTTGCTTTTGATTTCTTCTGCATGAACTTGATTACCTTAAATCCAGGAATCTTATATGCTTTTGCTTTTTTCAAAAGCTGTTCATAGGTATATTTTCCACCTTTTTGCAAAATCATTTGATTAACTGCCTGTTTTTCTGTATCTGTCAGTTTTTTCCAAGCAGCTTCACCGGATGTGATCTTATCTCTCGTCAGATCGGTTACTTTGGTAATGATATCACCGTTTTCATCCGTGAAATGATCTTTGACAAAATCACCTGCTGTTTTCTCCACCTCTTTGGTAAAGGAAGAAGCTGCAGAAGCCTGTGGTGCTTCCGGTGTAATTCCATTACCTGATGTGGTTCCCGTCGTTCCTGCCGGTGTTGCAGATGGTGCTGCGCTTGGTGTCACCGTTGGCTGCTCAGCCTTAATATCACTGGAACCGCCGATTACATCACCCGGTGTAATGTCTTTTATCACACTTCCGTCTTTGGATTTGGCAACTACTTTATACGTTCCATCCGCCGGAAGATCTCCAAATGTGACATTGGTCTCTCCACCATCGGTCCAAATATTTCCGCTGGCAGAAGGAACCCATTTTCCATCGCTGTTTTTGATAACCGAAATATCATTCCATTTTCCGTCTTCCCATTTGCGGATTGCATATATCGAATCTGGAAGAGCCGGATCTACGACGATATCAATCGTATCATCTTTCTTATCTTCTGTATTTTTGTCATCGTATTTTGTCGTAACATCTTCTACCGTTGGACCAACGACACCGCCGGTTCCCTGATCTGTGCCATCTTTCTTTTTCTTGACAATGACATAGGTCTGATCTTTGTCAAGTTCTGTAAATTTGATTTCTCCGCCGGCCGGCTGCTCATAATAGCCGTCGGCATCCGGAGTAAGCACATTTCCGTCTTTGTCTGTTACTGTCATTTCTGTATTCGGATCTACACTGGTTCCGTCCGGTTTCTGCAATGTATAAACATAGTCCTCAATCGTTGGATTTACAACAATTGTCAATTTGTCGTTTACTGTCGGACTTCCTGATGCCGCCGGTGTTGGCTGTGGGATTGTGATATCCGCATCGGTACGTTTGGCATCAAACGGATCGGAATCAAGACTTCCGGTGTACTGTCCATTTCCTGTTACGCGTACAACAAATGTCTTATCCACATCTTCGGATCTTAATGTGTAGTTTGAATCCGTTGCTCCCGGAATCTCAGTAAGATTTCCGTCCGCATCTTTCGTAAACCACTGGTATGTCAATGTATCATGAGAGTCCGGTGGTTTTACACCTGTTATATCTGCTGTCAATACGGTTCCTTCTTTTACAACTGCATTTCCAGCCGTATCCTTAGTTGTATTTTCGATCTTAACCACGTCACGAATCGGTATCAATGGCACCGGTGTCGCCGTTGGTGTCGCACTTGGGGACACCTCACTGTAGGTTCCATCTGTGATTACTTCTGGGGTTGTCTCTTCATCAGAAACAATGATCTGTCCCAGACTGTCCTCAATCTTAGTGGCATCTCCCGGATATCCTCCAAATTCGATATAGTAACCATCTACTTCTTTTGATTTGTCCGGATTATCATTCCAACGCCCATAATCGTATTTACCATAGAATCCATAGGCTTCGTCTGTGGTAGCACCACCATTTGGCTCGACATTTCCAGATGTACTCCAGTTTGAGAACTGACCATCCAGTGTCTCAAATCCGCCATCACCTGAACCATAACCATAAGCTGTCGTCTGGTATCCGAAAATCGTTCCCGTCTCCGGTCCGGATACCCATTTCCATGCATATTCATCCTTTGTCGCATCTTTAAATTTTTTCAATGGTTCCCACTGTGTCTCTGCGTCCGTATAGGAACTTTCGGGAGCAAGGATTGCGCGGGTGCATCCCATCCATCCTTCTTTTGCTTTTAATTTTTCCCACGAATTTCCAGTTGGGAACGAGGCATAAATAAAGCGGTCTTCTGCACGGGATGTCAATGTCATCAGATATCCCTGCACTCCATTAAAATTCAATGTTTTGGAAATTTTATAGGCTGCATTCCACGTAATTACTTCAGGTACATATCCATAATAATGACCATTAAAATATTTCAGTTCTATTGTTTTTCCATTTACTGTAATCTCCGTTGTTGCACTTGTTCCTTCCGTTGTCGCACATACCGATACTTTCTGTACCTTATTGGATGTGGTAAAACGAAGCTGACGGACAAATGTTTCAATATCTGATTTCGCTGCTCCCGCAGAAAAATCAAAAGAGATGGATTCATAACGGTCTGTCGTCGTAAGATCCGTAAAACCAACATTCATGTCTGCTCCGGATACAACGCCCTGTCCTGTTACACCGGCAATCTGCGTCGCCGTTGTCATAATGTGACCACTGTCAACCGTAATGGTAAGATTGTGAAATGACTTTGTGGAATCGGCCAATTTCACCTCTGCATTTGGATAAGTATAATAAGTACCTTCCGAAGCCTTAACCAGACTTCCCAATACAATCTCATCCCCGGTTGCCGCCTGCACTTGTGTACTTTGATACTGCTGTCCGGCAAAAAGGCTCATTACCATCGCTACTACAAGCAGTAACACTAATGTTTTTCGTTTCATACTCTTTTTCCTCCATTATATTGCTATTACCTGATTTTCAAAGACTATATCGGACTATCTTCTCTATTTCTTAATAAAAATTTCACTTTTTTCACTTTCTGTCAATTCCCGATATTTACCTTGACACAATGTGTCATCCAAGTACAAATTTCCAATAGCGATTCGTTTCAGATAAACCACATAACATCCCACCGCTTTCAGCATCCGGCGGACCTGATGCTTTTTTCCTTCTGTAATTACAATTGTTCCGGAAAAAACTGCCTGATCTTTCCGATTTCCGATTCGGATTCCGCTTGCCAGATCCACAATGTCTCCCAATGTTTTTGTTTCACACCGCTTGATCTTGGCCGGCTTGGCTGTCATCCCACGCAGTTCGACTCCGGTCTCGATCCGATGGATCTTTTCCTCGTCCAGTTCTCCCAATGCCCAAAAGAAATAGGTTTTTGGCACATGATTTTCCGGATGCATGATCTCCTGATTCCATTTTCCGTCATTGGTAATAAGCAAAAGCCCTTCGGTATCTTTATCCAATCTTCCAACCGGATGAAGTCCTTTCACTTTTTCATTGGCAAAATATTCCATCACCGTTTTATGTGTCTGATCGGTTACTGCTGTAATGCAGCCACGTGGTTTGTGAAACATATAATACTTCAACTCTTCCATAAAACCTCCAACGATAAAACGGCAGCACGGAATGAAGAATTTCATTCCGGTGCCGCCGCCATTGCAAACATTTTTTACATTATTTGTAATTGACGATCTTACCAAAATCCGGTTTCAAAGAAGCACCACCTACAAGTCCTCCGTCGATATCCGGTTTTGCAAACAATTCTGCTGCATTTCCGGCATTAACAGAACCGCCGTACTGAATACGGATCTCTGCGGCTGTCGCATCGTCATAAACTTCTGCGATACAGTCACGGATTGCCTTGCAGACTTCTTCTGCCTGATCGGATGTCGCTGTTTCACCGGTTCCGATTGCCCAGATTGGCTCATAAGCGATAACTGCTGTCTTTGCCTGATCTGCTGTCACATTCTGGAATGCGATCTTGATCTGCATACGGATCCAGTCAATGTAAATCCCCTGTTTTCTCTGTGTCAAACTTTCGCCACAGCAAATAATCGGTGTGATACCATGTTCAAATGCTTTGAGCACTTTCTTATTTACTGTCTCGTCTGTCTCGGCAAAATACTCACGTCTCTCAGAATGTCCAAGAACTACGTATTTTACTCCGGCATCGGTCAGCATATTTGGTGCGATCTCACCGGTATATGCTCCGCTTTCCTCAAAATACATATTCTCAGCGCCAATCTGGATATTACTCCCTTGGGCTGCTTCCATACATGGAATAATGTCAATGGCCGGTACGCAGAATACTACGTCTACTTCATCATTTGCTACGAGTGGTTTTAACTCATTTACCAAAGCAACGGCTTCGGAAGGTGTCTTATTCATCTTCCAGTTGCCGGCGATAATTTTCTTTCTTGCCATGTTCCCGCTTCCTTTCTCACTAAAATACCTACTGTTTTTCTTATTTGTCGTCTGCTGCTGCAACACCAGGAAGTTCTTTACCTTCCAAGAATTCAAGAGAAGCTCCGCCACCTGTTGAGATGTGGGACATCTTGTCGCCATATCCAAGCTGGTTTACAGCTGCAGCACTGTCACCACCACCGATGATCGTGATAGCATCTGTCTCAGCAAGAGCTGCGGCAACGGCTTTTGTACCAGCTGCCAATGTAGGGTTTTCGAATACACCCATAGGTCCGTTCCAAACTACTGTCTTTGCTGTCTTTACAGCATCGGAGTACAATTCAACGGTCTTAGGTCCGATATCGCATCCCTCTTTGGAAGCATCCATCTGATCTGCTGCACATACTGTGGTATCTACAGGAGCATCGATTGGGTTAGGGAAATCTTCGATCATTACAGTATCTACAGGAAGAAGCAGTTTTTTACCAAGTTTTTCTGCCTTTTCCATCATTTCTTTACAATAATCAATCTTGCTGTCGTCAACAAGTGATTTACCGATCTCATATCCTTTTGCTTTCAAGAATGTATATGCCATTCCACCGCCGATGATCAATGTATCACATTTCTCAAGAAGGTTAGAGATAACATTCAATTTGTCTGCCACTTTTGCTCCACCAAGGATAGCTACAAATGGTCTCTCTGGGCTGTTTACTGCATTTCCAAGGAAATCAATCTCTTTCTGCATCAGGTAACCAACTACAGCAGTGTCAACATATTCTGTTACACCAACATTAGAGCAGTGTGCACGGTGTGCTGTACCAAATGCATCATTTACAAATACGTCAGCAAGAGAAGCAAGTTCTTTGGAGAAAGCCTCTCCGTTCTTTGTCTCTTCTGCACGATAACGTGTATTCTCAAGAAGAACAACATCTCCATCGTTCATAGCGGCTACTGCTGCTTTTGCATTGTCACCTACTACGTTAGCATCTGCTGCAAATTTTACTTCCTGTCCAAGAAGTTCGGAAAGACGAACTGCAACCGGCGCAAGAGAAAGTTCTGGTTTTGGCTCTCCTTTTGGCTTGCCAAGGTGAGAACAAAGAATGACTTTTCCACCATCTTTGATCAATTTCTGAATTGTAGGAAGAGCAGCTACAAGACGATTTTCGTCTGTGATCTTACCATCTTTCAAAGGAACATTGAAATCGCAGCGTACAAGAACTTTTTTGCCCTTTACATTGATATCATCTACTGATTTTTTGTTTAACATAATTTACCTCATTTCCGCGTAGCACGCATAACATTTTGAGCGGAATCCCCGCCTCATTTAAAAATGGGTCCGGTCCATACAGACCGGACCCATTTGGGTTTCAAATATGAATTGTGTTTGTCTTAAACTTAAGCCAACTCGCTGAAGTATTTGATTGTTCTTACCATCTGGCTTGTGTAAGAGTTTTCGTTGTCATACCAAGATACAACCTGTACCTGTGTATTTCCATCATCCATAGGAGATACCATTGTCTGAGTTGCATCGAAGATAGAACCAGCGGTAGCACCGATGATATCGGAAGATACGATTTCATCTTCATTGTAAGCATAAGACTCTGTCTGAGCTGCTTTCATAGCTGCGTTGATCTCATCAACAGTTACTTTTCCTTCAACAACTGCTACAAGGATAGTAGTAGAACCTGTAGGACATGGTACACGCTGAGCAGATCCGATCAATTTACCATTCAACTCAGGAATTACAAGACCGATAGCCTTAGCAGCACCTGTGCTGTTTGGTACGATATTTACTGCAGCTGCACGAGATCTTCTAAGATCGCCTTTTCTCTGAGGACCATCCAATGTCATCTGATCTCCTGTATATGAGTGAATTGTGCTCATGATACCGGATTTGATTGGACGAAGGTCGTTCAATGCTTTAGCCATAGGAGCCAAGCAGTTTGTTGTACAAGAAGCTGCAGAAATTACTGTATCTTCTGGTTTCAATGTGTCATGGTTTACGTTGTATACGATAGTAGGAAGGTCGTTTCCTGCTGGTGCGGAGATAACTACTTTACGAGCACCTGCTTTGATATGAGCAGAAGCTTTTTCTTTGGATGTATAGAATCCTGTACACTCAAGAACTACGTCTACTTTAAGTTCTCCCCAAGGACAATTTGTTGCATCTGCCTCTTTGTAGATTTTGATTTCCTGTCCATCAACAATGATAGAATCATCTGTAGCAGAAACTTTGTCAGCCAGAGCATATTTACCCTGAGATGAGTCATATTTCAATAAGTGAGCAAGCATTTTAGGGCTTGTCAAGTCATTGATTGCTACTACTTCATATCCTTCTGCTCCAAACATCTGTCTGAAAGCAAGACGTCCGATACGTCCAAATCCATTAATCGCTACTTTTACTGCCATTTGTCGATTCCTCCTAAAATTTACTTTTAAGTATGTTTGTTAAATTTTTTACAAACTCTTAAGTCTATTCTAACCAATTTGGTTAAAAATTTCAAGTGGTAATTGCGTTTTTTCTCATTTTTTTCTATTTTTGCTTTGTAACTATTCAGGACCCCCCGCCCATATTCGCATTTCGAACACTTCGTGTTCTTTCCCGCCTTTGACAAGGCTAAAAATGCTCATATGTGGTGGGGAGCCCTATTAGGATCTAAATGTATGGAAATCAAAGTCTCTTACGTGCAAGCACGACGATTCATTGATTCCCATACATTTGATCCTGAATAGTTACTTTTATTTAAACTGGTGTCCGCTGATACGAAGTTTCGGACTGGAAAGTCTCTGGCTGAAGAAATGGTACTTTTTCATGCTCATTTTACGACCTTTGTACGTTACCATGCGCTGTCCTTCCAGTACTTCCTGAGCAGCTTTCATACACTCTCTTCTGGCTCCGGAAGAATATTTTCCATTCTCCACGTTTTTGGTTTCTCTCGCAAATTTTCCCTGGCGGACCGGACTAAACTGTCCTCTCTGCTTAATTACTTTCAATACTGTATTCGGAAAACTTGAAGATTTTACACGGTTCATAACCACACAGCCAACAGCTACTTTTCCTGCGTAGCACTGATTGCCTGCTTCGCAGTAGATGATCGCTGCCATGTATTTTAAATCATTATCTGTATATGATTTTTCTGCTGCCTGAGATGTCTGTGCCGGACTAACTGCCGCACATGCGATCACAAGAAGAAAAGTAAGGATTGTCTTTAACACTTTTTTTGAAAACATAATAAAAATTAACCTCCATGTCAAAATGATATTTGTATCATTTTAGCAATATTTGTAATATATTTTGTTACGTTTTGTAACATTTATGTAATAATTATAACATGAAAAAGAAATATTTCAACCCTTTTTTTCAAAAAAAATGAACGTTGCGTCTGCAAACGTTCATTTTTCGGTATCTTCAAGATTGTTTCGAAATTCACGAATAGTGTTTCAGCACCTCGTCAAATTTCATTTTTCCACCAAATAGATCTAAGGCACTTCCAATCGTGAAATCCATTTTTCCACCGGATAAAGAATCCAGTTTTTCAAGATCAGAAAAAGATCCAATCCCTCCGGCATACGTTACCGGAAGTTTATTGCACCGGGACAGGATCTGAACCAGTTCACAATCAATACCGGTTCCGGTTCCCTCCACGGCTACACCATGTACAAGATATTCATCACAATACCGGCTCAGCTCGTCCATCAGCGCCTCGTCGAGCGGTTGATCTGTAAATTTCTGCCAGCGGTTTGTGACAATATAATAGGTTCCTTCTTTCGGACGGCAGCTCAAGTCAAGCACAAGGTGCTCTTTCCCAATTTCTTTGCGCAATGCCTCCAGACGGTCAAAATGAATCTTACCTTCCGCAAATACATAGGAAGTAACAATTACGTGACTGGCACCTGCTTTGATAAAATGCGCCGCATTTTCTACAGTAATACCGCCTCCGACCTGCAATCCACCCGGATAAGCAGCAAGGGCTTCTTCCGCCTGCCGTCTGTCTTCCTCATAATACTCGCTTCTTGTCGGATTTAAGAGGATCACATGCCCTCCGCGAAGATTTTTCTTCTTATATAAATCGGCATAATCCGCCGCACCCATCTCCGAGACAAAATTCTCTTTTGCCCGGTTTCCGGCATCCTGCAGACTGCCACCGACAATCTGCTTTACTTTTCCATTATGAATGTCGATACATGGTCGAAATTTCATCTTCTGTCTCCTATAAGCCAAGGATTTCTTTTACTGTTTTTTCCATTTCCGATTTGTCGCATACCTTGTCATGCAGAATCGGAGCGGTACGAATCTCCTCAATTGCCTGCGGTACTTTCACACCGGAAAGTTTATTTAATTCATCTACGAGTTCAAAATCCGTCATACTGTCATATTTTTCATCGATGGAATCCATAACACTTCTTGTAAATTTGTATGGACTTGCTGTCGATGCGATTACCGTCTTTACACCGGTTTTTGCAGCCTTCTGATAATATACATTGCTTGCAACTGCGGTGTGTGTATCCATAATATAACCTGTCTTATCATAAACATCTTTGATCGTTGCATGGGTTTCCTCTTCGGAAGCAAATCCACCGACAAAATCTGCCAGTTTTTCTTTCATTTCCGGCGTAATGCTGTACTCGCCTTTTGTCGTCAAAGCATCCATAAAGGCTTTGGTCTGTGCAGCATCTTCCCCGGTAATACGGTAGATCAGACGCTCCAAGTTGCTTGAGATCAAAATATCCATCGATGGTGATGTCGTAAGAATAAATTCTCTCTTACGGTCATATGTACCTGTCTGGAAGAAATCAAACAATACTTTATTTTCATTGGAAGCACAATACAAAGTTTCAATTGGAATTCCCATATTTTTTGCATAATATGCCGCAAGAATGTTACCAAAATTTCCGGTTGGAACAACAACATTCATCTTCTCTCCGGCTTTCAGTTCGCCCTGACGGAGAAGCTGTCCATAGGCATATACATAATATACGATCTGTGGAACCAAACGACCGATATTGATGGAGTTTGCAGAAGAGAACTGATATCCTGCCGCATCCATTTCTTTGGCAAGTTCTTTCGAATTAAACATCTGTTTTACGCCCGTCTGAGCATCATCGAAGTTTCCGATGATTCCGACAACATTGGTGTTTTTTCCCTTTTGGGTCAGCATCTGTTTTTCCTGAATCGGACTTACTCCGTTTTTCGGATAAAATACAATAATGCTTGTGCCTTCTACATCTGCAAATCCGGCAAGTGCAGCTTTTCCTGTATCTCCGGAAGTCGCTGTCAAAATAACGATTTCATTTTTTACTCCGTTTTTCTTTGCGGATGTTGTCATCAGATATGGCAGAATTGACAATGCCATGTCCTTAAAAGCAATCGTTTTCCCATGGAACAATTCCAGATAAAACGCACCGTCTTTTTTCACCAATGGTGCAATTTCTTTGGTATCAAATTTATCGTCATAAGCACCATGAATACAATGAAGCAGTTCTTCTTTAGTGAAATCTGACAAAAACAGTTTCATTACTTCATATGCAGTTTCCTGATAAGAAAGCCCTGCCAGTTTCTCCAATTCTACATCCAGTGCAGGAATGGAATCCGGCACAAACAATCCGCCATCGTCTGCCAGTCCTTTCAAAATCGCCTGGGAAGCGGTCACTTTTTCACTGTTGCTTCTTGTACTTTTGTACATGATACTCATAATATTCCTCCATTTCTGCGTACATTTCGGCACGCATTGCATTTTACACAAACTAATTGCTTTCTCATTGTAACATTTTTTTCATTCTTTTACAATAACTTTCTATTTGAAAAATTCATGACAGCCATGCTGTGCTACTTTTGTGAGATCCCGGTCAAACCAGGCGACATTTTTCGGGTCGGATGCGCTTCGGCACATAAAGTACAATGCCCCTTTCGAGATATCCTTTCCCGCCAGCGCCTGTTTTACCGCCTTTTTTGTCTTGTCCGAAACCGTCACACGGTAATATCTACCATTGGAAACCGGCGAAAACTGGTATCTTCCGGCACGATTGGCAAACACCACACCTTTTACGGTATCGGGAAAATGTTTGGAATGAACACGGTTCAAAATCACATTTGCCACCAGAATCCGTCCTTCCAGATCCTGATCTCCTGCCTCAGCTTCCACAATCCGTTCCAAGATCTGACGCTCTTCCTGACGCCTCTTCTCTTCATGGCGTTTGCGTTCCTGACGTTTGCGCTCTTTTTCTTCGCGTTCCCGCTGTTTTTCCTCAAACTGCTTTTCTTCCGCAGCATACGAAGCTTCCTGTTCCGAATACCGGCGTACCTGTGTATCGCACCAGCACTTCACCGCCTCTTCCCTTGCCTGCGTTTCCTTGACAGCTGACTGGTTCTCCTGCGTCACCTCGTCCTGCAGCACAATGGCTTCGGTCGCTTCCGGTTCTTTTTCCGGTAAATTTTTCCATGCTCCTGATATGAGAATGACAGCCGCAGCTCCCATACTTATTCCATATAACTTTATTTTTTGAATCATACATATACTCCTTTCATAGTTTAGAGTATATGCATTTTTTGCAAAGTTATTACAAAAGTATTACAAATTTCTCACTTTGAATTCCCGCTCGGCAGCACGACGCTGATCTTTCTTTGCGATATCTTCACGCTTGTCATACAGTTTTTTACCTTTGGCAAGTGCAATCTCCACTTTGATCAGGCTTCCTTTAAAATATACCTGGAGCGGAACCAGCGTATATCCTTTTTGTGACATTTTACCGATCATTTTGCGGATCTCGCTGCGATGCAGTAAAAGTTTCCGCACACGAAGCGGATCCTTATTGAATATATTTCCTTTTTCGTAAGGGCTCACATGCATTCCGTAGATAAATACTTCTCCTTTTTCCACGCGGATAAATGATTCTTTAATGCTGCAATGTCCCATTCGCATGGATTTTACTTCCGTTCCATGCAGTTCAATCCCGGCTTCATATTTTTCTTCAATAAAATAATCATGCCACGCTTTTTTATTATTTGCAATCAAGCGAATACTTTCTTTACTCATCTTTTTCCCTCTTTTCCATATTTTCCGGCAAAAAATCAATGGTTCGCAGGTTTTTGTCAGCACGCACGACCTGCACACGCATCTTCTGTCCCAGGCGGTACTCTTTCGCACTGTATGTGCCGACAACACGATAATTAGCGGCATCGTATTCGTATACATCGTCCGTAAGATCTGCGAGACGGATCATTCCTTCGATCGTATTTGGCAGTTCCACATAAATGCCCCACGATGTCACCCCACTGATCACACCTTCATAACATTCTCCAATCTTGGACTGCATAAATTCCGTCTTCTTCATCTTGTCCACTTCACGCTCGGCATCGTCTGCGCGCCGTTCCAGACTGCTACAGGATTTCGCTACTCCCGAAAGAATCTCCTGATAATGCTCCTGCCGTTTTGGAGAAAGTCCTTTTTTGAAACTTTCTTTTAAAATACGGTGAATCTGAAGATCCGGATATCTTCGGATCGGCGAAGTGAAATGGCAGTAATATTTGGTTGCGAGGCCAAAATGTCCCTCATTTTCCGGTTCATATTTGGCACGTTTCATCGCGCGCAGGGTAAGACGGCTCAAAAACGTCTCTTCTTCCGTCCCCTCGATACTTTCCATCAATTTCTGGATTTCCCGTGGATGCACTTCCTGCTGTCCCACTTTCAAGGTATGGGAAAAACTGTGTGCCAAAGCTGCCAGCTCGCGGATTTTTTCCAGATCCGGATATTCGTGGGTACGATATAAAAACGGAAGTTCTTTCCAAAAGCTGTCTTCGGCAACTACTTTGTTTGCCGCAAGCATAAATTCTTCGATAATTTTGGTTGCAAAATTACGGTCATATGGCACGATATCAATCGGATGCCCTTCTTCATCAAGGATCAGTTTACACTCCGGAAAATCAAAATCGATCGAACCCTGCTTTTTCCGTTCTGCACGCAGAATTGCCGCCAGTTCTTTCATCTGCTCAAACATCGGCACAAAAGCTTCGTATTCTGCCATGATCTTTTCATCATGATCGGTCACAATGGCATCGACATCCGTATAACTCATGCGGCGGTCAACGCAGATCACCGATTCTCCGATCCGGTAATCTTTGATATGCCCTTTCGCGTCATAATGAATCATACAGCTGAGTGTAAGCCGGTCCACTCCCTGATTTAACGAGCAGATTCCATTGGACAGCTTGCGCGGAAGCATCGGGATAACACGGTCCGCAAGATACACACTGGTTCCGCGGTTCAATGCCTCTTTATCAAGCGGCGAACCCTCTTTGACATAATGACTGACATCTGCAATATGCACCCCCAGTTCATAGCCTCCATTTTCCTCTTTATGCAGTGTGATCGCATCGTCGAGATCTTTCGCATCTTCGCCATCGATCGTCACGGTCATCCGGTCACGCAGATCCATTCGTCCTGCAATATCTGCAGAATCCACTTCCTCTGGAATATAGGAAAGCTCCCGCAGCACTTCTTCCGGAAATTCTTCCGGTATGCCGTAGCCGCGCACAATGGATAAAATATCAATCCCCGGATCATCTGCATGTCCAAGAATCTCCGTCACAACACCCTCCGGGCTCTTTTCTTCACTTCCAAAATCTGTAATTTCCACAACGACTTTTTCACCGGTTTCTGCCTCTTTCGTCTTTCCCTTCGGGATATAGACATCACTTGTAAACTTCTCACGGTCTACCACGACAAAACCATAATGTTTATTTCGCATAAATGTGCCGACAACCGTCGTATTGGCACGTTTCAAGATGCGAATGATCTGACCCTCTTTTCGCTTTCCATTCTTCGAATCCTTGTAGATCTGTACCATAACTTCATCGCCGTCGTAGGCATTGGAGCAGCCGGATTCCGGGATAAAAATATCATCCGGCTGACCTTCTACCCGCACAAATCCAAATCCTTTTGATGTCGCCATAAACGTTCCCGCATTGACATTTTCCTTCGGGAGCTGATACCGTCCGCTTCCATCTATTATTATTTTTCCTTCTTTTACCAGTTCGTCCAGCAGGGCATGAAATTTGGCACGTTCCTTCTTTGGCACACAAAACAGCGCCGCAATTTCTTTGCCTTTCATCGGACGATACTCTTCTTCTTTGATAAATGCATAAAGCATTTCTTTTCGATCCATACTAAGTCCTTTCCTTACAAGCGCGACAATCCGCTGCTTGTTTCACATTAGACCTGAATAGTTACCTAATCAGTAAAAAAACCTCTGAAGGCTTTCTCTTTACAAAGGCTCTTCAGAGGTTAAAATCCATTTTATAGTATCTCTTGATTATTTCATATTCATGCAGAGTACAATGGATAAGATAATGAACAATGCACCAAGTACACTTGTGATCTTAACCATTTTTCCTTCAGCAGAACGTCCTTTGTTCTTACTCCAATACGTATCTGCCGCACCGGAAACTGCACCAAGACCAGAAGTTTTTCCCTCCTGCATCAATACAACAACAACGATGGCGATACATATTACAATATATAAAACCTGAATGATTGTTTTTACTAAAGTAGACATCTCTTAGTCCTCCTTCTTTCTATAATTTTGTATAAATTCCGGAATTTTAATGCTGTCATCCTCTTTTTTCATCGTCGGGCTGACTTGCTGAGGTGTCCGGTTAATTTTATGATTTACTACAGGCATGTCCTGATTTACCGTAGCAGCTGATGGCTGCGGTTTTCTGGCTGCGCTGTTAAATCCACTCAAAAAGCTTGGCTGCGACATCGGTGTAGGTTTTGCTACATGTGGTGCCGCGGTATGTCCTAAATTCATTTTTCCGCCAAGAGAACCATTGGAAAATGTATTGCCAAAACTTCCAAAGGAAGAAGCCTGTGCGGTCTCATCTTTTAAACCTGTCGCAATGATCGTGATGGTAACTCCATCGCTGTCATCATTATCATCCAGCATAATACCAAAGATGATATTGGCATCTTCTCCTGCGAGCTCGCGTACATACTCGGCAGCTTCGTTTGTCTCCTGAATACCGATGTCTCCACCGCTGAAGTTCAGGATAAAGTTTGTCGCACCATCCACACTTGTCTCAAGCAATGGACTTGTGATGGCCTGTTGTACGGCTTCCATACATTTGTTTTCGCCGGTTCCATAACCAACTCCGATGTGAGCAATCCCTTTGTCTTTCATGATTGTCGTAACATCGGCAAAATCGAGATTGATCAAGGCAGGCAGGTTGATCAGGTCTGTGATACCATGTACACCCTGCTGGAGTACCTGGTCTGCCATGCTGAACGCTTCTTTCATCGAAGTTTTCTTATCGGATATGGAAAGAAGTTTTTCATTTGGAACTACGATCAATGTATCAACGTTTTCTTTCAATTTGTCAATTCCTGCCAGTGCATTATCCATACGGCGTTTTCCTTCGAACTGGAAAGGTTTTGTCACAACACCGACAGTCAGAATATCCTGTTCTTTGGCGATCTGTGCGATAACCGGAGCGGCTCCTGTTCCGGTTCCACCACCCATACCACAGGTGATGAATACCATATCATGTCCCTGGATCAGGTTCAGAAGTTCCTCACGGCTTTCTTCTGCCGCCTGCTCTCCTACTTCCGGACGAGCTCCCGCACCCAGACCTTTTGTCAGCTTTTCACCGATCTGAATGATATGTGGTGCTTTACATCTGCGTAAATGCTGCTTGTCCGTATTGGCACAGACAAAATCTACCCCTTGAATTCCTTCGTCGATCATACGGTTTACGGCATTGTTTCCTGCACCACCGACTCCGACTACAAGGATCTTACAAACATATTCCGTATCGTTCTCATACATTATCTCTAACACTGCAGTTCCTCCTTCTATCTATCCATAACTATTTCATATATTCAATTATAGCAATTCATTCCTATCAAGTCAGGGGCAGTAACCATTTGCCCCCAACGTCGCATATACTTATATAATAAAGTTTTTCGGGAAAAATATCAAGTATAAATTGTATTTTTTTTGTTAATTTTTCTTTAAGATTACATCTCCGCCGGCACGATACGATGACATATCGATCTCTCCCGTCAGGTTTTTCTCTTTTGCAGTCTTCAAAATGTCCGATAATGCGGCGATTGCTTCATCATAATTGTCTTTTTTCCCGAGGTTCACTTTAATGTCCCCCGAATACAAAAATGCAGCATTGTCGCTGTCAAACACGACGCGGTCCCATGTAACCCCATAATGCTGGAACAGTCCGGACAAATTCATGATCCTTGACAAAAGTGCCTCATCTTCCATCTGCACTTTCTCATATAAAGAAAATGTTGTCATTGTTTTCGTCTCAAAAAGCGGAATTCCTTTGATTTCATCCTGTGTACTTTTCAGCACAACACCATCTTTATCAAAATAGATGAACTGATTCATGTAGGAAATTCCGGCGATCATTTTCTTTTCATACAACTTAATGTGAATCTTATGAATCCCCGGATAAGTCACCTGATACTCGCGCACATAAGGAAGTGTCGGACAAAATCCAACTTTTCGCTTGATCCAGGAAGATACCACATTGTGATCCAAAAAGGTGTTACACACTTCCCCTGCTACCACTTCCTGTGAAAAAAAGGTATTCCCTTCGACGGTGATCTCATTGACATGAAATACTGCCGCGATGAGAAGCACCAGGGCAAAAATGATCCCCGGAACGATGAATTTCCATTTTTTCCCTTTTCTCTCGTTCATGCTCTTCCTCCTTGTATCTCCTTTTTCCTCTGTCTACTGTACACAAAGGCCGATATTCTGCATGTTTTGTATCGGATTTTCATATCCCCGCAATATATTTTCTGCCTGTTCGACGATTGTCTCACCTTCTGCCATCGCTCCCGCCAGCAACAAGGCAGCGCCACTTCGCAGATCTGTCGCCTGCACCGTCTCACCATGTAATTTCGTGACTCCGTTAATGTAAGCACATTTTGCAACCGTATCGATATCTGCTCCCATTTTCTTCAGATACGGAATCATCTGAAAACGGTTTTCAAATACCGTCTCGCACAAAACACTCTCTCCATGTGCCCGCGAAAGCAGTGTCAGGAAAAGCGATTGTGCATCGGTCGAAAATCCCGGATACGGTGCTGTCTTCAAATAAGGAATGGGATGAATTCCCTGATTTCCTTCTGCAAGAACTCCATCTGCGTCCTGTGCAAAACAACATCCGGATTTTTCCAATTCTTTTCGTTCCGGAAGAAATGACTCTTTTTCTGTCCTGATACGGATCTTTCCCTGCGTGCCCAGCGCCATCGCCGCATAGGTCATAAAGACAATGCGGTCGCCCGGAATCATCACATCCGTTCCATGCAGTTTTCCTGTACCACAGATATGAATCGTCCCTGTCGTCTCTCCACTGATCTTTGCCCCCATGTCGCGAAGCATCTCACACAGGGAACAAATTTCCGGCTCTCTGGCAGTATTTTCCAATACCACATCTGAATTTCCAGATGCATGAAATAGGAGAAGATTTTCTGTCGCACCGACACTCGGATAAGGGAAACGAATCTTTACCGTCTTCAGCACCCGCTCACGCCGGCATACCAGCCATTCTCCTTCTTCCTCCACTTTCACGCCGGATTGTTCCAGTGCTTTGATATGGATGTCAATTGGCCGCCTGCCGATGGAACACCCTCCCGGCATGTGTACTTTGGCTTCTCCGGTCCTTGCCAGCAGGCTTCCCAGAAAAAGAATCGAAGCCCGAACGCGTCCGGCTTCTTTCTGTAATATTGCACTATGTTTTAACACATCTGCCTGCACGCGGAAAAACGAATCTTTCCACGCCGTCTGCAGACCAAGATTTTCCAAAAGTTCCACCATCACTCGGACATCGGAAATGTCCGGGCAATGTCGGAAAACCATTTCGTCGCTCGTAAGAATACTGGCCGCGAGCATTGGCAAGGCGGCATTTTTGCTTCCTTGAAGCACAACCTCGCCCTCCGCACGCCTGCCTCCACGAACTGCAATCTGCACTGTCAAACCTCCGCACTTATGTTTCTACTTTATAGTATGCGGATGTTATGTATTGGTATCATGTCTTTACCCGTTTTTTCGAAATCTGCAAAACCAGCCCAATTTCTGCCAGCAAAAAGATAACACTGCTTCCTCCATAACTGATAAAAGGAAGTGCAATACCGGTAGATGGGATGGAATTTGTCACGACGGCGATATTCGCAAGTACCTGAACAGCAATCTGAGCCATAACTCCGGTACAAATCATACCGCTAAACAAATCCGGTGACGTCGTTGCAACATCGTAAATACGCCAAAGCAGAATCAGAAACATTAGGATCACGATGCCGGCTCCGACGATTCCAAGTTCCTCACAAATAATGGCAAAGATCATATCGTTGTGAGGTTCCGGAATAAAGCCAAGTTTCTGCATGCTCTCTCCGAGTCCGGTTCCAAAAAGACCACCCGAGGCAATCGCATACAACCCCTGTAAGATCTGGAACCCCCCCTCATTATTTTCTACATCAAGCCAGATCTGGATTCGCTGCATACGGAATGCATCTCCAAAAAAGATGAACAAGCCCACCAGTCCGACACCGACGACAAGTGTCAAAAAGTATAATCTTTTATACCGCGCCGCCACAAAGCACATGATAAACACAATGCCCATCATAACGATCGCGGAACTTAGGTTTTCTTTTCCGACAAGAACGATCAATACCGCAGCCGCAAGAAGGATTCGAAGCGCTCCTTTGATATGGCTTACCATCGCCGGCGCATTGTTAATAAACGATGCCGTGATGAGCAGTACCGCAATCTTACTGATCTCCGCAGGCTGAATAGAAACCGGTCCGATGTACAGCCAGCGCTTTGCTCCATTGAATTCTCTTCCGACAAAATATACAGACAGCTGTAAAAGCACGGCACAAAAATAGAGTACCGTCACAAGATGCACCCGGAGTCCCGGCAGCCGCTTTAACAAAATGCGGTAATCAAACTTCGACACAATGACCATTACAACGATTCCGACGATAACATTTATCAGCTGTTTTTTCAAAAAGTAGGCAGAATCCTGAAATTTCACCTGTGCCGTATAAGAACTGGAACTATAGATCATCAATAGTCCAAATCCAAGAAGACATAGCACGATCAAAAGGAGACTGTAATCAAACGAATACACCGCTCCTGCATTCCCGGCTGCTTCCTGCTTTCTGTTTTTCATGAACCGATCACTCCAAACCTCTTACAAAATCTTTAAACATGGTGCCCCTTTGCTCATAGGAATCAAACATATCCCAGCTTGCACACGCCGGTGAAAGCAATACGGCATCTCCGCTTTCGGCCAGGTCATGTGCCGTTTTGACTGCCTCTTCGAGAGACTCTACAAAACGATACTCAAAAAATCCACACTCCTTTGCTTCCTGGGCGATACGTTCTTTCGTATCTCCGAGAAGGAGCAGACATTTTACTTTCCCATTAAAACTGCGGATCCAGTCACTAAAACTTCCGCCTTTATCGTATCCGCCACCGATCAGGATCGTCGGACGGTCCATCGACTGGATGCCCTTGATCGCAGCATCCGGATTGGTTCCCTTGGAATCGTTGTAGTATTCCACACCATTTATCGTAGTAACATACTCTACACGATGTTCTACCGGATGAAAATGTTTTGTCACTTCCACTGCTACCTCATCCGGCACACCCATTTTTTCTACCATGAGAAGGGCCGCCATGATATTTTCCGCATTGTGGTCGCCCGGCAGTTTCGTCTCTTTCTGATTCAAAAGCACTTTGCCATCCCGGCTGCGAACCAAGTTTCCGGAACCATCTTTATACATGCCATTGTCAATCTTTCGCTGGCTGCTGAAAAATTCCACCTGACACGGAAGCTGGTCTGCCGCATCCCGCAGTCTCTCATCTTCATAATTCAGGATGCAAAACTGCTCTTTCGTCTGATTTTTCGTAATCGAGAGCTTCGTCTCGGCATATTTTTCCATCGTTCCGTGGCGATTCAAGTGATCTGGCGTAATATTTAAGATTGCACTCACTTTCGGACAAAAGGTAACCGTACTTTCCAGCTGAAAGCTGCTGATTTCTGCCACAGTAACAGAATCTTCTGACGTCTTTGCCGCTTCACTTGTGTATGGATTTCCAATATTTCCCACCACGAATGTTTTCTCATTAAAAGCCTTCATAATTTCACCAACCAATGTCGTCGTAGTTGTCTTTCCATTGGTTCCCGTGATTGCCATGACGCTTCCTTTTTCTACGAGATATCCCAGTTCAATCTCACCAATGATCGGAATGTTTTTTGACCGGAAGAAATCTCCAATCTTTTCAAAGACAGGTACCCCGGGACTAAACACGGCACAATCCACATCGTCCCATCCTTCTTCTTTAAAATCTCCGGATACCAGCACTTCGGCATCTACTCCCGGAGCATTACAATCCAATTTCTGATCGTACAAAATGCGTTTTGCACCAAGTTTTCCAAGCAGTTCAAGTGCTGCTTTTCCACTTTTCCCATAACCAATGACGGCTACCTGTTTTCCTGAAAAATCCATTTTTCTCTCTCCATTCCTGTATTGTTTATAATGCCATCAAACCAATCAGGCACAAAATTGCTGTAATAATGCTGAATGCTGCCACTACCTGTGTCTCGGAAAAACCGGACAATTCAAAATGATGATGGATCGGTGCCATCTTGAAAATACGTTTTCCATGGGTCAATTTAAAATAACCGACCTGAATAATAACGGAAAGCACTTCTATCAGATAGATTAATCCTACGATCACAATGTACAACGGCATATGAAGCATCAAGGCTATAGATGCCACAAATCCACCAAGTGCCAGCGATCCGGTATCGCCCATAAACACACGGGCCGGATACGTATTAAATAAGAGGAATCCCAAAAGACTTCCTACCACAGCTCCCGTGATCGGTGTCATCGCCGGTTCGATCGCAACGGCCGCAATCGTGAAAAAGGTTCCTACAATTACTGTCACGCCGGAAGCAAGACCGTCTAAGCCATCCGTAAAATTGACTCCGTTTACAGTTCCTAACACGACAATAAATACAAAAATGATAAACAACCAATCCGGCATCGTAAAGAAACTATTCATAAACGGAATGCGGATCGTCGCTGTCATATGTGCTACATTATAATAATAGTAGACAAATATGGCAGTCACGATAAACTGTCCAAACATCTTCTGCAAAGGTTTCAATCCCAGCGAACGTTTCATGACAACTTTAATATAATCATCCAAAAATCCAATGATTCCAAATCCCAATGTCATAAATAAAACCGGGATCAATTCCGAATATCTTCTTATGTAGATCAGAGACGTAAGAAGAATCGACACCAGTATGATCAGACCTCCCATCGTCGGAGTTCCCGCTTTTTTCAAATGAGACTGCGGTCCGTCATCTCGGACAAACTGTCCAAACTTTAACTTACGTAAAAACGGAATAACAATCGGGCACAAAACCACGCTTATTCCAAATGCAATTACTACCGGCATCAATATACTCAAATCCAAATTCACTTTTTACACCTCATTTTATCGTTTTTATTTAATGTAACTATTGTACCCCATTATGTCCATAACCGCAAGGTTTTCTTATCACTCTTTTAAGAGATATGGCAAAATATTGGTATACAATGTCGAAATCGCAGGAGCCGCGATCACACCGCCATAATACAGTCCCTGTGGCTCATCGATCCGCACCATAGCGATCACGCTTGGGTTATCCACCGGCGAAAATCCAATACAGGAAGCAATGTATTTGCCATTTCCACGGGGAAGTTTCTGGCTGGTTCCCGTTTTACCGCCGATAAAATAGCCATCGACACCGGCTTTCTTTCCACCGCCTTCGCTGACAACTTTTTCCAATGCTTTGCGGACTTCTTTGGAAATCGATGCATCTAATACCTTTTTTCCCGAAGAATACGACATCTTTTTCATTCTCGTATTATCGCTGTTTACTGCATACATACCAAAATGCGGCGTAATCTTCTTTCCACCATTGATGATCATGCAGACTGAAGTAAGCATTCGTATGGGGGACAACTGAAAGGACTGGCCAAAGGACATCGTCGCAAGCTCCACCGCTCCGACATTTTCCTGCTTATGCATGATCGTAGCCGCCTCGCCCGGCACATCAATTCCTGTTTTTTCCAAAATGCCAAATTTTTTCATTCCTTCAAAAAGACCTGACACACCAACTCTTGCCCCGACTTCCATAAACACCGGGTTGCAGGAGTTCATAATTCCCTGTTCAAAGGTCTCAGCACCATGCCCGGTCGTCTTATGGCATCGAATCCGCCGGTCTTCTACTACTTTATACCCGGGACACGAAAAGGTGTCTGTCATTTTTACCACGCCTTTGTCAAGTGCCGCAGCGGCGGTCACTACTTTAAACGTCGACCCCGGCTCATACGTATCGCTGACTGCCAGATTTCTCCACATAGCATTGAGTGCTGTCATCTTCTCTTTTTCACTCATCCCCTCTTTTTCATTCACAAGAGTATAGGGATGATTTAAGTCAAATTCCGGCGCATTTACCATCGCATAAATCTCGCCATTCTGCGGATTCATAATAATAATTTCCACCGTCTTTGCCTGTTTTTGTTCTAACAGCTTATTTGCAACCTGCGTCGCATACTCCATGACATTGAGATCAAGCGTCGTCGTAAGATCCCAGCCGGCGATCGGTTCTTTGCGGTCCTCTGCGCCATTGCGGATTTCTACACCTCCTGCCGTCGCCATCGTAAGGATGGAGCCGTCAAGTCCTTTCAAAAGAGATTCATACGATACTTCCAATCCTACAATTCCCTGATTATCTCCTCCGGTAAATCCCAGCACTTTGGAGGCAAGAGTTCCATATTCATAATACCGTTTATAGTCCTCATCCACCGTCACACCTGCCAGCTTATAGGCACGGATGCGGTCTGAAATTTCTTTTTCTACATTTGATTTTATTTTCTCACGAGAGGAATTTTTTTCCACTTTTTTTCGTATCTCTGCTTCCTCGATGCCAAGTTCCTTGCTCAAAACCGAGATCACTTTTTTCGGTTCTTTTACCTGACTGTGAATGACAGAGATGGTAGACACAGACACATTGCCAGCCAGAACGTTGCCATTGCGGTCAAGGATCTTCCCCCGCTCCGCCTTTATGGTTCGTTCTCTCTCATGAAGTTCTTTTGCCTTCACGCCATAATAATCTGCCTTTGTAAGCATAAGGTACCCCAGTCGTACGATCAGGATCGACGCCACGAGGGTACATACAAAAAATACCAAAAACAAACTCTGTCTTTGGTACGTTTTGTGCCCGACAAGCATCCTGCCTCCATTCCAAAGCCTCTGCTTTTGAAATAAGTATCTTTACTAATGTATTCTCCGGCGATAAAAATATTCCGCTTACTGTTCACTGTCCTCCGGCGCTGCCGTTGGTTCTTCTGTCGCTGTCGGTTCCGGATCATCGACCGGTTTCTGCGTCGCCGCCGGCTCCGCTGTCGGTTCTGCCGTCGAATCTGCTTTTGCCGCATCGTCGGTATTTTCCGCATAAATTCCTAAAAACGGAAGAATTTTCTTCATGATTTTAGAAGCAAATTCAGTAGCATACGTACTGTGTGCCTGATCTTCCACATGCGGTTCATCAATGATAACATAAATAACGGCTTCCGGATTTTCTGCCGGCACACATCCCAGGAAGGATACAAGGTATTTGCGTGCGGTCACCGGACGCTTCTGCGCCGTTCCTGTCTTTCCACCGATGGAATATCCTTTTACACCAGCCGGTGCAGCGGTTCCTTCTTCTACCGTTGCTTTCATATACTGACGGATCAGACTGCTTGTCTTATCCGAAACGGTCTTTTTCACTACGATTGGCTCATTTTTCTTTACAATAGCACCATTTTCATTTTGAATCTCTTTGACAATGTGCGGCTCGTAATAATCTCCACCATTGACAAGGGAACTAAATCCCGCTGCCATCTGAACCATCGTTACAGTCTGGGTCTGCCCAAAACTACTTGTCGCAAGCTCTACCGGATTCAGCTCTTCTTCACTGTGAATCAGTCCCGCTGTCTCACCCGGCAGATCGATTCCGGTTTTTTGTCCAAATCCAAAGATTTTATTGTACTTACTAAAATTGGTACGTCCTAACTTTTGTCCAATTACCATCAAAGCACTGTTACAAGATTCCATCAAACTTTTTTCAAGGGAAATACTTCCATGTCCCGATCGGTTTGAGCATCGGATTCTCACACCTGATACGGTAAGTCCACCATCACAGTTAAAGTAATCTGAATCCTTCACAACACCTTCATCCAAAGCTGCCGCCACCGTAAATGGTTTGTACGTCGATCCCGGTTCGTAAGCTGACGAAACGCAGAAATTCGACCACATTGACATCAAGGCATCGCTTGTCGCCTTCTCATCCATCGCGTCAATCTGTTCCTGCGTATACATCGACGTCAGATTTCTCGGATCATTGAGATCATATGTATTTTTTGACGCCATCGCAAGAATCTCTCCGTTGTTTGGATTCATTACAAGTACGGAGATATTTTCCGCTCCGGTTTCTTCGTTGTATTTTTTAATCTGTTTTTCAACGAGACGCTGTACATTGGCATCAATTGTCAAAATCACATTATTTCCGTTAGTCGCTTTTTTTACCGTTCGCTGAAATTCCATATTGGCATCAAAATATCCATATTCACGGCCGGTCTTTCCATTGAGATCATCGTTATAACTGCCTTCTACGCCGTACGTTCCCTGGTTTTCAGAAGACGTAAATCCGACGATGTTACAGGCAATCTGGTTAAGCGGATAATTTCTCGTATACGTTTCTTCAAACCAAACTCCCTGAATCTTTTCATTGTCTTTCATCAATTTTTTAAATCCATCCACCTGCTCTACGGATAACTGTTCCAGACCTTCCACATGCTGATACATGGAATTTGGGTTTTCACTGATAATATTCTCGATCACACTGGTATCAAACGCAAAATAAGCGGCAATCTGAGTCAACGTTTCTTTTTTGATGTCCTCTTTTGTCGCTAACGATCTTGGTTCTATGATCAGATTAAATTTTCGTATACTCTGCGCAAGCACGGTATCATTTCGGTCTTTGATCGCACCACGGCGGTAATTTAATACCGCATTGGTATACGACTGCTGTGCCAGCACTTTTTTCTTGTAATCATCTCCCTTATCCCGGTTATACCGGCATATATTATACATTAAACCGCAAAACAAAAGGAAACATACTCCCAGTACAAACAAAAGACCTACTTTCATTCCATGGGTAAAACGTTTTGGTTTCTTTCTTCGCATTCTGCGGTGTCTCATACGGGTATTCATCTATCTTCCCTTCTTCCAACAAGCCCATCTTTTATTTTTGATGCAGGCGCACCTGTGTACTTTTCTTGCTCTCATACGTATAAATCTGGCTCTGTGATGCCGTTTTCATACCCAGTTCTTTCGTCGCTTTTTTATATACAGCAGATAAATCGAGGTTCTCCTGCAATGCCTGGGAAGCATTGGAATTGGTTTTCTCCATTTCCATCACTTCACTTTCCAGACTAACAACATTCTTACTGAGCATTGTCTTCTTGGACTGCATCTGAATATACGAAAAGCAGATGCCAAATGCGATCGCAAATGTAAGTGCGATCAATAAAACAGACACTTTATCCACACGCTGTTTTGGCTGTGGTCTCGCTGCCGGTTTTCGCTCCGGACGGCGTTGTTCTTCCTGCTCCGGTCTGCGTTTCGGAGCCGCATACAATTTTTCTGCTTCGGTGCCATAAATATATCTTGTCTTCGCTGCCATCATAATCCTCCTGTTATTTTTTATTCTCCCCGCTCAAATATACGTAATTTAGCACTTTTTGAACGTGAATTTATTTCTAATTCTTCCTCACCCGGAAGAATCGGTTTTCTGGTTATCACTTTTCCTTTTGGTTTCTTTCCACATACACAAACCGGGAAATCCGGCGGACAGGTACATGGATTTTCCATTTTTCGGAAGAAGTTTTTAACGATGCGATCCTCCAATGAATGAAAGGTAATAATACACAATCTTCCTCCCGGATTCAACAGATCCACCATATCTTCCAAGGCGTCCTGCAAAACATCCAGTTCGTGATTCAGTTCAATACGGATTGCCTGAAATGTTCGCTTCGCCGGATGGCCTTTTCCGTTTTTTGCCTTTGCCGGCATCGAACTTCTTATAATGTCGACGAGTTCTCCCGTCGTTTCAATCTCTTTTTCCTGCCGTTTTCTGCAGATGTTTCTTGCGATGCTCTTCGCATACCGCTCTTCCCCATAATGTTTTATAATTTCATATAATTTTTCTTCCGGATAACTGTTTACCAGATCTTTCGCAGTAAAATCGCGGCTCTGATCCATGCGCATATCCAGCGGCGCATCTGCCATATACGAAAATCCGCGTTCTTTCGTGTCCAATTGATACGAAGACACACCAAGATCCAAAAGAATTCCATCTACTTTATCAATCTGCAGTTCTTTTACAACCTGCTTTACGTTGACATAATTGCTTCGAACAAGGTGGACACGATCTCCAAATGGCTGCAAACGCTCTGTCGAAGTCCGGATCGCCGCTTCGTCCTGGTCAATCCCGATAAACTGTCCTTTATCCGACAATTTTTCACATACATGAAAGGCATGTCCGGCTCCCCCAAGGGTTCCATCCACATAAATGCCGTCCGGCTTTACTGCCAGTCCTTCGATGCATTCGTTAAGTAATACGGAAACATGTTTAAATTCCATCGTTTTCTGCGCCCCCTTCTATGTGCTGCCTGATTAGAAGGAAAGTCCCAAATCCGACATATGTTCTGCAATATCGTCCACGTTATCAAAGTCATCGTTTTCAGCCCAGCGTTCTTTGCTCCAGATCTCCACTTTGCCCATCACACCGACAAAGACGATATCTTTCTCAAGTCCGGCTTTTTCTCGTAAATTTGCCGGGATCAATGTTCTTCCCTGCTTGTCTAATTCACAGGAAGCCGCTCCTGCCATAAAATAACGCTGTAACTTACGTGCTTCTTTGCTGCCCGGAAGTTCCTGCAGCTGTTTTACGAAGTTTTCCCAGTCCTGCTGTGGATACACGAACAGACATCCGTCCAGACCAAGTGTCACTACAAAAGAATCCCCCAGTTCTTCACGGAACTTTGCGGGAACAATCACTCTTCCTTTTGCATCGATACTATGGTCGTATGTACCCATAAACATAAGACTTCACCAACTTCCCTCTGTGGTCTGTGGCACTCGTTTTTACCGAGGCGGGTTGTGAGACTTGGGAGAATGAAAGTTGAAGCAACTCCACAAGTCTCTGCCCTGCCCTCCACTTTATACCACTTTTCTCCACTTTGCTCCACTTTTACTCAAATTTTACTCCACTTTTGGGATAAAAGCAAGCATTTTTTTGACACATTTTCAATGCAATGCCTTATTTTTCGGCTTTTGCGCGCATTCCCAGTACCATATGTAGTGACAAACGCAAAAAAACACCACATCTTGTACAAGATATGGTGTTCTAAATTTTTTTACAATATTTTATGGAAATTTATTCCTTTTTTCCCACTTAAGCCGCTTTTGCCATTTTCTCACACATTGCCAGGAATTTTTTATGTATTGCCTGGTTCTCATCCAGCTCCGGATGGAAAGAAATCGCAATCTGGTTCCGGTACTGTACACCTACGATATTTCCGTCTACTTTCGCAAGGATCTGCACTCCCGGCTCAACGGACTCAATGTATGGGGCACGGATGAATGTCATCGGGATTTTGCCGATTCCTTCAAATTCATGCTCGGTATAAAAACTTCCCAATTGTCTTCCGTAGGCATTTCGTTTTACAGTAACCGGCAGTGTCGCCAAATGCACCGTCGTATCGTCGGCAATCTTTTCTGCCAAAAGAATCAATCCGGCGCATGTCGCAAGTACCGGCAAGCCCTCTTCGATCCGTTTTTTTACCGTATCAAACATACCAAGCTCACGCAAAAGTTTTCCCTGTACGGTACTTTCGCCCCCTGGCAGGATCAATCCGTCCAGTTTTTGATCCAGATCTTTTGCCTGTCGGATCTCGACGCAGGACACTCCGAGTTTTTCCATTGCCTTACAATGCTCGGCAAACGCTCCCTGAACAGCAAGTACACCTATTTTCATGAGGCTCACTTCCTTTCCATTATTTCCCGCGTTCTGCCATCAAAAGTTCGATTTCCTGCTCATTGATACCTACCATTGCCTCTCCGAGATCTTCGGAAAGTTTAGCGATCATATCGGCATCGGTATAATTGGTAACTGCTTTTACGATTGCCTGCGCACGTTTTTCCGGATTTCCGGACTTAAAGATACCGGATCCGACAAATACACCTTCGGCGCCCAGCTGCATCATAAGTGCTGCGTCTGCCGGCGTAGCCACACCACCTGCTGCAAAATTTACAACCGGAATGCGGCCATTGTCATGTACATACTGAACCAGATCATAAGGAACCTGCAAATTCTTTGCTTCATCGTACAATTCATCTTCACGCATGGATGTAATCTTTGCAATTTCCTGATTCATCATACGCATATGGCGCACTGCCTGTACGACATCACCGGTTCCCGGCTCACCCTTGGTACGGATCATGGATGCTCCTTCATTGATACGGCGCAATGCCTCACTAAGATCTTTTGCTCCACATACAAATGGTACTTTGAATTTTGTCTTATCAATATGATATTTATCGTCTGCCGGTGAAAGCACTTCACTTTCATCGATATAGTCAATCTCAATAGCTTCCAGAAGCTGTGCTTCTACAAAATGTCCGATACGGCACTTCGCCATAACCGGGATGGAAACAGCCTCCTGGATTCCTTTGATCATCTTGGGATCGCTCATACGAGCCACACCGCCTGCTGCGCGGATATCTGCCGGAATACGCTCCAGCGCCATAACTGCACAAGCTCCTGCATTTTCTGCGATCTTTGCCTGCTCCGGTGTCGTAACATCCATGATTACGCCGCCTTTTAACATCTGTGCCAATTCTTTATTTAATTTGTATCTTTCATTCATTTTATGTCATCCTCCTAACACTTTTCGTGTTTATTAAGAACATGTTCATTTTGAATGATACACTATATCTGGCACTTTGAAAATATCCAGTTTGGTTTATTTTTGGATGCCAGTTGGAGGGTGGGAGAGAATCACGCTTTCTAAATCCGCTTAAATTCCACACTCCTTTTTTGCATTTCCTCCGCCTGATACTGAATCAAAAATGCCTGCGCCTCATTATTGCTTCGAATAAAATAACGTTCGCCGTCATTTTCAACAAATGCCGTATTATTTCCCATCGCCAGCCCCGGCATATTTTTTTCCAGCAACATTGTATCAAACGACCCCCGCCCTTCTTCGTTATAATGAGGACAAAAAGCCATCGGAACGATGCCCAATCCATCCGCCCAGCAATACTCCCATTCGCTTTCCTTTGAAAAAGATTGGGAATCACTATGTCCACAGCAAAACCAACAAATTGCTCCGGCACTAATTCCCGTTAATACGGCGGTATCTTTCTCATATATTTCCTTCAATTTTTCGTCCACACCATACTTTTTCCACATTTGCATCATGAAAACGGTGTCACCGCCTCCAACATAAATAATATCCGCCCAAACCAACAAATCATTGATCGTATCTTCACTGGGCGCAGACATGAGACAAAGGCACTTCACCTCGCATCCCATTTTATTGTATTCTTTGGTAAACGTATCCCGATAATCTTGTGCATCCTGACTTGCCGTTCCTATAAACAGTACATTTGGATTTTGTTTCTTTGCCAGTTTAATTGCATATCGATTTAGTGGTCTTGTAGATAATAAATCGCCACTTGCTATTGCTACAATTCTTCCCATCTGTGTCCTCCATCTTATTAAAATTTGTAATTTTTCATCAATACTCTTTTGGTATCTCGCCTTCTATCCCATACATTTCTTTAAATTTTACAAGGTCAGCCTGCGTTTTGATCAACATAATTTCTTCCCATTTTCCTGTATGAATATCCTTAAAACCAGCAACCTGCTCCCCATTACAAATACTTGCTTTTATCATCGGCTTTTTATTTTCTTTATCATACGGCTTAGGTATTATTTTCTTTCTGAAAAAACTCATCGTCGGACCTCCTTTCCACTTGATTTTCCTACACTATTTCAATGTATCAATCCACTTATCATTTTCTTTATAAAAATAGTATTCACTGATATTTTCATCCAGAAAAACTTTCAACATTTTATCCATTCCTTGCGCCAGTTCTTTTCCTTGCATTTCGTCTAATTCCATCCAATAGACGTCACCTTCCATCGATGAAGATAATTGTCCTTCAAAATGATTTGTTTTGTAAAACAAAACGACATAGCGTGATCCATCATCCCTCAACCAGTCCTTTATCCCACGTAACACAGGCGAAGATATCTTCAACCCAGTTTCTTCAAACACCTCACGAATCACCGCATCAGTAAACGATTCCCCCTTTTCAACATGTCCACCCGGAAAAGTTATTCCTGAATAAGTATCATCAACTTTATTCTGTACCAAAACCTTGTTTCCATCGTAAATCATACACATATTAGTTAATGTAACGATTTCTGTTCTAGGCATATATTACCCTTCCCTCTTTTTCAATATTTTTAAAATAAGCATACCATGCCTTTTTTTCCATAAACTCGCTTTCCGGGATACAAGTATACTCAACTATAGTATTTGTCTCCATCGCAATGTCAGTAACTATATCCATCAAAAAATCATCATACTTTTTAGCTTGGAGCCTGTCACAATCTGTTAATATTGCTACATCAATATCTGAATTCTCTGTATAATCTCCCCTTGCACATGAGCCATATATAACTATTTTTTTTACATGATTTTTCATATTTAAAGGTATTTTTTCTTTTAAAATCTCAACCGCTTGTTCAATATCATTACCATTCATATTGAGTACCTCCATCACAAAATATATTCCATCTGCCTCTTTATGCAATTCCCTATTTATCTTCCTCTGTCCGTATCAAAGACTTTTTCGTCTCAAATCCCTCGGGATATCTGCTTTTCAATTTATCGATGTTCCTCTGGAAAACTTCTTCAAGCGGAATATCTAATGCGGTAGCTGCTTCTGCCAGATACCATGCAATATCGCCAAGTTCTTTTACCAAATGCTCTTTATCCAGTTCATGTCCCTGCGCCATCCATTTTTTTACAATATCAATCGCCTCTCCGGACTCTCCACACAACCCCATAACACTATTGATCAAAACATCTTTTTTATCCAGCGCAGGATTAAGTGTTGTCATTGCCAGTTTTTGGTATTCATTTACTTTCATTTTTTGTTCCTCCATTCACAGGTCAAATTCCCAGATACTAAGTTTACCTTTTGCCGGTATTGGCTCGGTTTTTACTATATTTTCCAGTTTGAACCCATAACCCTCCCATTCTGTATGCTTGATAATGCTGGAATATATCTCAGCATTTCTTTCACTTAATTCCTTTCTTAGTTCATCGTCCACTTTTATACAGTCAGACAAGGTAACTTTTGCAATAATACAACCGCTTGGATATTCCAAATTCAGATGTTCAAATTTTTTCATTGCTTTTTTGTCTACCCCTTTACCGGCGTGGATAAGAATTATCCCCCTTGATTGCTTTACAAAAATGGCACCATATATACAGGAATATAATGAATGCCATTCTCCCACTTATAATCTTTGGTATGAACAACGTATTTATCCCTTATACGGCTGCTGAATTTATCGCCAAATACATCCAATGATTTATGGGTTCTATAATTACCGGATTTCACTTCAATCGGACATATTTTGTCCCCTGACGAGATCAAAAAATCTATCTCATACAAATGATTTGAGGTTTCACTCTCCATGGTATAATAAAACAAATTATTTCCTTTTGCCATTAACATTTGTGCCACAACGTTTTCATATATATAGCCTAAATTCGTATCAAGTTTGTCTGAGAGTAGCTTGTTGTATATCACATTTTCAGTATAATTTTTATCCTTAAAAACAAGAGTCACAAACAAACCGACGTCCGATAAAAATAATTTATAGCGCCCTGCATCTTTCTCAAGCGCCATTCCCACGCCCGGGTTATTGGCGTGATACGCAATATTTACAGTATACGAACTAAGCATATCGGGTATCAATTCACGTACTTGTTCGGCTCTCGTTCCTTCCCTTGCATTCGATAAAACATATCTTGACGCATTGCTGCTGAGATTTGCCGGAATTGCATCATATATATCTCCTGCGAGCCCGGTTCCATCCACCTTGACAAAATCTTCCTCATACAGATCAACAATTTCTCTTTTAACCTCATCGACTGCCTGCAGATTATTTTTCTCTAGATAGGTTTCTATTGCCTGTGGCATTCCTCCAACAAGCATATACAATCGGAAAATCCGCATAAGATTTCTATGCAGTGCATTTCCAGCCGGTTTTTTGCTTTTTAAAAGCAGTTGAATCGTATCTGCTGTCATCTCATCGCCAATTGCCCATAAAAACTCTTCAAAATCCATAGGGTACATGGATATCTTATGTTCCTCACTAGGAATCAATATATCTTTCGTATTCTTTTTTATCGACAATAAAGAACCTGTCTCTATATACTTGTATCTTCCATCGGCCACAAGATACTTAATTGCCTGTCTGGCCTTTGGAAACAATTGCACCTCATCAAATATGATTACAGACTCTTTTTCGTACAATCGAATCCCCGTAAACTGTTGCAACTGTAAAAAGAAAAAATCTAAATTGTACATATCATCAAACAATCCAATAATTTCCTTACTGGTGTGTGCAAAATCAATCAATATATAGGATTTAAACTCATTTTTTGCAAACTCTTCTGCAATCGTAGACTTTCCAACTCGTCTGGCTCCCTTGATTAAAAGAGCGTATTTTTCACTGCGTTTCTCTTTCCATTCCAATATCGTATTATATATCTTCCTTTTAAATACCGGTTTACTCATAATAATTTCACCTCTTTGAAAACAGTATAACGCAAATCCCCGTTTATGTAAACACAATTTCTACGCAAATCCCCGTTCGTTATGTTTCATATTCCCGCGAAATCCCCATAAATTTTTCTAATCCGGAATGATTTCTATGTACACCTGATCGTATTTATGCCGCAGTTCCTGCCTTATTTCGTCCCTTACGCGATGCAGGATACTGATATGAATGACGTCGGTCTGATTTCCTATGTACACTTCCACCCAGAGTTTTCGCCCGGTCTGGATCACATCTAAAAAAGTCACTTCATACGGATACTCCTGCATATGTTTATTGACAATGGCATAAATCTGATCAAACACTTCCTGTTCAGGGGCAAAAAGCACCAGATTTCGAATGCTCTGGAAAATGACTTTTACCGGCTCTTTGATCAAAAACAATGCCATGATAACAGCAACCGCCGGATCGATATAAGGAACCAGAAACTTTAATTTTGTCTGAACCAATATCGTCTGAACGGCAAAGGCAACCGCTACTCCCATACTGCTTACAATGTCGAGTTTCCACATATACAATTCTGCATTGATCGTATCGGACTCGTATTTTTTACTATAATGACTTAAAAGCAGATACATTGCCGCACATCCAAGACATACGATAAATTCAAATACCGCAATACTTCCCGCATCGACATCGTGTCCACCCTGAAATAAGAGTTTTACATTTTCTACCAGCAAATTACACGTCAGTGCCAATAATACGCTGTATTTCACAAGCAAAAACAACGACTCTACCTGCGAATATCCATAGGGATGTTTTTCTGTTACCGGCGTATAAAGCAGCGGAATGAGTACCAAAAAAGGACCAATCATAACCAGATCTGCCGCATCAAACAAACAGTCTGTTAAGAGCGAGTGTGAATGTGTGATCCACGCCATGATTCCTTCGGAAAGTACAAACAAAATGCTTCCCATGAATGATAGCCTCAATATCAATTTTTCAATTTTCAGCTTACTTTTTTTCATTTTATGAATCCTCTTCCGTGATGTCATTCATAAACACATAATACACGTCCCCATACATTTCTGTATGCACAAAACGTCCATAATCCAGAACCTTTTTCACTGTTCCATCTTTGCATATTATTCTATATTTCACACGGTCAATATCCCTTTCCTTTTTAATCTGATTAGATATATCACATTCCACGACATCCAAATCCTCCGGGTGAACCATTCCTTTAAAAGAATTTCCGGTAAGTTCTAAAAATTCTGCATCGGTTTGGCATTTGTATAATTTCACCAGTTCCTTGTTGAACATAATAAGTTTTTCCTCACCATCCGCCTGATATACAAAAAATCCTCCGGGCAAAAGTTCTGCGACCATTTCTATTTTCTTCAAGGCATCTTCTGTATCTACACTTGTATTTCTTCTGTGGTCCTGTATCTTATTCTCATAATAGCGGCTTTTATCCATATACATCATTTTGTCTGCAAGCGCTACGCTTTTCTCCAGATCTCTTGCATGTTCCAGCCACACACTTCCCACAGCAGCAGAATAATCCTCGCCCCACATTTCTTCCAGTTTTTTCAGCTTATTATGAAAAATCTCTTCGCTTTCATCAAAAGACAAGATTACAAATTCATCGCCGCCAAAGCGATATCTGTTCTCTCCCGGAAATACCGTTGAAATCTTTTTGGCAACGGAAGCAATTAATTTATCTCCCGCTTCATGCCCCAATGTATCATTGATCTCTTTCAGTCCATTTACATCCGCAAAGACGATGCCAACTGCCTGTTTCCGCTTTACCTTATCTTTCTCTATCTTTTCGATTTCATTGTAATACGCCTTACGGGTCTTAAATCCAGTCAGTGTATCCATCTCCAAGTCCGAAATAATACCATTGCATTCGCGAAGATAGATTGCACTGTCCACGCGCAGCTGTACAATCGTTGGATCATAGGGTTTCACAATAAAATCAACGGCACCAAGATTCAGACAGCGTTTTTCGTCTTTTTCGCTGTCTAATACCGTGGTAACAATAACCGGAATTTTGCAAAAAACCGTATTGTGTGCTACGTACTCCAAAAACTCAAATCCATTCATAACCGGCATCTGAATATCCAACAAAATGGCTGAGATATCCTGTGCTTTTTTCTTAAGAATCTCCAGTCCGGCCTGTCCATTTTCTGCGGAAAGAATATGATATTTTTCTGCTAAACTGCTGACTAAAAACTCTTTATTTATTTCATTATCTTCAATTACGAGAAGGGTTCTCTTTTCCATACAATGAATCCTCTTTTCACTTTTTCTAAACGACTTTCCTTTTTCCTAACTTTTTTCTCACGCAGATCCAAATTACAACACCCACCATTACAATGGCGCCGGAAAGCACCTGGGAAACTGCGATTCCGGTACTTCCGATCTGTAACTGGTCGGTACGGAGTCCTTCAATCCAAACACGTCCCATTGCGTACCCCACGAGATAGAGTAAAAATATCTCTCCATTGAATTTCTTTTTCGTCGTAAATACAAGGATTAATACGAGAACAAGAATATTCCAAAGGGATTCATACAAAAATGTCGGGTGTACCTGAATATACTGCACACCATCAATGGTTGTCATATGGCTTTTCATCAATTCCGTGATATTCGCCGGATTTACCTGATCCACTCTCAGACGCATAGCAAACAAACTATTGGTATATTCGCCAAACGCCTCCCGGTTAAAGAAGTTTCCATAACGTCCAATGATCTGTCCCAGTACAAGACCTCCTACCGCAGTATCCGCAAGCAGAAAGAAATTGTATTTTTTTACTTTACAATAAATAATTGCCGTCAATATTGCTGCGATCACAGCTCCGTAAATTGCCATTCCACCGCCACGCGTATTAAAGATCTGGAGTAGATTATCTTTATAGTTTTCCCAGCTGAATGCCACATAATACAGTCTTGCACCAATCAGGGAAAAAATGATGGCATAAATAGCAAAATCTGTATATACTTCTTTTTTCTGACCGGTTCTCTGTGCTTGATGACAGGCAAGCCAAAGTCCGGACAACATTCCTACCGCAATGATCATTCCGTAAAATGCAATCGTAAATCCTCCAATGGTAATTCCTTTCGGAAGATGCGGAATGTAGATTCCTATATTAGGAAATGCAATTTCTGCTGAATTCATACTCTATCCTTTCTGCGGATATAATTCCGCATCATACTGATAAATCCCAGAAAACTCCAAGGAATCTTCTGGGATTACCTGCTTCATTATACGTTAAATCGGAACAGTACGACGTCGCCGTCCTGTACGACATACTCTTTTCCTTCGGAACGGACAAGTCCTTTTTCTTTGGCTCCATTATAACCATTATTTTCCACCAGATGATCATAACTGACAACTTCTGCACGGATAAATCCACGCTCGAAATCCGTATGTATCTTTCCTGCTGCCTGTGGAGCTTTGGTTCCTTTTGTAATCGTCCACGCCTTGGTTTCCATCTCGCCACTTGTGATATAACTGATAAGTCCAAGCAGTTTATAACTAGCCTTGATCAATTTTTCCAATCCGGATTCTGCAATTCCAAGATCTTCTAAAAACATTTTCTTTTCTTCGTCATCCAGTTCTGCAATCTCCTGCTCGATCTGCGCGCAGATCACAAATACTTCTGAGTTTTCATCTGCTGCAAACTGACGGACTTTTGCCACATGTTCGTTTGTCGCACCATCATCTGCAAGATCATCTTCTGCAACATTTGCTGCATAGATAACCGGTTTTGCCGTAAGAAGATTATACTCTTTAAACCATTCTTCTTCCTCTTCGTTCTGCAGTTCAAAATTCTTCGCAAGATGTCCCTCTTCCAAAAATGCTTTTAACCTCTCCAGCATATCGACTTCTGCTGCCAGTTTTTTATCGGCTCTTGCTGCCTTGATGCTTTTTGCCAGACGGCGTTCCAAAATTTCAATATCCGAGAAAATCAATTCCAGATTGATCGTCTCGATATCGCGAAGCGGATCAATGCTTCCATCTACATGCACGATATTAGTATCTTCAAAACAACGCACCACATGCACGATAGCATCTACTTCACGAATATTTGACAAAAACTGGTTGCCAAGTCCTTCGCCTTTGGATGCTCCTTTTACCAAACCTGCAATATCTACAAATTCAATGACAGCCGGCACTACTTTTGCAGAATGGTTCATCTCTGCCAACACATTCAGACGCTCATCCGGCACCGGTACGACACCTACATTCGGATCAATCGTACAAAACGGATAGTTTGCTGATTCAGCTCCTGCCTTTGTCAATGAATTAAATAACGTACTTTTTCCCACGTTGGGAAGTCCAACGATTCCGAGTTTCATTTTCTATCTTTCCTTTCTTTCTTCCTTAAGCCTTTATTTGCATTTCATTATAGCATATTTACTTGTCTTTGTCCACAAAGAACACAGCTTCAAATATACTTCAATAAAACCGATAGCATAGTATTCTTATCATTGTAATCCATGGCTAATGGCTAGTGCCACATTTACATTTCTATACCTTACCGGGTATTATTACCACAAAATTTGCACCCGCTCTCCTGCCCGATACAGTGTTCACAATCCCGGCAGACCGGAAGCACATCTTCTTTACTCACAAGATAGATACCCGCCACACTCATCGTCGGCTGCATCGATCCATTTTCATATAAAACACCTGCCTTTTCAGCATTCATCAATGTCAAAAGCGTTTCTGTCATTTCCATCTCCATGCCATAAAACCCCGGTCCAAATGCCGGACTGCAGTACCTTTCTTCCATCACACTATGTTTTCTGCCAAGATACCCCTGTAGCCAGTCCCTTATCACATCAAGACAGGCTATCTGAAAAATCTCAAAATAATACTGTTTTAGAAGAGCATCATCTTCTGCCACTTTCCAGTCCGGCGCATGAAAGGTATAAAGATAGCCGCTCTCTACCTGATTTCGGTCAATCTTTGTGAGCACCTGACAAGGAATCTTCTGTCCACCAAATTCGAAATATCCATCCTGAACACATTCTGCAGAAAACGGCTGCAATAACACCGGCACGCGGTACAGATATTTATATTTTTCCAAAATCGTTGCAATATTATGAATTGCCTTTGCTCTGTGTTCGCGGTACATTTCCTTATCCATCTTATCCCACGACGCGATCTGAGCCATTCGCTTCCAGATATCCTCACGGAGATTTCCGATATTTACCGATAATAGTTCTTCTTTTTTGCCTAACTGTTCTAACACCTTCTCGTACATCTCTGGCTTGTGTATCACAGTACACTGACTACAGTCCTTTATCTTCTGCCCTTTCGGATTCAGAAAATAAGATGGTGTCCCGATACATGTCTTCTGCAGATAAAGCGGACAGTAACAAAACAGGCAGTTGAAGTCATCGGCACAATCCACCTTATGGCAGGGGAAATATTCGCATTCTTTGTTTTGAAAAAATTTATAACTGTTCTTTATCATTTTACAATTTTCTCCTCCGGCAGAATCACCTGATAATATCCGCTCTTCTTTTTCGCAAAACAATTCCTCATATCCCTCTTCCATTTTTTGCATGGAGATTATATTTTATCAAGATCCGCATAAACGACAGAAAGATACGATTCACCAAGTGCCTGCAACATAGCCCGACTGTGTACCGTATCTTGTTTTGCTTTTTCCAAATCGTTTAAAACCATTTTTAATCTTTCTTCTGTCATTATAACTCCCTTCCATATTGAGTTATCTTATCTTTTCTTCGTACTCCATTGCTTTCCGGAATGCCTGCACATTTTTTACCACATCGCCGTGAAACACTTTGGTTCCCGCTACGATCACATTGGCACCAGCATCCATAACTTCGTAAATATTATTGAGATCCACACCACCATCTACTTCGATATCCACATCCAGTTTATTTTCATCAATGTATGTGCGGAGACGGCGAATCTTATCAAAGGTATCCTTACGTATTTTCTGACCTCCATATCCCGGCTCTACCGTCATGATAAGAACCATGTATATTTTTGGAAGAATATGTAAAATCCCATCAATATCTGTCATCGGTTTGATTGCTACTGCCGGCTTTTTTCCTGCTTTAATAATCTCATCAATCGTCGCTTCCAGATTGTCGCAGGCTTCGGCATGAACAGTAATTCCGTCGGATCCCGCATATGCGAACTCTCGTACATAACGAATCGGTTCCTGCACCATAAGATGCACGTCAAAAAAAGTATCCGTACATCCGCGGATGCCTTCGATCACAGGGATTCCAAACGAAATATTATTTACAAACATTCCGTCCATGATATCAATATGGATATAATCTGCTCCGGCTTTGATCACGGTGTCGAGTTCTTCTCCAAGTCTCGCGACATCTGCTGCCAAAATTGAAGTTGATAACTTATAATTCATAGTCTTCCCCCATTTTCATTAGTTGTATTTTCTCTTTTCCCATTCTTTTAATTCCTCATACATCTGAAGATAATTTTCATAACGAACCGAACTGATCTGCCCGTTCTCCAATGCTTCTTTTACTTTGCAATCCGGTTCATGCGTATGGGTACACCCCAAAAACCTGCATTGCCCCTCATACGGATGAAATTCCGAAAAATAATCTTTTAATTCTTCTTTCATGATTTCCGGAATTTTCAACGAACTAAATCCCGGTGTATCAAACAGGTATGTGGAGGCATTGATACAGAATAATTCCGAATGTCTTGTTGTATGCCGTCCTCGTCCGATTTTTTCGCTTACCGAACCGGTTTCCATCTTTGCTTCCGGATACAGTTCATTGAGCGTACTTGACTTTCCCACACCGGAAGGTCCGGCTAACACCGTCGTCTTTCCCTCCAGTAATTTCTGCAGATTAGACAAACCAATCTTTTCCTTTGTACTGATGGAAAGCACCTGATTAACGCATTTTTCATAGATTCCCATCAGACGAACTGCCTCTTCTTCCGACACAATATCCGATTTATTAAAACAGATGACCGTCTCAACTCCCTGCCGTTCCATCATAACCAGAAAACGGTCCAGCAGATTGAGATTTGGCATCGGGTCAGCCATAGCAAATAAAACAACTGCCTGATCTACATTTGCCACTTCGGGCCGGATCAAATGGTTCTTCCGTGGTAATATCTCTTTAATATTTCCAATTTTTTCCTCTTTTGAAACAACCTGAATCCGTACATTATCCCCGACAAGCGGCTTAATCTTATCTTTACGGAAACCGCCTTTGGCTTTACATTCGTAAGTCTGCAAAATACCATCGTCCTGACAGTTAACATAGTAAAACCCGGCGATTCCCTTAATGATTTTTCCTGTCAATTCCATTAATTTGAAACCCTCTTAAAGGTTACATTATATGTCGCAACCTGCTGTCCATCGCGGTAAACCGTGATTTCTCCCTGATTTGCGCTACTTCCTTTAATTCCATCTAAGGTCCAAGGGAAATCATAATACGTTTTTTCCTCTTCGCGGACCGTCGTCGTATTTCCATCCTGTTTCAGAACGACTTTGATCTTTCCGGTGTCTGTCTCATATTCAAATGGATTTGCGATTGTGACACTTCCCTCATAGGTATATGTCGTTTCCGGTCCAAGGCTGAGTGTAATATCTACGGTGCTTCCTTCTTCTACCTCATTTCCGCTTGATACACTCTGTACACAAACGCGGTTTTTCTGAGTGCTGGAATAACTTTTTGTCTCGGAACCATATTTCAAACCTACTTTTTCAAGGGCACTCTTTGCCTGGCTTCTTGTCATGCCGAGAAGATTTGGCACTTTTACATATTTTGTCTCTTCTCCCTTACTTGGATAAATGGTGATCGTAGCACCTTTATCTACCTTTTTGCCGGCTGCCGGCTTTGTATAAGCTACTTTACCGATTGCCTGGGAGCTGTAAACATCTTCGCCCTGTTTTACTTCGAACCCTTTATCGCTTAATGCTTTCGAAGCATCTATAATAGTATCTCCTGTCGTATCCGGGATGGAAACCTGCTCTACCCCGCTGCTGACGATCAATTCTACTTTACCGCCTTTTGCTACGGTAGATCCGGCTGCCGGACTGGTCCGGATTACATAACCTTTTTCAATATCATCCGAAGCTTCTTCTGTTACAGTACAAGTAATGTCATAATTTGACAAATCAGTCTCTACATAATCTTTGATCTTATTTGCATAATCTTCCAATGTGATCTCATCCGCAGAGGTATCAGAACCCGGTTTTGCCGTCTCACTGACGCTTGTTGATGAGTCGCCGGAATTGTTATCCGGTTTTGCACTTCCCCAAAAACCGAGGACGCGTCCAACCATATACAATACAACAAGTCCGATGATGATCGCTACTCCGATGCTTCCAAATACCAATGCTTTTTCCAGTTTTGGATCGACATCCGAATTACTCTCCGGTTCTTCCGGCTCTTCCGTCTCCTGCGGTTCCGGTTTCTGCTCAACCGGTCCCATTCCTTTACGAGAAGCATCGCGGAGCGTATTGACATCATCTTTTGACATAAATATCGTTCCGTCATTTTTATAAAGATTTCCGATTACGCCATAATCTCCTGACGGATCCTGCAGAAACATTTTTAAATCTGCGATCAGATCTGCCACACAACTGTAACGGAGTTCCGTCTTCTTTTGCATACATTTATTTACAATATTGCTGATTCCCTTTGGAATCGTCGCATCCAATGCTGCCAGAGGGACTGCCTCTTCCTGAATGTGTGCCAGTGCGATCGCTACGGCGCTTTCGCCATTAAATGGGAGAGTTCCGCTAAGCATCTCATACATCGTTACACCGAGAGAATAAATATCACTCTTTTCATCGCTGTAACCGCCTCTTGCCTGTTCCGGTGAAATATAATGCACCGAGCCCATCGCATTGGCTGTGATCGTATTGGAACTGGCCGCCTTGGCAATTCCAAAATCTGTCACTTTTGCCGTGCCGTCTCTCGCGATCAAAATGTTTTGCGGTTTGATGTCACGGTGAATGATATGATTGCTGTGGGCTGCTTCCAGACCGTTGGCGATCTGAAGTGCGATCCCTACTGCCTCTTTTACGGACAATTTGCCCTTTTCTTCAATATATTTTTTCAATGTGATCCCATCGACAAGTTCCATAACGATATAATACATACCGTTTTCTTCTCCGACATCATAGATCCCTACAATGTTTGGATGAGAGATGCCGGCGATGGCCTGTGCCTCTCCACGGAATTTTGTCACAAATTTTGTATCTTCACTATAGTCCTGTTTTAATATCTTAATGGCAACATAACGGTTTAACCGGTGGCATTTTGCACGGAATACATCAGCCATACCACCACTGCCAACTTTTTCAAGTATTTCATAACGATCACCAATAATGGTTCCTATACTTACCAAAATAACGCCTCCATTCTCTCTTCTAAATTCTCACAAGCACGACACTGATATTATCTTTTCCACCGGCCTTATTTGCCTCGTCAACCAGCTGTCTCGCCGCCTGTTCCATATCTTCCGGATTCTTCTTTATAATTGCTTCCATCGTCTTATCCTCCATCATATTCGATAATCCATCGGAGCACAACAAAAGCACGTCCCCTTCTTCCACTTCGATTTCAAAGCAGTCTGCCTTGACCTCCGGATTGGTTCCAAGAGCCCGTGTGATAATATTCTTATTTGGATGCGTACGCATCTCTTCTTTTTGCAGTTTTCCGGACTGCACCATCTCTTCTACCAAAGAGTGATCTACGGTCACCTGTGTCAAAGATTCTTTACATACATACAATCTCGAATCTCCAACATTGACAACATAAACTGTTTTTCCCAATACCATTGCTGCAACTACCGTCGTTCCCATGCCATATAAAGACGGATCTTCTTTTGACGCCTGATATACTTTCTCATTCGCCGCTGCTACAGCTTGCTCAAAGATCCCGATCGGGGTGATCTTTGTACTCTTTTGTATCTGCGATACAACCTCCTCCACACACATTCGTGAAGCGGTATCACCTGCATTGTGACCTCCCATACCATCGGCCACAATAAACAGATTTGGGAAACTTCCAATCTCCGTATCCTGACAGAAAACGTAGTCCTGGTTGGCAGTTCTCATGCGTCCCGTATCTGTTAACGAAAATGTTTGCACAGTCTAACCTCCTTATTCAGAAGTGGGCCGGTTCATAAATTGATTACGTAACTGACCACAGGCAGCATCTATATCGCTCCCCATCTCTCTTCTTATTGTAACATTTATTCGATTTTCTTCAAGTACTAATTTAAAATCTCTAATGTTTTCTTCTTTCGAACGATGGCATTTTCTCTCTTTTACTTCGTTAAGCGGAATGAGATTGATGTGGCAGTTCAGCCCTTTACATCTTCCCGCAAGCTCCAAAGCATGGGCTTTTCCGTCATTCACACCATCGATCATACTATATTCAAAGGTCACTCTGCGACCTGTATAGTCAACATATTCACGACAGACAGAAAAAATTTCTTCGATGGAATATTTTTTTGCGATTGGCATTGTTTTTTGTCGAATTTCGTCATTCGGTGCATGGAGACTGATTGCCAATGTAATCTGTAATTTTTCTTTCATCAGATCACGGATGCGGTCAACCAATCCACAAGTAGATACCGTGATACTTCTCTGACTGATCTGAATCCCTTGTGGATGTGATAACAATTTCACAAAACGGATCAGATTGTCATAATTATCAAGCGGTTCGCCCATTCCCATAACGATAACATTGGATACGCGTTCGCCGGTCTCCTTCTGAATCTCATAAATCTGCGAAAGCATCTCGCCGGCAGTCAGGCTTCTCGTAAGCCCGGTCAGTGTGGACGCACAAAAAGTACATCCCATCCGGCAGCCGACCTGGGAAGAAATACACACGCTGTTGCCATGATGATATTTCATCCACACGCTCTCGACCAGATTGCCATCGGCAAGAGAAAACAGATATTTTGCCGTATCTCCGGCTTTTGACATCTGCTTTTTCACAAGTGTCACACCGGAAACCATGTAGTTTTCCTGCAATGGTTCCAAAAACGCTTTCGGAAGATTGGATATTTCTTCCAAATTTTCAACGTGTTTTTTATGGATCCATTCAAATAACTGCTTCCCGCGAAATGCCTTTTGCCCCATATTTTCGGCAATTTCTGTCATTTCTTCGATTGTAAGGCTTCGCAAATCCTTCTTTTCCATCTATTTCTCCTTTACGAGTCGTGCCACAAAAAAACCGTCACTGCCATTGACCCCCGGCAGGATCTGAAGCATCCCCTCTTTTGTCATCTTATTCCGAAGAGATTCCGGAAGAAATCCATCCAGACTCTCTCGTTTCATTGGAAAATGCTCTTCGAGATAGGCGACATTTTCCTCATTTTCCTGCGGACTGACGGTACATGTGCTATAGATCAATGTGCCTCCCGGCTTCAATGCCGGCAGGATTCCTTTCAGGATCTCTCTTTGGATCGGCACAAGTTCTTCGATATGAGAAACGGCATCATAGCGTATCTCCGGCTTTTTTCCGATCACTCCGATCCCGGAGCACGGAACATCCGCCAGTATGACATCTGCCATTTCTTTCCAGTCCGGATCTTCTTTTCTGGCATCCCAGACTTTTATCTCCACTTCCGGTTCGTGCAGTCTGACTGCATTTTCCCGAATCCGTATCAACTTCTTTTCGGAAACATCTCTCGCACAGACATGTCCTTTTCCTTTCAAAAGATCGGCGGCATGAAACGTCTTTCCCCCGGGGCTGGCGCACACATCGAGTACCCGGTCTCCCGGCTTTATACCGGAGATCACTCCCGGAAGCATCGAACTTTCATCCTGCACGGTAAAATGCCCTTCTAAAAATCCCGGAAGTGTTTCCACATTTTCGACATGCGTAAGGCAGAATCCCTCTTTCAGGTGTGGCAGCTCATTTACTTCGATGCCTGCCTCTTCCAATTCTTTCCTCACATCTTCCGGCGACGCATTTTTCGTATGTACCCGGATACAGACCGGTTTTGTCTCCTGAAATGCTGCCAGCATCTTCTTCGTGCTCTTTTTCCCATACTGGGTTAATAAAAGCGTACAAAGCTCTTTGGGAACCGCGTACAAAAACGAATATTTGTCCGCAATATCCCGCTTTTTCACCGCAATCTCTTCGCGCAGTTTTTCTTTGTCTTTTCGCGCGAGATTACGTAACACGCCATTGACAAACCCGGAATATTTTTCCAGTTTCTTCCTTTTTGTCAATAAAACCATCTCGTTGCAGGCGGCGGCATCCGGCACCTTGTCCATATAGAACAATTCATAAGTTCCCATCCGCAGAATCGTGCGGATGATCGGATCCATCTTGGCTACCGGCGTATGGGAAACCTCTCCCAGATATTCATCCAGCTCGATTGCCCGTTCAATGGTTCCCAATGCTTCTCTCTGTACGAAATGCCGGTCTCTCGCCATATTCATGGTTTCTTTCCGGCAGATCTCATGAAACAATTCATCGCTATGCTTTTTTTCTTCCAATGTTCCATAGACGATATCAAATATATAATCTCTCACAAATTTTCTCCATTACTCTTCACGGCCAAGCAGGTCGCCCGCTTTCATCTGCATGCCACGCAGAAAATCTCCGGCAGCCATCCGTTTCTTTCCTTCCAGCTGAACCTGCAGTGCTTTCAGACAGCCTTTTCCCGTCTGGATCAAGAATCCGTCTTTTTGCAGTTCCACGATCTCGCCCGGTCTGCCTTCGCTGTCATTGTCCACGACATCGGCTTCCCAGATCTTGAGAAGTTTTCCATGATAATGCGTATACGCACTCGGCCACGAATTCAATCCGCGCACATAACGCTCCAGCCGAACCGCTTCTTCTTTAAAATCCAGTTCTCCCATCTCCCGCGTAAGCATTTTTGCATATGTGCTCTCTTCGTCTTTCTGCTTCACCGGCTTTACTTCACCATGTTCGATCTCTTCCAGCGTTTTCAGAAGCAATGGTCCACCGAGGGTAGAAAGCTGCTCAAACAGGCTCTCGCCGGTTTCTGTGCCAAGCAGCGGCACTTCTTCCGTGGCAAGCATATCTCCGGTATCCAGACCGACATCCATCTGCATGATCGTGACTCCGGTCTTTTCATCGCCTTCCAGAATCGACCATTGAATCGGTGCTGCCCCGCGCCATCTCGGCAAAAGGGAAGCGTGCACATTGACACATCCATATTTTGGAAAATCTAAGATTTCTTTTGACAAAATCTGTCCAAAAGCAACGACTACGATAATGTCGCAGGAAATCTGTTTTAATGTCTCTACAAACTCCGGATCTTTGACTTTTTGCGGCGTATATACCGGAATCTCATGTTTTACCGCCACTTCTTTGACTGGTGTGAAAATGAGTTTTCCGCTGCGTCCTCTCGCCTTATCCGGTTGCGTAACAACGGCTTTTACCGTGTGTTTTTCCGATGCGATCAGCGTCTCCAGCACCGGCACGGCAAAATCCGGGGTTCCCATAAAAATAATATCCATTTAGTCCTCCATTTCCTCGTCCACATCGACAAGCTGGCCTTCTACTTTATCGACATACAACTGTCCATCAAGATGCTCGATCTCATGGATCAAGGCGCGGGCAAGAAGTTCTTCGCCCTCGATCTCAAATTCCTTCATATCAAGATCATAAGCTTTTGCGCGCACAATATTGGGTCTTGTCACGATACCGGCTTTTCCCGGTACACTTAAGCATCCCTCGCTGCCGCGCTGCTCTCCTTCGGTATGAGTGATAACCGGATTGATCAATATGATCGGAGAGTCCTGCTCCGGACTGATATCGATTACGGCGATCCGTTTCAAGATACCTACCTGGGGAGCCGCCAGTCCGACACCGTCTGCCTCATACATCGTATCTAACATATCCTGCACAAGCTCTCTTGTCTTATCTGTCATTTCTTTTACTTCTTTGGCTTTTTTTGTAAGTATTTCGTCGCCAATAACTCGTATGTTTCTGATTGCCATAATTTTCGTCCTTTCTTATCCATCTAACTCATACTGCACATAGCATGAATGTTGTCTGTTTTCCGTCCATGTGGTAATTTCTTCCTTGATTCCAAAAAGCGTCTCCGTCTCTGCTCCTTTGATCATCAACTGCCAGTGGAAACGGTCTTTCCGCTTTCGAAGTCCACCTGCGGATGGCCCTAACACACTAACTTTTCCGGCATACCTCTGCGAGATCCATTCTGCCATTTTTTGTAAGGTCTCCTCGCACTCCTCTTTTTTTTCTGCGGATATCATCACGCGAAGCATCGCTTTACACGGTGGATATCCGAGCATTCTGCGGTACGCTAGCTCATTTTCATAGAAAATGGTATCGTCATGCTTTCGGATGCTCTCTATAACATAATGTTCCGGCTTGTACGTCTGAATGATCACTTCGCCCGGTTTTTCACCGCGGCCGGCTCTTCCGCTTGCCTGCTGCAAAAGCTGAAACGTCCGCTCACTGCTTTGATAATCCTGCTCAAACATGCTCATATCGGCAGCAAGAGCAGCCACCAATGTAACATTCGGAAAATCATGCCCTTTTACGATCATCTGGGTTCCGATGAGAATATCTGCTTTCCCCTCGCGAAACGCGGACAAAATTCCTTCATGCCCGTTTTTTCCGGTCGTGGTGTCTGCATCCATTCGCAAAATTCGTGCTTTCGGCATCAAATGGCGAAGCATCTCTTCGACTTTCTGTGTCCCCAGTCCAAACGTCGCGATATAGGGAGAACCACATTCCGGGCATCGCTCCGGCATGGCGACAGAATGTCCGCAATAATGGCATACCAGCGTGTCCACATCGCCCACATGATTTTTATGTGCTGTCATCGATACATCACAATGAGAACATTGTATCACATTTCCGCAATTTCTACAAGAAACAAAACCGGCATACCCTCTCCGGTTGATAAATAACATCGCCTGTTCGCCCTTGGCAAGGCACTCCTGCAGTTTCTGCTGCAAAAGCCGGCTGAATACAGAGCGGTTTTTCGCTTTCAATTCTTCTCTAAGATCCACAATGTCTATATTCGGAAGTGCCGCATTGCCGGCACGTTTCGTCAAACGATATTCTTTGTAACGCCCTTCTTTTGCCGCCTGATAGCTTTTCACCGAAGGCGTCGCCGAGCCGAGAACCACACTTGCCCCTGCCAGTTTTGCCCGGTATACCGCCACTTCATCCGTGTGATACCGGGGCGAGCTTTCACTGATATAACTCGTCTCATGTTCTTCATCCATAATAATGATGCCAAGCCGCTCAAATGGCGTAAACAACGCAGATCTCGGCCCTATCATAATATCAATATCCCCATTTTTTGCCATTTCAATCTGATCTACCCGTTCGCCCTCGGAAAGCCGCGAATGTAACACAGACACTCTTCCCGGAAACCGTTTTTGAAACCGTGAAACGGTCTGAAATGTCAACGCAATCTCCGGGATCAAAACGATCGCCTGTTTTCCCTCTGCCAGCACTTCACTGAGAAGCTGCATGTAAACTTCCGTTTTTCCACTTCCGGTAATCCCATATAATAAATAGGTTCTTCGTATCCCTTCGCGATATTCTTTTACAAAATCTTCCACTATTATTCGCTGTTCTTCGTTTAATTTTGGTGGAAGCTGTCTCCCCTGCGCCGGTTCCTGCACCGCTTTCCGGTAAATTCGTTCTTTGCTCACGCGCACAATTCCGTCTTTTACGAGTCCATCGATCACGGCTTTATTTGCCTTGTATTTTTGAATCGCCGTACGCCGGTTGATAACATCTCCCTCAGCAAGCATCCCTTCGATCAATCGTATCTTCGCGGCATAACGTCTTCGTTTGTATTCCCCCAGAATGTCTTTCACTTTATTTTTTTCCATAGCAAAAGTAAGCCAGTGTTCTTCCACTGACTTCACTTTTTTTCGTATCGGAATTACGGTTTTGATCGCCTCATTCATCGTCGAGCCATAACGCTCCCGAATAAATCCTGCCACCTGTAGAAGCTCACTCTCTACCGGCATCTGCTTTGTGGCGATGCTCACGATCTCCTTCATGCGTGAAACATCAAATGCGGCTTTTTCTGTCAAATGAATGACAAAGCCTTTCAAAAGGCGGTTTCCCCGCCCAAAAGGCACCTGAACCGGAGTTCCGATCCGAATCTCCGATTCCAGGCGCTTGGGTACTATATATTGGTACGTTTTGTCTAACGCTTCGACGCTGATATCTACGATGATATCCGCAAACATTACATCACAACCTTCTGCACTACTTCATCCATGTGCATTCCGCGGGAACCTTTTACTAGGATCCAGTCGCCCTCTTTTGCACATTTCTTTACAAACGCAGCTGCCTCTTCATTGTCTTTACAAATTTTCACAGCAATATCAGAAGTCTCTTCTACCTGTTTTGCGATAAAAGAAGCTCCTTCGCCCACTGTAATCACAAGATCCAATGTTTTGCCCTTCTGCGCTTCTTCTACGATAAATTCACCAATCCCGCGATGCAGTTTTTCGGACTGTTCTCCGAGTTCCAGAACATCTCCCAGCACCACGATCTTCTGTCCCGTCTTTGCATAATCAAACAGGGCATCGATATTGCTGTTGATGGAGTCCGGACTGGCATTGTACGTATCGTCGATCACATGATATCCGTGGGCATCTTTTCGCTCACCACGCATGGAAAACGGACGATACTCTTTCAACGCCTGTACGGCATCGTCAAACACCACACCAAACTGCTCCCCGAGAGCCATCGCAACCAAGGCATTATTCACATTGTGGCCGCCCATCACAGACAATTCCACTTCGCCTGTCTGTCTGCCATGATAGACAAATTTCTGTCCGGTTTCGGTCACCGCAAGATCCGTCGCCCGCACCTCGCAGTCCGCTTCGGTTCCATAATAACAGATCGGGCATTTGGCCTCGCACAATGAATATGGCACATTTTCACGGGTAATCTGCTTCATGTCGCCATTTCCGCAAATATACAGTTTGCCATTGTGGGAAGTTCCGACATATTTGACAATATGCCCTTTCTCCTTGGCAATATTTTCACGGCTGCCAAGATTTCCGATATGGGACACCCCAATATTGGTCATTACTGCCGTCTGTGGTTTGGCAATTTCTACCAGTCGTGCCATCTCGCCCGGAAGACTCATTCCCATCTCAAAGATGGCAAGTTCGGTCTCCGGCTCCAATTCAAACATCATCAGAGCCACTCCGATCTGGCTGTTCCAATTTCCCTGTGTCTTTACGACACGGTATTTTTTCTCCAATACCGCACTGATCATTTCTTTGGTGGTCGTTTTTCCGACACTTCCCGTCACACCGATAACCGGAATATCAAACCGGCTGCGATAATACGCCGCTGCCTTTTGAAGTGCCGCAAGGGTGTCTTCCACATAAATACAGCAGCCCGAAGCCGCCGGTGTGACATCTTTTCGCGATGAAAATGTCACGCTGGCTCCTGCCTGCATCACCTGTGGGATAAACTGATGGGCATCTACCCGTTCTCCCACGATTGGCACAAACAAAGAACCTTTTCCGGCTTTTCGTGAATCGGTCACCACATTTGTAACAACACCATTTTCGTCTCCCCAAAGCAAGGTTCCGTCCACTACTTTGAGAATTTCACTGATACCAATTGGAATCATCGTTCTCGTCTATCCTCTCTATCCGATCAGCCGATGACATCTGCCATATCAAACCGGCCAGTCTCTTTTCCATTCAAAAATTTTGCTGCGGCAACCGCACCTTTTCCAAATACTGCTTTACTGTATGCTGTATGGGAAAATGTTACCACTTCGTCCGTTCCGGCAAAGATCACATCGTGGTCGCCGACAATCGTTCCGCCGCGCACCGCGCTGATCCCGAGTTCTTTTTTACCTCGTTTTTCTCTCCTCTGGGAACGGTCAAAAATATATTCATACCGGTTATCCATCGCCTCATTGACAGCATCTGCAAGAGCAAGTGCCGTTCCCGATGGAGCATCCAATTTCTGGTTATGATGTTTCTCTACGATCTCCACATCAAATCCTTCTGCTGCCAGCACCTTAGCAGCTTCCTGCACAAGTCGCATCAAGGTATTGATACCAAGTGACATATTGGCAGATTTTAACACTGCTGTCTTTTTCGATGCTTCTTCAATCTTTGCCAGCTGCGCCTCATCATACCCTGTCGTACACAATACAACCGGCACTTTCTTTTCTTCACAGTATGCCAAAAGATCATCCAAAATCTTTGGGGTCGAAAAATCAATGACCGCATCCGCTTCCACATCACAGTCTTTGATGGAAGAAAATACCGGGTAATCCTTGGAACCGTCATCCACAATGTCAATTCCTGCTACGATTTCTGCTTCTGCATCTTCACTTACAATTTTTGTAATTGTTGTTCCCATAGCGCCATTACAGCCGCTCATAATGATTCTTGTCATGTCGTACATTTCCTTCCGTTGTCTTTATTTTACTTCAATCCCTGCTTTTTTCATCTCGTCAGCAAGTACTTTGGCATGCGCCTCTTCCATCTCGGTCAATGGCATACGAAGTGGTCCTACTTCCATTCCCATCAGGTTCATTGCCTTTTTGACCGGGATTGGGTTCACTTCGCTGAACAATGCATGGATCAGATCCAGATATCCCAACTGCATATCCATTGCTTTTTTCGTATCGCCGGCAAAGAATGCGGCCGTCATATCGTGTGTCTCCTGTGGCAAAATATTAGAAAGTACGGAGATCACGCCTTTTCCACCGAGGGAAAGTACCGGGATGATCTGGTCGTCGTTTCCGGAATACAGATCCACGGAACCGCCTGCCATGCTGAGTACGTCTGCCACTTCGGAAAGATCGCCTGTCGCATCTTTTACACCTACGATATTATCTACTGTCTTGCACAATTCTACTACCGTTTCCGGTGCGATCTTCACGCCGGTACGGCCCGGAATATTGTAAAGAATGATTGGAATCTTTACGCTTTCCGCAACGGCTTTGAAATGTGCTTTCAATCCGTTCTGTGTACATTTATTATAATATGGGGTTACTAACAAAAGGCCGTCCGCACCGGCTGCCTCTGCTTTTTTCGAGAGATCAACTGCAGTGCGTGTACAATTAGAACCTGTTCCGGCGATTACCGGGATTCGTTTATTTACTACCTCACAGCAATAACGGATACACTCGATATGCTCTTCCACTGTAAGAGTAGAAGCTTCACCTGTTGTACCGCAGATAATGATCGCATCGGTATGTCCCGCGATCTGCTGCTCGATCACTTCCTTTAATTTGTCATAGTTCACACTTCCGTCCTGATTCATAGGAGTAACAAGTGCTACTCCGGCTCCTGTAAAAATAGCCATAATTTCCTCCATTCTGCCGCGTGGCGGCACTATATTTATTTTTCCTGTAACAAACAGTTGAGTTTCTTTGCACAAAAAAGGATATGCAACGTTCCGTGGAATGCTGCATATCCGCAATTTCAATACTTTGTAGCACTCCATCATAAAGATGACAGTCATATACCTGTTTGATATATGCCCAGGGTTAGCAGCATCAGGTCACTGCCCCCTTCGGCAGACTTTCCTTTCTTTGAGCCATCACTTGTGTACCTGACACATCAGGAAAAATACTGATAAAGTCCGCGCCTCTACTGTTTTATTAACTTACTTTTTATCATAACACTTCTGTATGTGTTCGTCAAGAACTTTTCACGCCGTCATGAACCGGTTTTGCTCTTAAAACTCTAACCTTAAATCAATTCATGGATCTCCTGCAGTGATTTGACACCGATCTCGCCTTCATGGATCACGGTATAAATTCCATCTGCCGTAGCTTTGGCTGCTGCCATCGTCGTCATATATGGAATTTTTGCCTTAATCGCATTTTTACGGATGTAACTGTCATCAAATGCCTTCTCATCGCCTGTCGCCGGTGTATTGATGATCAGCTGGATCTTTCCATTGATGATCGCATCTACGATATTTGGCTTGCCTTCCTGCATCTTATTGATGCGTTCTGCCTTGATACCATTTTCTTTCAGCAGTTCATACGTTGTTCCGGTTGCGAGAATTCCAAAACCGCAATCCTCGAATTTCTTTGCTACTTCAACGAGTTCCGGTTTGTCTTTCTTGCTGACACTCATCAGCACATTTCCTTCTTTTGGAAGTCTTGTCTGTGTCGCTTCCTGTGCCTTAAAGAATGCCTCTCCGACATTTTCCGAAAGTCCGAGTACTTCTCCGGTTGAACGCATTTCCGGTCCGAGTACCGGGTCTACTTCCTGAAACATGTTGAATGGGAATACGGCTTCCTTCACTCCATAGTATTTTGGATTTACCGGTTTCATATTCTCGATCGGAGAAGGATTTCCGGTCAATTCTCTTGTCATGATCTGGGTTGCCAGTTTTACCATCTGTACATTACATACTTTCGATACCAATGGAACCGTACGGGAAGCTCGCGGATTTGCCTCCAATACATACACTTTTCCATCTTCGATCGCATACTGCATATTCATCAATCCGCAGACGCCCATTTCTTCGGCAATTCTGCGTGTATAATCTTTGATCGTCTCGACAAGTTCTGCCGGAATATTTTTGGATGGAAGGATACATGCGGAATCTCCCGAATGCACTCCTGCCAATTCAATATGCTCCATAACAGCCGGTACAAAAGCGTGTTTACCGTCTGCGATCGCATCTGCCTCGCATTCCATCGCGTGACGGAGGAAACGGTCGATCAGGATCGGACGATCCGGTGTCACACCTACGGCTGCTGCCATATATTGTTTCAGGCTTTCCGGATCATTGACTACTTCCATGCCACGTCCGCCGAGGACATAGGATGGACGAACCATAACCGGATAACCAATCTCATCTGCAATTTTAAGCGCTTCTTCTACATCTACCGCCATACCTGCTTCCGGCATTGGAATGTTCAATTTTTCCATCATGCCGCGGAACAGATCACGGTCTTCTGCCATATCAATGATCTCCGGCGAAGTTCCAAGGATATTGACCCCGTTTTTCTTCAGATCTGCTGCCAGATTCAGCGGTGTCTGTCCACCAAACTGAGCGATAACACCGAGTGGCTTCTCTTTTTCATATATACTCAAAACATCTTCAAGTGTTAATGGCTCGAAATACAATTTATCGGAAGTATCGTAATCTGTGGATACAGTTTCCGGATTACAGTTTACAATAATGGTCTCAAATCCCATTTCTTTCAGAGCAAACGCTGCGTGTACACAGCAGTAGTCAAATTCGATACCCTGTCCGATACGGTTTGGTCCACCACCGAGGATCATGATCTTTTTCTTGTCCGTTACGGTAGACTCGTCTTTTGCATTGTACGTAGAATAATAATATGCACTGTCTTTTGTACCACTTACACGAACCGGCTCCCAGCTCTCTGTGATGCCGAATCCCGTTCTTGCGTTGCGGATCTCTTCTTCTGTCACTTCGAGGATCTGTGCCAGATAACGGTCGGAGAATCCATCTTTTTTCGCTTTCTCAAGAACCTCTTTTTCCGGTACTTTTCCTTTATTTGCCAAAAGTGCCTCTTCTTCCTCTACCAATTCTTTCATCTGCTCGATAAAATAATGTTTGATCTGTGTGCGCTCAAACAATTCTTCCACGGTAGCCCCTTTACGAAGCGCTTCATACATGATAAACTGACGCTCACTTGTCGGATAGATCAGCATCTGCATCAATTCATCCTTTGTTTTCTCATGGAAATCTTTGGCAAATCCAAGGCCATAACGTCCGATCTCCAGACTACGGATAGCCTTCTGGAATGCTTCTTTATAATTTTTACCGATACTCATGACTTCGCCGACAGCACGCATCTGTGTTCCCAGCTTGTCCTCGGAATCTTTGAATTTTTCAAATGCCCATCTGGCAAATTTAATAACAACATAATCTCCGCTTGGCACATATTTGTCCAAGGTACCATTGACGCCGCATGGAATCTCATCCAAGGTAAGTCCAGACGCAAGCATCGCAGATACGAGTGCGATCGGGAATCCTGTCGCTTTGGATGCCAATGCGGAAGAACGGGACGTTCTCGGATTGATCTCGATAACAACAATTCGGTCAGATACCGGATCATGGGCGAACTGCACATTGGTTCCACCGATTACCTGTACTTCATCTACAATTTTATAGGCCTGCTCCTGAAGGCGTTTCTGAACGTCTTCGGAGATGGTAAGCATCGGCGCGGAACAGAAGGAATCTCCTGTATGTACTCCGAGAGGGTCAATATTTTCGATAAAGCAGACCGTGATCATATTTCCTTTTGCATCACGTACCACTTCCAATTCCAATTCTTCCCATCCGAGAATGGATTCTTCGATCAACACCTGGCCGACAAGACTTGCCTGAAGTCCACGCGCGCAGACGGTTTTCAATTCTTCTACATTATATACGAGTCCGCCGCCGGCTCCTCCCATCGTATAAGCTGGACGAAGAACGACCGGATAACCAAGTTTATCCGCGATCTCAAGTGCTTCTTCTACCGAATAAGCCACTTCGCTTCGTGCCATCTCGATGCCAAGTTTATTCATCGTCTTTTTAAATTCGATACGGTCTTCTCCACGCTCGATCGCATCGACCTGAACACCGATTACTTTTACATCGTATTTATCTAAAATGCCGGCGCTTGCCAATTCGGAACATAAGTTCAGACCTGACTGTCCACCAAGGTTTGGCAGGATTGCATCCGGACGCTCTTTTTCTATGATCTGTTCCAAACGTTTTACGTTCAATGGCTCAATGTATGTAACATCTGCAATGTCCGGATCTGTCATGATCGTCGCCGGGTTTGAGTTTACCAGTACAATCTGGTATCCAAGCTGGCGAAGTGCTTTACATGCCTGTGTTCCTGAATAATCAAATTCGCAGGCCTGTCCAATGATGATCGGTCCTGATCCAATGATCAATACTTTCTTAATGTCCTCTCTTTTACTCACTTTTGTCCTCCATTCCGAAGCCGCATACGGCACTCTCTAAATTTCTCTATTCCTTTCTATTTTACAGAAAATTCAGAAAAAGTAAATAGGAAATCAGAAAATAAATAAATTTAGGTGTAATATTTTATTGCAGAATGTCCCCCTTGCCTTTCTCTTTCGGGACCGCTCGCGCTTAGAAGAACCCCGTAGCGGTGTCTGAGGGCAAAGGACGCCCTCTAGTCACCGACGGGGTTCTAAATCCCTTAGAGGAAAGGCAAGGATGTCAGTTCTTAAATTAAAAATTACATTAAAATAGAATTATTTTTTGTAATTAATTGAAATCCATCGAAAAAAAGACTTTCCTCTGCCTTTGCGGCAGCTGAAAGTCTTTTTGTTTTCTGCTATGTACGATCACATAGATGTTATCTCACAGGATTTCTGAAACTTCATCTACGTAGGCGCGGATCTGTTCCGGCAGTTTGGTGCCGGTGATAATGAGTTTTCGGTAATCCCCCTGAATACGAAGCAAGTCTTCTACGTCATCCTCTGTCAAAATCCCAAGGTCAATCAATCCCAGTAGTTCATCCAAAATAATAACATCGCTCTCTCCGGTTTCAAGAACTTTTTTTGAAAAGTTAAACCCATTTAGTATATTTGCTTTTTCTTCTTCTTTTTCGCTCTCTGACAAATCACAGTAACTGACGTCACTTTTATCAAATCGGAAAATCTGTACATCTGGTTCAAGCCGGTCTAAAACCTGAAATTCATCGGCAACCTTTCCCTTCAGAAACTGGATCATCGTGATCCGCTGTCCGTGCTGGAGTTCTCTGAGTGCCTGCCCTACAGCGGCAGATGTCTTTCCTTTACCCGTTCCATAAAAGGCTTGTATAATCCCTGATTCCATCGTCATAAACACCTCTCTTTGGTTTGTGTTGACACAAATTTGACAACACTCGCTCATTTATGAGAAATAATTTACCACAAATTTTAAGAAATGGCAAGCAAATTTTTACGATCCCCTACTCGTCGTCCATACCGTAAGTGTCAGATTCATTGGATTCCGGTTCTTCGGATGCAGCTACAATCGCTGACATCGAATCCATTCGTTCCAGTTTGCTTACGGATATCTCATAAGCGATTCTGGTTTCGAATTCTTCGTCTCCAATGCGTTTTTGATACTCACGGCTCTGGATTCTTCCCCATAGCTGAATGTGATCTCCTACTTGAAAACCATCGGCAAAACGTGCATTACGTCCCCAGCAGATACAAGGGATGTAATCGGATTTTCCATACGGACGGTTTACCGCAAGCAATACATCTGCAATCTCGCGTCCCAATGGTGTCTTACGATATACCGGCAGTTTGCAGATATATCCGTCTAAGAAAATGTGATTTGGTTTCTCACATTCTCCCGGCTCGCCGTCCACACGGATGTCACGAACAAACATAGAAAGAACCAAACGATTGTGATTCTCCTCGTGACGATTGTAAGAACGGAACTGTCCGGATGCTTCGATATATTTTCCGCGATAATCCTGTTTGACATCGATCAAACGCTCGGATACCATAAGCGGAATCGTATCGAATACATTGCTTAGACGTCGTACTGACAATTGAAGAGTATAGAACCCCTCTCCATACACCTCATGGCTGAAGGTGAAATCGCTGATCACCTCTCCATACACATTTACCTGATTGTTTCCTAGCACCTTATCTGTCATCATATATGACCCCCTTTGTTTATTTACCTGTGTTTTGGCACCAAGCAGCGCTTGATAACCTGTGTGCAAAATAACACACCCTAGTATTATAACACAGACTTTTTTTCTTTACCATATACTATATGCACAAAATTTTCTTTTTAGAACAAAAACTTTCGATTTGCCATATCTTTTTTTCTGTGCTATGATAGAGAACAGAGTTTTTAAAGTAATCATATGAAAGGACGATTAAAAAAATGGTAAAATCAAGAGATGATATAAGAAATATTGCAATCATTGCTCACGTCGATCATGGAAAAACGACGATTGTGGACGAGTTGCTCAAACAAAGCGGAGTCTTCCGAAAAAATCAAGAAGTTGCAGAACGTGTTATGGACTCCAATGATATTGAAAGAGAACGTGGTATTACCATCCTTTCTAAAAATACAGCCATTCATTATAATGATATTAAAATAAATATTATTGATACCCCGGGACATGCCGATTTCGGCGGCGAGGTAGAACGTGTCCTCAAAATGGTAAATGGTGTCGTTCTTGTCGTCGACGCCTTTGAAGGGGCGATGCCTCAGACAAAATTTGTATTGAAAAAAGCGCTGGAACTCAGCCTTCCTGTCGTTGTCTGCGTCAATAAAATCGACCGTCCGGAAGCTCGTCCGGCAGAAGTTGTCGATGAGATCCTGGAACTTTTCATTGACCTCGATGCCAATGAGGAGCAGCTTGACTGCCCATTTATCTTCGCTTCTGCCAAAGAGGGAATTGCTTCCACTTCTTATGAAGAACCGGGAACCGACATGAAACCTCTGTTTGATGCGATCGTAAATTATATTCCGGCTCCAACCGGAGATCCGGATGCCGACACTCAGGTTCTTATCAGTACGATCGATTACAATGAATATGTCGGCCGTATCGGTGTCGGAAAAGTGGACAACGGTTCCGTGCGCGTCAATCAGGATGTTGTGATCGTAAATGCACACGATCCGGAAAAGAATAATAAAGTAAAAATCAGTAAATTGTATGAATTTGAGGGCTTGAACCGTGTCGAAGTAGAAGAAGCCGGCATCGGTTCCATCGTAGCAATCTCCGGTATTTCGGATATTCACATCGGGGATACACTGTGTTCTCCGGAAAATCCAAAACCGATTCCATTCCAGAGAATTTCCGAACCTACTATCTCTATGGACTTTATCGTAAATGACAGTCCGCTTGCCGGTCAGGAAGGAAAATACGTTACTTCCCGCCATTTGCGTGACCGCTTATATAAAATGCTCAATACCGATGTCAGTCTTCGTGTCGAAGATACCGAGACGACCGAGGCTTACAAAGTTTCCGGCCGTGGAGAACTGCATCTTTCCGTATTGATCGAAAATATGCGCCGCGAAGGATATGAATTTGCGGTCAGCAAACCGGAAGTTTTGTATAAAACCGATGAATCCGGGAAAAAATTAGAACCAATGGAACGTGCTTATGTGGATGTACCGGATGAATTTACCGGAACAGTCATCGACAAGCTGAGCCAGCGTAAAGGAGAATTGCAGGGAATGAGCCCACTCAATGCCGGTACCACTCGTCTGGAATTCTTGATTCCGGCCCGTGGACTGATCGGTTATCGTGGAGAATTTATGACTGATACCAAAGGAAACGGTGTCCTCAATACCGAATTTTACGGCTATGGCGATTACAAAGGCGATATTGCATACCGTAAGCAGGGTTCCCTGATCGCCTACGAATCCGGTGAAACAGTTACGTACGGACTTTTCAATGCCCAGGAACGTGGTACTCTTTTCGTCGGTCCCGGCGAAAAAGTATACGGTGGAATGGTCGTGGGACAAAATGGAAAGACCGATGATATCGAAGTAAATGTCTGCAAGAAAAAACAGCTTACCAACACCCGTGCTTCCGGTTCGGACGATGCGCTCCGCCTGTCTCCGAAAAAGGAACTCAGCCTCGAAGAAGCCATCGAATTTATCGACACGGATGAACTTTTGGAGGTCACACCGGAAAATCTTCGTATTCGTAAGAAAATATTGGATGGTACCGCTCGTTATCGTGCCAGCCGTAACAATAAAAACAGCTAATATATTATCTATAGGAATGGAGACTTTCGAATGATTTTACAACCGATTAGTCCTTTCGTCCAAAAAACATTTGAATCGTATGAGAAACTGCGCCCTTGCTTTATGAGTGAGGGGCATTTTCTCAATCAGTTTTTATGGGAAAGTTATTATCATACCATGTTTGCCACCGATGATATCGCACTGTATCTCTTTTTTGAATACCAAGGCGAAAAAAAGGCATTCTGCCCTCTTTGTTCCGTCGATGATCTGCCGGAAGCTTTCCGCCGCATGGAAAAGCAGTTTCACGACGAATGGAACGCCCCATTAGATATTTATCTGGTGGACGATCTGACAAAAAATGTATGGGAACAGGCAGGCCTGCTTAAAGATTATACCTGGACTGCCGAACGTGACAGTTTTGATTATATCTATGAAGCCGAAAAATTGAAAACGCTGAGCGGACGTGCCATGCACAAGAAAAAGAATTTAGTCAATTCCTTCCTCCGCGAATACGAAGGCCGTTTTGTCTATGAGACACTCGGTTGCGGAGATATCGAAGAAGTCAAGGAATTTCATGAAAAATGGCTCGATGAGCGCCGCCACTACGACCGTTTCAACTGCATTGATGATGAAGAAGAAGGCGTTTACCGGCTGCTCGGCAACTGCAAAAGCATTGACTGTGCGATGGGCGGCATCCGCATGGATGGAAAAATCGTCGCCTATACCATCGGAAGCTACTGCCCTTCGATCCAGTGTGCGTTTATTCATATCGAAAAAGCGGAACCGGAGATCAAGGGCTTGTACAATTACATCAACCAACAGTTTTTGATTCATGAGTTTCCGGATGCGGTATATGTAAACCGTGAAGACGATCTCGGACAGGACAACCTGCGTCAGGCAAAATTGTCCTACAAACCGATCCGTCTGGAAGAGAAATATTATATTCAAGAAAAACGATAAAAAAGATGCTTGTACTCATTGATATAGGTTTCTATATTTATGAATACAAGCATTGTTTTATAATCTTATCTTCTTTTGTCCGCTATATGCTCGGTATTTCTTTTTTCCATTGACTTTGTCGTACGTCCGCACCTTAAACCAAAGCATGTAACCTTTTTGAGAATAGGCAAGTTTTACTACCCGCTTTCCTTTCTTCAAGGAATTCTTTGCCAAACGGATGCGCACGAACTTTTTACCTTTTTTCTTCATATACAGATCAAAATAACTGCCTACCGATGACTTCACTGTGATCTGTATATAGCGAAGCTTTTTATTCCCCTTTTTATGAATTGAAATTGCCGGACGCTTGCTCTGCTTTTTCGACGTAGCAGCAAACGACTCTACTCTTGCGCTTTCCGCCGACTCCTGCGTCGATACTGGTGTGACAGTTGATGCCGGGTTTACTGCCGGCGTTTCTGTTGGCTGCGGTGTGACAGATGGTACCGGGCTTGTTGACGGAGTTTCCGTTGGCTGCAGTGTAACAGACGGTGTCTGGCTTGCTATCGGGGTTTGCGTTGGCTGCGGTGCGTCATCCGGCATTTTACTTTCAAAAACCAGTTTTTTTGTATCCGATGCCAACGGATTAAACGTAATTGAATAAATATAAAAAATTCTTTCACGTCCATAAATTTCTGCCTCCTCTGGTTTTTGGCATATTCCAATTGACATATAACTTGCCTTCTTTCCAGTATCACTTATATAATTATTATAAATTTCAACGTCTTCTGTTCCGTATTTTATCGGGTCATCATCATTTGAATACCAAAAAGGATAGGTACAATCTACTATGGTTGTACCGCCTGCATATCCATTTTCCATTGTCAATTCCTCGTCCCACAGATCAAACATTAATTGTACTCCGACCTTGGCTTTGATTGACACCGTTGCATAATCTTGTGCGCGTATCTGTTCTGGCAGTTTGAACGCCACCCGCTGATATCGTTTGCTAAAACTAATTTTTATACATGGCACTCCGTCATCATCCACACCTGCTTCCACCGGAACACCATTCTCGCTCTCTTGAAAAGCCCATTGTTCCATAAGATCATACGTTTCTATCTCCGGCTGCATGATTACCGGTTTCCACTCCTCCCAGGCAACTTCGGGATAAGTTTCTTTCTGTTTTTGCCAAAATTCACTTCCGGACGGAATATACATCGTTCCTGTTACTTGTTCAAAAAATGACAATCCTCCCTCTTCCGGATCCTGCGTTGTCACTTCATTTCCTTTCCAATAAATATCACATGCCGTGAAATTTCCCAGTCCTACATAGGAAAGTTTTTCCGGCAGAACAATGGTTTGAAGCAATGGACAATTTCCAAAGGCATCTTGTTTGATCTTACTTGTATATACAGGCAGTTCAACCGATTTTAAATTTTCACATCCGAAAAATGCTCGTTTTCCAATCTCTACCGCTTTCTTCTCAATGTTCACCTGCATAAGGCTTGTACACCCTTCAAAGGCTCTGTCCCCAATCGAACGTACACCTCCGGAAATTTCCAACTTTTTCAAAGAACTGCATCCGTAAAAGCACCCCTCTTCAAACGTTGTCTGACCAGTTATTCGAACAGTCTGAAGTTTCTTTAAATTTTTAAAACATTTTTCCAAAATGAAACTATTTTCAACCTCCATTTCTACCGAATACAGATTCATGTATTCATTACAAATTTCACCAAGAATTATATTATTATTTTTTAGAATCAGTTTCTTAACCGAAGCCTTGCGAATTTCATTCGGAATGTATACTTCCACATTGTCCCCGTCTTCTTCATTTCCTACAAACGTTATCGTTCCCTCTGTATCAAACCGGCACACCATATCATATTCCAAATTTGCCCAATACTCTTCCGAAATGCTGCCGTCCTCTGCTGCCACCTGACAGTATACTATATTGTCGGCGGAAACGGTATTTCTTTTGGTCCAGGTAATCTTTTTCTCATCCAGTTGCTGAATGATACGATTCCATTTATCCGTATCGGGAACATACATGGTTCCGGTTCGCCCCGTCCAAAATGCGTCGTCAATCGCTTCATCTTCTACTTCATATTCGTTTTTACTGCATCGCCAGACAAAACTTGTAGCAAGTGGGAACGCATCTTTTTCCAGTTTCTTTAAATCATTAGGCATGATCACAAGTTTGATATTGCTGCATCCCCAAAAAGCCCCCTTCTGTATTGTATCCACTTTTTGTGTCAGAGACATCATATCCAATTTTTCACAATCAGCAAAAGCATAACTTCCGATCGTAGTCACACCACCCCACGTTATTTCCGTAAGATTATGGCATCCTTCGAAAGTGTGATCTTTTATAAAATATACATTTTCATCAAACTCAATTTTCAATATATCCTGTTTCTCGATTCCCTCCAGCATTTCCGCTGAAACCGAATATACTCCTTCTACCTTTAATACGCCATCCTCACTTAATGTAACCTTCTTTTCTGTCTGAGAATCCGCTGCTTTGACGCTTACAGATTTATTATGCGCAGGATACTGTACCATTCCGAGCGTCATCGCCAAAACAAGTATCCATGACAGATTTCTCCTATATCTTCGTACTTTTTCCATCTATCACTTTCTCCTCTATCTTATCGGTAATACGGCACAAAATCATGCCCTATGCGCTTTTCCACCGGGGGAAGTTCGTGGTAATTCCCATACATATCCCGCAGTTTCTGATCATAGGCACGCGGTACCTTGCAGGTTATTCCCTCAAATTCCATATCAATCCGGTCTTCATAATACTCTTTTCTGTTTTTCTCCTTTGTTCCATAAGGAGTGGCATAACAAAAAATATGATCGCAGGCATCATAATCATACTTTTTCATACATTCTTCTGCCCGTGTTACATATTTTTCCAATTGAGAAGAACGAATATGATGATCATAAAACTGCCGAAGCTGTTTGAGCGGATTTAAAAACGGTTTATATCTGCCAAAGATCTTTCGGGTTTCTGTAATATTTTTTTGATACTCTGTGTGGTTTTCCTCTAAATCTTCTCTCGTAAATCCGGCACCATCGACAGGAAATACATCAATCCACAAAGCTTGTGCATATTTTTCGCGCCGTCCCTTTTTCTCCGTTATTGTACCTGTATCAACAACTTGAATATAAGGAAGTGCCACATTTCCTTTCATCCCGGTTCGTAATTCGTATTGTGGATTTTCTGTCATCTGCTCCGGAAATAGCTTTTTAAATATCTCATAATCGGCACGCGGCATTGAGATATCGATATCATCGTCCCACGGAATAAAACCACCATGACGAACTGCGCCTAACAAGGTTCCATAATCAATAATATAGCGAAGCTTATATTTTTCACACACCTCGATAATATGGGAAAAAATAGCAAGTTCAATTTTCTTTACTTCTTCATCTGAAATTTCTTTTCTTGTCTTCATGCCTTCTTCTTTCCTTTCCTAAATGACTGATAAAAGTTCTTTAACACTTGTAAAATATAGGTAAACTGACTAAACCTGAACAGAATCGAAAGCAGGATGTAAACTGCTGCTCCGACTAGTACCTGAAGAATGACGGTCACAATCGTTGGAAGTGCGATCATTCCGGTAAAATAAACGCATACTCCCATTGCAGAAGCAAGCAGGATCGATGGAATCAGGTCAGCGAGCTGTTCTCGATAATTATAATTCAAAAACTTACGGTTTGGCGTCGAGTTTACGACTGCCGCAAATAAGGTTACGATAAATGCGGTCCATGCGATGGCCATGACACCACGGTACATGACAAGAAGGATCATAGCGATACCAAATACCTTTTTCACAATTTCCATGATCAGGTACGTCCGTCCTTTTCCAAGTGCCTTTACCGCCTGTACATTGGCCGTCTGAACCGGCTCCAGTGCATACTGCAGGCACGCAATCTGCATAAATGGCACACACGGCAGCCATTTGTCCGAATAAATCAGGCTGACAACCGGTGCGGACATTACCATAAGGCCGATCATCAACGGCCACATCACATAAGAACTGACGCGGATAGAAAGACGAACGACCTCTTTCATTTTCTTTAGATCATCCTGTTTCATCGACATGGCAGGAAACAGTACGGAAGTAACCGAGGAATTGATATTGGTTACAATAAGACGCGGCATATTTCCACCCTGATTGTAAAAACCAAGATCTTTTTCCGTGTACACTTTTCCGATGATAAGACTTCGGATCTGTCCATAAGACGTATGGATCAGTTCCGAGCAAAGCATCTTCCATCCAAAAGAAAATAATTCTTTCATTCGCTTTCCGGAAAATGCCCATATCGGGCGCCATTTTACCGTAAACCAAAGGATCAAAGTATCCAGCGTCGAATTAAACAAATACTGTGCCACAAGGGCCCATGGACCAAATCCCATATAAGCCATGACAATTCCTACAACAGCCGAACCGGCAGTACCGATCAGCGTCGAGAAAAAGAATCGTTTAAAAAGCATCTTTTTCTGTACATAGGCCTGTTGCACGGAATTGACACCGGCAAGCGGGATCTTAAGTGCAAGTACACGCAGAACCGGGCACAAAATGTCTTTTCCGTAAAAGGATGCAACCAGAGGTGCTCCTAAAAATACAATGGCATAGAAGATCCAGGACATCACAATACTAAAATAAAATACGGACGAAAAATCCAATTGATCCGCTTCTTTTTTCTGAATCAGCGCAGAACCAAATCCACTTGACACAAAAACATTGGCGATATCAATAAAAACAGTAATGAGTACGATGACACCAAAATCACTCGGGCTCAGAAGTCTTGCCAGCACGATCCGTACGATAAAAGATACGAGCTGCGCTCCGATCCGTTCTCCAAATTTCCAAAATAATCCGGAAAATACTTTCCGCTGCAAACTTTCTTCACTCATAATCATCTGCTCCTATTTTTTCTGCATTTCCAATTGCGCCTTCACAAGGCGGTAGTACATACCTTTTTGGGCAATCAATTCTTCATGAGATCCCACCTCTGCGATGCGATGGCCGTCGATCACGATCAAGCGGTCTGCATTTTGCAGAGTTGACAAGCGATGGGCGATGGCAAAGGTTGTTCGCCCCTTTGTCAGACGGTCGAGGGCTTTCTGGATGCGGTATTCGCTTTCCGTATCCAGACTTGCTGTCGCTTCGTCCAGGATCAAAATACGAGGTTCATTGAGGATTGCTCTTGCGATGGCAATCCGCTGTCTCTCACCTCCGGACAAACTATGTCCGCGTTCTCCTACGTAAGTATTGTATCCATCCGGTGTTTTTGAGATAAAGTCGTGGGCATTGGCAAGTTTTGCCGCCCGGATCACTTCCTCGTATGAGGCATCTGGTCTGGCAAATCGTATATTTTCAAGAATCGTACCGGAAAACAAAAATGTTTCCTGTAATACGACACCAAGTTGTGCATGATATTTTTCGGAACGAACTTTCTTAATATCCGTTCCATCGACCAATATCGCACCATCGTCCACTTCATACAGACGCATGATCAAATTGATCAGCGTCGATTTTCCTGTTCCGGAAGCACCGACGATACCGATCATTTCTCCCGGCTCCACCGTCAGATTCACATCTTCCAGAACCGGCTGATACGATTTGTACCCAAATGTCGCATGGGAAAATGTGATTTTTCCCTCCACCTCAAGATCTTTTGGCTCCGTATCGTCCTCGATAAACGGGTCCTGTGCCAAAATATCATTGATTCGTTCAATACTGCTGATCAGATTCATGAGATCACGTGGCATCGAAGTCATCCAGTTGAGATACTGATACAGAAGCTGCGTATAAGTAATAAACTGCAGCAGTTCTCCGGTTGTCATCGTGCCGCGAAGCACATCGCAGCCGCCAAAATAAACGACCAGAAAAATTCCCGCACCAAGGATAAAATCAATCATCGGCATAAACAATGCCCAAAACACTTCATTTTTCTTCTGCACCCGGCAGAATTCATCTGCCAATCCGTTAAATTTTTCCTTTTCTTCTGATTCTTTTCCATAGGATTTTACAACACGCATTCCGGAAATCACATCCTGGAGATTACTATTGACATCATCACTCTTTTTCCACTGCAGGTGAAAACGGCGGTGAATATTTTTCCTCCATGCATAGGTAATAAAAACCACGACCGGAATGAAAATAAAGGTCAGTAAAGCAAGCCTCCAATTCAAAGCAAGCATAAATATTATATCACAAAGAAAGATAAAACACACGGTAAACATGTTACAAAATGTGCGCTCCATAAATTCGCGGATCTTTCCGGTGTCAAAAACGATTCGATTCATCAATTCCCCCGGTTTTCTGTCATTGATAAAACCGATGGAAAGAATCTGAATCTTTTCAAACAATTTCTTCCGCAGATCTTTTGCGATCGTCGCTCCAAGTGCCGTACAAGAATAGCTTTTCAACACATTGATAAGAACAATGCCGACACTGAGCAAAAACATGATGAAAAGGCACACAAGTGCCATGCGGATTCCGCCGTGGTGTTTGGTTAAAACTTCATCGACAAGCCGTTTCTGCACTTCCGGATTAAGAAGTGTTACAACCGCCGCCAAGATCATCAGCACAATAATCCACAGAAATTTCCTGCGGTACGGTGCTGCCATCGTCAGAAAGGAATGCCAAAACCCTCCTTCTTTCGAGCAATGCGGACAATATTTTGTCCCCGGGATCGCTCGTCCACAGTTCGGACAGATTTTCTCATACTCGGTACTTTCGACCTTTTCTGTCCTTCCGGAACACAGAATACGGATTCCTCTGGCGATGTAAGCATATCTTGCCAGATGTTTTCCGGAATATTGTACCAGAAACCGCTTTTCCCCGCGGTACCGGATTGTGAGAAGTCCACAGCCGACGTTTGCCTCTGCCGCCGCTTCTTCGCAGTCAGCCAGCGCAAAACATTGTGCCGGGCTTCCCTCCGACAGCAGATAAATCTTTTTCTGCGTCACGACAAGATAGGAATCCGATAACCAGGCTCCGTCCGCCCCAATGTCATACGGAACGCTATAATACCGCTTTTCTTCTGACACCGGCGGCAGTTTTTCTTCCGCCCATGCAGGCAGTTCATAATTCAAATTCATCGCATTCTCCTAATTTACAAAAACAAATCCAGTTTTCTCTGTTCCTTCTGTGTCAAGGCAAAGACATCCGGGATCTCAAACCGGTTTTCATCAAGGTCTGTGATCAAAAGCCGCTTCTCCGACAGCCTTGTCACTGCGCTTGCTCCCATATTGATGGTGAAGCGGCATTCTCCGCGGTCTGTCAAAACATGGAAATACGCATAGCCGTATTCATCTTTGATGGAGAGAACTTTTTGAATGATTGGTGTAAAATAATGTAAATTCAATTGTTCCAATAACAGTTTCTTTGTTTCTTTGGAAACGTCTTTCAAATCTTTTATCACACCGATTTCCCGGGATCTCTCTTCCACCGTTCGAATGGAAATAAAACCATTCGGTTCGGTAAACGGAAACAGCCGGATCACCTGAACCCGGTCCCACGTTTTCCCCTCAAAAATAAGGCTCACAAAACCACCTTGGGTTCGTTCAAAAACCGCATTGTCTTTTGTCAGATAGTGCAATGCCGTCATTTCTTCGGCTTCCCGTTCCATCTGCTCTTTTTCAAATTGTTCCATTTCTCTTCCCCCTCTTAGCTCTTACTCTCCCGGCGCCTCTTCATCAATACATATCCCTCAAACATATCAAGATCCTCTTTTGTTGTAATTTTAATATTACTTTGATCTCCATATGCCTGATACAACGTATCCCCCAAAGCATACATCAATGAGGTGGTATGTGGTTCTATTTTATCAAGGATTTCCTGCTCTTCTGCTCTCTTGTAAATACTCAATAAATAGTCAAAGCGAAAGCCATATGGACAGGCAATCTGAATATACTTATCTCGGTCTACCCAAGTCTTACTCGTAGCATTTTCATCATTGCTGCCAAGCAATTGATAACAAGGCGTCGTTGTAACCGCAGAACCTTTGTCTCTCATAACCCGGATCACATCGTCGACAATCTTATCCGAGGTAAAAGGTGCCGCACCGTATTGAACCATGACATAATCGTCATCCTTTATTTTTCCTTTCAAATTTTCAATCCCGTTCATAACCGAATCCTGGAATGTATTTCCGCCATCAACGATCCATTTCACTTTAGCAAAATCGTATGTTCGCACCATATTTACAAGATACTCTTTCCACTCTTTGTGGCATACGACCTCAATGACGTCGATCTGCGGATTTCTTTCAAAAATTTCTATCGTATAGGCAAGAACGGGCTTGTCCAATATTTCCACAAACTGCTTCGGCCGTCCGGCTCCTACTCTGGATCCGACACCTCCCGCAAGTATGATAGCTGTAATCATAATAAACCTCCTTTATAACTGTCTAATGCTTGATCTAAAAAGCGCACAAGATTTCTGTACGATGGCAGAAAGAAAAAACTATCGTCATCTCCTACGCTTCCTTTATATAAGCCCCAGCAAAACCAGTAAAACGCAGAAATCGGTATAAACGCTATATAAAAACGATGTTGCTGCTCTGTCAGATTTCTTCCGGCAAATGCCTTCAAATACCGTTCAATTTGTTCGTCCGTCCAGTCATACCGGCAAAGAATACATCCGATATCATTCGCCGCATAATTCAATCCGGCATATTCCCAGTCAATGAGATAAATATCTCCGTTTTCATCAAACAAATAATTCGGTTCATAGGTATCATTATGGCAAAGCACCAAATCATACCCTAACTTCTCGGCATCTTCCTTAACAAACGAATACAATTGTTCTACCTTATGAATAATCTCAGAAAATTCCTTAAACAGATTTCCTTTTGTCGCCGAGGCAATCTTCATCAATTTCTTGCCTTCCGCAAGATTATCAAAAATTCGAACCGTATCATCCGGTTTACACTGATGCAATTTGTGCAAATAATTCATCGCCGTAGACAGCTGGGTCTCTGATTTTTCAAAATCACAATTTTTTGCATTTTCTACAAAATGCGATATTTTCCATCCGGATGGATCCATATAAATAACAGACTTATCAATCCCTGTATTCTTTGCGGCATTTTGCGCAAACAGTTCCGACTGGCGATCGATCAAATTTCCGGCGGTTCCTCCCGGATGACGATAAACGTATTTCTTTTCCCCGCATTCAAACGCAAAAGAAACATTTGTCAGTCCCGCATTGATAATGGAAATATTGGTAATCGAATTCGGATTGCATTTCAATATTTTGCAAATATTGGTAATAATTTCCGAATCGACATTTAAAAGAAATTCTGAATCAAACTCTCTTAAATCGTCAATGCTGTCAAACTCCAATATTTCATCCGGCATATACTCTTTCTTATAAAAAGTAAGCTGTTTCATATATCTTGCATAAAATTCTTCCCAAAACATGGAGGCTACTCCAAAATCGTTCATCTTTTCTTCCATCAGATCAATAAAGATTCTGCTAAAGGAAGCGTTCATATAGGCATGTCCAACCATAGCCAGACTGTCTTCACCGCCCACTGTCAGGTCTGTTACCACCCCAGCATCCGAACAAGTAACCGCAAACTCGCGAAATTTTCCGGTTAAAAAAGAGACAGCACGATAGGAATGATTTTCCGCATTTTTCTCCAAAAAAGGATTCTTTACAAAATAATGGTCAGCGCAGCAAATAAACGTATTTGACAGGTGTTCTCTTGCCACATAAACCGAATATATATTTCCTTTTTTTCCAAAATCATTGTTTACAATTAATCGAACACCATACTTCTGCTCTAAGTAGAAAAATTTTTCTTTCATATAGCCTACAACGACATATATTTCACTTATGTCAGCTTCTTTTAACTGTTTAATCTGCCGCTCAATCAAGATCTCCCCTTTTACCCGAAACAGTCCCTTGGGTTTTTCATAGGTAAATGGGGCAAATCGATTGGATTTTCCGGCCGCTAATATAATGGCATTTCTTTGCATAAGTCCTCCTTTAGTCAAGCCCTTTGAGTGCCAGTGACTCTGTCTGTAATTTCATCAGTTTATAATAAATACCCTGTTTTTGTTCCAGCTGCTCTGCCGTTCCTTCCTCGGCGATCTTTCCTTCGTCGATCACGACCAGACGGTCTGCATCGCGCAATGTCGAGAGCCGGTGTGCGATGGACAATGTCGTACGCCCTTTGACAAGGTAATTGAGTGACTTTTGAATCGCTTTTTCCGTCGCCGTATCGACGCTTGCTGTCGCTTCGTCAAGGATGAGTATCTTCGGATTGGCAAGGATGGCACGCGCGATGGAAATTCGCTGCTTTTCGCCTCCGGACAAGTCCTTTCCTGCCGCCCCGATCACGGTATCGTAACCATCCGGCATATTGCTGATAAATTCATGGGCACTCGCTAACATCGCTGCGCGGATGATATCTTCCCTCGATGCATCCGGGTCGGCATAAGCAATATTCTCTGCGACCGTTCCCATAAAAATATAGGTATCCTGCGAAACCATCGCCACATTGCGCCGCAGATCACGAAAGGCCAGTTCTTTTACCGGAATCCCGTCGATACGGATCTCCCCCTCATTGACATCATACAGCCTTGAGATCAGATTGACAAGTGTCGTTTTTCCCGCTCCGGAACGCCCTACGATGCCAAGCATTTCCCCTTGGTTTACGTGCAGCGTAATATCTTTTAGCACCGGTTTATTGGTCTCATAGCCAAATATCACATGCGAAAGTTCGATCTCGCCTTTTGGCTCCTTCAAAGCCACCGGATGTTCTGCTTCCTCAATGTCCGGGATCGCATCCATGATCTCAAACATACGCTGTGCCGAATTGATACTGTCCGACCACATCTGAAATACACGGGAGAAGAAATTCATCGGTCCATTGAGCTGTCCCACATAACCGACAAATGTGATCAACACGCCAAGTTCAATATCTCCGGTTCCAAGAAGCAGGATCACACCTACGATCCATACCCAGATACTGGAAATCTCCTGAACCAGATTATATAGTATCGTAAACCGGTTGTTGTATTTTACAATCCGGATCTCTGCGTCTTTCAAACGTTCATTGACCGGCTCAAATCTTGCATTTTCGGCCTCCTGCTGTCCAAATGCTTTCACGACTCTGGCACCCGTCAGATTGTCATTGACTCTGCTGTTAAGCGCCCGCTCCGCACGATGCCGTCTTCCAAATAAACTCCATAATTTCGGCTTTAAACGCACACTCATAAAGACCAGAAGCGGCAGAAGCACACAAGCCACAAGCGCCATCGGTGCATTGAGCCGGAACATCACACAAAACGATGCAATAATCGTAAATCCGTGAATAAATATGTACGGAAAGCCATCTAAGAAAAAGTTCGTCACACGCTCTGCATCGCTGAGAACACGCGTCATCAGGCTTCCGGTTTGCTTGCTCGTAAAAAATCCGATGGACAGTCTTCCGAGTGCCGCAAACACATCCTGCTTCATATCACGCACCGTATCTGCCACGACCTGCGCCATCAACACTCCCTGCACAAGCGTCACACCGCGCTGCAAAATTCTTACCACGATCATCGCCGCAACCAGGATAAGAAGGGCCAGCGTATATTCCCCAGCAATTCCAAATTTCCCCAGAATTGCATCGTTTTTGTTAAGCACCCAGTCAAATAACACCGTACCACTCAAATACGGCCATAAAAGGTTTACAAACGCGGAAAAAATATAGCATAAAAACAACGCTGTCATTTTCGCACGGTAGTTCCAAAAATAACCAAGTGCCCGTGTAAAGATGGACCGCTTGTTCATGCATTTCGGACATATTTTCCGCACCGGATCCGGATACATCGTTCCACACCGCGGACAATACAAGTCTTCGGAATCCTCTTCTTTTTCTTCATTCTCTTCCGGCTGCACGCCCTGAAAAAAGGCTTTGACAAAGTCATTCATCTGTGCCAGATACAAGTTTGTCAACGCACAAAGCCGGTATTCAATCCCCTTATATTCCAAAATAACAAGGCTCGTCGCAAGCTGTCTATGGATGGAAATATTTGTAATTTCCTTTCGCTCATAAAAACGGCAGGCATAGTCTTTTTGTTCCTCTCCATAGACCATATCCTTCGTCTTTGTCCCACGAAAATAACGGACACTCTGCAGATCCGGTTCACTCACGGCGACCCCCAGCGTATCTTTTGTCAAAAACACATATCCGCTCACATATTCACTTGAAAATGACAGGTCAAATGGCGACACCGCCAAAATATCCTGCTTTTCGACCCCCTGCTTTCGAATCTGCTTCTCCACACAGGAGGGCAGTTTATTCTCCCTCATGTTCTTCTTCCTTCCGATATTTGTCATAATCATCCAGGAAATTATATTCCCAGTCGTCCTTATGATAGCCGATTACCGTACGAAGATTGATGTTTCGCACGCTGTTAAAAATATTTGACTCGATAACATCACTCGTCTTGCGAAACTGCGCAATCAGTTCTTTCATCTCATCCCGCTTCGACGGCTTATCCCCGCCACACGTCGCACAATGCTCGGTAAAACGGCAGGCACACTGGATGAAATGCAGGTCATTGTAGTCCCGCCATGCCTTAATATCCGCTTCTTTCACAAGATACAGCGGACGGATCAGTTCCATGCCGGCAAAGTTTGAACTGTTTAACTTTGGCATCATTGTCTCAACTTTCCCGCTGTAAAGCATTCCCATCAGAATCGTCTCGATCACATCATCAAAATGGTGGCCGAGCGCGATCTTATTGCAGCCGAGTTCTTTTGCTTTCGAATACAGATAACCGCGGCGCATTCTCGCACAGAGATAACATGGATTTTTCTCAATTCCTGCTACCACGTCAAAAATCTCCGTATTGAACACTGTCAATGGAATCCCCAGAATCTTCGCATTGTTTTGTATGATATTCCAGTTGTCCTCATTGTAGCCCGGGTTCATTACGAGAAAAATGGCATCAAAGGAAATCTGTCCATGCTTTTTGATCTCCTGAATCAGTTTTGCCAACAGCATGGAATCCTTGCCTCCGGAGATGCAGACCGCGATCTTATCTCCTTCCTGAATCAGCTCGTATTCTTTGATGGCTTTCGTAAACCGGCGCCAGATCGGCTTGCGGAATTTTTTGATCAGGCTCCGCTCAATCTGTGCCGTACGTTCTTCGAGGTTTTCTTCCTGTTTTGTAAACTGGCTCAAAGAATACCGCAGATACGAGCGGTATCCCCCTTCCACATCGACGACATTTTTTCCTTCTTTTTCCAGATCCTGTACGCATTCCGCACTTTTTCGGCCCGTGTGGCAGAACAAATACACAGTTTTATCCTGCTGCCACAACTCCGCGTGGTCTTCCAGTTCTTCCGCCGGAATATTTACCGCTCCCGGGATGCTTCCTCTGGAAAATTCTTCCTCTTGTCGTATATCTACCAAAACTGCTTCTTCTTTCGATAAAGCAAGTGCCTCCTGTACACTGATCTGTCTCATCTTCTTCGCCTTCCTTTATTGTAAATCTCTGTCAAAACAACTTCGTCCCCGGTTCAATCGTTCCGTTGCGGTATTCCTGCATCAATTCTTCCAGATCGGATATATACGCCATAATTTTCTTTCCGACATCGGTATCTTTTACGAGTACACGCGTTTTTTCGGTCTCAACGATCTGACTCTCCGAGGCAATGTCCTTATTTTCCTGCAATGCTTTTTTTACACTTTCAAATGGATGGTGCGCTTTGATACGCATTCCGTGGGAATTGTAAATTAATGTATATCCGGCGATTCCTGTCGTCTTATGGTAATCTTTGCAAAAACCGCCATCGATGACAAGCAGTTTTCCGCCTGCCCGGATCGGCTGTTCCCCTTCCATCGTTTTTACCGGCGTATGCCCATTGATAATGTGGGAATGTTCGGAATACAGACCAAACTCACGCAGGATCATATTACAGGTCCGCTCTTCTTCATGATAGCGGTAATACGGATTGCTCTCCTCAACCCACGCACTCTCGTCGGTCACAAACATTCTTTCAAAAGTCTTAATATTGCGACCGCAAAGTGGCGATTTGCGACCGCACCACAAAAACCACATAAAATCCAAGGCGTCGCGGTCTTTGCGGTGAAAATACGCCCGTCGTGCCATTTTGTCGGCATAATCGAGATAGCGTTTTCCCTGATAAATTTCATCGCCAAACCGCACTCCATCAAAATTTCCACTTTCATCCAATGGCACGCAGCCGTGATACAGCAGATTTCCGTTGAAAATGCGGTACATGCTCCCCTTTTCATACAGATACGATATATGGCGCTGCAAACGGTCGCTGTTGATAAATGCAGTCGTAAGCTCGTCCATCACATGGGCTTCCTCTTCGGTAAGCGCATATACATCTTCCCCCTGAAGTGTAGGGAAATCCCCATCTTTCAATGGATATTCTTTTCCTTGAATCACAACCATCTTTTTCTCTTTATCAATCTTCGAAAGAAGCAGACGGTCTTTCATCTCATATTCCGGATGTCGCCGTATCGTCTGCCCCTCCAGTTTCAAAAGCATGACAGAAACTGCCTTATCGGCCGCTTCCATCGGCTCCACATTGGCATACGTTTTTTCCGCAAACAAGGCGAGTTCACGGAGACTGATTCCATAACCGCTCTCTAATATCTCTGTATTATGGTGGCGCAGATTGTTTTTCAAAACATTGGCGATACATGCCTGATTGCCCGCAGCTGCCCCCATCCACAATATATCGTGGTTTCCCCATTCAAAGTCAAGGGAATGGTAGTTCATCAAAAGATCCATGATCTTGTCCGCATACGGTCCGCGGTCAAAAATATCTCCTACGATATGCAGATGGTCCACAGCCAGCCGTTTGATCAACTCTGCCAGCGCAACGATAAATTCATCCGCATTGTCAATTTCCAAAATGGTATCCAAAATTTTCTGGTGATACCGCACCTGGTTATCGTCTTCGTCTTTCTGCACATGCAGAAGCTCGTCGATAATATAGGCAAAATCTTCCGGCATCGCCTTACGCACTTTCGATCTTGTATATTTGGAAGAAAGAAGTTTGGCGATCTCGATCAGCTGATTCAAAATCATGCGGTATCTCTCCATCGACAGCGCATTTTCTTTTTTTAACTGCTCCAGTTTTTCTTTTGGGTAGTAGATCAACGTACAGATTGCCTGTCGTTCGGAATCATTTAACTGTTCTTCAAACAAAAGATCCACCTTTTCACGGATCACCCCCGAGCAGTTGTTCAATATATGGCAAAATGCTTCATACTCTCCATGAAGGTCACTCATAAAATGTTCGGTTCCCTTCGGAAGGTTGAGTATCGCATTCAAATTTATAATTTCTCTGCAAACGGCCTGTACCGATTGATATTTTTCTGCTAAAATTTTCAAGTATAATGTTCTGTCAACGGACATAAAAAAAGCCTCCTGTTTGTTCGTAGAATCAGTACCTATTCTACCACAAACATGGAAGCTTTTAAAGGTTTTTATTTGGCAATGTATAATTTAATGCCGTTTTCACTGTAATTTGCATGTTCCGGAAGGCTTACTTTGAGCCCCGGTGCCACAGTCTGAATGAGTTTATTGTCAGATTCTGTCAATTGGAACTTGCTTTCATTTGTCGTCACATAATACCCCGTCACCTGATTATTTTCAAAGACGAAGCTAATGGTCGTATCACCAAAGGTCGGCATGTTTTGCCCTCCGTCGAAAAACACTTCCCCGGTTCCTTCTGTCATAACGGCATTGGCTGCTCCAAATGTCAAAACTTCTTTTTTGGTATCTACGCTGGAAGCCCGCAGCATATATTCCCCACTCTGGGTAACATTCCGAATGAGGGCTTCATATTTTTGCGGAAGGTAGATGCTGTTAATATTAAGTTTCAAGTTCACATCGATCTCGTTTTCTCCATAGTTGATAAACCGAAATTCAACTCCCTGATTATAAACCGCATACGTCAGATCCCAATCGTCTTCCTCTCCGGTTTTCTTTTCCTGCTGGCTCCGGTACTCTTTCTCTACCCGTTTTAACTGATCGGTAAATCCGGTAAACCCACACTGCTCTATTTTGGCGATCGTCGCATAAGAATCCTCTGTAAACCCTTTTTTCTTACTGTCATACTTAAGACCAAAGCCATAATCCGTTTCCGAATCCAGTACACTCACAACCGATCCTGTCCGTCGCTCCATAAAAGCTTTGTTGTCCAACAGACAGTCGTAACCGGAACGGTACCCGCTTGTTTCTTCCTCGTATCCATCTTCATCCGTCACTTCTTCTGCCGTTAGGATTCCTGACGCAACAAGATTTTGAAGTGCCTGCGGAAAATCATTGGCTTTGACATAGCCACGGTCTTCATAACTTTTATTCGCACCCATTACATTTTTCGAATTTTCCTCGTAAAAGGAATCCTCTGCTTTTTTCGGTTCTTTGGCAAATGCAGATGCCACCAGGATCAATATTCCAAACACAAGTGGAACCAAAATAATTCCAAACATTTTTGAATTTTTATTGTTCATCTTAATTCCCCCTTTCTCACATTCCCTGCTGCCGTTTTTCAATCAGCCGCCGGATCACGCTTATTACAATATAATTAATTACACTAAGCAATGCTGTCATGATCCAATAGGATACCATCGAATAATGGCCTTCATCAACGGAGAACACTTCCAATGCAAAGGATGCTGCGAATAATGCTGTGCAGAGTGAAATTCCGGTGATAACAAACTGGGCTGCCACTTCTTCATTCATAAGTACATTGTGTGCTTCACGAATATGCCATTTTTTGCTGACTGCAAGTACAATTAGCGCTGCTGCCACTACAATCATTCCGACATAAAGGAGAACATGCGCTCCATAGCCATCCCATTGAACGATCGTGTAGCTGTCACCCGCCGACGTATCCACGTAGGTCGAATCCGGGAAAAAGTAACATGGGATAAAATATCTCACGATCAGATTTCTCTCCTGTCCGTAACGAAGAATATCATCATACCACAGACAAAAAGCAGCCGGGCTGATCATCAATCCAATACCAACGGCATAAGACAAAAAGCGGTTATGAATGCATGTAATCGTTAGGAAGAATATCAGATAAATGGCACTCATCCCCAAAAACTGTAAAAGCACACTCTGCCAGATCACCGCATACGGATTTATCTGGACAAAACTTGTATAGTAATAATCTGCGACTTTCTGCAAATTATCATTCACACTCAGGCACGACAAGGATAAAATAACACCAAAGGAAACGGTATAAATCGCAATTGCCACATGGGCATTGATCAGTTTCATGATTACTTTATCCCGTTCACGAAGTGGCAGAACTTGTAAAAAGTCAGCGATTCCGCTTCGGTTTTCATGCAAAAATGTCTGCTGAAGAAGTACCACCAAAAACACAAGAATTGCCAGTGTATAGTAAGTCGAAATGCTTCCTCCAAAGGCTGCATTTATGAAAAGATTTGCCACATCTCCCATTCCCCAGACAACATGACTGGTAAAATGATCCGACAGTTCGAGCAATGCTCCCTCATAGGCACCATTTGTCATACTTACCGTGATCACTGCCATAAATACCAAAAACAAAAGTCCAACGATCAGAAGTGGATATGTTTTCTTGATCTCTCGTTTCATATACGTACGATATTGACTGTTCATCCTTCTCTCCTCCTTCGATTTGAATAGATAAAGACTTCTTCCAAAGATATCTCGGTCTGCTCTGCAAGATCAGCACCTTTCTCCATAAAATATGAGATTGCATCTTCTGACCCCTGCCACAAAAAAGTATAGACACTTCCGATATTGGAATAATTGACAATATTTTCATTGCCAAGCACCCCTTCCGGAATACCGCCCTTAAATACCACCTGATATTTCTGAATATTGTCTTTTACTTCGTCAAGTTCTCCCTGATACTGGATTCCGCCAATGTTCATCATTGTCACCGTATCACATATTTTTTCCAATTCATACAGATGATGCGTGGAAATGATCACGGCGGTCTCATCGTAATCTACTTTGGCGATCACCTGCTCCAAAAGATCGGCTTTTGCCATCGCATCGAGTCCCGACGTCGGCTCATCCATGACGAGCAGTTCCGGCTTCATCGCCATGTTCAGCATAAAGGAAAGTCGCATTTTCTGGCCTTTCGAAAGATGCCCCACTCGCCGTGTCAACGGAATCTTGAACATTTCATTTAACTTGTGAAATTCCTCTTCTTCGAATTTCCCGTACATGCCCTGATAAAATTTAATCATGTCCTTTACTTTGTAATTCAGGAAAAAATTACAATTATCTGCCACGTACCCTATTTTTTCCTTTGCCATCGGATTGTCGTAAATTTTCTCTCCGTCCAGCAAAATTTCTCCTTCATCGACCGACAAGATCCCTGTGATACACTTGATCAATGTCGTCTTTCCGGAACCATTTGGTCCGATCAAACCATGTATTTTCCCCGGCTCCACCTGAAATGAAATATCTTCGATTGCAGGTGTTCCCCCTTTGATATATGATTTGGTCACATGTTTTACCTCTAACATTTTCTGCCCTTCCTTTCTTTACGAAGTCGCTGCATCGTACAGTTCTTCCACCATTTTCAGAATCTCTTTTTTGGAAAAACCAAGATAGATCATTTCCACACAGGCTTCTTTTAGTTTCTGCTTTCCCTGTTCTTTCTGCCTCTCCGAAGGCTGTATCTTTCCCGTATCCGCGATGTAAGCACCTTTTCCGCGAATTGTCACGATCACTTGCTGCCGCTCCAGCTCGCTATATGCTTTTGCCACCGTCCCCGGTGTCACAGACAGTGAAAGTGCCATCTTCCGAACCGACGGAATGCTGTCCCCCGGTTTTAAAAGTCCCTTCAGCACCGCCATCTTTATTTGTGCGATGATCTGTTCAAAGATTGGCTGGCTGCTTGTCGGATTTATCTCAATCATATCGTCACCTCCCTTTCCAAGGAACTGTATCATCTGTACTAACTGTACCATTTGAGATGATACAGTTAGTATACACTTAGGAAATGGAAATGTCAAGGGTTTTTCTTTACTTCTTTAGAAAAATATTTACAGTTTTGCTATATTCGAAAAGCTTCTTGCCGGCTCTAAAGGCAACCGCTTTCACCGGATTTCCCTTTTTACGTTACCTCAGTCACGCCAAAGCTCCTTTTTCTCCTCGCGGCATGACCCCCCCAAATCACGCATCCAATACGACTTGCATATAAAAACAGCCTGCCGGACAATTTTCATTGTCCGGGCAGGCTGCCCTCTTTTTTGTCTTTATTTCACTACATCCGGCAATGTCTTAAACGCCTCAATTACTGCATCTACTGACAATTTATCGACAAGAAAATAATCCATTCCGTTTTTGTCAACACGGTAGAAATTTGTACCGTCATATGGGCGGTAAGTTACGGTTACATCGCGGTTTGCCTCGTGATATACGATCTTTAATACCGGTTTGTTACTTGCCGGTTTCACATCTTTTTTCGCAAATGAGGAAAACTCAAGAAGGTAGGCTTTGGAGTATGGAGAAAGGAAATCGTCTTCCTTGTCCTCCGGTACTTCTTTACCATTGACCGTCCATTTATTGGTTTCCTTTCCGGCCGAATTCTTCTCGCCGGTTGCGGTACGGGTCACAGAAATCGTCTGGTCGCCGATTGTAACATCGTATCCATTGATGTCCGTTGCCAATGTGGAATAAATACTATGGTCCATATACGTATACGCATCGACCGTCAGCATCGACTCCAGCGTATCTTTCGCCATCAAGTATACATTATGGTTGTCTTTCAGGCGTACGTAGAAATTGTTTCCATCTTTCGTCTTATTACCGACAAGCAAGGTATATCCTTTGTTGATACGGTCTTTCTCCGGCACCAGATTTGCCTTGTTTTTGATGTTGTTTTCCCCGGTGGTACGAGAAGAACTATCGGAAGGTGCTTCCGTCGCAGTCGGCATCGTGTAGCCATCCGGTACGGCAAAATATTTGACCTCGATCTCTCCTGCCGGATCCGCCTCCGTCAAGCCGTACTTTTTGAGGTTCTTACTTCCATATTCTACCAGGTCGCCGAGAGTAACATCCGTAAAGGAATCCTGCAGCGTCGTCCAGTCATTGGTAGAAGAGCCCGCCAGCGCCTTTTTGTATGGCTTCGAAATGATCCAGTTTGTATACGCATCGATCTTTTCGTCGTCCGGTACTACTTCCGCTTTAAACGTCGAAACGCCCTTATTTTTCACTTCAATCGAAGTCAGATATTCGGAATCAATCGTATCGATCGTATCTTTTTGGATCAAACTGTTTTTCGTAACATCAAACTTATTGCAAAATGTCTCCGTAAAGGCATACACCTGTGCGTCATCTCCATAGACACCATATTTTCCGCCGTTATCCGGCACACTGGAACCAAACTTAAACGTATAGGTCTGTCCATCGCTTGTCGTAAACGTTACCATCTGCGTCGGTTCTTCCAAACCATAATCGGAAAGAGACGTATCTTCTGCCTGAACCTTCTGAGAAGCTTTTACCGGACTGATACTTCCGATCAGGCTGTCTACCTGATCCGAATCTACCGGAATCGAAGCATCGTCTGCAAATTTCCACGAATCTCCCTCTTTTTTCAAATGAATTTCCTTGTTTTCACTTGATGTGATGGAAATTTCTGACACATTGTCTTTTTCAATATTGATCACTTCTACCGTGTTCGCTGCCGTATCCTGCGTTCCTTCTTCGCCCGACGTATCACTTTCGCCCTTCGGGACAAAAACATACGCACAAACCATCGCTGCCAGCAAAAGAAGCAAACCAATCACCGTAAGCAACTGCTTTTTTCCCTTGCTCATCAGTTCTTCCTCCTTTTCACCCAGATAAACAATCCGGTTCCAAGAAGAATCAATGGAATAAGTACCACAAGCAGAACCGTAAAGAAGATGCGGTCACTTTCCTGAATCTGTACACTTTCCTGTTGCAGACTTCTTGTCGGAATAGCCAGCGTCGTTGTCTCCTGTCCTGCCAGATACGACAGAGAATTCAACAGAACCGTACGGTTACCAAACTGATTTGTCTCCAAGAACGAAGACGTCTCAAAACTAACCGAACCAAATACTACGATTTCCGTAGCATGCCCTGTTCCTTTCGTCTTTTCTGCATAAGAATCTTTTACAGAAAGAGCAACGCTAAATGGTCCATTGACATCGCCATCTTCTTTGTCCACCGTCTGTGACTTGATATTTGTCTTTGCATACGCACCATCTGTCGTAGACATCATATTTTCTACCGTCAATGTACTTCTTACATCACTCTGCACCGTCATACCCTTACAGATTGGGATAACAACTTTCTGTGTATCCGCAAGACCGCTTGTCAGATCACTGTCTTCCAGGGTCGGAGTCAGATACATCGGATACTGGGAAGAATACGAACCTTCGGAATCAATAATATAACCGTCTGCTACATTGACACCATAATCCGAAAGAAGTTTGTAAAAATATGTCATTTTTTCTGTTGTCGTCGGATAGAGGAAGAACATTGCCTTCCCGCCTTCCTTCAAATAACTTGATAACACATTATACTCGGCTTCCGTAAAATCATACTGTGGTCCGTTGATCAAAAGGATGTTGCAGTCATCCGGTACACTTTCTGCGGACTCTGTTGCAAGTTCTTTTGTATCAATATTGGACTTATTCAGAACATCTTTAAATGTCGAATCCAATTCCTGCTCACTGTGGCCGGACGTATAATAAAGCGTCGTTGCATTTGCGGATGTCACACTCTGAATCGCCGCTGTCAGCTGACCTTCTGCATCCAAAGTGTAAGAACTTGACATCGTCTGATAATCCGTATCCTCAATAAGCATATCCGACTGGCTTACCAGCTTACTCTTACCATTTGTCTCATTGACTACGATAACATCATTGCTTTGAATATCTTCATCTGTATAAGTTTTGGAAAAATTTGGATAAACTACAGGGTCCTTTTTTACCACTTTAATGGTACCAAGTCCATCGTAATTGTCCACTACTTTTTCAATCTGTGTCATTTCACTTCCATCCTGACACATATAATACAACGTAACTTTGTCTTTAATCTTATCTACAAGATTTGTCGTGTCGCTGGTCAGTGTAAACATTTTCTGGCTGCTCAGGTCCACGGTAATATTCATTTTATTTACGACCAGATTCAAACCTATAACAAGGATGATCACGATTACCATGATCAAAGTCTGGTAGCCGCCCATCTTAAACTTACGGCTTTTAAAACTATTTTTTATGCCTTTCATGTTTCCTCCAATCCGAAGCGTCCTTAATTAAAACGTTTCTTTTTAATTCTTTGAATGGTAATAAATACAAACAAAAATGCGACGCTGATATAGTAAACCAAAGCACTTACATCAAAAATACCATACGTAAAATTCTGATAACGGTCTGTAATAGAAATCTGACTAAGTACATTACCAATCAAACCATCAAAACTCTCTGTCTTTAAAAGAAACAGAATAACCAAAGCAGCTTCTGCCAGCACACCAATGATTCCGGCCAGCCAGCCATTGTGGATCCAATAATACAGTCCTACGGAAAGAACCAGAATAAGGACAGCAAGGAACCAAAATACAAACGTATGTCCGGAAGGAAGTAAACCGGCAAGGCTTGTCATAAGATACGTAAAGATCATGATGACGCCCGATGCTACTGCCGCGATCACCTGACTCTCCGTCAGTGAAGAGATAAACATACCAATCGCGATATACGCAGCTCCCAAAAGGAAGAAACCTAATATGCTTCCGTATGCGATGGCAAAATCAACGGCCTCTGTCCCCGTCGCTACCTGTTTTACAAGTCCGGACAAGATCAATGGATACAGACATACAACAAGCATTGCGATGCCAAACAAAGTAATCAGTGCCAGATATTTTCCGAGAATGATCTTTGTGATCGATACCGGAGACGTATACAGCAGCTGATCCGTCTTCTGACGGTTTTCCTCAGCGACAATACGCATCGTAAGAACCGGCACCAAAAGCAGGATAAAGAACAATTCTACACCACTGAATACCGGCGAAAAATCCGTATAACCATTCATCAGATTGTATACCATAAAATACAAACCAACCAAAATCAGAAAGAAGGCAATAAATACCCATCCGATCACAGAGGTAAAATAGGATTTTAACTCCTTTTTATAAACTGCAAGCATGTTATTTTTCCTCCTTTTCTTCCACCTGCTCCGCACGCTCTTCTGTGTTTTCCGTTTCTTTTTCTGCTACTTCTTTTTCCACAGTTTCTTCTCGCTTTGCAAGTTTTTGTCTCATTTTTTTCTTTTCTTCTTTACTCATTTTTCCGCCATACTGTTTCGTACCATCTCCGGTCAGACGAAGGAATACTTCTTCCAGGGTCGGTACTTTATGATTCAGTTCAAGGATCGGACATTTTGCGTCTGCCAGTTTATAGAACAAGGCCTCGCGGATGTCATCCTCGATCGAAGTGGATAATTCCACCTGATAAACTTCTTTCGTATCCGTACCAAGAATCTTTGATTCAATGACTTCTTCAAAGGAATCAATGATACTCTTGATGAGATCTTTATTTCCTTTTACTGTCAATGTCAGGTCATTGGTCTGTGCAATGTGACTGGAAATATTTTCTGGTTTATCGTACAAGATCAACTGTCCCTGATTGATAATAATAATCTGGTTACATACCGCACTTACTTCCTGCATAATATGGGAACTCAGGAGAATCGTATGATTTTTGCTCAGTTCCGTGATCAGGTTACGGATCTCTATGATCTGCTTCGGATCCAGTCCCACGGTAGGCTCATCCAGGATCAGAATCTCCGGATCTCCAAGCATTGCGCCGGCAAGTCCTACACGCTGTTTGTATCCTTTGGACAGATGCTTGATCAATCGTTCCGATACATCCAGGATCTTCGTAGATTTCATAACATAACGAAGTTTTTTATCTTTTTCGGAAGCTTTCACTTTTTTCAGATCTGCTACAAAGTTAAGATATTCTCTTACTTTCATATCCGGATATACAGGAGGCTGCTCCGGAAGATATCCGATGCACGCTTTTGCCTTTTCCGGGTCGTCATAGATATCATACCCATTTACTTTTACTGTTCCACTTGTTGCAGATATATACCCGGTAATAATATTCATGGTCGTCGATTTACCTGCACCATTTGGTCCCAGGAAACCTACAATCTGCCCTTTGTCTACCGTAAAGCTCAAATTATCAACGACATTCCGGTCGCCGTACCGCTTTACCAAATTTGTTACTTCAATCAAAACCTTAACCTCCTTAAATCGGATTTATCATCACGCAGACTGTCCCCAGCCTGACTTTCTTATTGTACTATCTTTATGTTACCAAAATGTGAACGATTGCAAAACGTGCATCACTTTTTGCCCCACCGCCGCCTGCACGGCACAGCCAAGCAGAATCAGAACAAAAAAGCCCGCCGTGATCGCCGTTTTGTACTTTCTTTTCTTCTCCAGACATCCATAAAAAAAGATCACATACGCCGGCACCAGAAGAAACATATGCGGAATCCCCATTGCCACACAGCTGAAAAAGCCACGGACTCCCATGCTGTGGCAGAAAATAGTCATAAAAAATCCGGCCTTTGCCCCCTCCCAGACAACAAATGCCCGAAATACATTTTTGTTCCAGCGTGTATTGCCGGCTAAAAAAATGATAAACGCCACTTTTCCGCGCTTCCACAGCGAATACAGAAAATTGGAAAGAAATGGGGATTCCTCCTGCATCCAGTTCTTGATATTCTGCCACAATTCCTCATACAGATCTGCTGCCGCATCTTTACACAAAAAATAGAGAATGCCGCCACTAAAAAAACCGGTCAGGAAAAACAAAACTGCCTTTCTTTTCCGGTCTTTTATAAATTCAAACAACGCCATACGCCGCCTCCCTTTGCCTGTCCTTTATAACATCCTATGACAGGAAAAGGAAAATTAGTACCGTAATTACTGTCTCTGTTTTGTCTGATATGCCATTACTGCGGCGATTGTCTTGGAATCCGTGATCTTTCCTGAAAAAATCATATCATTGAGTTCCTCAAAGGTATATCTGCGAATATCCACAAATTCATCTTCATCCAAATGCTGTCTGCTCGGAATCAGATCTTTTGCCACATAAACCGCAATCTTTTCACTCGTATATGCAGCGGCCGTATGAATATCCACCAGATGTTCCAGACTTCCTGCGCGGAATCCGGTCTCTTCCTCCAGCTCTCTTGCCGCACACACCGCAAAATCTTCTTCCACGCTGTCGCGTCCCCCCGCCGGAATCTCGATCATAATATCATCAATCGCACCCCGGTACTGCGTCACCGTAAGCACTTTTCCCTCGTCATCGATCGGAAGCACCGCCGAAGCCCCCTTGTGCTCGATGTGATCCCAGGAAACTTCATGTCCCGCCGGAGTCCGCAGCTTCAATTTATAAAAATCTATGATCGTACCATGATACACAAGATCTTTTCCTAAAATCTCAAATTTCTCCATAGTTTCTCCAATCCGAAGATATTGCTCTCCTATACTAATTCTGCCAATGCTGCCAGCACATCCAGCAGATAATCATAGTTCCGTTTTGCCGATGAGATGGAAAGTTTTTCCTTCACCGTATGAATGTCCTGAATCTCCGGTCCCATCGAAACAATGTCAAGATTTGGCAGTTTCTGCAGCAGGATTCCGCATTCCAGTCCGGCATGAATGCCCTCGACGCGCGGACTTTCCTCAAACCGCTTTTCGTAGCAGGACGTCATCACTTCTCGAAGCACGGAATCCTCTTTGTAATCCCAAGCCGGATATTCTCCACGCACAACGACTTCTGCCTTTGTCTCTCCGACAAAAATATGGGAAGCAAGCGCTTCGATCTGTGAAATCATGTAATCTTTGTAAGTTTCTTTCTGGCTTCGCACAGAGTAAGCCAGATGAATCTTTCCAAGTTCTGTCTTTACGATACCAAGATTCAGCGAACTTTCGACCATTCCCGGTACCTGCGCACTCATTACCTGCACCCCCGTGATCGTGAGGTTCAGATAATCCAAAAGCTGTTTTGTGAAAGCATTGGAAAATACTTCCATTTCTTTTTTCTCTCCCGGAACGATCTCGATCGAAAGATTCGGCTCTGCTGCCACAAATTCCTGACATAACTGCTCTTTTCTCTGCTGCAGACGGTCGCACAGTACAGACACATCTCCGGTGCAGAGAATCGTTGCAAAAGCTTTTCCGGTAATGACATTGTCCTTGTCTCCACCGGTTATTGTCTGCAGATAAATCTCTTCCTGCACTCCCTGCAGCAAGCGTCCCATAAGGATCGAAGCATTGGCAGGGTGTTTGGCGATCTCGGTCCCCGAATGCCCGCCGCAAAGTCCGGAAAGACATATTTCTGCCGGCGTACCCTTTTGTTTTTCAAGTGTTCCTTCCAGAAAAACATCGACACTGGCTCCTCCGGCGCAGCTGACAAGAAGAACTCCTTCTTCTTCGTTATCAATATTGATCAGATAATCGGCTTTCAGATCCGACGCATCCAATACCGACGCGCCTTCCATTCCGACTTCCTCATCTACCGTGATCACGGCTTCCAATGCCGGATGTGTCAGCGTATCATCTGCAAAAACAGCAAGAATGTACGCCAGTGCAATTCCATCATCGCCGCCAAGTGTCGTTTTTTCTGCTTCCAGCCAGTCTCCGTGAATCTGAAGATTCAATCCTTCCGTTTCAAAATCGTGGGAATCGTCTTCGCAGACACAAACCATATCCATATGTCCCTGCATCATAACAGTCTTTCCCGAACGGCAGTCCGCAGAAGCCGGTTTCCAGAAAATAACATTTCCACATTCTTCCCGGCGATAGGCTATTCCGCGTTCTTTTGCAAACTGTACCAGATAATCGCTGATTTTCTCATTGTAGTAGGAACCCCTTGGTACCTTTGAAATTTCCTCAAAATAGTGAAAAATAGTTTTATAGTCAATCTGCTCTAACATATAGCCTCCTGAATTGGTTCTGAAACTATTCATTGTTACTGAATCGTTTCCTAGTTTTTAAAGCTGTGTATTGGCGCCGGTATTCTTCCCGGACGGTTGACAAAGTCATCACAGCCAAATGTATTGACCGGCATAATCGGTGCATAACCAAGAAGCCCGCCAAATTCTGCCGTATCTCCGACTTTCTTGCCCTGCACCGGAATGACACGGACCGCTGTCGTTTTCTGGTTTACCATACCGATTGCCATCTCGTCGGCGATAATTCCGGCGATGGTCGTCTCCTTTGTATCTCCCGGAATTGCGATCATGTCAAGTCCTACAGAACATACGCAAGTCATCGCTTCCAGTTTTTCCAAAGTCAAGGCACCATCATTGACGGCATCGATCATTCCCTGGTCTTCGCTGACAGGGATAAACGCACCACTTAAACCGCCGACATACGAAGATGCCATAACACCGCCCTTTTTCACCTGGTCATTTAACATGGCAAGAGCCGCCGTCGTTCCCGGTGCGCCCGCACGCTCGAGTCCAAGTGCTTCAAAAATCTCTGCAATACTGTCGCCAACTGCCGGAGTCGGAGCCAAAGAAAGGTCAATGATACCAAATGGCACATTCAGACGTTTCGAAGCTTCATAAGCCACCAGCTGTCCGACACGAGTAATCTTAAATGCTGTCTTTTTGATTGTCTCACATACTTTTCCAAAATCTTTCTCTTTTACGCTCTCAAGCGCTGTTTTTACTACACCGGGACCGCTGACACCGACATTGATGATTGCGTCGCCTTCCGTAACACCATGGAACGCACCTGCCATAAATGGGTTATCATCCGGTGCATTACAAAAAACAACCAGTTTGGCACAGCCAAGAGAATCCTGATCTGCTGTCAGTTTTGCGGTGTCTTTTACAATTTTTCCCATCAATCGGATGGCATCCATGTCCAGTCCTGTCTTAGTAGAACCGACATTGACAGAACTGCACACACGCTCGGTACAGGCAAGTGCCTCCGGAATAGAGCGGATGAGATACTCATCGGCCTTTGTCATTTTCTTTGACACGAGTGCGGTATAACCACCGATAAAGTTTACCCCTACCGTCTTTGCTGCGCGGTCAAGAGCTTTGGCGATCTGTACAAAATCCTCCGGACTCTTGCAGGCCGATCCACCGATCAACGCAGCCGGTGTGATGGAAATTCGTTTGTTTACAATCGGAATACCATATTCCATACTGATCTCTTCGCCAACTTTGACAAGATCTTTTGCCATCGTCGTGATCTTATTGTAAATATTATCGCATACTTTGTTCAGGTCACTGTCAATGCAGTCCAACAGGCTGATACCCATGGTAATGGTACGCACGTCCAGATTTTCCTTTTCGATCATATCATTTGTTTCAATTACTTCATGTATATTAATCACAGTGTTTGTCCTCCTTAGATGCGGTGCATTTTGTCAAAAATTTCCTCTCGCTGTACGCGGATGATACAATGGATCTCTTCGCCCATTTTCTCAAGTTCTTCTGAAATTTCAGCAAAACTTCCTGTCGCATCTTCCATATTTACGATCATCATCATGTTAAAATACCCATCCACGATTGTCTGGGAAATGTCCAGGATGTTAATTGTCTTTTCTGAAAGATAAGTACATACTTTTGCAATGATTCCTACGCTGTCTTTTCCTACTACCGTAATAATTGTCTTCTTCATAATATTCTCCATTTCTTATTGTAATCTATTAACCTTGCACCAAAATCGGTGGAGTGGGTTCATTTCTACGTGCAACTTCCAATACAAAATCTTTTCCCGGCACCATGCCTTCTTCTTGCGTTAATTCGTATTTTACCGTCTCATAAGCCAGTTCCGGATAATTGTTGTCCTGGCTCAGATGCCCCAGTAAAACATGACGCAGTTTATGTGCCATCAGCTGTTTCAAAAGCCTTCCGCAGGCATCGTTGGAAAGATGCCCTTTTTTGCCCAATATGCGCATTTTCAGCGAATACGGATAACTGCCAACCTGCAGCATATTGATATCGTGATTTGCCTCCAAAAGCATGCCGTCGCAATCCTGCAGATGGGAGATCGTATAATCCGTATATTCTCCCATATCGGTAGCCACTGCCAGTTTCTTGCCTTCGGCCCGCATCGTATATCCTACCGGATCGGCGGCATCGTGGGAAATCGAAAACGGCGTCACCTCCATGCCGGCGACATGTACGGATTCATCCGGCCGTACACAGTGAAACAGATCCGTGTCCACTTTTCCGCATTTCCCGGTTTCCCGTATGTATTGTATCGTGCCCTCTGTCGCATAAATGGGTATCGCATATTTTCGTGCAATAGGGCCGAGCCCGCTGATATGATCGGCATGTTCGTGTGTGATGAAGATAGCTTCTACCTGATCAAGCGACAACTGTCTCTGCGCCAGCCCCTCTTCGATTCTTTTCTTACTGATTCCGGCATCCAGTAAAATACCGGTATTGTCTGCCGACGTTCCCGCGAAAATACTGTTTCCGCTGCTCCCGCTGGCGATACTGTACAATTCCATCCTGGTCTCTCCTATCGCGTTACTTTTCCCAATACAGATCTACCCGGTCTCCTTCACGAAGCGGCATGGTAAAATCAATGACATCCATTCCATTCAGCCGGGAAACCATCCGTTTTCCTCCCGGTTTTGTCAGATCGATCGGATATACATCAAACAGATCTACAAATACCGGCTTTGCCTTCTCCGGCAAAAGTGTCGGCGTGCCATTGATCTCGACTTTGATCCTCGTCGGCTCTGCCTGCATAACGGGTGTCTCTGCCACAGCCGGCTCCGGCTTTTCTTCCTGCAAAACCGCATTTTGCACGCTCGCAGGTTCTTCCTGCGTCGCATGATTTTTTGTCATAAATGGTAGATCTGCTGCCCAGGAAGGCAAAGGTTTCGGCGGAGCCAATAACGGATCCTCGGCCGGTTCCTCTGCTTCTTTCTGCGCCTCTTTTACAAGATCTTCCACTACGGCAGATACCGGTGCCTTTTTCGGCGGTTCCAATGGTTTCGGTGGTTTTGGCGGTCGCTTGATCTGCGGTACCGGTTCCACCTCATCGCCATCTGCCACCCGGTGGGTACACGTCGTATCTTCACCATTCAGCAAAATATCATCCCGTTCGGGTATGTTTTTATATTCAAACAATTCGGCGATCCGGCATGTCTCATCCACCGAAATCTGGTCGCCTTCACGAACCACATACCGGCCATCCTGCGGCTTTCCATTAACATACACTTTGACCGGATATTCCAGTTTTTCGCCAAAAAAGAGAACATTTATCTTCTTCTGGCACTCCTTGATGCGGCCAAGTGTCAGGTGCGCCCGCTCGCCCTTTGTCGCAGGCTTGATACGCACCTGGTCTTCTTCCTGCAGCAGCTGGTTCAGATTCGTCTCTTTTCCATTTACTGCCACTTCCGCCGCTTCCCCAAGATATCCCTTGGCTTCGCGCTCTTCTCCATTGAGTTTATAATGCACACTGTCCCCTCGCGAAGGAAACAGGCTGTCCTGTGAAAATCCGGCATGAATACAGGCATCCAAAACCGTTGCTTTTCCATTATCGTATATTTTCACGCGTTCTTCATTTACTTTTACATAAATAAAACTGCTCTTCTGCTCATAATATTCCAAACAGATTCCAATCGGTGTCACAAGAGTGGAATCTTTTTTCACATTCGTTGCGCTAAAATCAATCTGCTGCAACACTTCGGCTCCGCGGATCGCTACGCGGTTTTCCGGCAGATTCAACTTAGCTGCCAGTTTTTCCGTAAAGCCCGGCATTTTTCCGCCGCCTCCGACGACAAATACCGCACTGACCGGACTATTGCCATTTAATTCGATGATCTTCTGTGCGACATTGCTCACGATCGAATCAATCGCCTGCGCAGCCACTTCATGAATCTCTTCCTGCGAAACCTTGATCGTTTCGCCCATAATATCTTTAAAAGTTACCATTTTTTTTCTGTCAGCGGCTTTTTTCGCTTTCTCAGCCGTCTCAAAGTCAGTCAGATACCGCTTTGCGATTGCTTCCGTGATCTCGTCTCCCGCCAATGGCATCATGCCAAAAGCAATGACGCTTCCTTCTTTTACGACAGAAATATCGGACGTACCGGCGCCTACATCGACCAATGCAATATTCAAAAGGCGGAAGCGCTCCGGAATCGCCACATTGATCGCCGCAATCGGCTCCAATGTCAGACTTGCCACGTGCAGTCCGGCATCTTCGACCGCCTGATACAGTCCGTCTACAACTTCATCCGGCAAAAATGTTGCAATCATCTCCACACCGATGGACAAAGCCATATGTTTTTCGATCATTTCCATCGGATATCCATTCAGATAATATTTTACCGGCGAATATCCGACGCAGTAAAAATGTTTGTCTTTATGGTCATTCTGCTGGCGAATGCGGTCATATGCCTTTTCTACCGCCACGCTGTCAAGCGAATGAATATGTTCTTTTGTGACCCGGGTCTCCGACTGCATTTCGTGTTCCACATACACTGTCTCTGTCTTTAACACACGTCCGGCAGCTGCAATACTGACGTTCGTCAGTTTCTGCCCGATTTCCTCCTCCAATTGCTTTTTCACACTGGCGATCTCATCTGCCACCGTGGCAATATCGTGAATCTGTCCATCGATCACGGCACGCGTCGTATGTTCCAGAGATTTTTGTGTCACAACAACAAAACGGTCCGTCCCGGTACGATAACCGACGGTTCCAACAATGCTTCTTGTACCAATATCTAAGCCAAATACATAATCCTCTCTGCTGTTGTTCATAGTCATCCCTCATTTATTTCATACTGCCCGTGGTTTTCTCCACTTCATTCTAGTATATCACAACTGTTCTCTATTTTCCACCATTACCTCGGCGGGTTCCATAACCACTCATAATGCGCGCAATCTCTGCTTCCAACTCTTCTTCACTGCCATCATTGTGGATCAACCGGTCACAATGCCGCTTCAAAAACGACGCAGAAACCTGCTTCTGCATAATACTTTCAGCCCGTTTACGCGAATATCCGCGGGATTCCTGCAGCCGCTTAAAGCGCAGGGTATCCTCCGTCAATATTCCCCAGACTTCATTGCAGAGTTTATCCAGTCCGCTCTCATAAAGAATGGCACTTTCGACAAAAAACAAATTATCCTCGCCGTATTTTGCCGCCTGCGTGGCAATCTCTTCCCACACGACAGGGTGAATGATCTCATTGAGCATTCCCAGTTGTCTGTCATTGGAATATACAATTTTCCCCAGTCTTGTGCGGTCGATCGCGCCGTTTTCATCGCAGATCTCCTTCCCAAAATGAGCTAAAATTTTCTCGTAGGCCTCCGTTCCCTGTTCCATCGCCTGATGTCCCAGTTCATCTGCCATACAGATACGTACTTTTTCGTATTGTTTCAATATCGAAAGAACGGTAGATTTACCACTGCCTACTCCTCCCGCCATTCCTATGATCATGGTCTTCCTCCTTCGTTACAGTCCTGTGCTGTTTCTATTTTGCCTCATACCAGGTCGTGCCCTGCTTCACATCGGCGATCAACGGCACTTTCAGCGTTGCCGCATGAATCATTTCCTCATTCAGAATATGGGACACTTCCTCAATTTCCTCTATTTTTGTCTCAACCAAAAGTTCATCATGAATCTGCAAAATCAGACGCGACTGCATGTTTTCTTTCCGCAGTCTCGCATCCACACGGTTCATTGCAATCTTTATAATGTCTGCAGCCGTTCCCTGAATCGGTGAATTCATCGCAATTCGCTCTCCAAACTGGCGCTGCATGAAATTCTTTGCAGACAATTCCGGAATCGGACGGCGGCGGCCGTAAAGAGAAGTCACATACCCTTTACTTTTTCCCATTTCCACCAGCGAATCCATATACTCTTTCACTTTTGGATACGTTGCAAAATAATCGTTTATATACTGTTCTGCCTGTTTTTTCGTGATCCCAAGATCCCTCGACAGACCGAAACCACTGATTCCATACACAATTCCAAAGTTTACTGCTTTCGCATCCCGTCTCTGCATCGGAGTAACTTCATCATATGGCACGTGAAATACGAGGGATGCCGTTGTCTGGTGTACATCTGCATTCTCCTTGTACGCCTCGATCAGTTTTTCATCACCCGACATATGTGCCAGCACACGAAGCTCGATCTGGGAATAATCGGCATCCAAAAATACACAGCCTTCCTTCGGAACAAATACTTTACGGATCTGTCTGCCGAGTTCCATTCGAATTGGAATATTTTGTAAATTTGGTTCCGTACTGCTCAAGCGTCCGGTCGCCGTAATCGTCTGATTAAAGGTCGTGCGGATCCGTCCATCCATATCGATGTAAACAGACAATCCGTCTGCATAGGTCGACTTTAATTTTGTCAGCTGACGGTATTCCAGTATTTTTTCTACTATCGGGCTTTCAAAACGCAGTTTTTCCAGCACTTCTGCTGAAGTCGAATACCCGGTCTTCGTTTTCTTTCCATATGGCATCCGAAGTTTTTCAAATAAAATGACACCGAGCTGCTTTGGCGAATTGATATTAAATTCTTCGCCGGCAAGATCATAGATTTCCTGCTCCAGCACGTCAATCCGTTCTCCCAGTTTTTCACTGTACTGGCGCAGAGCTTCTCGTTTTACATATATTCCCTCCTGCTCCATGCGGTACAACGTAAATACCAGCGGCATCTCGATCTCTTCAAATAACTCATACGACTTCATCGTCTTTAGTTTGCGGTGTAACGGTTTATACGAAAGGAACGAGACAAGGGCACAGTAACAGGCATAATTTGTCACATCTTCCGGCTGTGCCTGCCACATCTGGTACAATGTCTTCTTTCCAAACATCTGGGAATACGACGGCATAACAAATTCCGCATATTCTGCACTGATATCTTCTTCCTCAAATCCTTTCTGTACCGGATAAACCAGATAGGCTGCCACACTCGTGTCAAAGCATTTCTTTTCGTCCAGTTCCGGCAGTTCCGGCAACTGTTTTTTTAAGTCATTGGTAATAAATGTCACGCCCGCTTCTTTGGCACGCTCCAGTTCGTCTTTTACAGCCTGCTCCGATAATTCGCCGCCTATAGCAAAGAACGAGACCTTTTCTCCATCCGCAGTAATGGCTCCGGCAAACAGACTTCCCTCTTCTTCCATAAATAACGTCATCTGGCCATCGGTCTGCCCGTCTTTATCTGCCTTTTCTTTGCAGAGCAGCTTAAATGACAGCATCCCCTTTGCAATGCAGTCATCTACGCAGCTGTGCAGCTGTGCAGCACGTTGGATCGTTTCAAATTTATCTTCCACCGCCGCATTGTTTTTCGTATCTTTTTCAAACCGGTTCATCAAGGACTTAAATTCCAAGACACTGATCTTTTCATAGGCTTCCGGTGTAAACATTTCCTGCATTCTGCACTCTTCTAATTTTACCCCCAGCTTGCAGTCCGTTTTGATTGTTGCCAGTTTTTTACTGAGAAGAGCCAGTTTTGTATTGTTTTTTACGGCTTCTTTGGCACGGTTTGGTGTGATTTCTTCGACATGCGCGATGGCATTTTCAACCGTTCCAAATAATGTCAATATTTTTACCGCCGTTTTTGGTCCGACTCCCGGAACTCCCGGAATATTGTCAGAAGAATCTCCCATCAGTCCTTTGAGGTCAATGATCTGCTCCGGTGTGACACCGTATTCTTCGATAACCTGTGGACGATTGTAATCCAAAACAATCGTTTTTCCGCCTTTTGTCTTCGGGATGCGCACCTTGATCTTATCCGTCGCCAGCTGCAAAAGGTCGCGGTCCCCGGAAACCACTGAGACTTCCATCCCCTGCGCTTCTCCGGTCTTTGCCATCGTTCCGAGGATGTCATCGGCTTCGATCCCCGCCTGCTCTTTCATTTGAATGTTCATGGAAGAAAGGATTTCTTTTAATACCGGAATCTGTTCTCTGAGTTCTCCCGGCATCGGTTTTCTTGTCCCTTTGTACTCATCGAACATTTCATGGCGGAATGTCGGTGCTTTGACATCAAACGCCACCAAAAGATGAGTCGGATTTTCCTCATCCAAAATTTTCAGTAAAATATTCAAAAATCCATAGATGGCATTCGTATGCAGTCCTTCGCGGTTTGTCAGATCCGGCACCCCGTAAAAGGCACGGTTTACAATACTGTTTCCATCGATCAATACAAGCTTGTCCACAAAAATACGTCCTTTCTTCTTTCACTAACATAGGAAAGACGCGGGTACCCGAAAAAGCACCTCGCGCCTCTCCTCATTCTGTCTTACTCTACCGAAATAAAGTAATAATAAACCGGCTGTCCACCGTTTTCAATCTCTACTTCAAGATCTTCATCTTCCGCGCAGATCTTTTCTGCGATCTCTCTAGCCTGCTCTTCCGAACCATCCTCCCCATAATAAATGGTGATCAAGGCACTGTCCGGTGTCAGCAGTTTATGGATCAGTTCCACGGTCGTCTCAACGATATCTTTTCCTACCGCTTCAATCGTCTTATCACTGAGTCCCATGAAATCTCCCTCTGAGATCTCTTTGCCGTCAATCGTCGTATCACGCACTGCGTATGTCACCTGACCGGAACGAACCTCGTCGAGTGCCTCTATCATCGCACGCTCATTTTCCTCCGGTGAATTTCCGTCGATATACTGAATCATCGCCGTAATTCCCTGTGGAATATTTTTCGTCGGAATCACGACGATTTTTTTATCTTCCGTCAGACTCTTCGCCTGATTTGCCGCAAGAATAATATTGGAATTATTTGGCATGATGTAAATGGTATCTGCATTTATCTGCTCAATTGCCTCTAATATGTCTTCCGTGCTCGGATTCATCGTCTGGCCGCCCTCAATGATAACGTCCACACCAAGTTCCGTAAAAATCTCACTCAAACCGGTTCCTGCCGAAACACAGATAAATCCTTCCGGTTTTCTTGGTTTTTCCTGCACGCTCTCCATTTTCTTTAATTCTTCTTCCGCTGCTTTCGCAACGGCTTTTTCATTGGACATAATGACACGTTCATTATGTTCTTCTCGCATATTATCAATCTTCATGCGCGTCAATTCTCCGTAGCTGAGTCCTTTCTGGATCGCAAGTCCCGGATCATTGGTATGCACATGGACTTTTACGAGATCTTCATCTGCCACACAGACGATAGAGTCTCCAATATTTTCCAAATATTGCTTAAACTCAATCTCATCTTCACTCGTAAATTCTGCTCCATTGAGCATAACGATAAATTCCGTACAGTAACCGAATTTGATGTTCTCCGTCTCGATTCCCGTCGCACCGGCTCCTGTCGTCACCGGGCCACCGGCTGCTTTTTTGACCGGCTCATAAGCAATCTCTTTTCCCAAAAGGGCATCCAGGATTCCCTCCATGATCGTTACCAGACCTTTTCCTCCGGAATCGACCACACCGGCTTCTTTCAGTACCGGAAGCATCTCCGGTGTCCGGTCGAGAGTCTCATTCATTTCACGGATAACCTTCTCTAAAAACTCTGCCGGATCTTCGCTCTTTGGTGCCAGCTGTGCCGCTTTTTCCGCACCTGCCTTGGCAACCGTAAGGATTGTACCTTCTTTTGGTTTCATTACTGCTTTGTACGCAGAATCCACCGCTTTTTCAAAGGCTTTTCCCAGCACATACACATCAGCCTCTTCCACCTCGCGAAGTACGCGGGTAAATCCTCGGAACAACTGGGAAAGAATAACACCCGAGTTTCCGCGTGCGCCACGAAGCGATCCACTTGAGATTGCCTTACAGATGGTCTCCATCGAAGGCTCTTCCAAGGCTGCCACATCGTCTGCGGCAGACATGATTGTCATCGTCATATTGGTTCCGGTATCGCCATCGGGCACCGGAAAGACATTTAATTCATTAATGTATTCTTTTTTTGCCTGAAGCGCCGCAGCTCCGGCAAGAAAACATTTTCTCACCAGTGCAGCGTCAATCTTTTTTACGCTCACTCTCTTTGACCTCCAAATATCAACACTAGTATCCTCTCATCCATCAGTCAACCACTTTGACATCTTCTACGCGCACAATGATCTTGCCGACTTCCATTCCGGTAAATTCTTCGACTTTATATTTGACACTTTCTACCAGATTTTCTGCAACGGTCATAATGCTCACACCATAAGCTACGATGATGCGAAGTTCGATATAGAGTTTATTGTCCTTTACATTCACATAGACACCGTGGCGAATGCTGTCTTTTTTCAGCAGTTTGACAATACCATCTTTCATATTTACAGAGGCCATGCCGACTACTCCGGCACATTCCACTGCGGCAGAACCGGCATATTTTGCCAGTACATCTTCATCTACGAGAATTTTTCCCATCTCGTTATCAAGTTCACCCTTCATATTGACCCTCCATTCACTCAAAATATAGTTATTTTTATTGTACACCAAAACGTGAAAAAAATCAATTCTTTCCCAATTCTTTTCACGTTTTTTGAGAAAAAGAATAGAATAGTAGTAACTTCTCCTTTGTGCATGACAGGCGATTATGAAAAAATTACTCGGTTTTATCCTATTCTGGATCGGCATCGGCATGGCGGTCATGCTCTTTATCACAAATGGTTTTCTCGCCATTTGTATTATACTGCTCTGTCTGATCCTTGGTTACAACCTCTTTACTTCCTGCTGAAAATATTTCCGAACGTCAAAAAAGCCAACCACTGTTTCCAGTCATTGGCTCTCTTATTCTAAGTATAGAGTGGACTATGCTCTTTCCACTTTTCCTGAACGAAGGCAGGAAGTACAAACGTACATCTTCTTCGTTCCACCATTCACCTTAACTCTAACCGATTTCAAATTAGATTTCCACATTTTGTTGCTTCTTCTATGAGAATGGCTGACAGCGTTACCGAAATGTACACTCTTATCACAAACTGCACACTTTGCCATGAAAAGCACCTCCTTCTATAAAATCTTATGTCAAAACCTTATTTTTTTGTTTCACACACAACACGACTATTTTATCAAATCTTTTGATAGAATGCAAGAAAAAAATTCAATTTTTTTGATTTTTTTTCGTTATTCGCATTTTATTCTCCGTCTTTTTCGTCTTTCTCGTTCTTTTTGGAGAATTTTTCCACAAATTCCGGAACCATATCCAGCAGTTTTGTAATGCCATCCTGGTTCTTTACATTGACAAGACGGGAAGTTCCATCTTTGATCACAAGTACGGCACTTGGCTGGATCTTTCCACCCATTCCACCGCCGCCGTTATTCTTTTTCGCACTATCGTCAGAAAATGCGCCGGCTGCGACACCAAAACTTACATCGACAAGCGGAAGTACGATCGTACCATCCTCAAAACGCACCGCATCTCCGATGACGGTCTTTGTCGTAATAAAATTGTCCATCCCTTTAAACAGAGATTCTACCGTATTGTTAAAACTGTTGTCACTCATTTTCATTTCCTCACTTTCCGAATGCTTGATCGATCCATCGTTTGATATCCGGATCCAGATATCCGCGGATCACGAGACGCACCATGTAGATCAGCCGCGCCTTTCCCTTTACATAACCATCTGCTTGAAACCGCTTTTCCTCAAATTCAGGGCAGATCCGGAGTCCCTCCGTATAAGCCAGAGGTACCATACTCACAGCTCCTAAAACCCAGCCTGTCGTACAGGGATCGCCTGTCCCAAATACAACCTTGCCGTCGATTTCCTCCGGTGCCATGTACTGAAGCAGCGCAAGCAGTTCTTTTTTTACTGTCCGGATCCCACGTTTGTTTGCCGGATCCTTTATAAACGTAATTATACTTGATATCTTGTCAAATGAAAAGCCTTTTTTCTTTCTTTTTTTCTTCTTTTTCTTTGGTGGATCTGTTCTGTCCCCGGGTACCGGTTTCTCTGCCAGTGGATTTTCCTGAACGCGTTCATCCGAAAAATCGGTCGTCACGATAACTCCTTTCTCCAACTCTTCCCGCGGAGTTTCCTTGGTTTCTTCCTTCTTTTCTGTTGTTTTTTTCGTTCGCCGGAAAAATGCAGGAACTTTCCGGAGCTTGTCAAGCGGGATTCCGAAAAAGCGGATACGGATGCCGCTTTCCATCGTTTCCTGAACGATATAAATGGCGCGCAGAAGCCAGCTGATCTGACACCGCACCTGAATTTCGTCTTTCGTTTCCACTGTAACCCGGTATCTCACCGGCACAAACAGCGCCGCACACAGAAGGAGCACGCAGAGTGCCAGCAGAACCAGTAAGATCATACCAATTGTTTTGAGTATGGCAACTACAACTGCCACTCTACATCACCTTCCTCCTATCTTAAAAAATCCTTCTTTTCAAATATCTGTTTCGGAGAAAACTCCTCCGATGCCGCATAGCCTTCGCATAAAATCTGCTCAACGACCGATACCGCCGCATCGTAATCCGAAGTCACGCCAATGACATAAAGTTCCTTCTGTCCATAATATTTGAAAAACAATTGATCGGTATTCATGATTTCAAAAAGATTTTTATCATTTTCGGCAAGCGTAATGATATAAAAGCTCTTTTTCCATGGAAGTTTTTGGAAAACGCTTCGTTCTTCAATGATTTTTTTGCACTTTTTTTCCTGCTTTCGAACCTTTTCGTCCATGTAAAGGTCTTTGTACCAAAAAATCATTTACTCCTCCATTCTGCCGCCTCATCCATCCACTCACGCAGTTCGATCATGGCTGCTTTCTTTTCTGCCTCATTCTGGCATCCAAACAGATTTGTCCGGATATAAGTCTCGATCTCACCGGCATTGGTAAATTCTACCGGAAGTTTTTCAAGCACTTCTGCCATAACCGCCTTCTTCAACGGTTTGGAAAGTGTCGATAAAAAGTCAGACAATTCTCCGGTGAGTTCTTTAATCTTCTCTGCTTCCACCGCAGCATCGACCGTATCGCTCTCGCCAAAACGTTCCATATCAATAAACAAACTGTCGGATAATAAATTGGCAATTTTTGCAAATGCATCAAATTCCTCGCCTTTTCCGAGCTCATCAATAATCTTCTTATGAGAGGCTTTGATCTCAAAGAGAACAGCTTCCAGATAACTGGATTTTTCCACATACGTTTCAATCTTTCCTTCCAGTTTTACAAGCCCTTCCTCGTTCAGACTTCCGTTTGCCACTTCCATCAAAATGCCGCGGCAGTGCTCATACAAAGCACTTTCTTCCCGCTTATGACAGTTAGCAAGACTGAGTGCATACATCGCATTTACTACCTTTTGCAGTTGATAATAAAAATCGGTCACATGAAGAATATACTCTCCCGCTTTTTCCAATTCTTTACTCATCGCCTCAAACGATTCTTTTGTCAAGCCTGCAAAATCTGTATTCTGCAATTCCTTCAAAAGGTCTGCAATGGCATCTTCTTCCGTCTCCGTACCGGCTTTCTGCAGCATGGCAGCCGAACGTATCATATAGATAAAGTTATCCAGCGATGCCATATCGCCTCCGATATACAAACTTCCGGTGTCCTGAATTTTTCCCATCAGGCGCTGTTTTGTCATGTGTACCGGAATCATTCCCATCAGCTGCTGAAGCCGCTCTTTGACGATACTCTGATCTTTGTTTCCGACAAGAAATGCCATCAATTCTTTGACAAAAACATCTTCTTCTGTCGCAAACACATCTTTCTGATAGGGTTCTTCCTCTTCAAAGTCAAATTTACGGTGTTTCAGCACATAATCATAACAGATCAGCTGATCGGTATAGGATGTATATTTTTCCATCACCTGTGTAATCTCGCCACGGATGCGGTCAAGCCGCTCGATACAGGCCTTCTGCGCCTCCGCATCTTCTTCGTACACATGCGGGATTTCCTTTCGCACCTCATCGTATCTGCGTTCTTCCTCTTCGGACAGATCGATGCCTTCCTGGCAGGTCTCCACCAGCATATAAGCCGAAAATACCAGTTCTATGGAAGCATAATTCAAATACGTATCCGCCAGATAATTAGCATAAATTGGGAGATTCTTGCGTGGTGCCACTCCCTTGTCCAGGTCTTTTATAATTTTTCGAATCTGATTCATCGTTTCCTCCTGTCATGCAGGCTTTCTGCCTACAGTACTAATACCCATCCTGTCAGCCAGCGCAGTCCGTTTTCCACAAATTCGAGGCTTACCGGCTGTCCGGACAATACCGGATAGAACAGTAAGAACAGACCCACGGCTGCCGCCGCATATACATAAGCAAAAATGCGTTTCTTTTTATTGTCGCCGATAAAGCGGTACAATGTGTAACCGATCATCAAGGTAACAAATGGCACACTTGGAAAATAATGGTAAGCAAATGTACATCTTGGCACGAGCATCCACGGTACATACTGTACCAAATAAGCAAATATAAGGAACAATGCCGTCTTATCTGCTTTCTTCACTACAAGATAGATCATGTAAAGGAAAGCAAAGATGCCTGCCCACCATACAAGTGGGTTACCGAATGCACTGATTCCTTCGCGCATATCATTTGCCACCGTGTTGCAGTAGTAAAATACCGGGCGGATCATCGTCGGCCATTCATACCAAGTGGAAGAATACGGATGTGTCGCTTCCAGCTGGGAATGATAGCTGTACATGGATTTCTGGTTATTGATCATCCGCGTAAACAGACCATCTGTCGTTCCATCGTTAAATGGAATGTAGGAGCACAGATAGATCAGTCCCGGAATCACGATAAAGAATATGACACAGGCACCGATTGTCTTAAGGAAATTGCTCTTAAAAACATCTATAACATGCTGGTGCGCGATCGTTCCGGTGCTTCCGCCCGGATTGTTGCATGCCCTGCGGTATTCCATGTACCGATAAAGCATGATCGCCGCAAAGAACACCGCCAGTCCTGCTGCCGCATAAACTGCCGTCCATTTGCTGGCACAGCCGAGTCCCATCATCAGACCGCTTAAGAAAAGCGGAATCAGGGTCTTTTTAAATTCTGTATCGTAAAAACTTGTCTGCGCATAACGCAGCATAAAGTAAAACATGGCTATGATAAAGAATGTACCATATACGTCGATCGTGGCAATTCTTGTCTGCGTAAAGTGCATAAAATCAAAGGCAAACAACGTTGTAACCACACCTGCTACCCACGTCTGATGGAACAGTCTCTTTCCAAACAGATACAAAAACGGGAGCATTCCGATACCAAACAGCGTACCGATAATACGCCATCCAAACGGATTCATTCCAAAAATACGGATTCCGAGGGAAATAAAGATTTTACCCAATGGTGGATGCGTATTTTCGTAATTATACAAATTATGAATCATCTCATACGCCGTACGGGCATGATAAATCTCATCAAAATACGTTCCGCTGCGGAAGGTATGCGCATCGTCGTACTCATCCTGCTCATCGAAAAGTTCCGGATATTGGTCTTTATTGACCGGAACCACCAGATTTCCGTCCGCGTCTTTAAATACCATTTCTTTTAAGGTCACCAAATCTTCTACTGTCGTAAAGCGGATATAACGTGTCGTGACATTAAATGCTGTCGTCGCCTCCGAACCGCCGTCAGCGACAAGCTGCACATTGTTCCACTTGAATACATCTGAGACTTTCGCCGTTCCACCGCTCACATAATTGGTTCCATCGTTCGAAAGTTCCATATAGAGACTTCGGTTTTCATAACTTCCGGAAAATACTTCAAATTCTGTCAGGTTCTTCACTTCTCCAAAATCAAGAACAATCTGCTGTCCTGCCTGTGTCCCTTCCCAGCCGGTTTCCGGAGCACTGTTTTTTCCGAGATCATGGAATGCGAAAACACCATAAACAAGCATGATTGCAAATAAAATAATGTAATCCGTCTTTGTCATCTTTTCCATGACAACAGTTGGAATAATTTTCCATTCAAATCGTTTTTCCTGCTGTTTCTGTACTGGCTGCCGTTTCTTTTTCGATTTTCCACCCTCATCTACATTCGCTTCCTGCACGATCTCACTCTTCTTAAAGATCGTGTAAAGAAGGTAACCAAAGAGGAACAATGTCAATACCGCAACCGCACCGATAATATAGCCGGTTGGGCCTGTCGTTCCAAGTTCTACCGCCGTATAATATACGTGCGCGGTATTCATATAAACCACCAAGGTATAACCGATAAATCCGTAAAACAATTCCTTGCATGGACGATAGATAAATGCGGCAAGCATCAAAGCCACTGCCGGGAACAGATATCTCTCATGCATACGTACGGAAAAGCAGAACATCACGCTGATGACAACTGCCATACTAAGGAAATATTTGGACTTGTCATTTTTCATTTTAAAGAATACAACTGCACTGAGTACGACCGCTGCGACGATGGCAATGGTTCCCCATGTCTGCGCCGGAACAAACAAAAACTTCTCCGTCTGCTCATGCCAGTTCTTTCCAACAATCGCCCAGAAATTGTACGCATTGACGGAACAATATTCAAACATTCCCAGCGTACCGGTATATTTTTCCAACGACTTCTCCAGACCAAACGGAAGTGCTACAAGCACCATAGCCGCCAGAGATGCCAGACCGCCAATCAGGTCACGAAGCATCTTTTTCGTATTGAAATCATGTAAAAATACCTGCTCAATGATCGAATAAATAATGATCGGAGCAAACATAACCATCTGCGGTTTTAACAGCACGCCGGCACAAAAGGCAAAGTATGCTAAAATTCTCTTTTCTTCCATAAACAGGTAACAGGTCAGAAGAACCATACAGCACAATACGCCATCTACCTGCCCCCAGACAGAACTGTCAATGACAACTGCCGGATTCAGCGCATAAAGTGCGGAAAGCATCAGAGACATTCCCTCGGAAAATCTCTTCTTTGCCATCACGTAAATGAGATACGCTGCTGCCAGATCAAAAAGCATCGGGAACAATTTAATCATAAAAAGCCCCGTAGTCGAATAATTGTCAATGTTAAACAAGTGGCGGATCGCCGCAACCAGCCAAAGCACCAGCATATATCCCGGTGGATAGTCCGTTACATCACCCTCGTAAAAATGGGAGAGTCCTCCGGTAAATACCGTCTCCGACCAAGAGCGGAAACAGGTAATATCCACACTGTATCCTTCGTTCTTTACCGCAAGGATCGCTTTTACGATAAATGCCGCAACCAGAACAAGAATAATATTAAATTTCTGCTGCTTCATGGAATTCTTTGCGATCAGACGGCTTCCATCCACTTCTCCCTGAAACCACATCCAGTAAATCGCAAAAAATACAAATACGGTTACTACCGCAATGGTTAAAATATCTTGATACATCTCTTACATCCTTTCCCCTTCGTTCGTTGTATCTCACTCAGGAACGTTTTACGTGCTCATGAGTAAACAAATGGTCGGAACAATATTCATAACTTCCTTCGCATTTTGAGCAATACCGGAACTCAAGCTGCGGAGAATCGATCTCTGTCCTTCCACAAATGGCACATTTATGTCTTGGCTGCCCTGCCTGCTGCGCTGTATTTTTGTAAATGACGCGGCGTTTTTTCGCCTGTTTCATACGCATTCCCAGATGTGGTTCTCTTGCAATCGCATAAAAGATCACAAAATCCAGAAGCGCTGCCACGATCAAAAGCATCCGCATATATCCACGATAATCTCCCGTCTGCGCATATTGTACAATCTCGACAACATTCAGCAAAATGTAAATATATCCCAGCCATTTTGCTTTGATCGGAATGAGAAAATACAAGCGAAATACCGTATCCGGAAACAAAAACGCAAAGGCCAAAAACATGGACAAGTTCAAATCACTCAAATCAATCTGATTTGCAAGTCCAAATCCAATCTGCGGTGCCAGTGCCTGTCCATTCGCATGACAAACGACAAAATAATAGCCAAATGTCATAATGAGGATTAACAAAATTCCGTTAAAATAAAAGGCATTAAATCGAAATCTTCCCCAGATCTGCTCTAACATATTGCCGATCCAGTAATACACATACAACATGATACCAAAGAATATCATATTGATCAGTGCTCCACCGGAACCAATGCTCACATACGGATAAAAGAGAAATGTTACGATTCTCCACACTTGTCCATGCAGGATGGCATAGACATTGAGGCTCAGATACATCTCATAAAATCCCGGAACCACCAGTCCGATCACACTTCCAATAATGCTTACGATAACCATGTAACGCATCAAATTCGGGATTGCATATCGCCCTAATTTGCGCTCTACCTTATCAAACCATTTCATAAATATTAAAAACCTCGCTTTTAAAATAAGTTTTTCTTCTTAAAGAAGAACACTAAAACTACGGTTACGATCAACGTGATCGCGGTCACAATGTAGAATCCATAAGGGTTGTCCCCCAATGGAATATGCTGAAAGTTCATTCCGTAAAAGCTGGCGATCATCGTAGGGATGGAAAGTACGATCGTCACGGTTGACAAAAATTTCATAACCACATTGAGGTTATTGGAAATAACCGACGCAAAAGCATCCATCGTTCCGCTCAAAATGTCACTGTAAATTTTTGCCATCTCAATCGCCTGTTTGTTCTCGACGATAACGTCTTCCAGCAAATCTTCATCTTCCGGATATTTCTTAATTTTCTCCGTACGGAGCAGTTTCTCCAGCACCGTTTCATTGGAACGCAGAGACGTGGTAAAATAAACCAGACTTTTTTCCAATTCCAAAAGTTCGATCAGCTCTTTATTTCTCTGAGAAATATGCAGTTTTTCTTCGATCTGCTCACTCTTGCGGTCAATGATACGCAGGTAACGCAGATAAGAAGTCGCATTGCGGTACAGGATCTGAAATACAAATCGTGTCTTCTTAAACGTATAAAATTCCCGTTCACGATTGTTCATAAATGCTTTTAATACCGGTGTCTCTTCCAGGCATACGGTCACAATGATCTTTTCTGTCGTATAAATACCAAGAGGAATCGTCACATACCTGTCTTTTTCGTCTAAGGAAGGGATGTCCACCAAAATCACAACATAGTCATTCTCTATCTCCACACGGGAGCGCTCTTCATCATCCAGGGGCGCACGAAGATCGTCAATATCAATTCCCGTCGTAGCCGAAACGGTTTCGAGTTCTTCCATCGTCGGTTTGGTCAGTGCAACCCAGCATCCTTCCGTCACTTGATCCAATTCCTGCAGTCCGTCTTCGACTGTATTAAAAATTTGAAGCATGCTTCTTTCCTCCTATTCTCTGTAAATTGTAAACATAGATATTTTTATTATACTTTTTTGGGGAATCTTTGTCAAACTGTATTTGTTTTCTGTTTTATAGTAATCATTCATTGATACTTTTTCATTCTTTTACAATTTGCCGGAAAATTTTGCCTTTCGTGGTCTCCGTTCCACTACGGTCCGCGCAGATCAGAGGTCTCCCAGACCTCTTGCACCGCTCGCGCTCCAATAAACGCACAGGGGTATCGATATGCAAAATACGCATATCTGATACCCGTGTGTTTATACTCACTTCATGCAAATCTTTTCCGGCAAATTGCAAAATTTCCGAAAAATCAGCAATTGACTTAACACAAGCCGAAAAAAATACTTTAATATTAAAACTTCTTTTTTCGGTTTTTTTCTAAACAGAACGGCAACAAAACAAATTACAACTTATTGTTATAGTTTCCTGCCGTCCTTCTATCTGGGAATTGCCCATTCTATTTGGTAAAGTACAAAATCTGGTCTTCCTGCAAAGCCACCTGATCCAGGTTGTTTAAGCGGACAAATTCTTCCCAGGTCGTCTCATGCGCCATCAATACTTCGCCCAGGCTTTGCTTGCCATCGGTGATGTACACTTTTTTCTCTTCTTCCTCGCTCGGAGCGCTTGCGGAAGAAACGACTTCTTTTTTCTCCGGTTCTTCTGCCACTTTTTCCGGCTCCTTTTCTGCGTTTTCGCTTTCGGAGATTTTCGTGCCGCTCTCCTCCTGCGACTGCACCTGCGTTTCGGTCTCTGTCTCATCGGTAACAGCAGTGACAGGCAGTGGTTCGTCTTTTGGCGCCGGCATACAGATCATTCCCTGGTGGGCGCGTACCATCGGAATACAGATTTCCTGCCCCACCTGCAGATTGTACACATCTACATACGGGTTGGCACGCAGCAGCATTGCCATCGGGATCCGGTAATACCGGCTGAGCTGATACAGCGTATCTCCCGGTTTTATCACATGTACCATTCCATTACAATATCTGCGATTCATGAAATTTCCTCAATTCTATTTGCTTCTCTAACAGTATATTCATTTGCCAATTTTAAGTTACTTTCGAATTTTGTTTACAAAACGCAAATTTTGTCGTATACTATAACTCAAAGCGCAATTTTACTAAAACACATTTAATAAGTAGTAAATCATTTTCATAAAGATAGAGATATACGTTTCACATAATGGAGGTTAGTATGAACAGAGTAGGTATAGATATTGGCTCAACGACAGTCAAGATCGCGATTATCGACGAACAAAATAATATTTTATTTTCTGCATATGAACGTCACTACGCAAATATTCAGGAAACGCTTCGCGGCATCATCGAGCGCGCGTATGAGCAGCTCGGCGATCAGGCGATTGCACCGATGATCACCGGTTCCGGCGGATTAACGATCTCCGAACACCTTGACATTCCTTTTGTTCAGGAAGTTGTCAGCGTGGCAACCGCATTAAAAGATTTCGCTCCACAGACCGATGTAGCGATCGAACTCGGCGGGGAAGATGCTAAGATCATTTATTTCACCGGAGGAATCGAACAGCGAATGAACGGAATCTGTGCCGGTGGTACCGGTTCTTTCATCGACCAGATGGCAACCTTGTTAAAAACAGATGCTGCCGGGCTCAATGAATATGCCAAAGATTACCAGGCAATTTATCCGATTGCTTCCCGTTGTGGTGTATTTGCCAAAACGGACATTCAGCCGCTTATCAATGAAGGCGCCTCCAAACCGGACCTCGCCGCTTCCATTTTTCAGGCGGTAGTCAACCAGACGATCAGTGGACTTGCCTGCGGTAAGCCAATCCGTGGAAATGTTGCTTTCTTAGGGGGACCGCTTCATTTCCTTACGGAATTAAAAGCCGCATTCATCCGCACTCTCGAGTTGACCGACGATGCGATCATTGCGCCGGAGCATTCCCATCTTTTTGCGGCAAGCGGTGCTGCGATGAATTCAAAAGGTGAAGGCGAGACAACATTAAAACAATTATTGGACAAATTGAGCAGCAAGATCCATATGGAATTTGAAGTAACCCGTATGGAACCATTGTTTGCTTCCGAAAAGGAATACGAAGACTTTACGGCACGCCACAACAATCATGCCGTGAAAAAGGGAAATCTTGCCGATTACGAAGGAAATGTCTTCCTCGGAATCGATGCCGGTTCCACGACGACCAAAGTCGCTCTCGTCGGAGAAGACGGATCGCTTTTGTATTCGTTTTATGACAATAACAACGGAAGTCCGCTGAAAACGACGATCAAGGCCGTGAAGGAAATTTATGAACTTCTTCCGGACAGCGCAACGATCGTCCGCTCCTGCTCTACCGGTTACGGTGAAGCATTGATCAAGTCTGCCCTGATGTTGGACGAGGGGGAAGTCGAGACGGTATCCCATTATTATGCCGCTTCTTTCTTCGAGCCAAACGTAGACTGTATCCTCGACATCGGCGGACAGGATATGAAATGTATCAAGATTAAAAACCACTCGGTTGACAGCGTGCAGTTAAATGAGGCCTGCTCTTCCGGTTGTGGTTCCTTTATCGAAACCTTTGCCCGCTCCTTGAATTACGGGGTCAAAGATTTTGCGAAACTGGCCTTATTTGCCGAAAATCCGATCGACCTTGGATCGCGTTGTACGGTATTTATGAACTCCAAAGTAAAGCAGGCACAGAAGGAAGGCGCTACGGTAGCCGACATTTCCGCCGGTCTTGCTATTTCTGTTATTAAAAATGCATTACTGAAAGTAATCAAACTGACGGATCCGAAAGATCTCGGAACCAATGTCGTCGTGCAAGGAGGAACCTTCTACAACGATGCGGTTCTCCGCAGTTTTGAACGTGTCTCCGGCTGCCAGGCAGTGCGCCCGGACATCGCCGGCATCATGGGAGCTTTTGGTGCTGCCCTGATCGCACGGGAACATTACGAAGAAGGAATGCCTACGACCATGCTTCCTTTAGAGGATATCATTGCTTTGAAATTTGAAAGCTCGATGTCTCGCTGTAAAGGATGTACGAACCAGTGCCGCCTCACGATCAACAAATTTACCGGCGGCCGCCAGTTTATCTCCGGAAACCGCTGTGAACGTGGTCTTGGAATTGCCAAAAAGAAAAAAGATGTTCCAAACTTATTTGAATATAAAAACAAACGATTATTTGACCATTACAAACCATTGACTGCGGACAAAGCATACCGTGGCAAAGTCGGCATTCCACGTGTTTTGAATATGTACGAGGATTACCCATTCTGGTTTACGTTCTTCACGGAACTTGGTTACGAAGTCGTTCTTTCACCAAAGTCCAGCCGGAAGATTTACTCTCTGGGAATCGAATCCATCCCAAGTGAGTCCGAATGTTACCCGGCAAAACTGGCACACGGTCATGTCATGTGGCTGATCCATCAGGGTCTGGATTACATCTTCTACCCTTGTGTGCCTTACGAACGCTGTGAATTTGAGGGTGCCGGCAATCATTACAATTGTCCGATCGTTACCTCTTATGGCGAAAACATTAAAAACAACGTCGAGGAGCTTGCTGGTTCTGACATTATTTTCCAGAATCCATTTCTTTCTTTTGAAAGTGAAAAAATTCTTACCGACGAATTGGTAAAAGTGATCTCAAAGGCAAATGGCATCGCGGAGTCTGAGATCCGTCAGGCCGCACACATCGCCTTTGAGGAATTGACCGAAACGAGAGAAGATATCAAACGCAAAGGAGAAGAAGTCCTGAAATGGATGAAAGACAACGGCAAACATGGTATTGTCCTTGCCGGCCGTCCGTATCACATCGATCCGGAGATCAACCACGGAATTCCGGAATTGATCACTTCTTACGATATCGCCGTTCTTTCCGAAGACAGCGTGTCGCATCTGGAACCGATCAACCGCCCTACGATCGCGATGGATCAATGGATGTATCATTCCCGTTTGTATGCGGCCGCAACCTTTGTCCGCACCCAGGATAACCTGGATATGATCCAGTTAAATTCCTTTGGCTGTGGTCTGGATGCGGTAACAACGGATCAGGTCAATGATATCTTGACGGGTTCCAATAAGATCTGTACCGTCCTTAAGATTGACGAAGTAAACAACTTGGGAGCCGCCAGGATCCGTATCCGTTCACTGATCTCTGCCGTAAAAGACCGGGAACGAAAGGGCGTAAAAGCAGAGGTAAAAGACGCTGCTTACCACCGCGTCATCTTTACCGAGGAAATGCGTAAAAACTATACGATCCTCGCACCACAGATGTCGCCGATCCACTTTGATATGGTCGTTCCGGCACTTGCTGCTGCCGGTTATAACATTGTTCAGCTTCCTACCGGAGAGGACGAATTGGATTACGGTCTCAAATATGTTAATAATGATGCCTGCTATCCTTCTCTTCTTGTCGTTGGACAGTTTATGAAAGCTTTGCTTTCCGGAAAATACGACCTTGACCGCACCGCCATCATCATCACACAGACCGGTGGTGGATGCCGTGCGACAAACTATATCGGATTTATCCGCCGTGCCCTGCGCAAAGCCGGCATGGAACAGGTACCGGTTATCTCATTGAGTGCGGGTGTAGAAAAGAATCCGGGATTCAAGATCAACTACCGCCTCCTCAATGGAGCCATTCAGGCTTTGGTTTATGGCGATTTGTTTATGCGTGTCGTTTACAAAACCCGCCCTTACGAAAAAGTGCCGGGTTCTGTCAATGCCCTTCATGAAAAATGGAAACAGATCTGTATCGAAGCGGTAAAACATCCGAAACGTTCGGAATTCCACAAAAACATCCGTGGAATTATCAAAGATTTTGATACCATCGAACTTCGCGATGATGTAAAGAAACCAAAAGTTGGTATCGTCGGCGAGATTTTGGTAAAATATCTGCCGGCCGCCAACAACTATATCGTTAAACTGCTGGAAGAAGAAGGCGCTGAAGCCGTATGTCCGGACATGCTGGACTTCTTCATGTACAGTGCTTACAATAACATTTTTAAAGTGGAACACCTTGGCAAACCATCCTCTACGAAACTGCTTTCCAAAGCCGCCATCTGGTTTATGGAACGGTATCGTAAGGTAATGCGCCAGGCACTCGAAGAAAGTAACCGTTTTGAGCCACCGGCAAATATCTATCAATTGGCGGATTATGCCGCTCCATTCGTATCTGCCGGCAATCAGACCGGCGAGGGCTGGTTCCTCACCGGTGAAATGATCGAACTGATTCACAGCGGTGTACCAAACATCGTTTGTACGCAGCCATTTGGCTGTCTGCCAAACCATGTCGTTGGAAAAGGTGTGATCAAACAGCTCCGCTCCGCCTTCCCAGACGCCAACATCGTAGCCGTTGACTACGACCCGGGCGCCAGCGAAGTAAATCAGTTGAATCGAATCAAACTGATGTTAGCGACAGCGAACGAGAATATGAAGTAAAAACTGCACCCCACTGCCATTTCTTGCGAGACGAATATGCGCAAGCGCATATAGTCTCGCAAGAAATGGCAGTGGGCTGTTATAAGTTAAAAGTCTACGAATGTATTTTGCATCGTAAACAAAAAGTCTAATATTTTTTTCAAAATTTCATCTATTGATTCATCCAGCCAGCGCTTATCACTATGATCAACTCTATCACAATATTGTTTATTTTCAAAAGTTTTTTGGATTCTTTGAACCACTTCTGTTATATTATTCTCTCTCATATTCTTATCATTATAAACAAATTTCGTTAAACAATCATTCAATTTACTATTATTAACTTTGTCACATAAAAAATATAAATCGAAAATATCTTTATATCTCGTGCTAAACGCACCAAATTTCAACAAAGATCTTATCTTCTCTGCAAACATTTGCTCTTTTGAATTTGCCAATAACGATATTCCTTTGTTATCACTGACAATTTCAAAACAATATTCTTCTTGATCAATCTGCAAATGTTTATGTACTCCAAAATCAATTTTACTTTGAACACTTGTTTTTTCTGAATCCGTTACCAGTATTTTAACACTTTTCCCCTTATAATCCTGCTGATTCAATTCTGTAATCTGTGATATTCTTTCAATCGTTATATCAGGAAACACATTCAGTCTTTGTATGAATAAATCAATAGACTGATCAGATAAAGAATATTTTATAAAGTCTATATCAATATCCTGTGTAGCTCTTCGATTATTCTTTGTTAAATCTCTCATTAACACTCCACCTTTAATTGTTACATTATTCGAAAAAACACTTTGGGATATTGCCTTTAAAACAATATCCTGACACACACGTGCTCTTGCGTCTTGCTTTGAATATCCGCTATCTTCTAATTTTAAAATCATATCCCTAATTATCACTTAAAGCACCTCCAATTGTATCGTTTTCATAACCAAATTGGTCTTAGGCAATTTCTCAGCATATTCCTCCACAAGTTGGAAATCGAGTTCATATATTATTTTACGATAATTTCTTAGAATTTCTTTATAATAGTCAAACGGCATTTTATTCTTTTTCCTAATAAGTTCAATCAACAACCTTTCTTTTGAAAAAACACGAATATCATCCCCACAGTAATTTATTATTTCAACACCAATATCCAAACTATTATTATTATCAAAAATCTGTTTAACACTCTTATCAACTATCTTACTTGCGTTTTTATCTGTCGCAAGATAATAATATAATGGTATCGTATCTGTCAATCCTTGATAGTAAAATGCACTATTCAATGTAAATACTGCATGAGGATACTTCTTTTCTATAACAGCTGTATCCGACTCACATCTACTATTCGAATATATTCCCGGTTCCATTTTGTACAATTTTCCTTCTTGTATTGCTTTCTTTATCCTATAATCGGTGCCATACTTTTTTATGCATTCAGCATATGAAAAAATCATCTCTTCATCCCCTTTAAGTTTTTTTACGTATTTTTTATATTTTTACGGACAAATACTTTAATTTTAAATAAAAGTATACCTTGGATTAACGGATATGTCAATAGAATAATTAAAAAAGCCCCATATATTTCTATCAAACCTATATGCGCCTGCGCATATTCGGTGAACATGGAAATATATGGGGGCTTTACGTTCTTATAATTACTCTTTCACTGCTTCATTTGCAATAAAGCGGTTTACGGCACTAAACAATGCACGGATGGAAGCACGGGTAATATTGGAACTGATTCCCACACCGTGAGTCACGATTCCGCGGCTCTCGTCCATCAGATGGATATATGCTGCTGCCTGTGCGTTGGATCCCATCTGCAGTGCATGCTCGGTGTAATCCAATACCTTGATCGGCATATTGATCTCTGCCTGCAGTCCACGCTGTACAGCGTCAATCGGACCATTGCCATAGGCTTCGATCGTTTTTTCGTTTCCTTCAAATGTATAAGTCAGATAAACTTTTGTATCAAATCCACTTTCCGGCATTTCTTCGCTGAGGTCTTCTACTTTCAAGCGACGGAAGTGATATGGCTCTTTGCGGTCGATATAATGTGCTTTAAATTCTGACATAATCTGATCCGGTGCCACTTCACCCTGCTTTTCGGAGATTTTCTGGATTACATCAGCAAATTCCTTGTGCATGCTCTTTGGAAGTTTGAAACCAAAGTAGGTATCCATAACAAAGGCTACACCGCCCTTTCCGGACTGGCTGTTGATACGGACAATTGGTTCGTACTCTCTTCCCAGATCACTCGGATCGATTGGAAGATATGGAACTTCCCAGTGTTCATTGCCACGCTCATGCATTGCCTGAACCCCTTTATTGATTGCATCCTGATGAGAACCGGAGAATGCGGTAAATACCAATTTACCTGCATATGGATGACGCATATCGATATCCATTTTATTGCATCTCTCGTATACATCGATGATCTCATTTACATTTTCAATCTCCAATTCCGGATTGATTCCCTGGGAGAACATATTGTAAGCAATATTCAAAACGTCCACGTTTCCGGTACGTTCTCCATTTCCAAACAGCGTTCCTTCTACACGGTCAGCGCCGGCAAGCATTGCCAGTTCGGCAGATGCCACCGCTGTACCACGGTCATTGTGTGGGTGGATACTCAAGATAACACGCTCACGGTCTTTGAAGTGAGTTGACATCCATTCAATCTGATCGGCATAAACATTTGGTGTATTCATCTCTACGGTAGATGGCAGGTTGATGATCACCTTTTTGTCTTTGGAAGCGCCCCATTCATCCAGGACTGCCTCACATACTTCCAAGGCATACGGAAGTTCTGTTCCGGTAAAACTCTCCGGAGAATACTCTAAGATTACTTCTCCATCGTAATCTTTCATATATTTTTTAACCATCTTGGTTCCATCAATCGCAATCTGTTTTACTTCGTCCTGTGACATATGGAATACTACATCACGCTGCAATGTGGAAGTAGAATTGTAAATGTGTACGATTGCACGTTTGATTCCCTTCAGGGATTCAAATGTCTTTTGAATCAGGTGCTCACGGCACTGCGTCAAAACCTGAACCGTCACATCATCCGGAATCAGATTTCTCTCAACCAATTGTCTCAAAAAATCATATTCAATCTGGGATGCACTCGGAAATCCAATTTCAATTTCCTTAAATCCCAGTTTTACAAGCAGGTTAAAGAATTCAATTTTCTCTTCTACTACCATCGGCTCGATCAAAGCCTGGTTACCATCTCTCAAATCCACGCTACACCAAATCGGTGCTTTCTCAATTTCTTTATTTGGCCAGGTACGCTCTTTAAAATCTACGACCGGCACTCTTTTGTATCGTTTATAGTTTAACATCTCTTACATCCTCTCTTTTCAAATCAAATTCTTTCCAATACTTTATTTTACACCAAAATACAGGAAAGTCAAGTCATAGTACAAGTACGTACTATTCTGCTGGGGTAGCAGTCGGCTCTTCCGTCGGTTTCTCCACGTTATCCTCCGACTGCGTAAGTAGGACTTCTACCCTCACTTTTGATTTTAGTTTGAGATTCTCCGGCAGATCGAACTGGACTTCTACCGTATGCCGTCCGGCAGACAGTCCCTTGACATCAATATACGCACCAAGTGTCGTCAATGTCAATTTGCTCAGATCGTCTTCGCCTCCCTGTACAGTCACGCTGTTTCGTTTATTTTCATTCACATACGTAAAATTCAGATTATTGGGAAGGTTCTTCACATTAATATCGGAATTTACAAAAGAAAACGTACGCTTTCCATTTTTTTCGATCACACAGCGGATCGAAACGGTTGTATTTTCTTCTGTCAGTTTACATCCGGTATTGTACAGATATTGGGTCAGATCGATTTCCTGCTCAACATCTGTCTTGGCTCCCTCGACAGAAATCGGAACCTTAATGGATTTAACATTTTCCAGATCGGATTTCTTTCCGGAAATGACTACGCTATCCGGTTTATAATCCGTCTGTACATGACGGTAGCCCGAAGCCGGTGTGCCCGTCGCCTCTACATAAAGCGGAATGGTCTTCGTCGGAACGACCTCGACTTCCACATGAATGGTATCATTGCTGAAAGTTACATTGGAAGAATCGATAACTTCTCCTTCACTGTCATATAAAATTGGAGTTACATCCGCTGAAAAATTGCTGTTTTGCCCTTTCAGCTGCACTACCGCACCGATGGAATCTACCTTCTTAATCTTTGACTTCCCACCGGAAATCTCTATGATATTTGGCTGCGCCGTAATGTCTCCAAGAACATAGGATTCTGCCAGTTCACCTTCCGTATCAATCTGGACACGGACCTGCTGGCTCTCCTTTTCCTCCAGCGAGATACGAAGCACCTCATTATTCCAGTCAAGTTCTACATTTTCCTTTGTTGCCTTATTTAATTTCACCTGAATCCCGGCCGTATTTACCGTAGACAGTTTACTCAGATCCGCCGTCGCCGTAAAATCATCATTGGTCAGTTCTTCTACAAAGCTGCGCTTTCCTTTCACAACCACATCTACCATATCGCCGTCAACCACTTCATATACCTGGTTTAACGACGTAATGACATTTTCATTGATTACTTTAACCGGAATATCCGTAAACGTCTTTGTAATCGTCGGATCGGTGGTATTAATGATCACAAGCCAGACAATAAATGCCACAACAAGAGAGATCACTTTTAATCCGAAATTATTCATCAATTTGCTTTTCATCCACTTGTTTTTCATGTTTGTCTGCCCCCTTCCACCATTTCTTTCTGGCGTTGTCCGAAGAACGTTTTGACACACGTGTCAACATTTCCGTCAGCGTATCGGCATCCATATTTCGCGTCAATTTGCCATTCATCGCCGTCGATACAGCTCCTGTTTCCTCTGACACAATGATTGTGAGAGAATCCGAAACTTCGCTGACACCAAGCCCTGCACGATGTCTGGTTCCCAATTCCTTGCTAAGTTCCAGATTGTCTGACAATGGAAGATAACAAGTCGCCGATACCACGCGGTTATCACGCAGAATTACAGCTCCATCATGCAATGGAGTATTGTGTTCAAATATATTGATCAGAAGCTGGCTGCTGATCTCTGCATCAATCGGGATACCGGTTCTTTCAAACTCACGGCATTGAATCTCTTTCTCTACTACAATTAGTGCGCCCGTCTTCACCTTTGCCATCTCATAAACTGCTTTTACAATTCCCTGCACACTTCGTTCCGAATAACGATCCGTTTTGGATTTACTCTCATCAAACGGACTAATGGACGAAAACGACTTTCGCCCAAGCTGCTCCAGAGCATTGCGAAACTCTGGCTGGAAAATAATTACAATTGCTGTAATTCCGATCACCATCGCATTCTGGAAAATCCATAGCAGCACATTCATTCCCAAAATCACGGCAATCAGCCATACAATGAACAATACAACGATACCTTTCATCAATGCCCAGGCACGGGTATCCTTGATCCAGATTATGATATGATAAACAGCAAATGCAATGATAAGTATCTCAATAATATCTATGATGTTAATTGCGGGCATCGTAAGCCATGCCACATAATCTTTAAAAAAACTTCGTATCATTTCCATACGTGCTCATCTCCTGCCTGCCTATTTTCGGCTTTATTTATGGTCAGAATTCATATCTTCTTCCAACACTTTTTCGATCTCCTCTTTTAGATCGATCATTCCCTCATCCCGATCTTCTTCAATTCTGGTCACCGTCTTATCTCCCGGTGCGACCTTCATTTTCGGAACGGCTTTTACATAATATAAATACTCTTCATCTTCAAATTGTAGTTTATGCACTCCGGTATAATCGAGTGTCATACGGAAAAACTGTACCAGATAAGAAATCACTGCTGTCAATGCCATCCCCAGAAGCAGTTTCATAAGATCGGTGTCAATCTTCCAAAACGCATCCCCGGCGATCACGCCCGTCATTCCGGCAACCAGACCAACAAAAATGCCAATCTGTGATGCATGATTAAAACGACCGCGGCGGATCAAAAATACAACTACATAAACAATCACAAACGTGATCATATAAAGAAGCATTTCCTTATTTTGAAGAAGAAACTGAATGCAGTACTGCAATCCTTCCAGTGTATTTCCGGTATCTACCGAATTTTGTGAAATCATATAATAATTTTCGACCGCAAGCAGAATATATCTTACGAACACTCCTGCCAGACACGCCGGAATCATCGCCAGATTCAAAAACAATGCGGCTACGATTGGCACGGCAAGCACAATGTTCAACGGCCAAAGTGCCGGAATCAAAAGAACCAGATAACTCTGACTCTTTGCATATCGGCCAAACAGCAGAAAATATATCAGGAGAACAAACAAAAAACATGCTGCCACCAGATAAGAAACCGCTGAAATTTCAAGTGCCGCAAGTACCGCCGCAAAAAAAATGATAACCGAATCCGGCACAAATCCACTGATCAATGCCAGAATAACGGACAACGGAAGTCCATATTCCCGGAGTTCTTTTGAAAACGGAAGCTGGTACAAAATGATACTATAAAGGATCAAACTGATCACAATCTTCAAAACAGAACGGACAATTCGATAGTTTTTTTCATAAAATTCTTTACATCTGGTTTTCAAAACCAGCAATGCCATCATCATAAATTCCGCTCCTCCTTATTTCCATTTTCCTCTTCTTCCCTCTCATAATAACGAATCAGTTCCTGCAAAACAAGATAATACTCCTTGACACGTTTCTTTGACGCTTCGTATTGAACTGAAGAAACGCTCACTGTGACAAAAGAAAATAATCCCAAAAGCAGAATATAAATTACGAGATACGTTCGTCCAATGCTGATATAATCGAGTTCCAACGCATTGGTGATCAAATATTCCATATTGTACAATCCGGCGATCACCGCGATCAACACGACAGCGCATGTCACACAGACAAGCGTTTTCAAAATCTGCAGACGGATATAATCCATTTTGTAATATTTTGTCCGTGCAAAATCCTGTTTTCCCTCATGCGACTCATAGTCCGCGAGACGGATCATCATCCTTACTTTTTGTTCACTAACCATATATACTCCACTTCTTTGTCATAAAATCGTCAACCGGTATAGTACTACCTATATTTAATTATAACAAAATATCCGCTCTACGCAACAAAAAATTTATTAAATATTGGTTACCAACTATTTCGAGCGATTGATAACGACCATATCCCCCACCTGCAAAACGTCATTTCCATTCGGAATGATAATGCTTCCTTCTCGCTGTATCATAATGATCAACTCATTTTTTCCGGTTTTGATCTCGCTCAGTTTCTTTCCGACGTATTTGTGGCCCTCCTCCAAATGCTTTTCAAGAAGCCGGATTCCGGTCACTTCCTCCGGTGCAAGTGCGCTGAGGATCAGACGGTCTCCTTCCAGCAGTATCGTCTGGCCGTTTGGGACAATATTTTTGCCTTCCCGCTCCAGCAGGACAACAAGCGTCTCCGGCGGCAGATTGATCTCACAGAGTGCCCTTCCGCACCAGGCATGTTCTCTCGTTACCATAAATTGGATAAATTGAACCGGAACTTCGTTGGAATAGTCATTGAACGTTTTCAATACCGTGTCGCTCTCGTCAATCATATCCAGTTTTTTTGCAACTGCCGGAAGCAATGCACCCTGGAAAAGAATGGAAAACAAGACGACCGTAAATACAATATGATAGATATCATTTTCCAGATTCAGGCTCTGTGTCGCCATCATGGCAAACACGATGGAAGCCGCTCCACGCAGTCCCGACCAGCAAACGAGGATCTGTTGCGCTGCTTTTGCCCGAAATGGCGTTAGAACAAGGATCACAGACAACGGTCTTGCGATAAATGTCACGATCAGTGCGATGACAAGAGCCGGCAAAATTACCTGCGGCAGTCTTGACGGAAATGCCAGTAGTCCCATCAAAAAGAAAATCAGAATCTGGGTAAGTCCGGTCATACCATCAAAGAAATGAACCAGATTGGTCTTATTCTTAATGTCAGAATTTCCCAGTACAATTCCTACAATGTATACGCTGAGATAACCATTTGCGCCCATTGCGGTCGGCATCGCATAGGCCAGCAAAGCAATTCCGACGGAAAAAATAATATCAAAACCATCCGTAGAAAACCGGCAGTGCTTCATGAGATAAACCGAAGCCGCGGCAAACAAAATACCACATACGATGCCTCCGCCGATCTGCAGAACGATCATCTGAATAAGCTGATACGAATTCAGACTTCCCTTTGCGACCGTGATCAAAATAGCCGTCATCATATACGCCACCGGATCATTACTTCCACTCTCCAATTCCAGCAGAGAGGCCGTATTGTATTTGAGGTTTAACTGTTTGGAACGCAATATGGAAAAGACGGAAGCCGCGTCGGTAGAACTGAGCAGTGCTCCGATCAGAAAACTTTCAATCCATGAAATCGAAAGAATATAATGACAAAGAAGTCCGGTCACGCCCGCTGTCAGCAGCACGCCGAACGTCGATAATAAGACAGCCTTTCCCGCCGCCGGTCTGGCATGTTCCCAGTTTGTTCCAAAACCGCCGTAAAACATAATAAAGATTAAAGCGATCGAACACACCTGCTCCGCGAACGAATAGTTGTCAAACGGGATCTTAACCACTCCATCGGAGCCAAAAAAGATACCAAGTAATATAAAACCAAGTAAAACCGGGATTCCAAAACGGTCAGAAACCCGGTCCAAAAAAACACAGATTAAAATAATCATGGCGATTAAAATAGGGCTAATCATCCAATCCCCCTTCTTCTAAATTCCAAGTCCAATTTTCTGCTCCTAACGAGGCAATCGTCTGTAATTCATCTGCAATATTGAGTGCATGATCTCCAATTCGTTCAAAATCCGTAAGCATTTCCGAATATAAGATACTTGCCTGATACGAACATTCTTCCTTCTGAATACGTTCCATCATGCGCTCGCGGCATTTTTTCGTGAGATCATCAATCTCTTGCTCTTTCTCTGCAATCCTATCGTGCCATTTTCCCACGTCACCATCTACATCTGTTAGTGTAGCAAATAACTCATCGCAGATTTCTTGAAGATAGGCGGCTTCTTTTTTTGCCTTCTTCGAAAATTTGACACCCATCTTTTTACGGTTTTTCGAATATTCCGCAATATTCATTGCATGATCACTGATCCGCTCTATATTCCCGGCAATGGCATAATAGCTGCTGAAAACGCCGCTTCCGATCGTCGTATTTTCGTGGGAAAGTGCGTTCGTAATAAGACAGGAAATCTGCGTATTCATCTGATCCACCTGCTCTTCCGTCGCAGCGATGGTCTGAAACATCTCCTTGTCATTTTTGGTAAATACATCAAACGCATTGTGTACATTTCGCTCCGCCATACGGAGCATATCCCACAATTCTTTTTTTGCCTCTTCCGTACTGACTGCGGATTGCCCCAGAGTATCCCGGACATTAAACTGCATCCGAGGCAGAACACCTTGAATTGCACCATCCTTTTCATTCACTGGCAATATTTTCTGCGATATGTTCGCAAGCACCTCACCAAAAGGAAGGAGAAGAATTGTTGTCACAACATTAAATAGTGTATGTAAATTGGCGATCTGACCGGGTACATTAGTCGGAGTAAATGCCTGCAGCCATCCGATCAGCGGTGTGACGATGCAAAGAATCGTAAACAGGAACGTTCCAATAACATTAAAGGTAAAATGCACGATCGTTGTCCGCTTTGCATTGCGGTTTGCGCCGATGGAAGCAAGAAGTGCCGTAATACACGTTCCAATATTCTGTCCAAAAAGAATAAATGCTGCACTGTTCAATGTAACGATTCCACTGGCTGCAAGTGCCTGCAGAATTCCCACTGAAGCCGATGATGACTGAATGATCGCCGTAAAGATCATTCCGGCAAGAATTCCCAAAAGCGGATTTTCAAAACGAGTCAAAAGTCCGACAAATTCCTGTGATTCACTAAGTGGCGCCATTGACGAACTCATCATGTCCATTCCGATAAAAAGGATTCCAAGCCCCGCCACAATATTTCCGATATGATGGATTCTTTCATTTTTCAGAAATACAAGCACAGCTACGCCGACAAAGGCGATAAATGGTGCCAATGCTCCGATATCCAACGCAATCAGCTGCCCGGTGATCGTTGTTCCGATATTAGCACCCATGATGATCCAGATTGCCTGCGTCAACGTCATCATGCCACAATTTACAAATCCTACTACCATTACGGTTGTCGCCGAAGAGGACTGGATCACTGCAGTAATAACAGCACCGACCAATACTCCCAGCAAACGATTGGAAGTCAGTTTTTCAAGAATCTGCTTCATTTTATCGCCTGCTGCATTTTCGAGTCCCTGGCTCATCATCTGCATACCATATAAAAACAGTGCAAGTCCTCCGAGCAACCCCATAATATCTGTTAATTTCATCGTTGTATCCCTTTCGTTTTATGTTATAATTCCTGTTCGTCATTCATGCGGTAGCCGACTCCAAGTTCGTTTCGTATATAGCGGTATTCGCCGGGTGTCTCACCAAATTTTTTACGAATATTTGCCATATTTACTTGAAGTTTTTTGACACTACCGGGATCTGAATATCCCCACACTTTTTTAATAATTTCAGCATAGGTAAGTACTTTTCCGGCATGTACGGCAAGCAGCTCTACGATATTATATTCGGTCTGCGTCAACCGTATCTCTTCTTCTCCGATCGTAACTCTTCTGGCATCGTAGGAGATTTTCATATCTCCCAGTTGAAATTCTTGTCTAATCCCTGTTCCGGCGCCCTGAAATCGTGCCGTCCTTAGTGTGGCTCGTACCCTTGCCAAAAGTTCATCGGTTCCAAACGGTTTGGTAATATAGTCATTGGCACCGAGATCCAGTGCCTCTACTTTGTCTGATTCATCACTTCGCGCCGACAGTACAATAATCGGCGTATCCGAATCCTTCCGTATCTGTTTTATCACCTCTGTCCCATCCATATCCGGCAGTCCAAGATCCAAAATAACAACATCCGGATGATGTGACCAGAACATCGTCAAACCGCTTTCTCCCCTTTGAGAAAAGATTGTCTGATACTCATGCGTCTCAAAGATCATTTTCATAAAATTGCAAATGTTAATCTCATCTTCTATCACTTGCACTTTATACTTATTCATTTTCGGTTTCCTCCAATTCTAAGGCAAAGCGGATGCAGCATCCCCCTTCCTTTCGATTCTCTGCCGTAATCGCGCCACCATGTGCCTTAATGATCGAAGCACACACAGCCAGACCGATTCCCATGCTTCGTTTCTGGTTATCCACCGGCGCATCTTTCACAGAAAAATAATCTTGAAAAAGTCCTTTCATTCGGTCTTTTTCGATTCCACATCCATCATCCCGGACTTCAAATACCGCTTTATCTCCCAGCACAAACACATGAAGTTCCAGTGTTTTCATTCCCTTCGCGTGCTGCACGGCATTTTCCAAAAGATTCATAAGAACCTGTTCAATCAGCACTGCATCCATTGGGATACTGGTAAATTCTTCCGGTATCGACACCTTCACTTTTTGATTCGGATACCGTTTTTTAAACTGCGTCAGCACCGAATCGATCAGTTCTTCCAAAACTGTCGATGTCTTGACAAGTTTCACTCCATCGTTGTCAATCCGTGTAATGGACAAAATATTTTCCACCATTCCGATAAGCCATCTGGCATCTTCCCGAATTCCGTCCGCCAGCTGCACAACCTGATTCTCAGACAAATGCTCATAATTTTGTACAATTGCCGAACTGGATCCGTAAATCGTTGTAAGCGGAGTCCTAAGATCATGAGAAACCGCCCTTAAAAGGTTTCCGCGCATTTTTTCGTTGATACTCTCTGCCCGCACACGTTCCTGCCATTTAAGCTGTGACGTAATCGTGCTCGTCATTGCCGTGATCACAAGCATGATCACCGCGGAAATGATATTTTCCGGAATGCTGAAGTTAAAGGCAAAATATGGAAAAGCAAACGCAAAATTAAGTACAAGTACACTTAACAGCGAGGCGATGATCCCATACACAAATCCATCCGTAAATCTCGACACAAAAAACACTGCCATCGCCATAACTGCCGGCGGTACGGTCTCTGCCGAAAATTTTGTTTCCAACAGGAGGCAGAGCAAGAATGCCCCCGCCAAAATACTGAACATCTTCAATCCGTCAATTATGTACTTTGTTACATTTTTCATTTCTTTCCATCTCCTCCGTTTTTTATTATACAGATATGGTAGTAAAGAATCAGCAAAGAAACAAGACTTTTTTTCAAATTTCCGTAATCTTTCAAAAAAGGTTTGCATTTCGTGAGCGCTCTCGCTCCAACAAACGACGCAGGGGTATCGATATGTAAATGACACATATCTGATACCCGCGCGTTTGTACTCACGTCATGCAAACCTTTTTGATAAATTACTAAAATTCTAAAAATACTAATTTACTACTTATTTTTTAAGTATTCCCGCTTGGAAAACTCTGATCTCCTTTTCTAATTGAAACGCCGTTTATTTCACATTAAAGGCATTCATTCCCGGATATACTGCACTTTCGCCAAGTTCTTCTTCGATACGGAGAAGCTGGTTGTATTTGGCTACACGCTCGGAACGGCTTGGTGCTCCGGTCTTGATCTGGCAGGTGTTGAGTGCCACGGCAAGATCGGCGATTGTCGTATCCTCTGTCTCGCCGGAACGATGGGATGAAATTGCTGTGTATCCGGCTTTATGTGCCATTTTAATAGCTTCCAATGTCTCGGATACAGAACCGATCTGATTGAGTTTGATCAAGATACTGTTTCCACAGCCAAGCTCAATTCCCTTTGCCAGACGCTCGGTGTTTGTTACAAACAAGTCATCGCCAACCAACTGTACTTTGTCGCCAAGTTCTGCTGTAAGTTTTTTCCAGCCTTCCCAGTCTTCTTCGTCCAATGCGTCCTCGATGGAAATGATCGGATATTTCTCAACCAGTTTTTTCCAATGGTCAATCAACTGCTCTGACGTATAAACCGTTCCGGCTTTTGGAAGTTTATATTCTCCCACAGTGCCTGTTTTCCATTCGGAAGAAGCGGCATCCATCGCAATCTTGAAATCTTTTCCCGGCTCATATCCTGCTTTTTTTACTGCCTCGAGAATGGTTTCGATGGCTTCTTCATCGGATTTCAATGCAGGTGCAAAACCACCTTCATCGCCGACAGAAGTAGCCAGTCCTCTTTCTTTTAAAATCGAAGCCAGCGCATGGAATACTTCCGCACACCAGCGAAGACATTCTTTAAAAGAAGGTGCTCCGACCGGCATGATCATAAATTCCTGCACATCAAGTCCGGAAGACAATGCATGGCATCCTCCGTTTACAATATTCATCATCGGAACCGGAAGACGATTTCCACTGATTCCGCCAAGGAAACGGTACAACGGAATCTCCAATGCATTGGCTGCTGCCTTCGCACAAGCAATCGAAACCGCAAGGATCGCATTGGCTCCCAGATTGGATTTGTCCTTTGTTCCATCGGCTTTTCTCATCGCTGCATCTACCGCGTAAATATCCGACGCATCCATTCCTTTCAACGTCTCCTGAATGGTCGTGTTGATATTTTCAACCGCCTTGGAAACACCTTTTCCAAGATATCTTCCCTTGTCGCCATCACGAAGTTCAAGCGCCTCAAATTCACCGGTAGAGGCTCCGGATGGTGCGGTTCCTCTTCCCATCACACCGCCACACAGATAAACTTCTGCCTCTACGGTCGGATTTCCACGGGAATCCATAATTTCTCTTCCTATTATCTTTTCAATCTGCAAATGATTCACTTTTTTATTCTCCTTTCAAAAAACAGTCTTGTAGTTAGTGTTTGCTAACAATCATTAGTATATTCTAATAATTTGCAAAAAACAAGAGATTTTCCCCACAAAAACGACTTTTAAAATGAGAATCTTTTTCATTACTGTAAATGCTTTTCGTATTTTCCCACAACGGACATTCCATCTTTTACAACGACAAACGCATGCTCATCCACCTCTTTTAACTCACGCTTCAAATGAGCACATTCGTATTTGGACAGAACGACAATGACCATATACGTATTTTCCTCGGTATAACCGCCCTTCGCTTCCCACCAGGTCGCATCCCGGTGATATTCATTGACAATATAATCAATGATCTCCAGCGGTTTCTTTTTGGTAAATATTACCACTTCCGTGTTAATGTTCTGGGTATGCGTCCGGTCGACCATCAGCATATTTACCGCCGAATAGATAATGCTGTACACCGCCGTAGGAAGCCCGAACAGCACCGCACAAATAATGTAAATAACGGCATTTACCGACAATGACACTTTCCCGACACTAAATCCCTTGAACCGTTTGGTAAAGATCATTCCAACGATATCCAGACCGCCACTGGAGCCCCCGGACTGCAATGCTATGCCGATTCCGGTTCCGCCAAAAATCCCACCGATGATGCTCGCGGTAAGAGAATCCTGCACAATCGGCACCGCCGGTATCGGGATCAGACTGAGAAACAGTGTCTGACTGATCACGCAGACCAGTGTGCGAAAGAAGAATTTCTTACCAACAAATACATACGCCAACGCAAAGAGCGGAATGTTCAGAAGCATGTTGATGATACCGGCAATGTCCGTCGCTCCGGCTACCACATGAAGATATCGCACCAATACCGTACGAAGCACCTGGCTGATTCCCAGAACTCCGCCATTGTAGAGGTTTGCCGGTACGATAAAAAGGTTAATGCCGGCTGAAAAAATCAGCATCCCGATCACTGCCATCGCATTTCGTTGCCAATATTCCCGCTTTGTATTCATATCCTCGCCTCTTTTCTCGAAAAGTGTGTTTCTGAGTTTATTTTAACAGATTGTTTTCCTTCTTGCCAGTACAATTTTACCCATCTGAATCACTATGGTCGGTGCCACCGCCAACCCCAGAATAAAAGCATATTGCGCCTTATTTAACGGCATGACCTCAAACAGATTGTTCAGCCCCGGAATAAAGAGAACTGCCGCCAGCAATAAGGTACCTGCCGCAAATGCACCGATGCTCCACAAATTCGTAGAAAGTTTTACATCAATAAGCGGACGTTCACTCCGGCAGGTAAATCCGTGAAACAACCGCGCCAGCGTCAGGGTCGCAAATGCCATCGTCGCCGCCGTTGCCGCGTCTTTCTGCAAGCCCATCGCAAAAGCTGTCATCGCCGCTGTCGCAATGAGTGCACCATATCCCAAAAGACGTCGCACAAATTTTCCTGTAAGGATACCTTCTTTGGGATTTCTTGGCTTTTGCGCTAATAATTGCGGATCCGATGGTTCCATACCGATGGCAAGCGCCGGCAGCGAATCGGTCAATAAATTTATAAAGAGAAGATGCACCGGTTCAAATGGCGACGGCAGTGCCAGCACGGAACAGGCAAGTACCGCAAGGATTGCTGCCATATTTCCGGAAAGCAGAAACTGAATTGCATTTTTAATATTGCGATAAACATTTCTTCCGTTTAAAACGGCTTTGATGATCGTTGCAAAATTGTCATCCGCGAGAATCATCGCCGACGCATCTTTCGACACCTCTGTACCGGTAATTCCCATCGCCACGCCAATATCGGCTTTTTTCAATGCCGGTGCATCGTTGACACCATCGCCCGTCATCGCCGTGATGCGCCCTTTCTTCTGCCAGCTTTTTACAATTCGGATTTTGTTTTCCGGCGATACTCTTGCATAAACGGAGATTTCTTCCAAAAGCTTATCCAATTTTTCATCGCTCATGGCATCCAATTCTTGCCCGGTCACCGCCAGATCCCCCTCTTCGAAAATTCCAATCTTTTCCGCGATAGCCGCCGCTGTCACTTTATGGTCACCCGTGATCATTACGGGGCGGATTCCGGCAAGTTTGGCTGTGCGGACTGCCTCTGCTGCTTCTGCCCGCGGTGGGTCGATCATTGCCACCAACCCAATAAATGTAAATCCATTTTCCTCGTCTAGCGTCAGTTTTTCGCCCTCATCCACTTCTTTATACGCAAAGGCAAGCACACGGAGACCATTTTCCGAAAATTCCTGATTCTGCCGCAGGATTTCTTCCTTTATCTTGTCATTGATCTCACGGTTTCTCCCACTTTCTGCCAATTTTACACTCCGATCCAGCAGAACATCGACAGCACCTTTGGTAAGTATCGTCGATACACCATGCAGACGGTATTTTGTACTCATCAGCTTGCGTTCTGAATCAAAGGCAATTTCTTCCAGTCTTGGCATCATTTCACGGATGTCTTCTTCTGAAATTCCCGCTTTTGTCAGCCCTGCTTTTTGTGCCATTGTCAAGAGACAGCTCTCCGTCGGATCCCCGATTTCCTTGCCATTTTGAAAAGAAGCGTCGTTATTCAGGATTGCATTATACAAAAGCTTTCGGTGCAATGGTTCGATCAGATCCAATTCCTCCGGCTTCAAAACCATATGATCGATATAAATGTCCGTTACCGTCATTTTATTTTGTGTCAGCGTCCCCGTCTTATCGGAACAGATTACCGACACGCACCCCAGACTTTCCACAGCTTTTAGCTCTTTGATGATGGCATTGTCTGCTGCCATTTTCCGCGTCCCCATCGCCTGCACGATCGTAACGATGGAACTGAGTGCCTCCGGAATCGCCGCTACCGCAAGCGCCACGGCAAACATGAGCGAATCCAGCACCGGCTGCTTCTGCCAGATTCTGAGTGCAAATACAATGGCCGAAATAATCATAATAACAATGGCAAGTTTCTTTCCAAAATCATCCAAACTCGCCTGCAATGGCGTCTTTCTCTCCTGCGTAGCATTCATGAGATCTGCAATCTTTCCCATTTCTGTCTGCATTCCCGTCGCCGTCACCAGCACCGTTGCGCGCCCATATGTTACCAGCGTACCGGAATACACCATATTAATCCTGTCTGCGAGCGCTGCTTCTCCCACGATAGCCTCGTTTGTCTTGTCAACATTTGCCGATTCCCCGGTCAACGAACTTTCATTGACCTGTAGCGAATAATTGTCCAAAATACGCCCATCCGCTGCAATCATATCTCCCGCCTCCAAAAGCAAAATATCTCCCGGCACGACATCTTTGGAAACAATTTCCATTTTCTTTTCCTCACGAAGCACCTTTGCGTGTGGCGACGACAGGGCTTTCAACGAGTCCAGCGATTTTTCCGCCTTAAGGTACTGTACCGTTCCAAGCACCGCATTCATCACAATGACAACAAAGATCACGACGGTGCTCTCTACATTTCCGGATAGCATCGACACAACCGCCGCAATGATCAAAATGATAACGAGCAGATCCAGAAACTGCTCCGCAAAGATTCGCACCGGACTTTTTTTCTTTGCTTCCTTCAGGCAGTTTTCTCCCGTCTCCTGGCGTATTTTCAACACCTCACTCTCCGTCAAACCCTCTTCGGAGGCGTGCTGGTTTCGAAGAACTTCTTCCTTGGTCATTTGGTAAATTTCTTTCATAATCATAATCCTTTCTTGTTTTTGAGAGTTGCTCTTTTTAGTTTTTCTTGTTGTGGAGGCAACGGAATTTGCTGGGTTTCCCTGTTTACGTTGCCTTTCGCGCAATTTCTTGTCCGAGACGGACTTATTAATAAGTCCTCAACTTGCTTTGTGCTCCGCACTCCCGCAAGTTGCCACATTCGCACTCCGCGCTATCGCGCTCCCTGCTCATGTGGTTTGTGTCTCTAGACAAGAAATTTCTTTTTCTGCAAGCAGAAAGCAATTTCTTGTCCGAGACGGACTTATTTCGTCAAAAAAAGACTTTCTGTGCACGCAAAACACATGCACAAAAAGTCTTGTTCAACAATTTCTGTTCCGTAGACCCCGGATTCTTTCGAATCGTACTGACGAAATCTACACCGGACTTTTCAAGTTCGGAACTACTCCCTCTTTGCAGGTTATTCTTATCCTATCATGTATTCTTCCCCATGTAAAGAGGTTTTATACAAGAAACGGTTAAGAACTAGCAAAGATTCTTAATGCTCTCCACGATCTGAGGAAGCGTTAAGCCATTTTTCTCCATTACTTCTGCCACATCATAACGGTCTAAAAATTCTTTTTTGAGACCAAAGTTCAGCACTTTCATGTCGGAATCGCCGTAGAAACGTGCGATTTTTTCACCAAAACCACCATCGAGGATGCCATCTTCCATCGTCACAACGACATCATGATCTTTCTTCAAATTCTCCAAAAGTTCTTCGTCCACGCCAGTGATATAATATGGATTGATAACCGTCGCATCCATACCATCCTTCTTCAGCATTTCTGCTGTCTGCTCAGCAAGAGTATAAAATGTTCCGAGCCCGATCAATGCCACTTTGCTTCCTTTTTTTGTCACCTCGTAGCGATTCAATTTTGAAAAATCTTTCGTAACTTTCTTACCATCGGATACCATGGCGCCACCCGGGAGACGAATTGCAACCGGATGTTCCTTCTGCTCAATACTCCAATCCAGCATCGCGAGATATTCTTCCTTTGTCGTCGGAGCAAGATAGACAAGATTTGGAATATTAGCCATCATCGGAATGTCATACAAACCAAGATGCGTCACGTCATTCATGCCGTACACCGATCCCCAGAATGTAATGATCGTCGCCGGATTATTATTGATACAAAGATCCTGTGAAAGCTGGTCATACGTTCTCTGAACAAAAGTACTATAAACACCATACACTGGTTTTCCGCCATTTGCCGCGATACCGGAAGCAAGGGCAACCGCCGTCTCTTCTGCAATACCCACATCGACGAACTGCTTGCCGGCCTCTTTTCTCTTGTCCTCAGTAAATCCCATTACCGTCGGCGTTCCGGATGTGATAGTTACGACACTCGGATCCTTTTTCATTTTATCAAGCAGATAAGAAACCGTCACATCTTCGTAGCCTTCGCCTTCCATTTCCATCAAAGGTTCTCCGGTATCTATATGAAATGGTCCGCTGTAATGCCACTCTTCTTTATGAGCTTCTGCCGGTGCATATCCTTTTCCTTTCAATGTCTTAATATGCACAACGACCGGCTTTTTACTGTCTTTCACTGCCGCAAATGCATCAATCAGCGCACGCACATCATTTCCCTCGTCCACATAGCGATAGTCAAGTCCCATCGCGCGGAACAAATTGCATTCTGCCGTTCCTTTCGTCTCACGGAGCAGTCTGAGATTCTGGTACAGACCACCATGATTTTCAGCAATCGACATGTCATTGTCATTGACCACAATAATGAAATTGCCACCAAGCTCTGCCGCCCAGTCAAGGCCTTCCAATGCCTCACCGCCACTAAGCGATCCATCTCCGATCACCGCAATCACATTGCCATCTTCCTCTTTCAGGTCGCGCGCCTTAGCAAGACCAAGTGCCAGGCTCACCGACGTTGACGTATGCCCAACGGTAAAATGATCGTGCTCGCTCTCATGCGGATTACTATATCCGGAAACATCGTCGTAATGCTCCTCATACAAATACGCATCCTTTCTTCCCGTCAGCATTTTGTGCGGGTATGTCTGATGCGATACATCATAAACAATCTTGTCCTTTGGTGATTCAAATACATAATGCAATGCGATCGTCGCCTCTACCATACCAAAGTTTGGTCCAAAATGACCACCGTGAATACTTGCTCGTTTCAATAATGCAGCTCGCATTTCTTCTGCAAGTGCGGTCATCTGCTCATCATTTAATTTTTTTACGTCTTCGGGTCCATTGATATTTTCTAAATACATTTGTCTTCCTCCCAAGTTAATTTTCCAGTTTCAACAGCTTTTTCATATCTTGATATCTTATAATCCAGTTTGTCCATTGCCGCCTGCAGCTGCGCTTTCTGCTCTTCCAATTTTTCTCGCTGTTCCTGCAGAAGCTGAAGTCTTGCTGCAAAAGTCGAATCGCCCTGCTGGAATAATTTTACATATTCAATCAGAGCCTCCACCGGCAGTCCTGCGCTTCTCATACAAATTGCCAATTCTACCCATCCGAGATCACTTTCCTGATAATTCCGGATGCCATTTGCGTTTCGCGTCACTTCCGGAATCATTCCGATCCGCTCGTAATACCGCAATGTATCTGCGCTGATATCATACTTTTCGCTGACTTCCTTGATCGTCATAAGCTGTCACCTCCTATGTCAAATCTCAATTACAATATTAGTATAACACTTGGAGTGAACTCTAAGTCAAGGAAAAATTTGCTTGGGGGTGTAAACTCCTGCTATATCAATCCACCAGATTCTTCACTTCCTCCAGCGGAACATTCAATTCCTCCGCAATCGTTTCCGGAGTTTTCCCACTCATAAAAGCCTTAAAAACCTGTTTGGCAAATATTCTTTCTTCTCGTTGTCCTTCTAATCGCCCTTCTCGAATTCCTTCGCGCCTGCCTTCAATTCTGCCTTCCTCTCTTTCTTCTTCCCGAAGTACTCTTTCATGTAATTCCACATCGAATTCGTATAAACACATATGATATACCTCCGCCTTGTTCTTCAACAAAAAATCTTTCAAGATTCCATCCCGGATGCATTCGTCTATTGTTGTCCGTATCGCATCCTCCAGTTCCATTTCTTTTCTATGTTCACGCGCTCTTTCCGTAAACTCTGCGTATTCCTGCAGGGTTTTGCAGGCTGCTTTCAATTCTTCGTTCTGGCCTTTGTTGATATTGATCTGAAGCACAACCAATTCCATGTTAGTTTCGCCGGTATTGGCAGAAAAAGCTTTCGACAAGCGGATTTCTTTCCGCTCCGGCTGCTCCTCATCTCCATTGTAAAATACCACAAACTTCGGTGTCGGAATTTTAATCTGCTTACGAGAGTAGATGTCTAGGCCTTCTTCATAAATATATTTCTGCAACAGATCCGACACATAAAATAAGTTGCGCAATGGCATATTGGGATTAACCGTCGATTGATGTTCATACAATTGCATCATCATGTCGATGATACAAGATACATCGTTTTTCATCCCGAGATATAATACACCATCCAAAGTAGTGATAGTCAGATCATCCGGATTATCATACTGTGTTCCATTGACTGCATTGAATAGGGAAAGCAGTCTCTTTTTGTTCCGGTACAGCATACGGAATAAAGTGTCCCTGTAATTTCGTATCACCACTGGCTGCGTTTTGGTTTTTGTTCTCTTCTTCATTCAAAATCTCCCTTCTGTGTGTTTGGCAGGAGTTTTGTAATGAAAAAAATTCACTTTCCCTAATTCGTTTCACTCCTGCTTTGTAATTGTTTTCTGGAATTTAAAGCAAGAATGATATACCAACTTATTCGACTCTTCACTTATTTTATACTAGACTAAAAATCACTTGCTTTTTGACAGTATAACATAGTACACTCTCAAATGCAAGTGATTTTTTCTTTCTCCCCCCTAAAACTTCCTCATCTGTAATTTTCCAGCATCTTCTGCAGCTTGTCCACCATTTCCTCCCGAAAGGCAGTCGGCGAAACGACCTCAATCTTTTCGCCTTGGCTCAAAAGCCACATCATCATTCCTTTTCCGTATACCTCAGCCTCGACGAGCCATTCTCTCGCGGTATGCGACACAACACGTGCCGTCGGCAGCCGGTCAAGAACCGCCTCTACATTTACGCCTCGGTAATAAAAACGGACCTTCATCAGCTCTCCCGGGTACATAAACTGCACGCGTTTGCGGAATTCGCCCTCTTCAAACCGGCTGCTGTAGCGAATCGGAAACTTCTCGCCCATTTCCACCACATCCAAGATACGGTCTAGGCGAAATATCGCCGGATAATCGTAATTTTTCTCATACTTTCCATTTTTCGTGCGCCCCACAATGTACGCATTGAGATAAAAATAATACTCTGAAAATAAAATCGCCACCGGCTCAACCACACGCACCACCGGCTGTTCTGATGCATCCAAACGCTGATACCGGATCTTCAAAAGATTATGCTCTTTGATATCCATCCCAATCTGCCACAATTTTTCTTCTATACACCCACCATGTTTCAATTCCACATAATGAAATGCCTCATTGGAAATAAGTTCTGAAACTACTTTCATATTTTGCTGCGGCACACACCCATCTACCATTTTTTGTAAAATATCAGTCATTTCTCTGTTTGAAAATGCCCGGCTTTCCAAAAGGATTTTAGCAACCGCCAATATTTCACTATTTGACATGGTGCAGGCTTCCTGACCTTCCATAACAAATCCTTTTTTTGCGCGGTCATAAATCACCTGCCGCCCGTCTCCCTGCATCTGGCGCTCATCCAAAAAGGCCCGGATATCATCGATATCTCTTTGAATCGACCGTTCATCGACACCAAACCGCTGGGCTTCCTCGCATTTTCGAATGCTCTTTCCCTCACGCAGCCGCTCGTACATATCAAGCGTACGTGCATTTTTTGCATATTTTTCACCCATCGGAATCACCTGCCTTTTTGTCATATATCAAACACAACCGCTGCTCCAACCGGAATAATTGTCCCTACTATCGAATACAAATAGAAGAAAATCTCCCCCCATCTTGTCAGCTCTATTTTGTCATATTGATCTATCATATGTATAAGATAATTTATTTGAAAATGTTGTAGCATAAAAAAATACAATAGGATAACAGCTATCACTCCAATTACTTTAAAAAATTTAATGGGTATTACTTTAACGAGCAATATCAAAAGACAAGACGCAACAATAATCCCTATATTAATAAATAATCCAATTATTCCGTATTTAATAACAAATTCAAATAACTGTCCGCTTCCCATGTGCGCCACTCGCAATCCGATAATTTCAAATATCCCGGGACACACTTTACCGATCAAAGAATATACCCCACCCAACATCACAAGAACCAATCCCAAAAAACCTCCAACTATCCCACCAAAAAGTAAAATGGATTCAACAATTTCCCAAATACCAGTTAAAATACCTACCAAAATACTTTGCTCCTCTTTTAACTCTTCCTCATTCTCAGACTGACTCTGCTCCATATTTTCTACATTGTCAACTACATTCTTTTGTCTATTTTCCTCCATATGGCATTCTCCCTTCTTTTCTCCTATTTTACACGATTGAATAAAACATTTCTCGGCAGAAAAAACCGGAAATTCTTCTGTATTATAAAACCTATTTTATTCATGCTCTTTCCAAAATTCTTCCGAGCCAACTACATAAAGCAATGTCCTCGCCCGCGTTCCTGCAATATACAAAAATTTTGAAAAATTCTGCGGATGAATATGCTCCACACCAAATAAAATAACCACTTTGGAATCCAGTCCTTTAAATCCTTGAATCGTGGCATAAATCGGCAAATCCAGAGAGGCATCAAAATCATCTTTCAATTCATTCACTTTAATTCCTGTCGCTGGCAGTGAAGAATTGGCATACTTTTTAGGTGCTAAAAATACAACATCCTTCATGGAAACATTTTCCTTCTTCAAATGTTTTACTATTTCCTGCATCTTATTTTTAAAATCCACATCATTCTCATATGTGATTTTTTGCACTTCTTCTCCATTTTCACGTATGAATTCGCCCAATTCCACACCACTCATATGGGCACTATATGTACCAATCTGAATCGTATTTCGACAATTCATAAACAAACGAAATGACGTTGCCGAATACGAAGCCAAAAGTTCCCTGCCCTCGGCATAATCCGGATTATAAATATTTTGTTTTTCATCGTAAAAGAACGCCCAATGTCCCTGCTCCAAACCACCTTTCAATAAATAATCCAAGCAATATAAATACAATGGTTTAATGATATCCTGCCCCTCGTCCACAACAATCTGATCATATTGCATTTCTTGCAATTCATCCGTTGTCAAGCATTCTAAATATTCTAAAAACTGCTCGGGCAGTATCTTTGCAAAATATTCCTGCATATTTTCCTGCATTTTTTCCATATCAAATGGCACGTATTCTGTAAATAGCGCATGCAGATTAATACTTTTCAGGTTTGATATGCCGTCCAATTGTTTCTCCATATTATGGGAAAGATTTTTATTATAAGTAAGATAAAGCACCTTTTTGCCCTGCAATGCCTGCTTTCTTGCAAACCAAACTGCCAAAAGCGTCTTACCGGTTCCCGCATTTCCTTCAATCAGCAAATGATCATTTTCCGACAATCCATCGAGCACCATCACTTGTTCCGATGTCAATCGTACCAATTTCTTCTCCACCTGTTCCAAGCGATCTCCCAAGGATGGCACAAAACAAAAATCCCCGCGCAGATACTGCACAATTTCCTTAATATCCGATGGCGATAATTTGCTTGGCTCGCGGTGCTGCCGCTCTTCCCAGTAATCAAACACACGATTCATGTATTGAGAAATATCTGCAACCGTCTGATCATATACAATTTCCGAAATGATCTCTTGCGACGTAGAATGAAATGTAATATCCGGAAATACAACACCACAAGCCAGCAAAATATTTTTCATATGTGGATTTTTTGAAAATCTCTTTTGCAAAAGGTCACGCAGACTAAACATATTGTCCTTTACCTGCGCAAACGGTCCTTCTGCTTTCTCGCGCTCCACACCATAACGATCCGTAAAAAACCAGCGGCCCTCATGACATTCCACACGTCCGCCCTTAATCTCCAAACACGCAACGCCTCGCTCGCACACAACCACAAAATCAATTTCTCCATAAATCTTGTGTTTGTGCTTTGGAAGACCTAGTGAATGAAGAACATAGGCATTTTTTAATTGTAATTGCTGCAAGACATCATACATCTTTCTCTCAGCATTGCTCTTAATTTGTTCCCCTAAATAGGGCGGAATAAATGTTGGCATAAGGGCCTCCTTTTATCGTTAGTTAAAAAATTTGGCAGCAATTGAACACACAACCGATATAATACAAAGCCGAATGACAAAAGTTGCAATACACTTTAAAACAATCATAAAGAATCTCCTTTTTTCAATTCTAATTGTTTGGTATAACATTCTTCAATATTGGTTGCTTCAATGTTTTCCTTCACTTTACGTAATGCATTAATATGCATATCATGGATTTCGACAATTTGCTCGTTTGCAATCCCACCCAATTTTTTTCTTATGTTCTTTGAACTTGTAACATTTTTCTTTATCTCCCTAAGCAAATTTTTAATGACTTCTTTACTTACATCTTCTTTAAACAATAAATCGTGTATCTTTTTATGACTGTTACTCAGAGTTTCAATAATATTATCTACATCCTCATTTACCTTATTTATATACTCCAAACTGATCTGTGGCATATGCGGATCATCATAATAATACTTCCACGAAATATTTAAGTATTTTTTTGATAATCTATGATAATATTCTGATGACTCTTGAATCAAGCTATCCACAGAGTTTCTTACACTTTCATCGTAATATTTTAAAAGATCGGAAACTCGATTTCCCACATCAGTAACCTTCTTTTCTTTATGAAATAAAAATGAGGTTTCTTTAATCTCACTACTGATTCGTGTAGCATATCCATCATACTCATTATTTTCATATTGATAAAGTTTAAATGGGATCTTTTCCCTAAATGTTTTCCAAAGATTTTCAATAATCAATGTAATTATTTTTTCTTTTCCTGTCGGAGCTACCTCTTTTCCATTCAACAAAGTTTTTTTAACACTACAAACAGGTATTACATCCGCAGCAGCAATTCCTATTTTTTCTGTAATACGATCAATCATAGCTTTTATAGTTTTTCGCTTACTCTTACCTGCATCTGAACTATCATTTTCATTGTCGCAATTTGTTATCACAACCGTTACTTGATTTTTTTCTTGTAATAGTTCTTTGATTATATTTATTTCAAAATCCTCTACTTTACCAGAATTTGCCGAAAAACAATATATGATGGTATTAAACCATTCACATATTTCTTTCTCATCATGCGATTTTACTTCATTTTTGATAAGGTTTTTCCATTGTTCCGCTTTACCCGGCTCTAATCCCTCCGTATCTGATATTGAAATAACAAACTCATCATCATACTCATAATCATGTGTGTTAATTCCTTCCGATATTGGTTTACCAGCCCCCGTTTTTTCTAGTTCTTTTCCAAAAATATAATTAAGCAGTGAACTCTTTCCAACGCCTGATTTTCCTATTATCAATACATTTGTTTTTATTTTTGACTGCTGCATACTTATTTCTCCTTTTTGAATTTGCCTAATAAGTTCTTTATTAACTCATCAATTCCAAGTTCCTTTTTGTGCTTGTCCACATATTTTATCGCTTCTTTCAATATTTCTGGTGTGACGTACTCAAAAAATTCCACTTTCGTTCCATTCTCAATACATTGCTTCATATAATTTTCACAAATTAATGTCATCGCCGCTCCCAACGAAACTGTAATAGTTACCGCAACGCTAACATTTACTACACCTTTTGCAACATTTCCGAAAAACGGAATCACGCCCAAAATCTGTGCTGCCAATGTTTTTCCAATATAAGAAATGATACTAGTTCCACCCAGAGTTGATACGATGTCTTTCATTTCACTATTAATTCCAAACACTTTACTAGTGATTTCATATACCATCTTGGTCTGAAGCGTCATTAACGGAACAGAATCAGAAAATGGAACCGGTATAAAAGATGTTGCGGTAACTGTCGTTATCACTAAACCAGCATACTTAGGAATCACTTTTTTAAACGCATGCTCTTTTTGTAATTTCACTTGTCCTTTAAATGACGGAATCAATGAATCACGTAACGCACCTGACAAATGATCCAATGCCCACTTAATCATTTTATCTTTCTGTACATATGTATCATTTTTTAATTGTGTAGAATATGTAAATAAATCTTGTCCCACTACAACACCCGAAATTTTTTCTGCAATTTCATTTTTTAATTGATCCAATTCCAGCTCATCAACTTGGTCAATTTTAGTAATAACAATCATTACCGGAATACTTTGTTTTCTGATTTTTTCTACCAATCGAGCATCAACCTCAAATACCCTTTTGTTTCCGGCAGATATACAGTACCATACTTCATGAATCTGCTTATTAAAATCCTTCAGATTTTCTCTTCTTTTTTCTTCTATACACGAAAGAATATTTTTTTCATAATCAGACTCTTCATCTTCAACATTTGATACCTCATATCCTTCACTATCATACAAATTCACACCAAATTGCTGTGAAGTATATAAGTGCACACCTTTTGTCTGTGGCTTTGCATCTTGTCCAATTTCTGCCTCTGTAATTCCAAAGAAATCATTGACCAAACTGCTTTTTCCTACTCCAGTCGCGCCACAAATAAGTATATTAGGTTTTTTTACTTTTTCTTCAACCTCTCTAAGTACCTCTTCTGCATTAAAGTTTTCTACATTAAATTTCTCCATAGCTAATTTCCTCCTTGTCTTGGTTTCTATTTTTATTTGTATTTTGAACAAAAATTTGCATTAAGTATAATGCAATCTTCATCACTTTTCTATGTACATAATTCCGGAAAAAGTTCCTATTTTCCGTTCTGTATGATTACTTCTCATTTCTCTACAGTTTCATTAAATCTTCCACTTTCTCTTTGATGATTTTATCTAAATTGTCATTGTATTCTTTAAACATACTGTTTACTAGTCGTACTGCCAATTCCTCAATTCTATCATCTTGGTAATTTGCGTAAAAAATCAAATCTTCTACATATTCTTTTGCTGCCTCATCAAAATCACTTATTCTCCAAACAGATTTATATTTGTCGTTTCCGAATCTAGTTGTTCCTACCCACTCTTCCTCTTCGTCAATTTCCATCCAATCAATATAACTACTGCAGCTATTGCTTTTTTCTAATTCCGATATTATTCCAAAATTCCCGCTTTTTTCCTCATACTTCCGTAATGTATCCCACTCATAACATTCATCTGTTATTGGCTTTGCATTACAATTTGACCAGTTATCTGGAAGTTTTTTTCCTGAAACTGCTTCTACCTCAGTACTGATACTTTTTAAAAACTTTTCCATTTCTTTATTCGTTTTTACCATAATACCTTTTTCGCTTTCCAAGTCATAATACTTTTCCAGAACATCAACCTTATATTCCACAAAAATCTTTCTCATTGTTGGTCGATAAAAGCCTGTACAATAGCACTTCTTTTGAAATACACTTTGTGCTGCACTTTTTGCTTTACCATATGAACTATATGTATCTGGAAAATAATGCCAAGGTATATCTATATTACACTTATTAGCATCAAATTTAACATCTTTCCGTCCAATTTCTTTGAGTTTAATTGCGTCGCATTTTTTCTTTATACTTTGTGCCCAATCTGTTATTGCTTCTTTTCCTGTCTTATTTGTGTTTCCTTTATCCACTATACTAATCGCTCCGTTTGGACATAATTTAACAATCTCAAGTACTGCATCTATATCATTCTCTTTAATATAAACGCCTTCAACCGGGATTGCATTTCCGTCCTCATTTTCCATTAAATACTGATTTGAAACTGTACATAACCCACAACCATCGCATTTGTTTGATACTTCTAACATTTTCATAATTATTACTTCCTTTCTTTTTTACATTGTTTCATACTGACGTATTATATCATTCATTTGTTGCATATAATTTTTACCCTTATTAATTGTTTCAACGGCACATTGCGCGAACTCACCTTTTTCATCAAAAAGAGGTGCCTTAATCAACTCAGATAATGCAATTGCAACATTTTCACAAGTCATTAAAACGGACTCTTCAAATTTGGAATAATGCTTAACATTATATCCATTCTTTTCTATTAATTCCTTTGTCATACTGATAATCTTTAAAAACAAGAAATTAATGTTTTTTAGCAATGTTGCATAATTATCTGCTTTTGAAATGATTCCATCATATATTGTACATATGTTTTGAGCATTACTGTATTCAACATTAGCCATTCGTTTCTGACTGGACGCTGCAGAAAGCATTCGTTCTGAATCTTTTACCATCATCTTAAAAATTCCATTTTGTAGCACACCAAAAATCAATTCTTTATCCGTAAATTCAATCTTTGAAGCTAAAGTCATTTGATGAAATGTCTCTTCTCTATCTACTTTTATCCCTCCAATAGTCTCTGTGATTTCATTTTTTCTTTTTATATTAATTTTCTTAATATCTTGATAAACTTCCACAAATATCGGATAAGTTCTTTCTATTATGGCCCGCTTTTTCTTTACAATATTTTGTAATCGTTTATCTGCATATTCCTTTTTTTCTTTAACCATAACTTCTGCCTTTTTACTTTTTTCAAATGCCTGTCCATACTTTTTTAATGCTTTTTCATCTATTTTGGAAGACTTATCTGTTTGATTAAAAGCATAAGCTATTCCCCCACCAATTAGTATCAAATCAATCATCATACTGACCACCTCATTTCTATAACTCTATTTCAAGAACTTCTCCTAAATGTTCTTCATATTCTTCTAACGTATGATATCTAAGATTAATTCCGTATGTACTTAAAATCAAATCAAGTCCATCATTAACTTTATACAAATCAAATGTTTTTTCACAAGCGCCTTCCATAATCATCTGAAAGCCCATGCACATTTTTGCTCGCTCCTTATGATTTTCACTTGTAATGATATCTTCTAGTCTCTTCCTATCCTCTTCTAGTTGAAACAATGCCTCTGATTCAATTCGTTTTAACTGCATGTCTCTTTTTTTATAATCATCTATATGATTTTTGACATCTTTCCAACTTTTTCTTACAGATTGACATATGGATACTATTGTACTACATGCTACCGAAACAACCATTGAGCAAACTACACCTGCTACTATCGCTGGGCCTGCACCTGGAATAATCGCTGCGGAAATCATAGGACCTACTGCTTCTGTAATCATTCCTGACAATATAAGTTCTGCTCCTTTTGTTCCAATTTGTTGTACACATTGTTCTGCAGATATTTTACCATTTACGTAATCTGTTATGGACTGCAGGGAAATATTTGCAACATCAACGATTACCCCAAATGCTGAAGAATCGATAAATTTCTGCACTGCTTTACGGGATGATTTCTCCAATAAATGTTTTGCAATCCTTCTTTCTCCTCCCAAAACAAACGTTCTTGCTCCATTCTTCGCCACCCCTTTTCCAGCCTCTTCTAGTGTCTTTTCTCCTCGCATCACCTCAGCTATTTGATATACTCCATCCACCATTAAAGACATTGCAGACTCACTAATTTGTTCTACTCCTCCTGCAACAAATTCCTTTCCCACACCTTGCGCTGTTTTTTTGGTTAATTTCCCATTTACACTGATTTCCGCATTCATCCGTTGTTCTGCAAATTTAATTTTCGCTTTACTATTTTGGAATTGATCGGATTCTTTTATAAATTTGAAATCATTTTTCTCCCCTTTGCTTGCATTCATACTTTTGCTAATCAACCTGTAATTATCTTTTTGATTAAGCACCTCTTTTAAATCCTGATCCTCTAAAAAAGGATTGTTTTTATATCTCTCATGGGCTTCCTTTATAGAAATTATATGATCTACTTCACCCACATGCTCTGACCATTTTGCAGAAACATTTTCACCTCTTGAATTTTTCATGTGATATTTTCGCTTTGCCGCGTTATTATCATAATGAAGAGTCCTACCACTGATATTGTCATAATAACATTTGTTATCTGAAAATATTTTATCTTTAAATTGGTGCTTAGCCTTTGCATCATCATATAATTGATTTCTGATTTTCGAATTATATTCTTCATTTATTGCCATATCTCTTTTCTCCTTTCTCCCTCGCCTTCACATACTCCACCGCATGTCCCAGCGGGAACAAATACTTTATCTTCTCACACGATTCAATATACCATTTTGGCATGCCGGCCTTTCGCATCTCCACTTTCATCTCCTGCCATTTGGCACTATCAATACGGTTTGCCTTACCTTTGCGCACATGCTCCATGATTTCATATGCCATTCGTCGGTTCATTCCTTTTTCCAAAAGGGTATTCATTATATCTTCACGGGTACAGATCAACTGCTGCAATGTACACGTTCCTTTTTCGATCAATTCCTTTCCGTTTCCCTCCCAGGTGTCCGTTCCGTGAAGCAATGCAACGATTCTGCTATAGTCTTTCAGCGACTGAGGTTTCAAACTAGCAATAGCATCTTTAGCTCTATCACTGTCAAATTCATTGCCATCGGAAAGTTCAAAAGCGATTATGGAAATATCTATCGGTTCATCCCGCTCTGCATCTTCCGGCTGAATGATAAGATGATTATTTCCATTTCCTGCCAGTTCCACGCGGTCTGTACCAAATGTGTCACGGGCAAAAGCCAAAAGATGGGCATGGTAAGATGGCGGTACATTGAGATTAAAATCCGGTTTCTTTTCTCCTTCGTACCCGGCAAACACCTCAAATGGAATGTCAAATCCCTCGTAGAGTTCCGACAGGGGATTTACCTCTGTGATGTCCAAAAGATAAGCCACAAAGGATGCCCCTGCTGTTCCGCGGCTCCACACTATATTGCCATCGTTTTTCGCCTTTACGGCTAATAAATGAGCGAAATAATAATGCCATACCCACCCATTTTTTTCGATTGAATCAATTTCATGACAAAGACGTTTTTGAGGTTCTTCCGGCACATTTTGTCCATATATTTGAGTAATTTTTTTATTTACTACATCACGTAATTTTTCTGTCACATACCTTTGATTCCACTTCATCGCAATATACCTCCATGTTACCCATTACCTAGTGCTGGCTTTCCAGTTTTTCCAAGATCAAGCGCTTAAGATATTTTTCATTGTAGCCATATTTGCGGGCAATTTTTTTCCACTCTGATGGATTTTCCTTTGACGCAAGTTCTATAACATACTCGATAGAATACAAACGCGAAGGCATCGAAACTTCCATCCCATGAAACCGCTCATAAATTTGACTGATTAAATCCTCTCCGACAATCTCTACAAGTTCCTGATAAATTCCAGCGTATCTTTTTTTGTTTTTTTCCTTTGACTTCATTTTTTCACCTCACCAGTATTTTACACAAAATGGAAGAACCTTTCTCGGTACTTTCTACCGGAATTTCTTCCATATTTTAATTTACCGTTACCACATGATTCCTCCAAGATAAGCCCCACAATGAACACATCTCTTAAAAATATCCACTTTGTACGGCTTGTGGCATTTTGGACAAACAATCGGCTTTACAAAAGAAAAATATTTCATTTTCATATGCACTCAGCTCCTCTCCGTTTTTTTACAGTATACCTTTTTAGAGTGACACCATGTGTCATTTTGCTCTTGACTATAAGATAACATATGTCCTGCAAAACCATTTTCAATTTTTCCCTTTTTTGTCCAAGCAGGTGGTTGGCAGAAATGTCGATGACACCTGTCAATTTTGTGCACATAAAAAAGAGACACGGCTATGCCTTGTCTCTCTGTTATCTTTACCATTTTATATCAATCCACCAGATTTTTCACTTCCTCCACCGGAATATTCAACTCCTTTGCAATCGTTTCCGGAGTTTTCCCACTCATGAAAGCCTTAAAAACCTGTTTGGCAAATTTTTTACCGTTTTTGCATTCCCTCTTGTTGTCCAGCCAAGTGCCCTTCGCGAATTCCTTCTAGTCTGCCTTCCTCTCTTTCTTCTTCCCGAAGTACTCTTTCATGTAGTTCCACATCAAATTCATACAAGCACATATGATACACCTCCGCCTTGTTCTTTAGCAAAAACTCTCTTTTTGTTCCGGTACAGCATACGGAATAAAGTGTCCCTGTAATTTCGTATCACCACCAGCTGCGTTTTCGTTTTGGTTTTTGTTCTCTTCTTCATTCAAATCTCCCTTCTGTGTGTTTTGCAGGAGCTTTGTAATGAAAAAACTTTCACTTTCCCTAATCCGTTTCACTCCTGCTTTGTAATTGTTTTCTGGAATTTAAAGCAAGAATGATATACCAACTTATTTGACTCTTCACTTATTTTATACTAGACTAAAAATCACTTGCTTTTTGACAGTATAGCATAGTACACTCTCAAATGCAAGTGATTTTTTCTATCTTTATAATTTTATCCTTTTCTCCTTGCTATACGCACCATATTGTTTACGCCCCTTTATCTTATCATACGTTCTTACTTTAAAACAAACCGTGTAGCCTTTCTTGGTATATTTCAGTTTCACTACCCGCTTGCCCTTTTTTAACGACGTTTTTTTCAAACGAATGCGGACATATTTTTTGCCCTCTTTCTTCATATAGAGATCAAAATATCTGCCGGCTGGTGATTTTATGCTGACTTGAATATAACGCCGGTTTCCTTGTCCTTTCTTCTTAAGAGAAATCATAGGACGGCTGACTGGCGATTTTTCCGGTTTACGGGAAGAAGATGGTACTGCGTTTTCAGGTGCTGCCGAAGGTGCCTGGGACGGCAAATCGGTCGGACTGATCGTCGAAACCGGAGTCTCTGTCGGCTGAATCGACGGTGACGGTGTTTCTTCGGCTGCCGTTTTTTTCTCAAATACATATTTCTTTGTTCCGGAAGAGATTGGATTAAATGTAATCGAGTATATGTAGAACTCATACTTACGTCCGTATGCTTCCACATCTTCCGGGTTGCGGCATGTTCCTAACAGCATATAACTTGTCATATCATCGGAAGCATTTTTCAGTTCAACCTCTTCTGTTTCAAACTTCGTCTCGCCTTCTTCTCCATCATAATAAAATGGATACGCGCAGTCCACTGTCAAGCCTCCAACTGCACCCTGATATTCATCTATCTGAATATCATCTGTCGAAAGTTCAAACATTAGCTGACCACCGACTTTGGCTTTGATTGATACGGAAGCATAATCCTGCGCCCGGATTTTATCCGGCAATCGAAATGCTATGCGTTGATACTTCTTAGAAAAATGAATTTTAACACAAGGAGTTCCCTCTTCATCGATCCACGGTTCTGCCGGAACGGTATAAGGGTCATCCTGAAATGCCCATTGTTCCATAAGATCGTATGTCTCCGTCTCCACCTGCTCGATTACAGGCGTCCATTCCTGCCAGCGGACATTGGGATAACGTTCCTTTTGTTTCTGCCAAAAAGCACTTCCCGCAGGAATAAACATAGTTCCTGTAACTTGCTCAAAAAACTCTGTCTCTCCCTCTTCCGGGGTCTGTAGGGTCACTTCATTCCCCTTCCAATAAATGTCAGTTGTTGTAAGGTTTCCAAGTCCCACATAAGAAATGTTTTCCGGAAGAACAATACTTTTCAACGAAGAACAATTTCCAAATGCTTCTTGATTTATTTTTCGAACACAGATGGGAAGTTCTATATTTTGCAATTTTTCGCATCCGTAAAATACTCTTTTCTCGATTGTAATAATCCGTGTTTCAATTACAACATCCGTAAGACTTTTACAGCCTTCAAATGCGCTCTTCCCAATCGAATCAATTCCCTCTTTTATTTGTATTTTTTCCAAAGAAGTACATCCATAAAAAGCCTTTTGTCCGATACTTGTAAACTTGTCTGCCTCAAAAGTTTCCAGCGCACTGCAGCCGGAAAAACTTTCCTCTCCGACACTTACCTTTCCGTATACTTTAACGGATTGAAGATTACTATATTCTTTGTATTTTTCACTAAATGTTAGGTTATCTACTTTCAGAATCCATTGCTTTATAGATGTTTTTGGTATTTCTATTTCTGGTGGAATATACAAACTTTGTTCTTCTTTTTTCAAGTAAGTTTCCATCGTCATAGTTCCATCTGCCTCCAGTCGAAGCACATCCCTGCCACTCGAATACACATAATACTTCGTCTCCTCTATCGGATTGTTAAAAGTAAAATAAGCCGCATCATAATTTTCCTCTTCCCACTGGATATTTTCCTGCGAATTTTCCTCCCTGACGCTCTCCCAGACAGACGAATCAAAAACAAACATCGTTCCTGTCCGCTGCTGCCAAAAACCATCTGCAATATCGGGTAAATAATTCATATTTTCCCAAACGATACTTGTTTCAAGCGGAAATGCATTCTTGCCAATTTTTTCCACATCCAAAAGAATAACAAACTCCACCTTACTGCATCCCCAAAATGCACCTTCTCCTATCGTTGCGCAGGAAAAGGGCAATGTCATCATATCCAGATTTTCACAGCCGGCAAATGCATTCTTGCCAATAATCGTAACACCGCCCCACGTTATATCTGTAAGATTATGGCAATTTTTAAATGCACCATCTGATATTTTCCTAACATCGGTTCCAAATTCAATTCTTCGTATTTCCTGCAGATCAATGCCCGCCAGTACTTCCGAAGTTACAACGGCGATTCCTTCTATTTGCAAAATTCCCTCGTCGAAAGTAACCTGTTTTTCCGTTTGCGTTGTCTCTTCTGCTGCCCTTACCGGAGTCACTTTTTCCCTGCCGGAAAACGGTATCATGCCGGTGCACAAAGCAAGTATAAGAAGCCCTGCCAATTTCCTTTTGTATTTTCCCATCGTTTTCATTTCTCCTGTCATAAAAAAAATCACTTGCTTCTCAAAAGTATACTATCTTTTTCCAAAAACTTCAATACATCGCAGGCACTCATTCCCCTTCCGCTTCCCACATTCCTCCCTAGAACCCAAAAATTCCCAAGTATGTTTCGAAGCATGGGTAATAAGCCGCCGGCATGAGTGTTCCTAATCTATCAGGAATACCATGCCGCTGCGTGCTTATTCTAGTGCGAACGCCCATGCTGAGAACATGCTTGGGAATATAACGATTATTTCAACTTATACGCCTTTACCGTAGTATATGCGCCCCAGACTTTCTTGCCATTTACGGTAGTATAAGCTCTCATCTTATAATAATACGTTTTGTTACGTGTTGTTTTCTTTGTATAAGATGTGCTTGCTCCGGATTTTACCGTCTTAATCCTACTGAATCCACCTGTCTTTGACGTGGAACGATAAATACGGTATCCGCTGGCACCTGTTACCGCTTTCCAGGAAATGTTCACTTTTTTTCTTGTCGATTTTTTAGCTTTGAACGAAGCTGGTGCTGCCGGTTTTGCTTTTGCACTGACAACCGGTGAATATGCACCAAAATAGTAATTTCCATCTACGAGGCGGTAAGCGCGTACTTTATAGTAGTAAGTTGTACCGCAGGCAATATTTGAGTTGGTATAGGTTACTTTGGAGCTGGATGTAATGGATTTGATCTTCTTAAATCCACTTGTCTTGGATGTGGAACGATATACACGGTATCCGGTAGCTCCATCCACACCGCTCCATGTCAATGTTACTTTATTATAAGCTTTACTCTTTGTCGTCAGTGTTGCTACTTTATCCAGTGACAGAACATTGCTTACCATCTCTGTTTTATCAACATTTACCGTTACCGTTACCATCTGTTTACTTCCTGTAATCTGGTATGTATAGGTAAAGGAAGCTGGCACATCTGTCGCTTTATCCCAGATGATTGCACGCTCTGCTTCTTTGTAAGTTCCTTTATCAGAAATTGTCACTGGCTTTGCAGCACCTGTAGGAAGAACAACACCGGCATCACTGGTAGAAACTTTCTGAAGTTTCAATGTGATCTCACTCTTACGATTTTCCAAAACTTTCAGGTTTTTCAAAGAAGAAACATCCATCGCTGCAACTGCATTTCCATCGGAAATCAATGTTTCCAGTCCGACGAGACCTTCTACACCAAAGCTGGAAAGAGCATTGTCGCTGCAGTCAAGTGTTGTCAACTGATACAAACCTGCAAGGTTCAATGTCGTCAATTTATTGTTGCTTACATCAAGTGATTTTACCGTTGTATAACCGGCAAGATTCAAAGTTACCAAATTGTTATTTGCAAGATTTAACGTTTCCGGTTTTCCATCTTTTGCCAATGTTACATCTGCAAGATCATTGTACTCTGCGTTTACCTTTGTAATATTGGGCAGTTTGGAAAGATCCAGCAATGCAATGCTGTTGTGGGAGCAGTCCAGTTCGGTAATTCCCGTAAAATACTGGATTCCAAGAAGATTGCTGATCTCTTTTCCGCTGATGTTAAGTTTACCGGTGTATTCACCGATCTTTTCCTGCATTACTGCGGTCAGATTTTCGTCATCTTTTACTGCGCCGCCAAAAATCAGTTCATTTACTACTTTTCGGAAATTCGCATCCGGAATCAATGTCTTAAATGTGCCAACTACCGGTGTGGCTGTCGGTGTAGCAGAAGCTGCCGGACTAACCGATGCTGTTGCTATCGGGCTGGCAGACGGTGTGGCAGATGGCACCGGTGTTCCTTCAACGTTTCCGGTCGCTGCCATCGGTACCTGTGTGGATGATGCATTTTCAGCATTTACCGGTACCATTGCCAGAATTGGTACAAACATAAGACCACAGGCGCCTATGCACATTTTCTTAAACATCTTTCTCATAATTAAGGTTCCCCCTGTCTATTTTTATTGTAACTATTTCGGTTACTTTTTATTTACAATGCCAAGTATAATAAATCACTTTGACAGATTTTTGTCCAAAGTTTGGCAAAATAAAGTCATGTTTTTTATCCGCATACATACTCGATCGGGCGGTAACAGCACGCAATCTCTACCCGTTTGTGGCTGCCGCCGTTTTCGCCATCTAATGTATAGGCAACCTCCTGCTCAGAAGTGATACGGAAATAATCGCTGTGTACGCCGATGATCTGGTCATTTGGTTTCAATGTCACAAACGAATTGATCACGGCCTGCAATTCCTGCGGATTCTTCGGTTTACGGATAAATATTCCTTCAAATTCACCGTCATTGAGCGAAACCTGTCCTTTTTTAAAGAAAGTAAATCCACCGACACTTTTTGCATTGCTGACCATCCCAAACAAAAACTCATCCGTGATTTTTCCATTTTTTGTCTCTATCGTCATTGGATAGGCCTTGATATTGGCAACCTGTCCCATGCCTTCCACGATATAGGCAGCGCGTCCGAGCAGATTTTTAAATGCCTGCGGGGTCTCATACGAAACCGAGGTAAACGCGCCAAAAGCCGCCACATACGTAAATACTTCGCCATTCATCAGTCCGATATCCATCGGTTTGATTTTGTCAGTAACCGCTGTTTTTGCTGCATTCCGCACACGAGTCGGAAGTTTCAGACCTCGGGCAAAATCATTGACCGTTCCGGTCGGAATATACCCACATACCGGACGCTTCTCTGCCGGCATATTCATCAATCCCTGCGTTACCTCATGAAGCGTGCCGTCTCCCCCGGAACAGACGATACGATCGTATTTTTCTCCAAGTTCCATAACCAGTTCTGTCGCCTCGCGCTCCCGCTGGGTTGCATACACGGTCACCTCGTAATTGGCTCGCATAAACGTCTCCATCACATCGGAAAGTTTGGATTTCATCGCCCCTTTTCCGGCGCATGGATTATATATGAACAGCATTTTCTTTTCTCTCATAAAGCTCCCTCCTTGTTTCATGCAGACATCGCCACACATGGATTTCGAAATCATTAATCTGTGATAAACATAGCATCTCCAAACGAAAAGAATCGATACCTTTCCTTTACCGCTTCTTCATACGCCTTCATAATAAAATCTTTTCCGGCAAGTGCAGAAACCAGCATCAAAAGAGTAGACTCCGGCAGATGAAAATTCGTGATCAGTTCATCCATAATCTTAAAGGAATAACCCGGATAAATAAAGATCTCCGTGTCTCCCTCGCAGGCTTTGATATTTCCCTTTTCATCGGCTGCCGACTCCAGAGTACGGCAGCTTGTCGTTCCGACGCAGATAATACGGCCGCCATTTTCTTTGGCTTTTCGTATTTTCTCTGCCTCTTCCGGTTCAATAAAATAATGCTCCGAATGCATGTGATGCTGTGTCACATCGTCCACTTTTACCGGTCGGAATGTGCCGAGTCCCACATGAAGCGTAACATTGGCGACGATCACCCCTTTTTTCTCCAATTTTTCAAATAATTCATTGGTAAAATGAAGGCCGGCTGTCGGAGCCGCAGCGGATCCGTCGTATTTGGCGTACACCGTCTGATAGCGGTTTTTATCCTGCAATTTATGGGTAATATATGGGGGAAGCGGCATCTGACCAAGCTGATCTAAAATCTCTTCAAAAATTCCCTCGTAGAAAAATTGAATCAGGCGGTTGCCGTCCTCCAGCACATCGATGATCTCTCCTTTCAGAAGCCCTTCTCCAAATGAGATCCGCGCACCGGCGCGTGCTTTCTTTCCGGGTTTTACCAAGGTCTCCCAGATGTCATCTTTTCTTCTTTTTAGTAAAAGCAATTCGATCACCGCTCCGGTATCTTCCCGCGTTCCGTACAGTCTCGCCGGAATTACCTTCGTATTATTGCGCACCAGGCAGTCTCCCGGATTCAAATAATCTATGATATCCGTAAAATGTTTATGTTCAATCGTTCCTGTTTTTCGATGAAGTACCATCAGCCGTGACGCACTTCGGTCCTCTAAAGGGTCCTGTGCGATCAGTTCTTTTGGCAGATCAAAGAAAAAATCACTCGTCTTCATTTTTATTCCTCTCTTTCCAAATATCACGTCTTCAAAATTTGTCGTAAATTACACATATATTTTAGCTGATTTTTACATAAAATACTAGTCATTTTTACAAAAAACTATTATAATAAAAAGTATCTATTCAGGATCTAATGTATGGGACCTGAATAGTTACTAATAACTACTTGTGAACATAATGAAGGGAGGCACTTCCATGGTAATAACTACCTATGCGGCAATTGATGTAGGTTCCAATGGTCTTTCCATGAAAATATATGAAGTATCAAAAGGCAAGGGTATCGTTGAACTTACCCATATCCGCCACAAATTGTCGATTGGGTCGGAAATATTTGCCAAACATCAGATTACCTATAAGACATTGTCCGAAATCTGCCGGGTACTAAAAGATTTCAAAAAAATTATGGAAGAATACCAAGTAACTTCCTATCAAGCATATAGCGGGGATGCGCTCCGTGAGGCTTCCAACCGTCTGATCGTACTGGATCAGATCAAATTACAGACGGACATCAAAGTAAAAATTCTGAGTAACAGCGAGCAGCGCTTTTTATATTATAAAGCCATTTCCATGAAGGAATCCTATTTTGACGATCTGATCGACGAAGGTGCCTTGATTGTGGATATGAGTGCCGGCAGCGTACAGTTTTCCTTTTTCCGCCACGGCGTATTGGAATTTACCCAGAATCTGAAACTTGGTTCGACTAGGATCAATGAACTGCTTCACACGATGGAATCCGAAGTATTTCATTACAATGAGCTGATCTTGGATTATCTCGATAAGGATTTGACAACTTTTTACAATTTGTATCTTAGTCAGAAAAAAGTTCGTCATATTATCGCTGTCGGAAGTAATCTGCCGGAGATTAAAGCACGTCTGTCCGAGAAAGATCCGGAATTTCAGGGATTGATCTCACGAAAAGATTTTGAAAAGATTAAAAATGCAAGCCATCTCGGTCTTGCACATATGGACCAGATTCTGCCGACACTGCTTTTATTCCGCAAGATTGGTGCCCTTACCAAATGCAATGACCTGTATCTTTCCGCGATCGATCTGTGCGACAGCATGGTGGCGGATTATACAGAACGACGGGAAAAAATACGGCCGGCACACGATTTTTCAAAAGATATTATCGAATCGGCCAAAAATATTGCCATTCGTTACCAATGTGATATGGCACACATTGAAAATGTGGTTTATCTTGCCACCGAAATATTTGACAACATCCGGAAACTTCACGGGCTTGGCAAACGTGAACGTCTGCTTCTGCAGATTGCCGTAATCTTACACAGCTGCGGCGCTTTTGTCAATATGGCGCAGACACGCGAAAATTCTTATAAAATTATTATGAGTACGGAAATCATCGGAATTTCACACATTGAACGCGTTATGGTAGCAAATATCGTACGGTACAATAATGAATATTTTCCGGATTATCAGGACATTGACGAGGAAGAGATCACCAAAGACCAGTATATCACCATCGTCAAACTGTGCGCGATTCTGAAACTGGCGAATGTTCTTGACAAGAGTAATCATCAGAGGATTCAGAAAGTACGTATGAGTCTCAAAGAAAATTCCCTGCAGATCACGGCTTACACATTGCAGGATATCACATTGGAAAAAGGACTATTTCACCGCAAAGCGGATGTATTTGAAGAAGTATTTGGCATCCGTCCGGTATTAAAAAAGAAAGAGGGGACGCTGAAATGACAAATTTTTACAATCGAGAATTAAGTTGGCTCGGATTTAATTACCGAGTTCTTTCGGAAGCACGTGATAAAAATATTCCGCTTATGGAACGCTTGAAATTTTTAAGTATTACCGCATCCAACCTGGATGAATTTTTCATGATCCGCGTGGCTTCTCTGAAAGATATGGTGCATGCAAAATACACTAAAAAAGATATCGCTGGACTGACTCCCAAAGAACAGCTTGCGATCATTTCCACGGGAACGCATGAATTGGTAGAAAAACAGTACAATACCTACAATCGTTCTTTTCTGCCGGCTCTGAAACACAACGGACTGACGATCGTAACGCAATACGAGGCATTGAATGCCGAGCAGGCCGAATATGTAGACCGCTATTTTATGCGTGAAGTATATCCGGTATTGACACCGATGGCCGTTGACTCTTCCCGTCCATTTCCATTGATCCGCAATAAATCGCTCAATATCGCAGCACTTTTAATGGACAAAAAGAGGAAAGACACCATTGATTTTGCCACGGTTCAGGTGCCTTCTGTTCTTCCAAGAATTGTAAATATTCCTTCTGAAAAAGAAGGCGAGACCTGCATTATTCTGCTGGAACAGATTATTGAAAAAAATATACAGAAACTGTTTTTAAATTACAAAGTATTGGATGCGACCCCGTACCGTGTCATGAGAAATGCTGATCTTACGATCGACGAGGATGAAGCTGCCGACCTTTTGATTGAAATCGAACGCCAGTTAAAGAAACGTCAATGGGGCGAGGCAATCCGTCTGGAAGTGGAACAGGGAATTGATAAACGCCTGTTAAAAATATTGAAAAAAGAACTGCAGATTCAGCAGGAAGATATTTTTACCATCCGGGGTCCACTTGATCTTACCTTTTTAATGAAAGTGTATGGCATGGAGGGCTTTGATCATCTGAAGGAAGAACCTTACACCCCGCAGCCTCCGAAGGGACTTGATATGGATGGCGATCTCTTTGAGCAGATCCGCCAGAAAGATATTCTGCTCCACCATCCTTACGAGACCTTTGATCCGGTCGTTAATTTTGTACGGTTTGCTGCCAAAGACCCGGATGTCCTTGCGATCAAGCAGACATTGTACCGTGTCAGCAGCAATTCGCCGATTATTGCCTCGTTAGCGCAGGCGGCAGAAAATGGGAAACAGGTTACGGTTCTGGTCGAATTAAAAGCCCGTTTTGATGAGGAAAACAATATTGTCTGGGCGAGAAAACTGGAAAAAGCCGGCTGTCATGTTATTTATGGCCTCGTCGGATTAAAAACGCATAGTAAAATTACGCTCGTCGTACGGCGTGAAGAAGAAGGAATCCGCCGATATGTCCACCTCGGAACCGGTAACTACAACGATTCTACGGCAAAGCTTTATACCGATATGGGTATGTTTACGTGCAAACGTGCCTATGGCGAAGATGCAACCGCCGTATTTAACATGCTTTCCGGTTATTCTGAGCCTCTCTCCTGGAATAAACTGGCATTGGCACCGACCTGGCTCCGCACACGTTTTGTCGAACTGATCAATCGCGAACGTGACTATGCAGCGATGGGAAAACCGGCTCGTATTGTCGCAAAGATGAATTCTCTGTGTGATGCCGGCATCATTAATGCCCTTTACGAGGCCTCTGCTGCCGGTGTTCAGATTGAACTGATCGTGCGTGGTATCTGCTGCCTGAAGCAGGGTGTTCCCGGCATGAGCGAAACCATTCAGGTGCGTTCGATCGTCGGTACGTTTTTGGAACACTCCCGTATTTTCTATTTTGAAAATGACGGCAGTCCGGAGATTTACATGGGAAGTGCCGACTGGATGCCACGAAACTTAGATAAACGTGTCGAAATCCTCTTTCCGGTCGAAGATCCGGACCTGAAAAAGGAAATCGTTCACATCCTGCACACCCAGCTTGCGGACAATACAAAGGCGCATCTTCTACAGCCGGACGGACTTATTGATCCTGAAAAAGACGGCCTTGTCAAAGTGTATGGAGGTTTCTATAAAAAAGCAGACCGCCGCGGTCATGCAGCCGTCTGCTCACAAATGCAGTTTTGTAAAGAAGCAAAGAAAAATACAAAATAATAGAGGATACAACGCAAAACAGAGGAAGGCTTTTACCGGCCTTCCTCTGTTTGACATTGTTCTGCCAGCCGCTGCATCTTGCGGTCCGCGCGTGCCATCAGATCGGCACACCGCTTTAACTGCTTATGCATCTCCGGCGTAAATTTTTCTTCTTTCTTATAACGAAGCTGATGCTCCGTACTTGCCCAGAAATTCATCGCGATTGTACGAAATTGTATTTCAATCGGCACTTTTTTCTTTTCATCCGAGAAGAAAACATCCACCATAACGATCACATGCAGACTTCGATATCCATTGTCCTTCGGATGTTCTATGTAATCTTTGACACGAATGACTTCGACATCCGTCTGATTCATCAGCATCGCCGCCACATGGTATACATCTGTTATAAACGGGCAGATAACGCGCACTCCGGCGATATCGTGAATATTTCCCATCATACAACTGATCGTAAGCGGCAGTCCTTTTTTCTTCATCTTTTCGATAATACTGTCCGCCGATTTTACACGGCTCTTAATATTCTCGATTGGATTCCGGTCATTGCAGTACTGAAATTCTTTATTCAATATTTCCAGTTTTGCTGTCACCTGCTGAATCCCCGCCTCATAAAAGAACATGATCTGTCGATACTGTTTTTCCATATCTAAAAGGTCACCTGTCTGTGGCAGAAGTATCTCATTCCCATCTTCCGGAATGACATTAACCACTTCGATGTCCCCTTCTTTTTTCGTTGTTAAACGACTCAATACATTTTTCAAAGCTATCACTTCCTATCTATTTTCTATCATATCGTAAAAAGTTGAATAGAACGTCAAAAAAGTGTGAATTAAGTGTTAAAATATTACGCTCTTGGCCAACTCGTCTGCCATATCATTGTAATGGTCGCCGGAGTGGCCTTTTACCTTGACAAAGGTCACCTGCAGTTTGTCCTGCACTGAATCATAATATTTTTTATAGGCTTTCGTTCCCTCTTTATTTGTCTTCCATTCTCCCAGGCACCACGAAGCGATTCCCTGATAATCATGATAAATTTTTATCTTCCGGATCCCCCGTTTGACAGCAAGTTCCATCGCAAGCCGGGATCCCAGGATCTCGCCAGCCACATTCCGCATCTGCGCCAGTTCTTCATCTTCCCCTTTTTGTGCCATCGTTTCTTCTTTTCCCTCATACAAAAACACGACACCACAACTGTACTCGCCGGTTGCGACATTATAGCTTCCATCTACATAAGCGACTGCCGTATCTTTGTCTGGCAGCCCGGTTTCTTCGTCACTTCCTGCCTCATTTCCATCAGAGGCGGCTGCCGTTCCACGGACAAAATTCTCTGCCTCTTCCATCGTCGGAAAACTTTTGTAAATCGCCCCGGAATATCCATCGGTCTGCGCTTTACAGTCATTCCACGTCAGGTAGATCCCCGGTGTTTTTCCCTTCTTTACTGCATAATATTTCTTTTTTGCCATCTGCCTGCTCCTTTAATATCTCAATTTCTTTTTCTGTCAGCTGCCGCCATTGTCCCTTTTCCATCGAATCTTCCAGCTTGATTCCCGCCATCGCCACACGTTTCAGATAAACAACTTCTTTTCCGAGTTTATGAAACATCCGCTTCACCTGATGAAATTTTCCCTCTGTGATGGTAAGAAGGCATTCTCGTTCGGAAAGAATTTCCATCTTTGCGGGCTTCGTCAAATGTTTCTCTCCAATGTCCAGTCCTTCTTTCATGTGCAGCACATCCATTTCACTCACTGCTGTATCTAATTGCACCAGATATGTCTTTTCTACATGGAACTTCGGGGACAAAAGCCGGTGTGCCAGTTCTCCGTCATTGGTAAAGATAAGAAGACCTTCCGTGTCCTTATCAAGCCGCCCCATCGGAAACAGATCTTTTGCCAGAAACGGCACTTCCCCTTCACCCGCAAATCCACCACGGCGCACGGCATCCAAAACCGTTTCTTCTCTCGTATCCTCTGTGGCAGACACGATTCCGGCAGGCTTATGAAAAAGAAGATACTGGTACTGCTGCCCACAGATTCTCCGTCCTTCCATCTCAATGACATCCTCTGCGGACACCTTATATCCAGCATCTCTGATCACGGCATCCTGAACCTTTACCAGTCCGGATGCTACCTTTTTTTTAATCTGACTCCTCGTCCATTCGGTATGATCCGATAAATATTTATCCAAGCGAATCTTCTTCAATATCATCCTCCTGTAATCGTCCCTTCTCTACATTTGGACGGATAAATGTCTCATAGGCATACTTCCAAAGTACTTCAGACCCTTCTGCAGTGCGCTCGTTTCTGCCAAGCACCTGGGAAAGATGTACGCCGTGTTCTTCCCACGCTTTGCCATCGGTCGCCGCATTCAGCATAAGCGGCTGGATATTGTCCATCGTTCTGGCAAATTTTGCCTCCGGCGTCTCTCTTGCTTCAAATTCTTCCCAGAGAGCCCGCAAAGTTTTTCCCTGCTCCTCCGGCAAAATAGAAAAAATACGGTCTGCCGCCTTTACTTCGCGTTCACGCTGCGTCGCCTTTCCTGCTTCATCATACGCATACGTATCCCCGGCATCGATCTCCACAAGATCATGGATCAAAAGCATCGAAACCGTTTTTAATACATCAATTTTTTCATTGGCATATTCACTGAGTAATAACGTCATAATTGCCATATGCCAGGCATGTTCCGCGTCATTTTCCTTGCGGTCTGCTCCGGTCAGATACGTCTGTCTTCCAATCTTCTTTTCCTTATCGATCTCACGAAAAAAAGCAAATTGCTTATCGAGTCTTTCCATTTTTCAGGCTTCCTTTCCGGCAGACAGGATCTTTCTTGGATCCGGTTCGATCTCATCTGTCTTAAACCAGTGCCAGACAACACTGCCACAGATCACTGCGATCACGGTCAGCACAATCAAAACCACAATTTTCTGTACGATACCACTTGGAATCACGTTTACGAAAATCTGATTGATAAGCATGATAACCTCATAAATTACCGCTCCGGTAATCCAGGCATGATGTACTTTCCGCTCTTCATAATATTTTGCCATAATCAATGTAATCGCCATAATAACGATAAACATCAACAAACATTTGTAGGTTCCCTCTAACATCGACGGAATCGTCGTACGTTCAATGGCTTTCATATAATCGGTCTCTTTTCCAATCTGTCCGTTATTGATGCGGATGGACGCATAAGCACTGTAAAAATATGGCTGTACCAGTTCCAATGCCACTTTTCCAAGGGAAAATCCGATTCCTACTACCGCGCTTCGATAGATCGAACGCTTCTTTTCATTTGTCAGATAGATTCCCCAGTACAGCGCAGCGATCGTAAATGCGGTGCTCAAAAATGTCAGTCCGAAAGACACTCCAACCTTGGCAATCCCGGATACTCCTTTAAACACAAGGGCCATAAGGTACATTGCCAGAAAGGAAAAGATCAGATACTGCCATAAATATCCAAGAAAGCCATATCCAAGTGCTCCCGGCAGCCCCGTTTCCAGTTTGCTGGAACGTTTGTGAATTTTAAAATATGCAATCCCCAAAACAACAAGTGCGATCAGGGGACAAGCTATCATACATACAATTTTTATCGTTGGAATCATAATATTAAACCTTGCCTTTCAAATTCATTGCTAGAGATTATTATAGTTTATTTACCGAGAGAAGTCAATTATGACAAAATGAACATTATGTAAAGAAAAACCACCCCGCTGATCTCTTTTGTATCAGCAAAGTGGTTTTTTATCGTTTTATGACGCCTCTACGATCTCCTGCGTCCGCAGGATTACCGGAATCAACTGGTGAAGTTCCTCTTTGAGTTCCGGAAGCCCTACCGGCTCTTCGTGCAGGATCACATTGTAGCAGGTCGAATTGATCAATTCCACGATCATATAAATGACTAACTCATGGTTTTTGAATTTACGCCCGGAAGTTGCGATCAATTCGCTGTACCAGTCAAAGAAACTCTTTGACACATCATTTTCCCCTTCCAAAAGAACCTTATGGAAAAGTCCCCATTGGAGATTTTTGGCAATAAATTCCAGCAGCGTCTTATCCTCATCGAGCTGGTCAATGATGACATCCGCAGCGCAGATTACCGTTTCTTCCAGAGAAGAAAATTTTTTCCGGTACATCCGCTCATACGCGATGGAGAAAAGCTCGCCCGCCTTTTTGGTGATCAATGCGTTTCGTATATCATACTTATCTTTAAAGTAAAGATAAAAGGTTCCTTTTGCCATATTGGCTTTTTTGACGATGTCCGAAATAGATGTGTCAAATACGCCTTTGGAAGTAAACAACTCATACGTCGCATTGAGTAGATCCTCACGCTTTTTCTTCTTTTTTTCATCGAGTCTGCCCACTTCATTCACATCCTTTCCTACCACAAGTGGTTTTTATTCTTCATCATCTTTTTTCACTTCTGCCGTCTCGATGACGAATTTAACCTTTCCGTCCATTCCTTTGCTGATTCCGGAGAAGTTTGTATAATCTTTGGACATATCCGTCAATTTTTCCAGTCTGGTCTTCAATGTCTTGATGTCATCTTCGTAAACATTGTTCAGTTTCTGGATACCCTTCTGATCGAATTTATCCATTCCTTCGTAAAGATCATTTGCACCATCGGAAAGTTTTCCGATACCATCTGCGACTTTACCGGTTGCCTTGTGAAGCTTATTGCTTCCTTTCTTCAATTTATTGGCACCATTGATCAGTTTGTCACTTCCGGATTTTACGGATTTGCTGGCTTTCAGGATTTTCTTTGCTCCTGCCAGTAATTTACGGTCATTGCTGCTCAGTGTCTTGCTTCCTTCGCTCAGTTTCTTCACGCTCGCTGTCAATGTTGCGATGCTGGAAGTCAATTTCTGGTCTGCCGAACGAAGGGTTGCAGAATTACCGGAAAGGGTCTGTGCGCCTGTCATCACTTTTTTGATACCGGCTGCTACCTGGCTTGCACCGGATTTCAAAGTACTCTTACTGTCTGTCGCACTTACCAGTGCTCCTACACTTGCTTTCTGTCCCTGATACAATTCTTCCAACTTCTGTACATAAGCAAGAATCGTTGCTTTCTGTGTCGGATCGCTGATCTGGGCAGCCTGTGCTTTCAATCCATCTGCAAGAAGTTTATAATTATCATAAGAACTTTCCAGTTTTCCTAAGTTTTCATTCAATGTTCCGATTCCGGCTGTCACCGCGTCGGCACCATCTGTCAGCTGTTTTGCTGTCTTGGTATCCGCAAGTGTATCAACACCTTTTGTATAGGCCTGCAGGCCATCGGAAAATTCCTTATAGGAAGATGGCATATCTTTTACGGCTTCATACAATTTCTGGTTTCCGTCCGTAATCTGTTTTGCTCCATTGACATAACTCTGTGTTCCTTTTGCCAGGGTATCCACACCATTAGTATAGTCTTTTACACCTTTTTTCAATGTTGTTCCACCGTTTACCAAATCTTTAATTCCTTTGTTCAAAGATTTTTCGCCGTCCTGATAATCGTCGAACTTATCTTCCAATTCACCCATTTTATTGGAAAGTTTTTTGGAACCATCTACAAGATCTTCGGAGGAATCTACTAATTTTTCCAATTTATTTTCAAGATCATCCAAATCATCGATATCATCAAGTTCCAGATCGCTCAAAACACTTGGGCTGGCAAATGTGATCGTATTTCCGATAGAGAAATCTGTCACATCCGCAGTTACCGTGAAGCCTTCCGGAAGTTTATCTGCGGCATCCACATCGAGATCCAAACTCTCTGCCATACCCGGCATACCGAATCCGACAACGATATTATTGGAACCCTCATTGATGATCTTTCCGTCATCTACTTCCACATTGCTGAATTTGTCATCCGGAAGAATGATTCCGGTTGCCATTACAAATGGGGTGTACATTTCCTGTTTTTCACCGTTGATCGTCTGTGTGGATTTGGATTTATTTGTATATGAAACGGTAATTTTCAATTTACCGCTCTGACCAAGAAGATCTTTTGCGGCAATTTCTTTTCCATCCAATTCGTATTTAATCTCAACCCCTACCGGAAGTTCTTTGTCCGTTGTTCCCTGATAATAGATATCATCGGAACCGGCACTCCACTGTACGTCATCGCCGTTCTGGGTAAAGGTCTCATCTCCTTTGACATTCTGAATGTCTTTCAGATCGGATTCATCGTTAATCGTTCCATTGATTCCGGCATTTTTCAACCAGTTCGAAACGGTGATCTTCGTCGTTGCTCCGCTTTCATCTGCATTTACATAAACGGATTCATCTTTGGAAATTTTCTGTGCATTGGCATAGGCACCATTGGATACTACCAGACTTGTCACCAAAAGTCCGGAAATGACTGTCTTACTAATACGATTGAGTTTTCTATTTCGATTCATAATGCTCATCCTTTCTATCATTCATTAATAATTGATTTTACGCATATCCCATGTTGTCTTGCAGATTACTTTATCAAAGAGGTAAAGCATCGCCGGCAGAATCAGGATTACACTGACCGTACTGATTACGGCACCTCTTGAAAGCAAAGTACAGATCGCATTGATCATATCAATACTCGAGTATGCTGATACACCAAAGGTTACGGCAAAGAAGCTCAGTCCACTGATAATAATGGATTTCATCGAAGTCTTGTGTGCGATCTCAACTGCTTCTTTCTTTGTCTTTTGATTTACGACACGCTCTTTATGATATCTTGTCGTCATCAATATCGCATAATCTACTGTCGCTCCTAACTGAATGGTTCCAATGACAATACTTGCCACAAATGGAAGCTCCGTTCCGCTGTAATATGGGAACGACATATTCAGGAAGATGGCAAATTCGATTACACTTACCAGGATAACCGGCAGTGAGATTGACTTAAATGTCAATAAGATGATCAGGAAGATCGCTCCGATTGACAGGTAGTTTACCGTTGCAAGGTCGACATCCGTTACATCCTGCAAGTCTTTCGTAAGCGGTGCTTCACCGATTACCATCGAATCTTTGCTGTACTTTTTCACAATGTCATTGATGGAAGCAATCTGGGCATTGACTTGATCTGTCGCCGTCTTATAATCCGAACAGATAAACTGCAGTTCCCAGTTATCGCTCTTTAACATGTCTTTGTATTTGTTTGGAATCATATCATCCGGTACATTGGCTCCTACAATGGAATTCATGCCGAGTACCCATTTGACTCCATCTACTTTTTCAATTTCGTTTTTCATATCATTTTTCTCTTTACTCGAAAGACCGTTTTTCAAGAGAAGGATATGCATGTTGTTCATATTGAACTTCTCTTCCAGTTTCTTATTGGCAATCGCCGAATCCAGATTCTGTGGAAGTCCCTGATCCAGATTGTAATATACTTTTACATGATTATTTCCATAAAATGCCGGGATAAACAATACGGCAAAAATAAGCAGCGGAATGACTCTATGTCTTGTAATAAAGGCACTCGTTTTATGGAAATTCGGGAAGATGGCACGGTGTGTCGTCTTATCGATCCATTTATCAAAGAACAGGATCAAGGATGGCAGCAAGGTGATACAAACGATAACACCGATGATAACTCCTTTTGCCATAACGATTCCAAGGTCACGTCCTAAAGCAAATGTCATAAAGCACAGTGCTGCAAATCCTGCCACTGTCGTGATCGAACTTCCGACAACGGATTTAAATGTGTTACTGATCGCATGTGCCATCGCACGTTCTTTGTCATTATCAAAACGTACTTTGTTCGCCTGATAACTCTCCAGAAGAAAGATGGAATAATCCATCGTAACTCCCAGCTGAAGTACGGCCGTCAGTGCCTGTGTGATATAGGATATCTGTCCCAGGAAGATATTGGTTCCCATATTGTAGAGAATCGCTAATCCGATGCATAAAAGGAACAATACCGGTGTCACGATTGACTCCATCGTGATAAGCAGCACGATCAATGCAAGAATACCCGCAATGACAATGTATACCGGAAGTTCTGCCTGTACCAGATTCTTAATATCGGTAACGATTCCTGACATACCACTGATAAATGCTTGATCTTTTACCATATTTCTCATATCTGTGACTGCCTGCATCGTATCCTCGGACGATGTCGTATTATCAAACAATGCGATCATCATCGTTGCATCCCCATTGAACAATGCTTCTTTTAATTCATTCGGAAGCATGTCTGTCGGCAGTGAAATATCTGCTACACTATCATACCAGATAATTTTTTCAACATGATCTACTTTCTCCAATTTTTCTTTCAAAGCAACCACGTCTTTGTTATCCATATTTTCCACGATAACCATGGAAAATGCCCCCATACCAAATTCGTCTACCATGATATCCTGACCGGATACTGTTTCGAGGGAATCTGGCAGATAACTAAGTACATCATAATTGACTCTCGTCTTGACCATACCGATCATCGCCGGGATGATAAGCAGCACACCAAGAAGAAGAATGAATAATTTGTGCTTTGTAATAAACTTTCCAAACTTAACCATTTGCTGGCAACCTCCTTTTGATACTTATTATCAAAAATGACTAGTAGTCATTTCTTAAGCTACCAGTAGTCTATCACAAAAATGACCAGCGGTCAATATTTTTTTGAAAAAAATTTAACGATTCCGGATCCATGTGTAAAAACCGATGGATCGTCGTGCTTGCACGTAAGAGACTTTGGCTTTTATTCCACAAATTTCAGCCAGCTGATCTCTGCTACCTGAAATTTTTCCGGATCTTTCATCCACAATTGAACCAGCCGCAGTATTCCTCCGGCATAAAAGCAGGCCTTCATCTGTTTCACATCATCTTCCTGCTTACCCGGCAGACCACACAAATATTCATACACACCATTTTGTACCGTTTCTGCAAAAATCTCCATCAAGACCGGCATCATCTGGCTATCCTGCAGATTGCGGACCAGCTGGGGGTGCGCTTCGAAAAATTTCATCATTTCATGAAACAGTTTATCGCAATACTCCTCCGACGTCTCTGGCATTCCTAAATTCATACTTGTGATATGATTCAGTAGTTCTTTTCGCATTTCCTGGATAAAAAAGGATAAAAATTCGTACTTATCTGCAAAATGAGTATAAAAGGTCGCTCGGCGGATATTGGCACTTTCACATAACTGCTTTACGCTGATATCTTCAAAGCGGTATTTCTCCAGCAAATGAAGAAATGCCTGTACCAGACTTGCAAACGTTTTTTTCGTACGTAAATCTCCCATCTTCTTCCTCCTTTTTGGACATTTTTAATCAGGATGTCAAATAATTGTCATCTGACAATATATTGTGCGTTGCATCCCTCTTCGTCTATTGCTATAATACATATAACCGTAACAGATGTCAATTATTTTTTTAGTGAGGTATGCATTATGAAAGAAAAATTTTTTAAGTGGGTCATTCGTTTTCGAATCCCAATCCTAATTTTATTTTTAGCTGCCAGTCTTTGCTGCGCGATTTTGAGCCGGCAGGTCAAAGTAAATTATGATATGAATGATTATCTTCCGGCAGAATCGCTTTCCACCATTTCATTGGATAAGATGAAAGAAGAATTTGAAGGAGATATTCCGAATGCGCGTGTCGCAGTCAAGAATGTTACCTATGCACAGGCTTTGGATTATAAGAAGAAACTTGAAAAAATCTCCGGTGTAGACAGCGTAACATGGCTGGATGATTCGAATCCTATGGATCTCCCGCTCTCCATGCTGGATGAAGATACCGTAACTACTTATTATAAAGATAATACGGCTCTCTACACCGTAACCATTAACGAAGAAGACATTAATGATGCTGTCCCTGCCATCCGCAGTCTGATCGGCGAAGACAATGCCATGACCGGTTCTGCCGTAAGTACAGCAGTCGCCACGGAAAGTACCGTAAGCGAAATCCGGAAAATTTCCGGCATCTCGATCGCCATTGTGCTGCTTGTCCTGATTCTTACAACGACTTCGTGGCTGGAACCCTTTATCGTTTTGTTCGGAATCGGTGTGGCTGTCATTTTAAACTCCGGAACAAACCTGATATTCGGAGAAATCTCCTTTGTCACGAATGCAGCGGGAAGCATACTGCAATTAGCAGTTTCTTTGGATTATTCTGTATTTTTGATCCACCGTTTTCAGGAATGCCGCACACAGTACGCCGATCCGAAAACTGCGATGAATCAGGCTCTCTGCAAGTCCTGTTCCTCCATCCTTTCGAGTGGACTTACTACTGTGATCGGCTTTTTAGCTCTGTTATTTATGCGTTTCCAAATCGGTCCTGACCTTGGAAGAGCTTTGGCAAAAGGAATCGCGATCAGCCTTATCACCGTATTTATTTTCATGCCTGGCGTAATCCTTCTCTTTTACCGCTTAATGGACAAATTGTCGCACCGAGAGTTTCTCCCGTCTTTCCGCAAGTTCGGAAAGGTTGTTGGCAAAATCACACTGCCCCTTGCTTGTGTTTTCTGCCTGATCATGGTTCCTGCCTATTATTTCAGTAACCAGAATAGCTATTATTATGGTTCCTCCCATATTTTCAGTGCTGGAACCCAGTACGGCGATGATACGGCCTACATTGAATCCACATTCGGTATCAAGGACAGTTACGTCATGATGATTCCGAATGTGTCCGACCAAACCGAACGTGCGCTTGTCGAAGATATGAAAAAGGATAATAATGTCATTTCCGTCACTTCCCTTGCGGATATGATCGGCCCCGGCATCCCACGCGACATGATTCCGGATTCCATCAAATCCAAACTCTGCGGCACCCATTATAACCGCCTTGTCCTTTCGGTCGGCGTCCCTTATGAAGGCGACGAAACGTTTGCTTTGGTAAAATCACTCCGGGAGAAAGCCCAAAAATATTATGGCGACGACTACTATCTCGCCGGTCAGGGCGTAAGCACCTATGATCTTATGGACACCATCACCGCTGATATGGAAAAAGTGAATCTGGTCGCTATCGGCGCTGTCTTCGTCGTACTCCTGCTTACCATGAGACGCCTGAAAACACCAATTGTTCTCGTACTGGCCATTGAAACTGCGATATGGATCAATTTATCACTCCCTTATCTGCATCACAAACCATTGTTCTATATCGCTTACCTGATCATCAGCTCGGTACAGCTTGGAGCCACCGTGGATTATGCTATTTTATTCAGCGACCGCTATCACGAATGCCTCAAGACATTTTCACCAAAAGAAAGTATCGTCGAAGCATTGACACAGACGACGGCTTCCATCCTTACTTCCAGCATCGTAATGGTAACGGTCGGCTTTCTGCTCGGTTTCCTATCGACTCACGGTCTGCTCTCGCAGCTGGGTTACCTTCTCGGCAAAGGAACCATCTGCTCCCTGATCAGTGTACTGTTTGTCCTTCCGGGACTGCTCTACGCGACAACACAGAAAAAGAAAAAAGAGAGGTAAAGAATTCCCCCTGCGTCAAAAAGCCCAGGGGGGGAGTTTTTATCATTCTACTCTATGCTGAATTAATATTTTCTGTATATCAGAATATGTTTTTTCACGGATCTTCGCTTCCACAGCATATTTTTCAAAATCTGCGACCACCATACTGATCTTTGATACAATATCCATCGCTTTTCCCTTTTTGATTCCCATTTTCGATGCCGTTTCCAGCAAGTCCGTTAAGGAAATATCATTCGTTTTTCCATTCACACTCATTTGATGTGCCCTAAGCCATTTATTTGTCGGATTGTAAGAAAATGTAATATCATACGCCGGAGACAATCTCCACTCTCCCGTACGATCCATTAAAAATGACACATTTTTCACATGATCATCCTGGTTTACTGCCAGACAATTAAAAACCATCCTTGCAAAAAACTGTTCCATCTCTTTCATTGACAAATTCAATTCGCGCATATACTGTGCCGCCATCTCATAACTGCATATTGCCGGTTCCTTATAACTGATGTGAGCGATCGCCCCCAACGACTGCATATGAATCTTTTTCCCATTTTCCCGGTCAAACCGCTTTGTCATAAAGTGATGTTCTCCGTTATTTGAATAAATTCTACATTCATTCATTTCAATTCCTGCATCCAGTGCCATCCGATAATACGCATACTCAATCAATGTATACTCTTTTGCATCTTCCAATCCATGATCTCCATTTTTTGACACATTATCAAATTTCATAAGCCAGTAATCAAAATCCTTTCCCAGATTCAACTGGCCTGACCGAATCTCATTTGTTGCTTCATTCCATGCAATCAGCGCTTTTGCTCTTGCCCCACCTGCTGAACTTCCCACTTGTACCAGCTGGGAATAAGTAAGTTTTTCTTCTGCATTAAGTGCTACCGCTTCTCTTTGATTCAATACATCAGAAGCAAACTGCACCATTTTCGTGACATTAATATCCTGATCAATATCGCCAAACTCCGATGTCGCCGGAACGTATTCCAATGCCCCCATTCCTCTTTTTCCCATATAACACAAACGATCAATCGCAGTAAAATCACTTATCGATTTTCCTTGTGATGCCAGCCATTGTTCAATAACTTTATTACCAAAATCATCCGGCAGCGAATCTGCAACCAAACCCGGAAGACCGAAAAAAGGCTTTGCTCTTTAGAAACTCTTCGTCATATTCAAAAGAAGCATAGGACTTATCCAATTCCTGATGGATAATTCCCACTCTTGTTCCCCACAAATAAATCTCTGCTGTTGTATTCATTCTTCTTCATCTCCCCACTTAAAACCAGATTTCACTGTACTTTTTCTTCCTGCCCGTTGTCTCTTTTTTTCATTTTTTCCTAAATAATAAGAAGGTCGCTTTGTTTGATCCGGTATTAACAAATTAATATTCTCATCAAGATTCAGCGCTGACAAAATCTTAATCAAACTCTCAAGTTGAACTGAGGCTCCCTGCTCTAATCTGGAAATACTGCGTACAGACACTCCACATTTTCGTTCCATTTCCGACTGTGTCATCCCGATTCGAATACGATATTGTTTCAATCGCTCTCCAATATCTTTTTGATATTCCAAATAATCTTTTTTCATTTTAATAACACGCCACCTTTGTCTTGTTAATGACATTATTATACTTTATCAAGACATTTCTGTCTAGTTATTTTTCTAATATTATTAAGAAAGCAGCACCCCAAATTTTCAAAGTACTGCTTTTTATCCTCTCTATTCAGCCCCCAAAATACGTTTCGCATTTTCCACGCGCTCCGCGGTCGGGGGATCAATTCCTTCTAATTTATAAGGGATTCCGAGATTTTCCCATTTAAACACACCTAACGTATGGTAGGGAAGAACCTCCACTCGTTCTACCGTTTTCAATGTCTTGATAAAATCTGCAAGACGGTGAAGATATTCATCGGTATCATTACGCTCCGGAACCAATACATGGCGGATCCACATCGGCTGCCCCATGTCGGACATCTGCCTTGCCATCTCCAGTATATTTTTTCCAGTTTTTCCCGTCAGGATCTTGTGCTGCTCTTCATCAATGTGCTTGATGTCTAACATGACCAGATCCGTTACTTTCATCAGTTCTTTCCATTTTGAATAAAATGGTTCTTCTGTCGTAAAGGGATTTCCACTGGTATCCAGGGTCGTATGAATGCCCATTTCCTTTGCTTTTTGAAATAATTCCAATAAAAAGTCGATCTGTAATAACGGCTCTCCTCCGCTCACAGTAATACCGCCCTCACTTCCCCAGTAAGGACGGTATCTGTTTGCAGTTTTTAACAATTGAGAAGCCGTGTATTCCTTCCCTGCTTTGATGTCCCAGGTGTCCGGATTGTGGCAGAACTGACAACGCATGTTGCAGCCACTCAGAAAAATGATATACCGCACTCCCGGTCCATCCGCAGAACCGAAACTTTCTAAAGAATGGACATAGCCAATTCTTTCTTCCACGGTTAAACCTCCAATGCTATTTATAATCTTTCATGGCAGGTTCTTGCGATAACGTCAAGCTGCTGCTCTCTTGTCAAGTCGATGAATTTTACAGCATAACCGGATACACGAATCGTAAAGTTTGCATACTCTTCTTTTTCCGGATGCTCCATTGCATCGATCAATTTTTCTTTGCCAAATACATTGACATTCAAGTGATGTGCTCCCTGATCAAAGTAACCATCCATTACCTGAACAAGGTTCTTCACGCGCTCTTCATGTGTATTTCCAAGTGCTCCCGGATTGATGGTCTGTGTATTTGAGATACCATCCAAAGCTTCTTCATAAGGAAGTTTTGCAACGGAGTTCAAGGAAGCAAGAAGACCGTTCTGCTCTGCGCCGTATGCTGGGTTTGCACCAGGTGACAATGGCTCACCTGCTTTTCTTCCATCCGGAAGAGCACCGGTTGCTTTACCATAAACGACGTTGGATGTGATCGTAAGGATCGATGTCGTAGGCTCAGAATCACGGTAAGTATGGCAGTTGCGAAGTTTATCCATGAATGTGCGGAGAAGCCATACAGCGATCTCGTCAGCACGTGGATCATCGTTACCGTAACGTGGGAAGTCTCCCTCTACTTTGTAATCTACAGCCAATCCATCTTCATCACGGATTACATTTACTTTTGCATATTTGATTGCAGAAAGGGAATCTACTACATGAGAGAATCCTGCAATACCTGTTGCGAAAGTACGTCTTACATCCGTATCGATCAATGCCATCTGGGATGCTTCATAATAATATTTATCATGCATGTAGTGAATCATGTTCAATGTCTCTACATAAGTCTGAGCAAGCCATGTCATCATCTTGTCGTATTTATCCATGACTTCATCATAGTCAAGTACATCACTTGTGATCGGACGATATTCCGGTCCAACCTGTACTTTGTTTTTCTCATCGATACCACCGTTGATTGCGTAAAGGAGACATTTTGCAAGGTTTGCACGAGCTCCGAAGAACTGGATCTCTTTTCCTGTCTCTGTCGCAGATACACAGCAGCATACCGAATAATCATCGCCCCATACCGGACGCATTACATCATCATTTTCATACTGTACAGAACTTGTCTCGATGGAAATGTGAGATGCATATTTCTTAAATGCCTCTGGCAAATGAGAAGAATACAATACGGTAAGGTTTGGCTCTGGAGATGGTCCCATGTTTTCCAATGTATGAAGGAAACGGAAACATGTCTTTGTTACCTGGGAACGTCCGTCCATACCAATACCAGCAACGTCTACGGTAGCCCATACAGGGTCTCCGGAGAACAACTGGTTGTAAGACTCGATACGAGCAAATTTAACCATACGGAATTTCATTGTCATATGGTCAACCAGTTCCTGTGCCTCTACCTCTGTCAATGTTCCATTGGCAAGGTCTCTTTCAATATAAATATCAAGGAATGTGGAAACACGTCCAACACTCATTGCGGCACCATTCTGTGTCTTGATGGCAGCAAGATATCCGAAATACAGCCACTGGAATGCTTCTCTTGCATCTTTGGCAGGTTCGGAAATATCATAACCATAAGAAGCAGCCATTTCTTTCATGCCTTTCAGACATTTGATCTGCTCTGCAATTTCTTCGCGGATACGATAATCTTTGCTGCGCATGCTGCGGCGTTCGCTTCCGGCAAAATCTTTCTCTTTCTCTTCGATCAGGGCATCGATACCATACAATGCCACACGGCGGTAATCGCCGACGATACGTCCACGTCCATAAGTATCCGGAAGTCCGGTCAAAATCTTATTGTGACGCATACGTTTCATCTCTGGTGTGTATACTTCAAATACAGCATCACTATGTGTTTTGTGATACTTTGTAAAAATTTCATGCAATTTCTCACTTGGCTGATAACCATACATTGTGCAGGACTGCTCTGCCATACGGATACCGCCATAAGGCATAAATGCACGTTTCAATGGCTTATCTGTCTGAAGACCAACGACTTTTTCCAAATCCTTCAAGTCTTCACTGATATATCCAGGGCCGTAGGATGTCAAAGAGGAAACAACCTCTGTCTCCATGTCCAGAACGCCGCCTTTTTTTCTCTCTTCCTTCTGCAGTTCCTGCAATTTGCCCCAAAGCTTATCGGTTGCTTCGGTTGGTCCTGCTAAAAAGGACTCATCGCCATCATAAGGTTTGTAGTTTTTTTGGATGAAGTCACGTACATCAATTCCTTCTTTCCAAAGTCTTCCGGAAAATCCTTCCCATTGTTTAAATTCTCTCATCATAGGCCTCCATAATATTTTCTTCTTAAAAACATGTTTTACGTGATAGTATTCATTATACCCAGTTGTCTGCTAACCAATCATAAATTTAATCTCAGCTTCACAGGCTACTTTACCATCTACTGTAGCTACGGCTTTTCCAACGCCCATCGGACCTTTGCATTTGATAATCTCGGTCTCTAAGCGAAGGCGGTCTCCCGGCACTACCTGCTTACGGAATTTTGCCTTATCGATTCCACCGAAAAAGGCGAGTTTTCCTTTGTTTTCAGGCAGACTGAGAACAGCTACTGCACCTACCTGTGCCAATGCTTCCACGATCAAAACTCCCGGCATAACCGGCTGCTGTGGAAAATGTCCCTGAAAAAAAGGTTCATTGACAGTTACATTTTTGTATCCAACGGCTTTTACTCCAGGCTCCATCTCTTCGATGCAGTCTACGAGCAAAAATGGATAGCGATGCGGTATAATCTCTTTAATACCATTTACATCTAACAACATATTTTTTTGTCCTCCATATCTGTATAACATATTTTCTCATAACTTACAAGTGGGAATTCTATCCTAAAAGCGCGGGAAACAATCAATTCCACATCCTCCCGCGCTTTTTGAGATTTTTATTCATTAAAACTTTTAAAGATCAAAGATGCATTATGTCCACCAAATCCAAGGGAATTGCTGAGAACCGTATTTACTTCCATATCGATTCCATGGTCTTTGACACAATCAAGATCACATTCCGGATCCGGATCTGTCAATCCGGCATTGACATGTACATAATTGTCCATAATGGATTTAATACTTGCAATCGATTCTACACCGCCGGCAGCTCCAAGGAGGTGGCCTACCATGGATTTTGTAGAACTTACTTTACAATGATAAGCAGCCTCTTCACCAAGAGCCAGTTTGATCGCTCTTGTCTCAAACATATCGTTCATATGGGTGCTGGTTCCATGTGCATTGATATAATCGATCTCTTCCGGTTTTACACCGGCATCTTTCATTGCAAATTCGATGGCTTTTGCTGCACCGCTTCCGTCTTCTGCCGGGGAAGTGATATGATAAGCATCATTTGTCGCACCATATCCGACGATCTCTGCATAAATCTTAGCTCCACGTTTCTTTGCGTGCTCCAATTCTTCCATAACAAGAATACCGGCACCTTCACCCATAACAAAACCGTTACGGTTGATGTCAAATGGAATTGACGCTTTCATCGGATCTGTAGACAATGACAATGCTGTCATGCTGGTAAATCCTGCTACACCAAGCTCGGTGATCGCAGCTTCTGCACCACCGGCAACCATAACATCCGCTTCGCCATACTGAATCGAACGGAATGCTTCACCAATATTGTGATTTCCCGTTGCACATGCGGTTACGATATTGATATTTTTACCTTTTAATCCCAGCTGAATCGCTACATTTCCTGCAGCAATGTTTGAGATCAGCATAGGAATCATCAAAGGAGAAACACGATTTGGTCCCTTATCAAGCAGTTTCTTATACTCGCGCTCCATGCACTGAAGACTTCCGATACCACAGCCTACGCTGACACCGACCATAAACGGATCTTCTTTTTCCAGATCCAACTCACTATCTTCGAGTGCCTGTTTGGATGCAGCTACGGCAAACTGTGCAAAACGCTCCATACGGCGTGCTGACTTTGGATCCATAAATTCCTTTGGATCAAAATCTTTTACTTCTGCTGCCAGCTTTGCTTTATAATCTGTCGTATCGATCTGAGTGATCGGTCCGATTCCCACAACGCCTTTTTTAATGTTACTCCAAAATTCGTCCACGGTATTTCCAATCGGAGTGATAGCTCCCATTCCCGTGATGACTACTCTTCTACTCATGAAATAATCCTCCTAGAATAATTTTACATGGCTATTCCGCCATCGACACAGATTACCTGGCCGGTGATGTATTTGGCTTTATCCGATGCCAAAAAGACAACGGTTTCTGCAATGTCCTCTACTTCTCCAAAACGTCCCAACGGAATTGTCGCTACCGCTGCCTCTTTCACCGAATCCGAAAGAACATCTGTCATTTCTGTCGCTACAAATCCCGGTGCCACTGCATTTACTGTAATATTACGGGATGCCAGTTCTTTCGCTGCGGCCTTGGTAAGGCCGATCACGCCGGCTTTGGAAGCAGAATAGTTTGCCTGTCCCATATTTCCGATTACTCCCGATACGGAAGCAATGTTGATAATACGTCCCTGTCTCTGTTTCATCATTGGGCGGGTAACAAATTTTACACCATGGAATGTACCAGCAAGATTTGTCTGGATAACACTCTGGAACTCCTCTTCTGACATTTTCATCATCAAATTGTCTTTTGTGATTCCGGCATTGTTGACAAGGATATCAATTTTACCATATTCTTTTACCACATTGGCAAAAAATTCCTTTGCCGCCTCAAAATCACTGATGTTGCACTGAATTGCTACTGCTTTTCCGCCTGCTTCTTCAATCGTGCGGACCACTTCTTCTGCACGCTCTTTGGATCCATTGTAATTTACAACAACCATCGCACCTTCTCTTGCTAGTGCAAGAGCGATTCCCCGTCCGATTCCTCGGCCTGCTCCGGTCACTACGGCAATCTTATTTTCTAATAACATAAGGTTTCCTTTCTTAACTAAGTGCTGCTACAACTGCTTCTAATTCTTCCATTGTTCCGACGCTGTAAGTCGTCAATTCTTTTCCAATGGCTTTTCCAATTTTTTTATTAAAACCGGCAAGGGTTCTGCCAGGTCCCAATTCAATAAATGTATCAACACCGTCTTCCACCATTGTCTCCACCGACTGCTGCCAGCGGACAGAAGAAGATACCTGTTTTACAAGCAATGGTTTGATGTCGTCTTTCTTTGTCACATAAGAAGCATTTACATTTGCCACATACGGAATCTGCGGCTCATCAATTTCGATCGTATCCAAAACTTTTTCCAGTTTTTCACCTGCTCCTTTTAAAAGGTCCGAATGGAATGGTCCGCTTACGTTGAGCATAACAGCACGTCTTGCGCCGGCTTCTTTGCATTTCTCTGCGCCTTGCTCCACGGATTCTTTCTTGCCGGAGATAACGATCTGTCCCGGGCAATTGTAATTTGCCACCTGAACCTGTGGAATATCCGCAATCGCTTTTTCAATCTCGGCACTCTCGAGTCCCATGATCGCAGCCATACCGCCTACACCGGCAGGAACTTCTTCCTGCATATAAATACCACGTTTGCGGACTGCTTTTGCCGCATCAATGTAATTCATCGAATTTGCTGCTACCAGAGCACAATATTCGCCCAGACTCAATCCGGCCGCCACGTCCGGCTTAATTCCTCGATCTTTCAATACTTCCATAATTGCCACGCTTGTTGTAAGAAGCGCAACCTGTGTATATTCTGTAATATTAATGTCGTCATTTTCCTCAAAGCACAATGCTTTCAAGTCCAATTCAACGGCTTCACTTGCCTTATCAAAAATCTCTTTTGCAATCGGAGAAGTCTCATAAAACTCTTTTCCCATACCAACTTTCTGGGAACCTTGCCCCGGAAATACAAATGCAATCTTACTCATCTTTTCCTCCATTCCGTGTAATGATGCCAAAATAACACAACTTTAACACCAGGAGCCTTTTCCTTTGCTGATGGTGTCAAAATAAGCCCATATTTTGAAATGGTGGCTGACAATTCTGTCCTCTGACAAAACTGGCAACCACACCATTCACATTTGTTAGTCACAGTATTTAGGATGTAATTATTCTACACCTTTTTCTTTCAAGAAGTTAATTACATCGCCTACAGTATTAATGCTTTCCAAATCATCTGTAGGAATCTCAACATCATACTCTTCTTCAAGAGCCATGATCAATTCGTAAAGATCCAATGAATCTGCTCCCAAATCATCTTTGAAAGAAGATGCTTCTGTGATGCTGTCTGCATCAACGCTCAACTGATCTGCGATAAGTTCCTGCATTTTTTCTAACATGACTATTTCTCCTTTTTTCTCGCCCGCCTTATTTTTCTGCGGGGTAATATTAATTTCAAATTTTTTACTCAATTACATGAGATATCAGTATTTTATCCTATCTTATACGAATTGTCAAGTTTTCTCCGTAGAATTTACTACAACGAGTTATGTTATAACATAAAACCAACCGCCAAAATGACAAGCATCAGCGCAGCAACGCCAACGTAAATATAGGTATATAATTTCTTCTCCGGGAAAAGCCGGATGCCACTGATTACAAACAATACCGCCAGTAATGCCAGATCTATTGTATTCGTTGTAAAGATCGGTATAATATCATTTAAACCCATAAAGGCAAATACTAAAATGACCACGGATAAAATAATCTGTAAAAAGCAAAGAATCTTCTGCCAAAGTGCCGTCGTATTCATCCATTCATACACACGCTCTTTGATTTCCGTCTCCTTTTCATCCATAATACTAAATTTCTCCTATCCAAATACTTTTTCCTGTTTACGGACAACTCCCACAAACATTCAAATAGTATTATAGCGGATTTATATATAGAATGAAATTACATCGCTCATAAACTTTTATAAATAAAACGTAAAAATAAATAAAAAAAATGTGAGACACCAAGCCTCACACTTTCCTTTTGGGTAAGCTTCGAAAGGGACTTGAACCCTCGACCCCTTCATTACGAGTGAAGTGCTCTACCGACTGAGCTATCGAAGCAAAAACCATCAACGAATACTAGTATACATGGAAGAAGCACTTTTGTCAATTCTTTTTTAAACCATTTTTCTCATCGATGCGCCAAATGCACTTTTTGAGAAATCACGCTTATAAAAGATCCGGGTCATCACCAGATTTAATACACAGCCGGCAAGGATCAGAAAAACTGCGGCTATCACGCAGCCCACCGGGGAAAGTTTCCCCCAGTATACCGCAAAATCAATTTGATCCTCAAAGAGGCCCATGGCAACTCCGGCGCAAAAGCAGATCACATAAATTCCTGCCAAAGACGCCCAGAAGAATTTGTATAAAAACACATTCGCAAATCCAAGGAAACAGACAATCACACCATACACCAATGTTGGCCGCAAATAAACCTCCGGCCGCCCTTCGCGCATGCCGCCGAGGATCATTAAAAATGCTAAATACATGAGATACGATACCATCATTCCGGCAAACATGGTTTTTGTTGCCATTGTCGTCTGAATTTTCTTCCGCAGCGCGGAACCCTTTACAAAACCGCTGATATCATTTACAAGCAGGATTTCCATCGGCATGATCCCCGCGACCGCAAAAAATAGCGGGCTCATATCCTCTGCCATTATCTGACTACCACTTAGAGACGAAATTTTTCCTGCAATCCCGAGACCGATAAATAGTACGCACACAAGCCATTTTTTCTTACAGCAGCTCTGCTGCAATAACGTTTTGATCGCCTTCCATTCATTCTTCATTCAAAACACCTCTTTCCCGCAGCATCATGTGCTGCATTGTTATCACATTGCTCGCTATGATAACTGCCGCGACGACAATTTTCGCTGGCATTGTCAATTTCCAAGCCGCTATTTTTCCCGCAAGAATGACTACCAGCCATGCAAGCCCCCATAAAGCAATTGTCCAGACACCAAGATAAACCAGGAGTTCTTCGCAATACCTTGTCGCATTGACAATGATCAGCGCCACTGTATAAATCATTGCTATCGCAATGCAAACCAATCCACTGGGATCCCGATACCACGCTATAATTTCCAAAACCGCCGCGACCACAAAACGCCGTATCAGATCTGCCAAAATAACCTGACGAAACATCGCTTCTCCCATATAGGATGTTCTCAAAAAAATATAATTGTTGTTTTCTTTATTGCAGATTCCCGCAAATGCCATGTAATCTCCTATGCTCTCATAGGTAATATAGAAGAAAACGATAACCCAGGACCATTTTATATGATCCGGTCCCGTGAAAAACCAGGTCACTCCGGCCAAAAGCACAGGAAATATACCGATAAATATCAAGCGGTATACAAAAGAAGTGTAGCCACGGAAACTGCGTACCAGATTACTCATGCACATCCTCCTTTGCCACTTCGGATACGGATTTCATCAGTTCCACGCACAATTTAGAAAGATCCGGGATTTCCTGTGCCACATCAAAGGATGTCAACTGATTTATTTTATCAGTTTCACAAAGACCCTCAAAACCATACGAATTTTCTGTCATTGTCAAAAGGCAAGATTTTATCTGCTCGGCATCTTTTTTCTCGCCGCGGATCACGCGGTATTTTTCTTTCAATTCTTCCACAAAGCCCTGCACCAGAATCTTTCCTTTTGCCATGATGATCACATAGTCTGTGATTCGTTCCATATCTGCGATATTATGTGTGGAAAAAAGAACGGTTCTCTCTCCCTCTTTTTCATTGAGGTAATCACAAAGCAAAGAACACAGTTTTTCGCGCATAACCGGATCCAATGGGGATGCCGGCTCATCCAAAACAAGCATCTCTGTCTCTCGGGCAAGCACACCGGCGAGCATTAATTTGGTACGGTTTCCATCGGACAACTGCGACACTTTTTTATTCTCTATTCCATCTTCTGAACCGATTGCCAGTTCTTTCCGAAAATGCATATATTTTTCTTCATCAAATGTCTCAAATAATACTTTGCTGATCTGACCGATCTGATTTAACTTCCAATGAGGAAGATAATATCCCTGCGTGCCGGTATACCCAATTTTTTCTTTGACTTCCGGTCCGTTTTCCCGATCTTTTTCATTGTATTTTTCAAAATATGTAACTTCTCCGTCATGCGTCAACTGCAATCCGACCAAAATGTCCAATAATGTGGTTTTCCCTGCTCCGTTTTCGCCAACCAATGCCGTCGCATATCCTTTTGGCACCTGCAGTTCCGGGACATCCAATACAAATTTCTTATATTTCTTTCGAAGTTCTTTTCCTTCCAATGCACAACTAAATTCCATAATATCCTCCATTCTTTTTACTCCTGCTCCTCCATCTTCAAAAGCAAGGTCATCATTTCTGTCAGTTCCTTTTCTGTCATCCCAGCTCTTTTGGCCGCCCGGATCGCCTCCTGCAGAGCTTCCTCCACTTTTCGCAAATGCTGTTCGCGAAGCATCTCACTGTCTTGGGCATTGACATAATACCCTTTTCCCTGAACCGCCGTCACAAGTCCTTGCTGCTCTAACAGTTCATATGCTTTCATCGTCGTGATCACGCTGATCTTCAGATCCTTCGCCAATCCTCGTATCGACGGCAGATACTCGCCCTGCGGGTAAACTCCCGCCAGAATATCCGCCTCAAACTGCTCTGCGATCTGCTTATATATGGGGACTCCACTATTTTGCAAAATCTTCATACCAGCCTCCTGTTATAACTGTTTATATGTTATATATACACTATATACAGTGAAATGTCAATAGTTTTTACAGATTTGTTTTAAAAGAAAAATAAGTCCCTGATTTTCCATTCGGGACCGCTTTCGCTTAAAAGAACACTCGTAGCGGTACATGAGGGCAAACTACGCCCTCTATGTACCGACGGTGTTCTAAATCCCTCATATAAAACCAAGGACTTATTTTTTCTATAAAACAAAGATGTAAAAACATAATAGGGCTCCCGCCTTATGAACATTTTAGCCTTGTCAAAAGCAGAAGAATAAAAGATCAGTAATTCATAACACTACTGGTAGCTGCAAGACCACCGGCAATAGCTACAATTATAATCAGCAGTACTACTACAATAATTAGAAAACAAAAATAAGATCTTGCAAAATTTTTCAAATTTATATTCTGTGTTCCGCCAAAGGCAAATACAAGAAGAAGGATGAATCCTACAACAGGGATAGAGAAAAGGATTTCATATCCAAAATATCCCCACATACTTATCGGCTTATATTCCGATGGAATGTCGTTCGCACTAAACTTGTTCCGATTATTATAGGCTGCATTTATGTTGTTGGACTGAGCGCTATAAGCATTCGGATTATATGCTCCCGTATTATAGTTAGAATCCGTTTGTTGCTGCATTTCCACAGGGTTACCACATCTCTGGCAAAACTTCTCTCCAACGTTTATTTCGCCTCCACACTTTTTACAAATCATTTTCATTTCCTCCTTTTTCGGTATAAAATTCTGTTATTACATAAAACAGATTATCACTTTTGACAAAAGCTGTCAATGTTTTTATGTTTTTTCCCTTCGCCCCAAACACGCTCTTTGTGTAATTACGCTTGTAGCGGCTTCTCCACTTTTCCAAAATTGTACGACGCATTTGCAATAGTATGAGCTTATGGTCTGACAAGCGGCGAAACCTGTTCCATATATAATCGCAGGCGGTTTTTCACGCAAAACTATGTCTTCGAAGCAGAGAATGCGATTTTTTTCAAGAAGATGTTGACACGGCGTGCAGAACTGTTTGAAGATATTTCATAAAAAAGGGCTGTTGCACGAAGTCATTCGTGTGGCAGCCCTTTTTGAAATATCAAGTTTTCTGCATGACGTGTCGGATTAACTTCTTCGAGAAAAATTCCGCATTCTCCTTCAAAGACATTCGTTTCTGCACGAAAAATCGTCTGCGTTACTTCTCCTTCGCCAGCAATTCCATGATCTCATTGCTTCTCATAACAAATTCCGTCATTTCTTCCGGCTCAAGCGGTTTGTGGCTGATCATAGCAAGATCATACAGCTGCTTGCAGAAGAGATCCGTCTTGTCGCCGTCTTTGTGGCTTTCTACGTACTGAACCAGTGGGTTTGCTACATTGAGGACAAGTGTCTCACCGCCAAAATCGCCCATTGCATCCATACCGTTCATCGCATACATCTTCATCATATCCTGCATACGACGGGTTTCTTCGGACATCGTGATCATCGAAGCAATCTTTTCATTTTTCATCTTCTCGACACGAACATCCAGGTTCTCTTTCCCAAGCGCTTTCTTGAAGATTTCCGTCAAAGCATCTTTCTTCTCTTTGATTTCCTCTTCACTCATTTCTTCCACAAAATCTTCCGTTACCTGTGCATCGATACGCTGGAATTTAACATTGTCATCGCCCATTTCCAAAGAAGAGATAAATGGCTGGTCAATGCTGTGCGTCAATACAAACGCATTTTTATTTTCCTCTCGGAACAGATTGATATACTGGCTCTGCTGTTTTCTGTCTGTAACATAATAAATGACTGTTTTTGGTGGCTCCTGTGGTTCGGAATCTTTGTCTTCTTCGCCCTTTTCAACCACTTCTGCTTCCGGAGTATCTACTGTCTCCAGATATTCTTTCATCGTCATATATTTGTCATCAAGATCTTTAAATAAGATATAATCCTTCATCTTACCTTTGAATTTCTCGTCTTTCAGGCAGCCATATTTGATAAACGGACTGATATCATCCCAGTATTTTTCAAAATTCTCACGGTCTGTCTTGCACATACCGGTCAATTTGTCAGCCACTTTCTTCGTAATGTAATCTGCGATCTTAGCCACAAATCCATCATTCTGCAGCGCACTACGTGACACGTTCAATGGAAGATCCGGACAATCGATAACACCTTTCAGAAGCATCAAAAATTCCGGAATCACCTCTTTAATATTGTCGGCGATAAACACCTGATTGTTGTACAGTTTGATAATGCCCTCTGCATTTTCGTACTCGAGATTAACTTTCGGGAAGTACAAAATACCCTTTAAATTAAATGGATAGTCCATATTCAAGTGGATCCAGAACAATGGCTCTTTGTAATCCTGGAACACTTTACGGTAGAATTCTTTATACTCTTCTTCCGTGCATTCATTTGGATGTTTCGTCCAAAGAGGTTTCGTATCGCTGATGGAAACCGGACGTTTCAAAATCTTCGTTTTCTTAACCGGTTCTTTCTTTTCCGTCTCTTCGCCCTCTTTTTCGTCTTTTGGCTCTTCCACGATCTCTTCGATAACCGTATCTTCTTCGGTTACTTCTTCACTTGGGATCGTCTCATACTGCGGTTCTGCATTTTCATTGGTAAGGAAAATCTCAACCGGCATAAAAGAACAATATTTATCCAAAACTTCACGAACACGGTATTCATTCGAAAATTCATAGCTGTCTTCATTCAAATGAAGGATAATTTCGGTTCCGACCGTATCTTTGTCGCTGTCACTCATCTCAAATTCGGTTCCGCATTCTGACTCCCAGTGAATCGCCTGCTCGCCCTCAAGATACGAACAAGTATTGATTTCCACGCGGTCAGCTACCATAAAGGCAGAATAAAAACCAAGTCCAAAATGTCCGATGATCTGGTCTTCACTCGATTTATCCTTGTATTTCTCAAGAAAATCTGTCGCTCCGGAAAATGCGATCTGGTTAATGTACTCTTTTACCTCGTCTTCCGTCATACCAAGTCCATTGTCCACAAAACGGATCGTCTTGTCTTCGGCATTGACAAATACTTCCACTTTCTCTTTATAATCATCCGGAAGGGATGTCTCCCCGATCATCTCCAATTTTTTCAATTTTGTGATGGCATCGCATCCATTGCTGACAAGTTCACGAATAAAAATGTCGTGATCCGAATACAGCCATTTTTTAATAATCGGAAAAATATTATCAGAATTAATTGCTAAACTTCCTTGCTCTTTTTTCATTTCAAGTCACTCTCCTGTTATAAAATCTTGTAATAACTGAATCGTTACATTTACTATAAAAAGTATTGTAATACAGAAAAAATCAGATGTCAAGGATTTTTTAGCACTCATTAAAGTTGAGTGCTAACAATTTCATGCTTTTTCAAAAATGCCTGGCAGTTTTCGTCCCAAAGTGTCTCTGCATTGCGGTCCAGAGAAAATTCCGCCGGCGTATACGTAGACAGGCATGTCAATGTTCCTGTTTCAAACTGGATCCGCAGTCCGCCGCAATCCCCATTTTCGCTATAATAAACAAACTGTATTTTCAAAAAATCCGGTGTCTGTTTGCCTTTGATCAGTTCAAAAACCACAGGGCGCAGTAATTTCCACGGAATATATTCCAGTTCTTTATATTTTTCCGCATCTTCCGGCGAAAGCCAGTCATGCGACATCGTTCCTTTTATCGTTATCGGAACAATCGTGCGTATTTCTGCGACACTCACACAAAATTTGTCAAATGTTTCCTGAAGAAGCAATTGTGCCATAAACGGCTTTACCTCTTCAATCTGGTACATTTTCATACGAATAACCTCTTTTTTGCATATTTTTTCTCAATTTGCCAATACTAATCGCGTGTCAATAAACACTTCATCAGGAAAGGAGAATACCATGAGAGCAAAGGAATCTACCTATCGTAATGTTGCGCAAAACTGCAGTGCTTACTGCGTTAAACACGACTGCAAATGTACAAACAAATCCGGAGACGAGGATGTCTCCTGCACAACCTGCAAGCACTTTTCCGACCAGGAATACTGCAAGCTGGATCTGTTTGACCCGATCGTTGCAGAGCACAACTTTTAAGCCTTTTTAGGCTTAGCTTGATGCTTGTCCTGTCTCTGACTCTTGGCAGCGGCAGGGCAGGTGTCTATACATTCAAATACGGCGATACTTCTTGGCGCCATTTTATATTTCTTCTGTACGGTCTTTCCTTCTTCCTCCGTGCATTCTGTATCAAAGATACATTTCCACTCTTTGTCCTTTTCCACAACAGGGAAGAAAAATGTGTGGCTTTCCCAATGCAGATTAAACATCATATAAACGGAATTTCCTTCATAATACGTACCATAAAACAAAATTCCAAGGTCTCTGCTGTAATAAGAAAAATCTGCTTCCCACGGTTCGATTCCATGCGCCGAAACTGCCGGAGCGCCCACTCCTTTCGTATCCATTCCTGTCAGCACATCCTGGCGATGATACAAAATGTGGTTTTTGCGGAAAGCAATCAGTTTCTGTACAAACTGAAACAGCTCCTGATTCTTTTCTAATAAATTCCAATTCAGCCATGTTGTGGCATTGTCCTGACAGTACGCATTGTTGTTTCCACGCTGCGTCTGTCCAAATTCATCGCCGGCCAGGATCATCGGAGACGGCAGGCCAAGCAGAAGCATCACAAGTGCATTTTTTGTCTGTTTTTTACGCATCTGGAGAACCGTTTTTTTCCGGCTGGCCCCTTCTTGTCCACAGTTCCAGCTGTAGTTATACTGGGTTCCGTCCTGATTCTTTTCGCCATTTGCCTCATTGTGCTTTACATCATAAGAAACAAGATCGCGAAGTGTGAATCCATTTTTCTGCGTGATATAATGCACTCTGCCGCATATCGTATCGTCTTTGCAAAATGCCTCATAAAATCCAGCCACTTGTCCCTCATCACTTTTCAGGTACCGTCTGGCGATCGTCTGATATTCTTCATTGAACACCGCAAACGTTTTCTTGCCTGCCACTTTTTCCGGTGCCGAAAATCCTGCTCCCAAAATTTTTGTCTGACGCAAAATCGGGTCGTCATGCAGCCATGTCTCGGAAACCACCGCTGTATTGAGCAAAAATCCGTCCACATGATACTCGGTCACATAATAGCGCAGACAGCGGATCATAAACTGGGGAGAACATTTATCAAAATGCATATCTAAAACTACATTCATGCCCTTTTTATGCATTTTCTTTATCATCTCTTTGCACTCATTCACCGCATTATCGGGATTGGCAGCATAAGAAGCTTTCGGTGCAAAATAACAGGCATCCCCCGAATATCCCCAATAATTTATCTTTCCATTTTGTTTTTCCATTCTTTCATTGAAATCATACAATGGCAGAAAGATTACTGTGTTAATTCCTAATTTTTCCAGATAGCCAAGCTTTTCACTAAATCCGGAAAACGTTCCCGGTGCTTTTACCCCGGAACTGTTATGTTTTGTAAATCCTCGCAGATGGCATTGATACAAGATCATATCTTCAAATGCGATCGACTTTCTACGTTCTCCGGACCAGTCAAACTCCGAAAAATCAAATTTACCACGCACTTTTCCCTTATGTCCAAAACGGTTTCTCCCTCCGGTCGCCTTCATATACGGATCCTGAAAAATCTGCTTTTCCGCTTCAAATACATATTCACAGTCCTGCAAAAAATCAACAATCCCTTCGCCGCAGAGACGCACACCAAACAAATCCGGAGCTCCTGCTTCGGTTCTCGGAAACATTTTAATCTTCTTCAAAAGTTTTTGATCCCTATATAACAAAAGCCGGCACTCTTTGTGCTCTTTGCCAAAGAAAAGCACCTCTACACTCGTCTTATCTTCGGAAACCGTAACTCCCTCTGTCAGCCCTTTCGCCGGTTTTATCTCAAACTGCTCTATCGCATTCTGTCTCATTCATCAAGCCATCCTTTACCATGTAATACTTCTATTATACATAACTATTATGAATCTAACAATATTATTTTTCAAAAACACTTGCAAAATCCCCATTTTTTAGTACAATAGGTAATTAGATAACGATTTAAAATGGAGGAAATTATGATTCAGGCAAATAATGTTACATTGCGCTTTGGAAAAAAAGCGCTCTTTGAAGAAGTAAATATAAAATTTACCGAAGGAAACTGCTATGGTATCATCGGTGCCAACGGTGCCGGAAAATCGACCTTTTTGAAGATTCTTTCCGGAGAATTGGAACCGACACAGGGCGATATCAGCATCACCCCGGGACAGCGTCTTTCCGTACTGGAACAGGATCACTTCAAATACGATGACTACATTGTCCTTGACACTGTCATCATGGGAAACCAGCGTCTTTATGACATCATGAAAGAAAAAGATGCCATTTACGCTAAAGAAGATTTTACCGAGGAAGACGGAATCCGTGCCAGCGAGCTGGAAGGCGAATTTGCTACCATGAACGGATGGGAAGCTGAGTCCGACGCCGCTACTCTTTTAAACGGATTAAATATTGATACCGAACTTCACTACAAAAAAATGAGCGAACTTTCCGGAAGTGAAAAGGTCAAAGTGCTTTTGGCACGTGCTCTGTTCGGTAACCCGGACATTCTTCTGCTCGACGAGCCGACTAACCACTTGGATCTCGATGCGATCCGCTGGCTCGAAGAATTTTTGATCAATTTCGAAAATACGATCATTGTCGTTTCGCATGACCGTTACTTCTTAAATAAAGTATGTACACATACCGTTGACATCGACTACGCAAAAATGCAGCTTTACGCCGGAAACTACGACTTTTGGTATGAATCCAGCCAGTTGATGATCAAACAGATGAAAGAAGCCAACAAAAAGAAGGAAGAAAAAATCAAGGAATTGCAGGACTTTATCCAGCGATTCAGCGCCAATGCTTCCAAATCCAAGCAGGCAACTTCCAGGAAACGTGCATTGGAAAAAATCGAGCTTGATACGCTCCGTCCTTCCAGCCGTAAATATCCATACGTTGACTTCAAACCAAACCGTGAGATTGGAAACGAAGTACTGACTGTAACAAACCTTTCCAAGACAATCGACGGTGAAAAAGTTCTTGACAATGTTTCCTTTACCGTCGGACATGACGACAAGATTGCTTTTGTCGGTTCGTATGGCATCGCTGCGACAACATTGTTCCAGATCCTTGCCGGAGAAATGGAACCAGACGAAGGAGATTACAAATGGGGAATCACCACAAGTCAGGCATATTTTCCGAAAGACAATACCAAAGACTTTGACAGCACCGACACGATCGTAGACTGGCTGATGCCTTATTCCCCAGAAAAAGATGCGACATATGTACGAGGCTTCCTTGGCCGTATGCTCTTTTCCGGAGACGACGGTCTGAAAAAAGTAAATGTACTTTCCGGAGGAGAAAAAGTCCGTGTCATGCTTTCAAAAATGATGATGCTGGGCGCAAACTCCCTTATTCTGGATGAACCGACAAACCACCTTGATATGGAGTCTATCACCTCCGTCAACAATGGTTTGATCAAATTCCCTGGTGTCGTTTTATTCACTTCCCAGGATCACCAGTTTATTCAAACCATTGCCAATCGCATCATTGAACTTACGCCAAATGGCATGATTGACAAAGTAACTACTTACGACGAATATCTTGACAGCGATGAAATGGCTCGCAAACGTCAGGCTTTGAGTTAATTTTTGAAATATTTGACAAAACATCCGTTATCCCCTATAATGGGATGTAATACTTTTTTATGAAATGGAGTGATTTTTTTTGGGGCCCAGTGACGCGAAAAATATAATTATTCTTATTGTGTTGCTACTACTATCCGCATTCTTTTCTTCTGCGGAAACCTCGCTGACCACTGTCAGCAAATTGAAAATGCGTGCTTTGGCAGAAGACAAGAACAAGGCAGCAAAACGTGTATTGAAACTGATCGAGAAACCTTCTAAGATGTTAAGTACGGTTTTGATCTGCAACAACATCGTAAACCTGTCTGCTTCTTCGATCTCGACTTCCTATGCCTTTTCGGTATGTACACGTCTTGGTCTGGAAGACAACATGAGTCTTGGTGCCGGTATCGCAACAGGAGTTTTAACCTTATTGATTTTAATTTTTGGTGAGATCACACCCAAAAACATGGCTACGTTAAAAGCCGAAAAGATGGCTCTGTCCTATAGTGGCGTGATTTTGTTTTTGACAAATCTCCTCACACCGATCATTTTCCTGTTAGACCGGGTAACGCGTTTTATCCTGTTTATTTTACGAATTGATCCGGATGGAAAAGCATCACAGATTACGGAAGACGAACTTCGTACATTTGTTGATGTCAGCCACGAAGAAGGTATTCTGGAAAGCGAAGAACGCCAAATGATTACAAACATTGTAGATTTTGGTGATTCCATTGCCAAAGATGTCATGATTTCTCGTCTTGACATCTGTATGGTAGAAGTAAATACTTCTTACGATGACCTTCTTTCGGAATTTACAGAACATAAATTTGCTCGTATGCCGGTTTACGACGACACGATTGACAATATCGTAGGTATTATCAATCTGAAGGATTTTGTCTTCTATAACGGTGACAAAGAAAAGTTCAACCTTCGTGACTTGATCCGCGAAGCTCATATCACTTATGAATACAAAAACGTATCCGAGCTTTTCATGGAAATGCGCCGCGATTCGATTCCTATGACTATTGTTTTGGATGAATATGGTGCACTTTCCGGTCTGATCACGATGGAAGATCTTCTCGAAGAAATCGTCGGCGAGATTCGCGACGAATACGACGAGGATGAAGAAGACGAGATCCAGCAGGTAACCGACAATGAATATATTGTTCTTGGATCCACCAGTTTGGATGACATTGAAGAACGAATCGGCCTTCCGCTGGAAGCCGAAGAATATGATTCGATCTCCGGTCATGTCATCAATCTTCTGGAACACTTTCCAAATCCCGGCGAACATGCCGAGGATGATTATGCGGTTTATACCGTATTGGAAAGCGAAAAAAATCGTATTGACAAAATTCATCTCCTTGTAAAACCTCAGCCAGATGAGGATGACAAGGATTAAAACGTTTCAAAAGGCTGTCTTCGGGCAGCCTTTGCTGCGTTTTCTGTCATTTCTTTTTCCCAGCTCTCATACACTTCTTGTTTGATTCCATCCCCTCCTTTCACAACCGCCACTTGAATCGGCATGGATGCGATTTCCACCTTGATTACCTTCGCAACCCCTTTTCTGTGTTTCCTCCCTTTTGGCGTTTTTTTCAATCTGCCTTTCTTTGGCTTAATTTTTACACTTCCCTTTGTCCTTTTCTCTATTTTGGTATCGCCATTCAACATCCCTTTTCCTGCTGCCCCCTGACAAATATTTGCCGGAATCAGACAGACAAGCAGCAATCCTGCCGCCAATCGATATCTCAAATCGCAACACTCCTTCTTATTATCCAAATGCGGTCTGTTGCATCGCCTGATGTAACAACGCTGTCGTCTCCTTTGCCGCCTGCATAAACGGATAATTCACATTATCCTCTGTGCACTTTTCATTTCTCAGCAAAAAGGGAACTACATTTCCTTTTGTCAATGCATCTGCAAAACGCGGGTTATGCGGTATCGTCCCAATCCTGCTTCCAGGCAGATTGTAACTTTGCGCAATGGTGCTCTTCGTAATGACAGATTCCTCACAATAATTTCCTATTACATAAAAAGCCTTTTTCTGAATATCCGAGAAATTTCGGAAGAAATGAGACAATAACTGAAAGTTCTGACACAGATTAACGACCACCAGATCTGCTTCCTGCAAAATCTTTCTGGAACTCTCCAGATTGTTGGAAGATACGTCAACTATGACATTTCCAAGATAATGTTCCAATAAATCCAAAACACTTGCTGTCTGCCGGCTCAGTCGATACTCCAGCAGATCCTGATTTAAACCTCCCGTTGGTAAGTATAACACTCTTTGATCATAGACCGATAAGCACGTTCGATAAATCATATCTGCGGTTACCATCTCCTGCTCTATGTCACAAAATGATAAAATTCTCCCCAGTCCATTTTCTACAAAATAGGATTGTTTTTCATGTAATACATCGTAGGAATTCTGATTAAGAAATGTACTGCCAAGATTATTCATGCTTGCATGATTCTCAAACAATACCATCCTTGACGGCTCACTCATAGCCGATAAGATACTGATACAGGAAAGATTCCCTGTAACACCTGATTTACCCGGCGAATTGCTCCAAAAAGCAATTTTCACCTTCCTTTGACCTCCTTAAAATTTTTTTGGTGGAATAAACACATGATACCACGCAAAATAAAAAAAGTAAATTGTCAATGCTTCACAAAAAACAATCTACTTTTTTTATATGTTATTACATAAGTCCCCAGGGTAGAAAAGTGTCAATCCTCTTGTGCTTGCACAAAAGAGGATTCGGCACCTTTCTACCCGCCCAAACATGAGAACGTAGCGGTTTTCCGCGTAGTTCGAATGTTTGTAGGATTGCGGGAGCTGCCTGCAGCGCAGCAATCCGTCGGGGACTGTCTTCCCTTTCCCTGCATCCGCCCAAACATGAGAACGTAGCGGTTTACAACTTTTCCTTCTTATCCCGATGCCGTCTCTCCCGTATACTTACCACCGGGCTCAATCCGACATACTTCTTTGTAAACATAAGCATAATCCCATAAAACAAGACAAACGCCGACATAATCACCTTATAAACAGTATTTACCCCGCCGTGGCCGACAAAAGTCAAAAATGTCATATATACTCTTGCAAGTGCTGTAATCCACCAGCAAAACAAAATTCTCGTATTCGTGGCACGGTTTGCCAAATCATCCGTCACACCGACGGTGCAATACAAGATAAAGTATTCCATCAAAAGTTCCGCCGCCGCATACCCAAAGTATACTACCAGAATCCAAATAACAAGCTTCGGTCCCTGTTCGATAAAACCAGTAAACGGCAAAAGAATGTTTAATGCCATCGCGATAAGTGTAAGGACGATCCCCACAATAAACTCTTTGTTCTTCTTCACTAACATCAATGCACCAATCAGCAAAAGAAGACATCCAAGAGCATCCGGCAAAAGATCAATTTTCACATGATCCCCGAGAATATTTCCTGTCGTATATAATTGAATTGATGGACTCAATTCATGCTTCCCCACTGCCCCAGCGACATGAAATGTCGGATACGCAATATCCAAAACATACCATTTATCAATTCCTGTTATTATCAATCCAAGCGCTATTAATATTACTGCCATACTCATTACCTCTCATCTCTTCGTTTATTTCTCCATTTCTTCCATCTCTCGCTGGCCAATGTCTTTTCCACAATCTGAATACTCAAAAGGGCAAGCATCGTTCCAAGAAGGATTCCGCCTAGAATGTCCGTTGGATAATGGACATAAAAGTATAATCGTGAAAACATCATAAGAATTGCCGTCACAGCCGCTGCAATCCCCCATTTTCGGTTCCAATGCCAGATTCCGATAGCCGCCGCTACGGAAGAAAAGGTATGTCCCGACGGAAATGAATAATCTTTCGGAACTGTGACCAGCATAAGGTAGTCGTGTGGACGGTGGCACGGTCTTGGTCTGGCAACCAGATTTTTCAGAAGACCATTGCCAAAGATCAGACAAAATAGCAGAGAAAGCAGTACGATCACACCATACTTCTTCTCTTTTAAAAATATGAGCATCAAAATTCCTGCGATAATCCACAGAATCCCCGCTTCTCCCAGTTTAGTAAGTACCGATAAAAAATGCGTCGCCACATTGTTTTGTACTGATTGAAACCATTCCAGGATCGTCTTATCAAATGTATCTATCAATTACAGATCCTCCGTATTTATTTTCATGGACACACTTTTTCCGGCCTTTTTCACCGTAAATTTCACGATTCCATTTTTCTTTACTCGGATCCTGCCTTTATTTGTGATTGACGCAATGCTCGAATTGGAACTCTTCCACGTAACCGTCTGCCCGAGTCTCGCCGGCCACACCGTTGTTTTAAGGCGGGTTGTACCGTCCGTGTTCACTTTCGTCACTTTGATCTTGGCAATCCGCGCCAGCATATTTTTCACTTCATAACGGCAGGTCTTTTTATACAGACTTTCGTAACTAAACAAAATATAGCCATACGCTTTCTCACTTCTTCGTATCTTACTGATCTGGCTTGCTATGATTTTCTTACTTTTCCGCCAGCCACGGTCCGAAGCATCTTTCATACCGCCTCGATACAGAGCGAGCCCAATGTACATCGGAATATTTCCCTTATTCAGACGTTTCCATTTGGAAAAACGGTTATCAAACATTCGAACCGTCTTTTTACCCACACGGTACGAATTCGACCAGTAAATCTGCGGAGCTATATAATCCACATAACCGGGACCTTTCATCCAGGTTTTTACATCTGCCCCCAGTGACTCGCAATATTCCACATTTCCCGCCGGACTGATTCCAAACAAAAGATTTGGATTCTGCGCTTTGATGTTTCCATAAACCGTCTGAACCATCTTATTTACATTTGCTTTCTTTTGTTTGTTAGAAAGCGACGCATACTTTTTATATTGTTTATGTCCGCTTCCCGGATAAAAATAATCATCAAAATGAATACCATCCACCGGATAGTTGTCAATCACTTCGCGAACGGCCAGCATAATGCGGCTGGTCGTCGATTTCTTTGCCGGATCATAAATCTTTTTCTGGGTAATCCGGTAAGGATTCATCCAGGCATGGAATTTCAGCCCATATTTGTGGGCACTTTCCACTAAAATAGCCAAAGGATCGTAATTCGGGGTCTTTTTTCCCATATACGAACTAAATTTAAAGTTTTCCGATGGCCAGATGGCATCATCAAATGCTCTTACATGGAAAAACACAGCATTGCAACCGTTTTCCTTAATCTTTTTAAATAATTTGTCCGCATTTTTTCGAAAAACCGCTTCGGATTTATTTTTCAAGCCCGCCTTTTTGTATTCATAAAAGGCAATCCACACTCCACGAAGCTCCTCTGTTGCCGGTGCCGGTGTGATCACCGGAGTCGGGATCGGGGTCACTTCGGCAGCTGGAGTAACAGTTGCGGTCGGAGCCGCCGTCGGAACCATGGTCGGTGCTTCCGTCTCAATCGTTCCGGTTTCCGGATAGATGGTTGAAACCGGCGTTCCTGCCGGCGTCGGCGAAGGACTTGCGGCAACCGTCGGCGTCGGTGTTGCTGCCTGTGCCGCTTCTACTTTCCTTTTACTATCATTTTTTGGAAATATCGCAATTACAACTGCCAGAATAAGCACAAATGCAATTGCTCTTTTATACTGTCTCACGTTATCTCTCTCCTATGAACTAATACTCTTTTAATTTACGGATGTACGCAAAGGTTTCCTTTTCTCCTTTTTCTTTCAGCATTCTCAAAAGGGACTCGATCAGATCCGACGTTTCCGGATGAATCATCCTGCAATATTTTCCCTTTTCATAGTATGCCAATGGCATATCTTCCGTATAATCTTTTCCATAATATATCTTACTCGCAGCCACGCGGTCGCAGAACATCTCTTTTACATAGCGAAGCGGCATTTTTACCGGCTGTTTCATGCGAGTCTGCGGATGATAATCCTGCCAGTACTCAAAATGATGCTTGTTTCTTCCCTGATGATGCATCCACGCGACGGAATATCCGTTTACTTCCCGTTCTTCAGCGTTGGGGCTTCGATCCCCCTGATAATATTTTGCTCCCGGGATAAATTCTGTCGGACTGTATTTTGACAGATCATGCCGTAATCCCTGCCATAAGATTCCTGCATGATAGCAATTTCGAATCACCTGATGACGGTGTCTTGTTATCGTACAAAAATGTTTCCATGCGTTTGCTTTCATTTTATTCTCACCAATTTTCTTATCATTATCGCAACTATTCAAGAATAATGTAACGAATAGTTATGTCATTTCTATGATACCAAAGAACTATTTTTTTGGCAATAACAAAGCACAAAAAAGAAGCCCCTGAATCGAAAATTTTCGATCAGGAACTTCTTTTTTATTTCTTTACGAATTTAACAAGAGTGCTTCAATTATTCTGCTGAAACTTTAACCGCATCTTTTTTAATTGTGAAAGATGCATAACTATCTTCATTATTTTCTCCAACAATGTAAGTCTTACCTGCGGTCAATGCAACCTTTTCATTTCCAAGGTTCATTCCATTTTCATCATAGAAACATACATAAGAACTACTATCGATGCTGTATGTGCCATCTTCTGATGGAACAAACTTGTATGCACCATAGCAATCATTATAATACTCTCCGGATGCACTTGTCTCATCCAAATAATAAGTAGAATCAAGTTCTGCAATATATGTTGTATCCTTCGCTGCAGAATACTTATCTGTATAAGTAGAAGACTGTTTCTGACCTACAACTGCTTCATTTGCGATAGCCTGTACAGGTGCATTTGCTACATTTACAGAAGCTGTAAATTTCTTCTCTGTATAGGTTGTAGTGTATGTAACTGTACCACCATTAAACCATGTATGCTCTCCTGTACTTGTAGTTTCATAAGAAGAACCTGTCGTGTCAGACTCAAGGTTATAAACACCCGCCTTCAGATAAAGGTTTGCACCATAACCAAGTTTCTCATGATTTGCATACCATGTCACACCGGAAAGAGAAGTATTCTGATTTGTAGTTGCCAATGCAACTTTGTAAAGTGGTAGTGTAATATCAAATCCGGATTTCGATACTGTCAAATCCTGTTTGTAAAGATAATTTACTGCCTTTGCATTGTCTGAATAACTGCTGGAGTCATTATAGCTTGCTGCAATATCATATGTACCGGCAGAAACGGTTGCGGAATATGCTCCGTCTTTATCTGTTATAGCAGATGCATAAGTACAATAACGATCTGCACGATTCTTATTCGAATATTCGATTTCTGCACCCGGAATTGCATTTCCAACTGCATCTTTTACCATACCTACGATAGATACACCCTGGGCTACATGAATAACAACCTGGAAATCACATGCCAAAGCTGCATTATTTCTATCTGCAACATGAATGGTAACGGTATAATCGCCTGCGGCTACAACTTTGGCTACAATATCACCATCATAAGAGGATCCGTCATTTTCCGGATCGTCAAACTTAGCTGCTGCGCCGGTATCTCCTACGATTGTATAACGATAGTTTCCACTACCTCCGATTACAGTAGGACTTTTATAAACATTATTGCTATCTGTAGTAGTTGCCAGTGTATAAACCGGTGTAGCTGCACCTACGATCTGAGTATCAGAACCTACGAGGAATGTGATTGTCTTTGTCATCGTATTACCCATCTCGTCTTTTGCTGTCATTGTTGCCACGGAAACACCGGCAGCTGCAGGAGTTCCTTTAACAACAAGTGCATTCCCTTTTACTTCAGAAGTAAGGCCTGCTGGAAGTCCTGTAATAGAATATGTAGAATATCCATCATCTGAGTCAAAATAGAAATTCTCTGAGTCATACTCATTTACTGTCCAAGTAGAAATCTGATCTTCTGTGTAAGCACACAGTGCTTCACTGTATTTCTTTTCCATGGATTTAACAGAACCCGGAAGTGCAGGGATCGTTACTTTAACATAAGAATTTTCGCTGATACGGTTGTCGCTGTTTACAACAACAGTATAATTCTTATGATCAGCAGTTGTCATGGTATCAATCTTCAGCTGACGATTGTAAGCACCATCAACATTCCATTTGTTGCTGATCTGTACCTGAGATGCATTCAATGCCATCGCACGATCAAGTGAGAATGTGATTGTCTGTGCATTCTGTACATCCATCGCTATAAGGTTAATGTTATTTTTAACAGTTACTTTACATGTAGCTTTTTTACCGGAACCATCTGCTGCTTTTGCAGTAATTGTAGCTGTACCGGCAGCTTTTCCTGTTACTTTACCATTGGAAGATACAACGGCAACTTTTTTGTTCGAAGATGACCAAGCAATCTTTGTGCTTGTGTTCTTTGTAGGTGTTGCTTTTGCTTTGAGCTGCTTGGACTCTCCGATGGAAAGGTTTGCGCTCTTAACATTCAACGTTACCTTTTTGATTGCTGCTTTCTTTACAACCACTCTGATGCTGGCTTTTTTCTTTTTAGCCTTTTTAGAAATAACAGTAATCTTGGTCTTTCCAGGTTTTACTCCCTTTACAATTCCTTTACTGTTTACCGTAGCAATCTTGCGGTTTGCAGATTTGTAAGATACTTTTTTGTTGGCACTCTTATTTGGAGATACCGTTACTGTTGTTGACAGCTTTACTTTCTTTCCTTTAGCAACATAAACTACTTTGCCTGATGGAGAAGTTACTGCAACCTTTTTCACTTTAACTTTAGCTGCGGAAGCTTCCGGTGCAGCAACTCCTGTCACACCCAAAACCATTGCCAAAGATAAAGTTCCGGCCATGGCCGTTTTCATGAACTTTCTCATAATGAAGTTCCCCCTTATCTTTTTTTCGTGGTTACCCACATAAAAAAAGTATAACATCGGCATGAGCATTTTGCAACCTTCATATTTTACAATTTTTTTAAAGATTCTTCCTTTTTATTTTAACAAATCGTACATAAATACGATCTGTTCGCGTACTTCCTCGGCTTTTTCCTCAGAAATGAGTTTTTTAATCAGTTCGAACCCAAACTCCATCGAAGTTCCCAGTCCTCTGCTGGTAATGATATTTCCGTCAGTTACGACCGCTTTGTTTACGATTTCAGCACCGATCAGTTTATCCTCAAATCCCGGATAACAGGTTGCCTTCTTTCCTTCGAGAATGCCACATTTGCCAAGTACCGATGGGGCCGCACAGATTGCTGCCACAATCTTTCCATCCCGGTTCATCTGTTTTAATGCTCCGGTCACAGCGACATCGACACCGAGGTTCATCGTTCCCGGCATCCCTCCCGGAATAATGATTGCATCCTCTTCTTTTAACTGAATTCTGGATAATTTTGTATCCATCGTAACAGAAATCCCATGAGAACCGGTCACTGTCATATCGTCGTTAATCGACACCAGGCGGATATCCACACCGGCACGTTTCAACAGATCCACGGTCATCAAGGCCTCTACTTCTTCATATCCATTGGCAAATAACATTACTGCTTTTTTCATCTTTTCTTCCTCCTGCAATCTATTTTTGTATTATTTTTAGTTGTTCTATAATTTCCGGTTTTATCGTCGTTTCGAAAAAAGTCTGCGGAATGGTTGCCGTAAAACATTTCCCGGATATTTTTTCAAATGGTTTTCCAAGTTTTGGAAAGTGTAATTCATATGCATGTAATAATTGGTACTTGATCTGCGGATGGGCGCCACCATATTTGGCATCCCCCAGCACCGGATGTCCGAGACTGCTCAAATGGCTTCGGATCTGATGTGGTTTCCCGGTCATCAGATGAACCCGCAAAAGTGTCATTTCTCTCGTCATAATGAGTGGCTCATACCCGGTCCGGATATAACTGCTGCCTTTCTTTTCTTCGCGGTACACCGTGACTTTATTCGTTTTCGCGTCTTTTAAAAGATAGCCTTCCACTTCTTTCGTTTCCGTCATCGCCCCTTTTACGATCGTGAGATAATATTTTTCGACCTCACGCGCGCGGAACAATTCTGACATTTTCTGTAAAGCCGGAAGGGTCTTTCCTGCCACCACAATGCCGCTTGTATTGCGGTCAAGACGGTTACAGATGCCGGGAGAAAATCCCGGTTCGCATCCGACATACTGCTGCACAAGTTCGACCAAGCTCACATCTTGCGGCTTTGCCTTCTGGGACAGCAGTCCCGCCGGTTTATTGATCAAAAGGATCTGCTCGTCTTCATACAAGATCGGAAAAGCTGCTTTCTTCCCTTCCTTTTTCCGGGGTTGTCCACCACAGAATTTTTCAAGGGTTTCCTCTGAAAAAAACAAAACCACTTTATCGCCGGGCTCCAGTTTTTCATTTCCCTGCGCTTTCTTTCCATTTAGCGTGATATTTTTTTTGCGAAGCATTTTATAAATAAAACTTTTGGTCGCCTCGCGCATATATTTTTGTAAAAACTTATCAAATCTCTGCCCGCTTTGATTTGCATTGATTTCTATCTGTCGCACAAAATTACACCTTTCTTCGTTACACAGCAATGATTGTAAGGTCATGTACCACCTTTTCTTGAACCGAGTGTTCTTCCGAAACTGCCTCTTTTCTCTCACTTCGTTTTAACATTTTCAAAAATGCTTCGTCATTCTCAAAAAGCTGTACCCGGTATCCTCTCGCCTCAGCAGAAATCGTCTCCGAAAGATAGTTTTCCACATACGCATCGTCCGTCTTTTTTCCATCTTTAATGCCATATACATTTTTATTCATTACGATCACAAAATCCAGCGACATCACTTTCTCTGTCGAAGTAAATACATAATCGGTCAAAAGTGACGCACTTTCCGGCAATGCCCCCTGCACTTTCTCAAACCGCTCTTTTTCCACGGACTTCCGGGGTACCATAAGAACCAATGCGATCACTCGTTTCGCTGCCGGAAGAACCATCAGGATTCCCAATACCGTAAACAAATTTGCCCGCGTTTTATGCACAGCAAGACCGATCAGAAATAATCCGACACCGATCAGCACATACAGCATAAGCATCGCAAATTGAAATTTTTTCTGCTTATTAATATATCCAAATTGACATTTGGTTCCCTTCCATTGTTCCATATCGTATTCCATCCTTTTCTCTTTATTGTTCGAGCCATTTCAATATATAATAGGGATTGATGCTGACTTCTTTTCCCTCGATATCCACATAAATCCCAAAATGCAGGTGCACATCGAATTTTCCTTTGGTTCCCTCTTTTCCGTATCCGGTATTTCCAAGATATCCAAGAATATCTCCGGCTTTTATCGTGTCTCCGATGGCAAGTCCTTTGCGATAGGAATCAAGATGTGCATAATACAGATAAGCTCCGTGCGTACTCCGTATTCCGATCCGGTAACCACCAAGTTCCAGCCACCCCATCTTTTCAATGGTTCCGTCACAGATACTTACTGCCGGAAAATATCCGGGTTTATTGTTCGAAGTCATAAGGTCTACCCCCTCATGTCTTCGATTTCCCCCATAATTTCTTGCCATGTTCCAGGAATTTTCATAGGATACGGTCTCTCCATACGTACCATCGTACCCTACCGGGAAACACTTCAAGTCGCTGAGCACTGTCGCATAAGCATCTTCCCAGCCTGCAAGTACTTCTTTATCTAACTGCCATGCAAAAAAACAGGGGACTTTCTGAAAGGCTCTCCGCTGTTCATAGTAGAGCTGGCGCAATGCCAGTTTCCTATAATTGTCATTTTCTTCCTCTATGGGAAGTTCAAATGACCGAAAATTTTCCAGATTTTGTTCCAGCGGGGTACTATTCGCCGCCATCGCTCCGGTAACAATCCACCTTGTTTCCAACGGAATGATCAGAAAGACCAGTATCACCGTGATCCATTTTACTGCTGTTTTTCTCTTTGTCCCATGATATTTAATACGCCTCAATATCCACCACCTCAGCCGAGTTCACGTGACAGGAAAGAACATCATCCGCAAAGGAGATAAACTTTTCCATGCCGTCACTGACATAATAATCATATGTCGGCTCTTCGTCCTCTATGCCAAGTGTATTGAGCAGATTATTTTCTGCCAGAAGCAGTTTCAGGGATTTTGCCGTTTCATAGGCAGGATTTACCAGTTTCACATTTTCTCCGACTTCTCTGCCGATCGTCCGTTTTAACAGCGGATAATGCGTACAGCCGAGAATCAGGGAATCGATGTCATACTCTTTAAATTCATGCAGATATCTTCCTGCGATATCTTCCGTCACGCGGTCTTCCCAAAGTCCCTCTTCAACGAGCGGTACAAACAGCGGGCACGCCTTGCTTACCACCGTGATCTCAGGATTGATCTTGTGCAGATATTTGCTGTAGACACCACTTTTGATCGTGCTTTCCGTTCCAATGATACCGATGTTATTGGTTCGTGTCGTATTGGCCGCCATAATTGCGCCCGGCTCCACTACCCCTATAATCGGAATATCGATATCCGCCCGGATCTCATCCAAAGCAAGGGCACTGGCCGTATTGCATGCTACCACAATGGCCTTCACCTGTTTGGTCTGCAAAAAACGTACGATCTGCTTACTATATTTACAAACGGTTTTTTGTGATTTACTTCCATAGGGCACTCTCGCCGTGTCCCCAAAATAAACCAGACTCTCCGCAGGAAGCTGGCGCATGATTTCTTTTACTACCGTCAGCCCGCCTACACCGGAGTCAAACACTCCTATCGGTGCGTTCATTTCATCCATCCTCCAATCTTCAAAAAGGCCATGATAATTTACTCTTATCATGACCTTTTTATTATATTCTTTTTCTATTTTTGTTGCAACCTATTTTTCGGATTTCTTTTCGATTTCCATCTGCACGCCGCGGTCTTTTTTACGATTCAGGATTGCATAGATACATGGCACCACGAAGAGTGTCAGAAGCGTACCGTAGATCAATCCGCCGATTGTTACGATGGACATTGGACGAATCATATCCGAACCACTGTCGCTGCTTATGATCATTGGGAGCAGACCAAGGATCGTCGTCAATGCCGTCATGAGGATGGGACGAAGTCTGGTTTTTCCGGCTTCGACAATTGCCTCGTATTTGGTCATACCCTGTTCACGCAGCTGGTTGATATAATCTACCAGCACGATACCGTTGTTTACAATGATACCGGAAAGCATAACAAATCCGATCAAGGCAATGACACTGACTTCGCTTCCGGATATCCAAAGTCCCATAAATCCACCGGTAAAGGCAAGCGGGATGGTAAACAGGATAATAAATGGTGACAGCAGGGACTGGAACTGGGCTACCATGATCAAGTACATGAAAATGACACCGACGATAAACATCAACGCCACCTGTTTAATGGACTCATTGATGGTTTCATCTTCTCCGGTAAATTCCAGTTCGTATCCGGACGGCATCTCATATTTATCCAGCACCGCATGCACATCGTTACTTACCAGTCCGACATTGTAATCGTCTCCCAGGGTAAGGGATACTGTCATATATCTGGTCTGGTTGATACGGTTAATGGAAGATGGCGTATCTGCCATACTAAAGTCCGCGATCTTTGACAACTTTACTTTCTTTGTCTTCTGGGTCTGCGAATCCGTGTACTCAATCTTCATCTTCTCGATGTCGCTTCGTTTAAGTTTTTCGTCTTTTTCATCGTTTACATACACATCAAGGTCTTCGGTATCCGTTGACAATGTTGTCGCAGAAGATGCCTCTTTTACACGCGCATTGATCTGCTGGAACACCTGGGCTACCGTCAGCGAATATTCCATCGCTTTGTCTTTCTTCACAGTGATACGGAATTCCTGGCTTGCGTCTTCCATGCCATTGGTAATTTCTGTAATTCCTTCGATACCCTCTAACTGTTTCATAATATCTTCGGAAATCTTTTGGATCTTATCCAGATCTTTTCCTTTGATCCGCATCGTGATACCCGAGCCAAACATGGAACTCATATCCATCGCCGATGCCTCGATTGACACGTCACATGGAATATTTTTCACTTTTTCTTCCATTTCTTTTTTGATATCCTGATTGGATCGTTTATTGTCTTCATTCAAAAGCATATATACCGAGATCGAATCGGAACCGTCGGACATCATCGACATCATACCGCCACCGCCGGACATCGCACCGACCGTCTCAACGCCATCTACTTTCAAAAATTGTTCCATGACCTCATTTGATTTTTCATAAAGATCCTGTTTGCTCATCGTATCGTCATCTTTTGGAATGGAAATGGTCGCCGTCATCTGCGTACTGCGCATCTCCGGCATAAACGCCGTTCCTCTTGATACTGACAAGAGGGCAAATACCACAAGCAGAGCAAGGGCTCCAAGCAAAACAAATATCTTTTTATGAAGAAGCACAGAAAGCACTTTTCCATACACATTCTGAATCTTTATGATCAGTTTGTTCGGATTGTTTTTTACCTTACGAAGCATTCCCTGGGACATCGCCGGTACCAGTGTCAGCGCAACGACAAGGCTGGCAAGCAGCGAGTACGCAAGTGTCAGGGCAAGGTCTGTAAATAACTGTCTCGTAATTCCTTCGGTAAATACGATCGGTGCAAATACACAGATCGTCGTAAGAGTAGAGGCAAGAATTGCTCCACCAACCTGTTTTGCTCCTTCAATCGATGCTTCTTTGATGCTGTAACCTTCTTCATTTCGCAGTCGGAATATGTTTTCAATAACAACGACCGAGTTATCCACTAACATTCCGACGCCGAGCGCAAGTCCCGACAAAGAAATGACGTTCAATGTCACACCGCTGAAATACATCAATACAACCGCCGCTACAACGCTGAGTGGGATTGAACAGGCGACGATAAAGGTCGGCCGCAGATCCTTTAAGAAGAGCAGCAGGATGATGATGGAGAACAAGGCTCCATACAGCAGGTTATCTACTACGGAATCGACAACAAGATCGATATACAATCCCTGGTTCATAAGAATAGTGGTATGTAATCCCTCATTGTCTTTTTCCAGCTGGTCTAAACGGCTTTCCAGACGTTTGGTAACATCTCCGGTAGAATATCCGGTTGCTTTTTCCATCGTAAGTGCTACCGCCGGATTTCCATTTACCATCGTGTATACATCTTTGGAATTATCGGTTACTGCAATATCTGCCACATCCGAAAGACGGATTGGATCGAGATCATCAAATCCCATATCACAGATTACCAGATTTTCGATATCTTTCTGGCTTTCTACTTTTTCACCGACTTTGACAAGATAAGAAGCTTCATTGTCGGTAATATAACCAGCCGGCATATCAAAGTTTTCTGCTTTTAATATATTCTCAACCATCGATTTGGTAATGATCTTTTTCAGATCTGCCCCTTCTTTGGTCGTCTTTTTACTGTCTTTTAACTGCTTTTCTGCTTCGTCGAGTTTGCTCTCTCCGGTATTTACCTGAACTTCTGCCACACTCAGCTTAATGGCAACCAATACTTTCTGTTTGCTGATCTCATTTTTCGCTTCCTCGACAGAAATCTGTCCTTTTTCCAATTTATCTTTGGCATCAAGAAGTTTCGCTTTTCCGGCAGCGATCTTTTTCTTTCCGCTCTTTAACTGCTTTTTGCTGGCAGCCAGTTTCTTTTCCTGCGCAGTGATCGTCTGCATTCCTTCCTGCGCTTTCGAAAGTCCGTTTTCTACTTCCGTAATTTTTCCCAGAAGGTCATCCTGCGTCATTCCCTGCTCTGTCAATTTCTGCTGCATTACGGTAAGCTGCGTATTGACTGCCTCCAGCTGACTCTTCAACTCCGCCGTTTCCCCTACTGCTGCGATCTGGGTTTCCAGTGCCTGTTTCTGCTGTGTCAAAGCAGAAAGACTGGTCTGCAGCTGAGTAAGAGACGTTTTTGTCGCAGTCAGTGTCTTGATTGTCGCCTGAAGACTTGCTTTCTGCGTACTGATCTGTGCCTGACCGGTCTTTACCTGCTTTTCTGCTGTTTTCAGTTCTTTTTCTTTGGATTCAATCGTCTTCAGGTTGGTATTGATCGTCTCCAGCGTCTTTTTCATCTTTTCGGAGGACTGGTCTAACTTCGCCTCTCCTTTTGCCAGCTTATCTGCTGCCTGATCCTGTTTGTCGGATAATGTATCTTTTCCATCCTGGATCTTGTTTTTGTTCTTTTCAATCTTATCCGAAGCATCCTGCAGTTTTCCATCGATCGCATCCTGAACCTTCTGATTCATTTCTTTGATCTTGTCTTTCTGAATGATCACTTCGATCTTTTTATCCACTTCACCGGAAGCGCTGACAGAAGCTACACCTTCTACACTTTCCAGTTCCGGTATAATGTCATTTTCGGCTTTTTCCGTAACACCGACACTATCCATATTATCGTAGTCAAGTGCCGCTACCATGATCGGCATCATATCCGGATTGATCTTCATGATCGTCGGATTTCCAATGCTGTCATCCCACTGTGCGGAAACGGTATCCAGGCTCTCACGCATATCGATCGTCGCGGAATTCATATCTGTATTTTCATTAAATTCCAAAATAACAACCGACATATTACTATTGGAAACAGAAGATACCTGTTTCATATTGGTAATACTTGCCATTGCCTGTTCTACCGGCTTTGTCACTGCCGTCTCAATCTCTTCCGGACTTGCTCCCGGATATGTCGTCATAACGATGGCATAAGGAAATTCCATGTCCGGCATAAGATCCGTACTCATGTTGCTGAATGACAGGATGCCAAGTACAATTACTAACACCACTGCCACGAGAACCGTATAAGGTTTTCGTACACTAAGTTTTGATAACATCGTAATCCTCCTTACAAGATGTTTTGCTGATTATTTAACCATGTTAAGTTTTTTTATAGTTTAAGAGTATAGCATATTCTATTCATTTGTCAAGATGATTCTCAATACTTATTTTAAATGATACTCTTTTTCTAACAGATCTACGATTGCTTTCGCCGATTTTCCGGCATTTTCCGTATGATATTTTTCTTTTGCCCGCATTCTCTCTTCCCGCATGCTGTCGACTCCTTCCGCTATTTCCTGTAAGAATGAAGAAATCTGCGAAAATGTTTCAATATAAAAGCCTTTCACAGCTTCTTTATAATCCGGAAATGCCAATGTAAAATGGGTAAAATATTCTTCTTTGTCCGCGATCGTAAGGGCGATCGGACGTTCGGTCAGAAGATAATCAAAATAAACGGAAGAATAATCCGTGATGAGTGCATCCGTCTGTGCCAGAAGTTCATACAACGTGCACTCCAGCGATGCCAAAAAAGCATCGTCGGCAATCCGTATATGGGGAAGTTCTTCTTTATGAAATACACTGAGATCCTGCACCGGATGTGGCCGGAACAACAGTAACATATTATGTTCTGCCAGCTGTTCTTCCAATTTCTGTAACTGCTCTTTTGTTTCGACACACGGCATTCCATACGGATAGGCATTTTTCAATGCTTTCTCCTCATGTGCCCGGTGTTGCCGGTAGGTCGGCATCCACAAAATTGTTTTCCCATATTTTTCCTTTTCTTTGTTCCATTTTGGAATTTCTTTCGAATGGACGAGAACGTCATTGCGGGGATATCCCAGAGGACATAAAACTTCTTCCGGCACCCGGATCTGTGTTTCAAAAATATCATACCAAAACGGAGACTGCACCATATAGCGGTCGCACTCTCCAAATTTTCTGCTGTATTCCAGATCGATCTTGATCGGCATCCCATGTCCCAGATGAAATCTGACCTGGCCTTTTCTTCTCTTTTTGACAAAGGAATTACAGTCCATAATATAGCGGCTTGTATTTAATACATACGCGCGCCGGATCGTCTCACAGAATCCCGAAGGCTGGTTTTCAAAATACGAAACTCCCTCCGGCAGATCCCAGTCCGGTTTTCCCGGAAATGTTTTCATCCAGTACAATTTGTATTTTTTGTGATACCCGCGGCGCAGCAATTCTTCATACAACGCATACGTATTGTCCGAAAGATCGGGATGGCTTTCCAGTACAAATGCTTTTCGCAGCGGCAAAAGACGCATCACACCAAGCAAACATTTTTTAATCATTTCCGTCCCTCTTCTTTCCTTCGGATTTACGGCTGTTCTCATAAAAACTCGAAAGCTTTTTATCAATCACTTTCTTGTCTTTCTTTTCATTGTTTCTGCGGTACTGATAAGTCGGTACCATATCCGCAATGATTTCTTTCATATTCGGCACTTCACTGTATGCTTCTTCATATAAGATCTGCAGACGGTCAAAAAACTCATTTTCGTCAAATTCCAGCGGTTTTCCGATATGAATCAATTCATTTTCTGTCTGCGTCAGACCTTCTTCATCCATCAAAATCTCTTCATACAATTTTTCTCCCGGGCGAAGTCCGGAATATACGATCTTGATATCCTCATCCGGCACATAACCGGACAATTTGATCAGGTTTCTGGCAAGATCATCGATCTTTACCGGCTCTCCCATATCAAGGACAAAGATCTCTCCTCCTTTGGCAAACGCACCTGCCTGAAGGACCAGCGATACCGCCTCCGGAATCGTCATAAAATAACGAATAATTCTTTTATCGGTGACCGTTACCGGGCCACCCTCTTCAATCTGTTTTTTAAACAAAGGAATTACACTTCCGTTGCTTCCCAGCACGTTTCCAAAACGTACCGCCACAAATTCCGTCGAGGACTGGCGGCTGAGTCCCTGTACGATCATCTCGCAGATTCTCTTGGAAGCTCCCATGATATTCGTAGGATTTACGGCCTTATCGGTCGAGATCAATACGAACTTGCTCGTACCGTATTTATCCGCAGCCAGTGCCACTTTGTACGTACCAAATACATTATTTTTAATGGCCTCATTCGGGCTGTCTTCCATCAACGGCACATGTTTATGTGCAGCCGCATGATACACAATGTCCGGATGATATGTCGCAAATACCCGGTCAACACGACTGGTATTGCGCACCGATCCGATCAGCACTTCCAGATGCAGATACGGATAATGCCGTCTCAATTCCTGCTGAATATCGTAAGCATTGTTTTCATAGATATCAAATATGATAAGCATCTTTGGCTGATTGGCCGCAATCTGACGGCACAGCTCACTACCGATGGAACCTCCTCCTCCGGTGACAAGAACGACTTTATCTTTCACATATCCGGTAATCGAATCAAGATCCGTTTTTACCGGCTCACGTCCCAGAAGGTCTTCGATCTGAACCGGACGAAGTTTTTCGACCGCAGCTTCTCCATTTACAAACTGGTATACGCCCGGAAGGATTTTCAGGTCAGCCCCCGTCTGCTGGCAGATTTCGAGGATCTCCTTCACTTCTTTTTTCGACGCACTTGGCATCGCCACGATAATCTCATTGATCTCATAATGACTGGCGGCGTCAAGAATTTTATCTCTTCCGCCAATCACCTTAATTCCATTGATAAATGTGTTTTGTTTGGACTTATTATCGTCAATCACGCAGCAAATATTGCTGTCCAGTTTTTTACTCATTTTAAGCTCGTTGATCACCATATTTCCGGCTTCTCCACCACCGATGATCATCGTATTCCGCATCCCGACTCCATGCACATTTTCATTGTACAACAGACGGACAATACGATAAGAAAAGCGCACCGCCACCGTCATAATAAATAAAAGCATTAAATAAATGAAGAAATACGAACGCGGCAGTCTGCGGTAAGTTCCAAATACTGTCAAAAAATGAATAATGGTAGAAATCCCGCACGCCAGTGCAATATTGATCACTTCACTCAGACTTGCATACCGCCACAAACTGTTATACAGACGGAACAGCGCAAATACAATTAATGTCAGCAGGGTATTGATCACCATCATTTCCTGCAGTGTCGTAATATAACCATGCGGATATTCAATCGATATTCCGCTTTTGATGAATTTATCCCATTTTAACTCATAACGGATAAAGAGTGCCGCGTAAGAACACAAGTTAATACATACCGCATCCCATATCAGTAGTAAAAACCGATAGATCAACGACATCTTTCCGCTTTCAATATATTTACGAATTCGTAACATGATTATTTTCCTCCGTTTTTTGTTCACCATTAACTATTCAGGTCTCCCTCTCCCCATTCGCATTTCGAACACTTCGTGTTCTTTCCCGCCTTTAACAAGGCTAAAAATGCTCATATGGGGAGGGGAGCCCTATTAGGCTCGATGTGCAAAAAACAATGTCTTTTACATGCAAGCACGACAATCCATTGTTTTTTGCACATCGGACCTGAATAGTTACCTTTAATACATTATTATACAAAAAAAAGTTGAAAAAATCAATGGGATAGAGTATACTAATATCCTGTCAGAAGATTTTTGGGAGGAACTATGAGAGGATGAATATGAAAATCACAAATCAAATCACACGTTACTACATTTTATTTTATGCACTTTACAGTATGACACAGCGAATTATTCCAATTTCTGTTTTTTGTGTCGGTCCCTTAGCCGGGATTCTGTATAAACTGATTGTTGCTGCCGGCGGCTGTCTGGCACTTGTCTATCTGATCTCCGGGTTTAAAAAATGGAAAATGAATTCCCTTTTTGCCTTACTGGGCGGCTTTACCGTGGTTTTATGTATTACCACACTGCTAAATCACCATTACAATTTTTTTGACAATGTACTCGGTGTCATTACTTTTGGGATTCAGCTCATTCTGTTTTTCAGTTATTACCATATGACAGAGAAACAGGAGTTCGCTTTTACGCTCCAGCTTACCGCGGTTGTATCGAGCATCCTTTGGAGCATCTGCTGTGCAATTTCCCTTGCACAGTACCTTTTGGATATTCAGTATCGCACTTTAAATCCTATTGGAAATACCGTGCGACAGGGAATTGTAGATGGCAGACTATTTGGTATCTTCTCCGATCCAAATTTTGCTGCTTTTACTTCCTTTTTAGTGCTGATGCTGCTTGCGTACACTTTTTATTGCCAAAAAAACCGGATTCTCCGGATTTATATCGGAATCAGTGCCGTGATCAATGTTGCGTATATCGTATTTTCAAATTCACGGACCGTATTTTTATGCGTGATCGGCACCGTATTTTTCTTTGTATTACTGCTTACCTACCGCCGTTATATTGCAGACGGAAGAACGTCGATCAAACGTTTTCTTCTTTATGCAGTACGAAACCTTGCACTTTCCCTGATTGGAATGATTGCTGTCTATTCTCTGCTCTTTTATCCGATGCAGAATATCGGCAAACAGATGGAACCGCAGCGCAGTGAAACAGACCTTGTCCGCGATGACGTAGGCGGTGATAATGTAACAAATAACCGCTCCACGATCTGGGTTCATTATCTTGACTTATATAAGAAAAAACCGGTATTTGGATTTTCGATCAATACCGCACTTCCTTATGCCACCGAGCATGATCCGGAAGGCTATCTCGCGCAGACGCAGTATGTTACCCACAATGGGTATCTGTCGCTTTTAGTAGAAACCGGTATCCTTGGTTTTGCATTGATGGCATGTTTTATTATCTTGATGCTGATTCGAAATGTAAAACGCATTCAGGCAAATGAAAAAATCAGCCCGGACTACACTCTGGCCTTAAGCCTTGTGATCGCCGTGCTGATCTTCCTCGTTTGTTTCCATGATATTTTCTTTACGGTAAATATCGAAACCATGCTATTGTATCTGTCAATGGGCGTTTTGTTTATCGAGACGGATTCACAAACTGCTCAATCAACTCTTTCCACTCAGACAGAATAGTTTCCTTGGAAAAACTTTCCAGATTTGACTGGGAATTATTTGAAAGCCGGAGGCGTTCCTCCGGTTTTTTTAATAGCTCATAAATGGTCTCTGCCATCTTTTCCGTATCATATGGTGGAATCAATTTCCCATCTTCGCCATCTCGGATGATTTCACGCGGTCCGGACACGATATCAAAACTAACAAGCGGCAATGCATTGGCTTTTGCCTCGATGAGAACCAGCGGAAGGCCTTCCCTGTAAGAGGTAAGTACATACATGGAATGGCCCTGATAACAGCTTTCCATATGATCGGTAAGTCCCATTAGATGGACATTATTTTCAAGTCTCTCCTTTTCTATCCTTTGTTGAATTTCCTCAAACATATCGCCATCACCATATACTTCCCATACAAAATCCGTTGTCTTTTTTGCCAAAGCGGCTGCGGTATCTACAAGAAGATCCATTCCTTTTTCTTTGGAAAAGCGGCCAGCTGTCAAAATTTTACTGCTATTTGAATCATATGGTGCTGCTGCCTTTTTAATGCGCTCATCAATCCAATTATAAATGGTGATGATCCGTCCTTTTTTATAATGAAATTTATCATAATAGGCCTCCTCACTCTGTTTGGTTAAAACGACGGTTTTATCCGTAAAACGTGATCCCAGCGTACGCATCGTGCGTGCCGGCACCTCGTTCCATTGATTTAACAGTGCTCCGTGGTCGCAGAAAATTCTCGGAATCTTTAATCGTCTTCCATGAATTCCACCGCAAAGTCCCGCATAAGCCCCTATATAAAATACAATATCCAGCTCCTTTTTCTTAATAAAACTGCGAAATGGCTTTCCGGCCTTTGTAATTACTTCACGGATTCTTGCTTTATACGGAAGAATCACCTCATAAGAGATGTCCTCCGGCAGTTCATAAGCACAGGACTCGTTTTCCTGAATAAAACTAATGATCGTAATCTCGTATTCTTTCCGAAGGGCAAGTGCCATGTTATATAACACCTGCTGGGCTCCTCCGCGGACGCTCATATCAAAATTTACAAATCCTATTTTCTTCATTGATCTCTTCTCCCGTCATCGGTAATATTTCATTAAAATCCGGTAATTGTGATGCTTCATAAAAAATAGAAGTATCTTATCTTTTTTTCCAAAATGCGCTTTTGACGAATATAATTTCTGTACGCTTGGCATTGCGAGCCAAGACTTGATCTTCTCTTTGCATTGCGGATCTGTTTTACCCGAACGCCGCATCAGATCATAAAATTTATTTTTTATGGAATTGAGATAAAATACATCCAGAAAAGCGGCTTCTTTTCCTCCGCATCTTTGATAAAATGCCTCCACTTCACTTCGAAGCCGTTCTTCAATCTCCATAGCATTCTCGCGAAATCGAAATGACAGACTTCCGGTCTCAATATTATAATATTGATAGACGGATTCGGAAAGCACGCTGATCTTCCCGGCACATTCAAATACCTGAAGATTAAACACCAAATCCTCTCCCTTATCAAGGTCTGTCGGAAATCCTTTTTCAATCACTTCTCGTCGGTATAATTTATTCCACGGCACATGAAGAAAATAGGAAGAAAACAATTCCGGAAAGTCCTTGATAAACGCTGCTTGATCCACATAAACAGCCGTTTTGGGCAAGTGGTCTTTTCCGGCTTTTTCATCATAATATCCGGCTATTACTACATCACTTTTATCTTCTTCCATCCGTTTTACCATAAGCGAAGCTGCCTCTTTTTTTACCAGATCATCGCTGTCAACAAACTGAATATATTCTCCATGAGATTCCTTTATTCCCCGGTTTCTCGCGGCAGAAACGCCTTCATTTTCTTTTGTTATCACATGAAAATACGGATATTTCTTTTCATAAGTGCGACAAATTTCAAGGCTTCCGTCTGTCGAACAGTCATCGACAACAATCACTTCAAGATTGGGATAATCCATCGCGGCAACATGATCCAGACAGGCTGCCAGCCGTTTTCTTGAATTATAAACCGGAATAATGACTGACACGAGTGGTTGTGCTTGCTGCATATTAAACTTCCTCCTCTGTGCGCTTTAGTGGATAATATATTCCTTTATACTGCGGATATGCTTTTTCTGTATCTACCACAATTCCATCATGGGAAGGAACCTGCTTGTCCTCCGGCGGCATCGTCATATAATCGCCGAATGCCATTTTAAGATACGTATCGTACCCGACCGGAATCGGCATCCTTTCTCCTTCAAACTCTTTGTACACGGCACTGGCAAATATTTCTTTGGGATACTCATTTACCATGTAATTATAACGGACACAAAGTTCGGTAATATGGTCACACTCTTCGATTGGATATTTTGTCATATGACGCTCGCAAAGACGTGCCATGCGATAACGGTTTTTCCAGCCGGGAGCCAGAAGCAGCATCATTTTTCCGATCAGATAAACCCCTTTCCCCTTACTCGTCGGTGCCTCCTGATTGATATAAATCTGATAGGCAAGCCCCCACAGCAGCTGCATCTTACGTTTGAACCATGAAGACGGGCAGCCATCCAATGGCAGAATTTCAAGGCGGATTCCATGTGCAATGTCAAGATCCATTTGCCGTTCTTTTACAAACGTGGTCTCTTCATCCGTGATCATCGTAAGCTGAGAACGCAAAAACTGTTCTTTGCTCGTACGGCTCAGCCGATATTTGGTCTCATCCATCTCCTTCGGCCACAGTTCGCACAATTTTTCATAATCGTTTCGCGGCATAAAAACATCGATATCATCGTCCCATGGAATAAATCCCTGATGACGCAGCGTGCCGATACAGCATCCCCCGCAAAAATAAAACAATAAGTCATGTTTTTCACAAAATTCTTTAAATACGAGTGTAATCTCCAGACATTTTTTCTGAAGAAGGCGAAGTTCCGCACGCAGCCGCTCTCCTGTCGCCGGCACACAAGGGCGGTTCAAGTCCAGAAGAACGCAGTCATGGTGTGCTTTCTGCTTTTCTTTCGGCGGCAGCGCCATATAATCACCAAACGCTTCTTTCAAATAACCGTCATATCCCACGGGGATTGGCATATTTTCTCCCTCAAACGGCACAAACACGGCCTTTTCGAACCATTCTTTTTTGTATTTCTTTTTCATATAAAATGGACCGGAACACAATTCTGTGATGTAATTACACTCGGAAATAGGATATTTGGTCATGTGTTTTTTCGCGAGATTCCAGATCTTGTAGCGTATCTTTTTCCCGCGAAATACAGAAAGCAGAAAGCGGCTTCCGGCCGCCATCAACCCACCATGTTTTTCCGGCACAGTCTGTGCGCGAAACAATTGATAAATAAGCGCCCACATGCATTGAAATTTACGTTTCCATTTTCCCTCCGGATACCCATCCAGCGGAATCACATCCAATGCCACCCCATGCGCAATCCGGAGATCTCTCTGGTATGGCTTGATCTGCGTCGTCTCGCTATCACGAAGTGTCGCAAAGTTATTCCGATCCACATAATCCAGTGTGGTATCGGATAAAATATACCGCTTTCCCGCCTCATATGAATTCCATTTTTTTACAAACATCTCATAATCTTCGCGCGGCATGAAAAAATCAAGATCATCGTCCCACGGAATAAATCCTTTATGACGGATTGCACCGATGCATCCGCCTCCGCAAAAATAGCAGGTCAGATCGTTTTCTTTGCAGAATTCCACAAACACTTTTGCCATCTGCAAACTGATTCGGTGAAGCCCTTCCAATTCTTCTTTTGTATATTCTGAAGCTATATCACTCATTGTGATTTCCTCTCTTTCCCTCTTTTTAACAGGCTGAGAAGCCCGAGACATGTTCCCACACCATAACTGATATGAAGCAGGAAAAATAAAACCGGCAATGTGATCTGCCGAATGTCTTTCTTTTGCCCCTTCACGGAAGCCACTGCCATGCCAATCGCCAGCAGCCAGTACAGGCTCCACATCAAAGCAGCCGGAAATGGGTGCACGAAAATGCCAAATATCGTCGTTGCAATAATCCCAAGCACAAAGGCAAATGGCACAAAATGATACAGAGACAGGCAGCCCGGACAGATTCCCGCGGTCCTTCCTACCCAGTATCCATTGCCGTATTTCTGGCGGCACATTTTTCGCAGACTTGGGCGTATCATCTGATAGGAAATGATTCCCGGCACCATACATAACTGAAATCCATTTTGGCGAATGCGGTAATGAAATTCGTTGTCTTCCGTGCGTCCAAGATCTTCGCGGAATTTTCCGGCCTTTTCAAACACTTCACGCCGGTAAGCACCATGAAAAAACGATTTCACATAAGCCTTTTTTTCTTTTCTCCGGAAGTCCGCAATACTACTTCCAAACATAGAACTCTCCGCCAACAACAAAACCTGCTGCCAGGCCGAATCCCCTTCGACAATATTGGGTCTCATACCTCCTGTCACGTATTCGCCCTCAGACAGTGCATTCACATTTTTTTCCACAAAATCTTCCGGAATGCTGCTATGGGCATCGATGCGGATCAATGCCTCTGTCGTAAAGGTATCAATGACTACATTCCAGCCACAGCTTTGTATTTTCCCCTTATTTTCTATAATTTTTATATTTAAAAAGGAATCCTTATTTCTTTTCTGCCATTCTTCCATCACTTTCCGCGTCCCATCGGTTGACATGCTGTCTGCCAGCACGACTTCCATCTCCGAATGCGGATAACTCTGCTCTTCAATATCTTTTAAAAGAGACGGCAGGTTCTTTTCCTCGTTGTACGCAACAACGCCTACGGTAATTTTCATCCTCTTCTCCTTCCTCTCATTCTACTCTATTATATGGTTATTTTGCTTTTTTTTCAATGTTTTTCTTGCCCTCTGACGCGGAAAAGATTATACTATAGAAAGAGAGTGCCGTAGAAAGGATTTCTTTCGAACCGGCAGCAATGAAGAAAAAGGAGAATTGGAATTACATATGGGGAATTATTTAACCGATATTGCCATCGTCATCCCGGCTCTGAATCCCTGTGAGCGCATGGTTGAGCTGGTCCGCGAATGCAAAGATGCCGGTTTTGAAAATATTATTTTGGTGGATGATGGAAGTTCCATTGAAAATCGTATTTATTTTAAAACATGCAAAGAAAAATACAATTGCCGCATCATTCGACATGTGGTAAATTTTGGAAAAGGCATGGCGTTAAAAAGTGCCTTTAACCACATTCTCGAAAACCGTCCTGACATCATCGGAACGGTAACAGTGGACTGCGACGGGCAGCATGTAGTCAAAGATATTATCACCTGCGCAAAACTTGTCTGTGAGCATCCTGACCGGCTTGTTTTGGGATGCCGTCAGTTTGATGACCCGAAAATCCCATGGCGCAGCCGCTTTGGCAACAAAATGACCTGCCACATCATCAAACTTCTCTGCGGAATCTCGATTTCAGATACGCAGACCGGACTTCGCGGCATGTCCCGCGAACTTCTCGCCAATTATTTTGCCACCACAAAGGGCGAGCGTTTTGAATACGAGATGAATATGCTTCTCTGTGCCAAAGAAAACCAGATTCCTTTTGAGGAATTTCCGATCCAGACGATTTATCTGGAAAATAACGAGAGTTCACATTTCAATCCTTTTATTGATTCCATCCGAATCTACAAGGTTTTTTTGAAATTTATGCTGAGTTCTTTTTCCAGTTTTATTATTGATATTTCGCTGTTTTACCTGCTGCGATTTATCCTGTTGCCTTTTGTCGGCGAAAAGACGCAAATTTCGCTTTTTGGCATCGACATCCTGCTCCTGACATTTTTACGCAATGTCATCGCAAGACTTGGCTCCTCACTGTATAATTTTACCATTAACAAAAAGCAGGTATTCCACAATGATTCGAAAGATATCACGATCATCTTCCGCTACTACACATTGTGCATCTGCCAGCTCCTGATCTCCACTCTTCTGGTTGACTACACGCTGCGTTTTATCCCATTTCGAACCGTGCGGAAATGTATCATTGATACCATCCTTTTCCTGATCAGTTTCCAGATTCAGAGGGAGTGGGTATTTAAAAGAAAACGTAACTAAATTATCGGGGCTGTCGCACTAAGTTATTAGTGTGGCAGCCTCGCTTTTCCTCCTTTTTCCGCTTTTCAGCGGTGCTTCCTGCTTAGGCGGGGACCCTGACACCTCGCTTTTCCTCCTTTTTCCGCTTTTCAGCGGTGGTCACGACTGCAATGGGGCGGCTGGACACCACTGCCTTTCTTCTTTTTCCTCTTTTCAGCGGTGCTACCTGCTTGGATGCGGCGGCCGGACACCTCGCTTTTTCTCCTTTTTCCTCATTTCAGCAGTGCTGCCTGCTTGGATAGGGCAGACGGACACCTCTACC
>DJEU01000060.1 GCA_002431395.1 Lachnoclostridium sp. UBA5890
ATCTTTCTAAAGATTCTATCACGCTGCAGATTGTGAGACAGATCATTCAGATACACAAGCAGCTGCCTCTCGCCTATGAAATGACAACAAAAGCATTACTCCTGCAACTAATAGTACGGCTTACGCAGACAAATTCCTTTGTATCGCTGCGTCCCACCAGACATAGTGACTTGTGCAAAGAAATCTTAACTTATATCAGCCAACATTATATGGATAAGTTGACAGTTCCAGATGTTGCTATAGCTGTCGGTATTTCTCCGACCTATTTCAGCACTTTTTTCCAGCAGCATTTTTTTCAACATTTTTCTGAATATTTGCGCAATTACCGCATTGAACATGCCTGTGTGTTATTGGTAAGCACTTCTATGACTGTGACAGACGTGGCCCTAGCAACAGGGTTCTGTTCTGGCAGCCATTTTATTAAACAATTCCGCACTGTAACGGGAATGACCCCCTTTTCATATCGAAAAACATATGACATATAAAAACTTATCCATTTTCTGTTTTATTGCCCATATAGTCAAGTTCCCTATAATACAATAAAGGGTCTTACACAATTAATTCTCTTGAAAAAAGACAGCCAATTCCCGGACGAATCCAAGGACTGGCTGCCTGTATTAAGCATTCTAAAATTATTTAAGCTTCGGTATCTGCTTCTTCTGTTGCTGTTTCTTCAGTAACCTCTGTTTCCGGTTCGTCAGAATCTGCGGTTTCTGTTGCTGTAGCAGCCTGCTCTGCAGCAAGTGCAGCAGCTTCTCTCTTTGCACGCGCCTCTTCTTCTGTATCAATTTTAATTGCAGAAGTGGACAATTCTTTAATTGCAATACTGAGAGGTTTGGGATATTTTCCCGATACCAGAGGTTTGGAACCGGCAATGAGCTGACGGGCACGTTTGGCGGTTGCCAGTACGATGGAATAACGGCTGTTGACTACAGGGTGTTCTCCTGGTTCAACATCACTATTTACGACGTTCATTAAATCATTATAAGATGGGTGTAACATAATAAAGATCTCCTTTCAAATTTCCATATGATTTCTATTCTGTTTTTTATCTTTGTATCCATTCATTATGGTGTTCCGAATTTGTTGAGCGGCCAGATGCGCAAAACAACGTGGCCGGCAATATTCTTTTCTTTAATCGGACCAAGTTCACGGCTGTCAAGGCTTACTTCCCGGTTATCACCAAGAACAAAATATTCATCTTCGCCTAATGTAATCGGTTCGGATGCCACACCGGCATCTTCGTCTTTCATCACATTTTTTGCGTAAGGGTCATCAATCTTTTTATCATTGACATAAATGTCATTTCCAATAATCTGGATTTTTTCCCCTGGAAGACCAAATACACGTTTTACATACAATTCGGAATCTTCTTCCTGGTCTCCGGAAGCCGTATTGTCAATTTCCAGTTGGTCTTTCATACTTTCAGGAACTTCATCGCCATTCTTTCCGTATGGATAGAATACAATAATATCATAGCGTGATGGCTGTTTAAAATGATAGGAAACTTTTTCCACCAACAAACTCTCGTTTGTATGAAGTGTATTTTCCATGGATTCCCCTTTTACTACGGTTCGTTGAAGAACATGTTCCGGCACCCAGAATATACATAAGAGAATCAATGCTACATAAATGGCATATTCTATCGCATAACTGACTTTCGAACGCTTTTTCTTTTCTTTTTTCACATTTTTCGCAGGGGTTTCGACAGTTTCGCTTATGTTCTCTTCTTCCCGTTCTGTATCTGTCTGATTCATATTGCTCTCCCTTCTTTATTTACCTACTAATGTATTTAACTGCTGCGTCATTGATTTGATGAACTCAGCGCAATATGCGGTTTTATGATGTCCCGACTGAACGAGGCGATGGAGTTCTTCTACGGCTTCTTCCAGCGAATCATTTACGAGAATATAATCGTATTGCTCCATAAAATCTGCTTCTTCAGAGGCACGGTGCAGACGGCGTTCAATCTCTTCTGCACTTTCTGTAGCGCGGCCGGTCAGCCGGTCTTTTAATATTTCTGCACTTGGCGGAGTTACAAAGACAAGCATGGCATTCGGAAATTGTTTTTTTACTAACATACCGCCCTGCATTTCAATCTCTAAGAGGACATCTTTTCCGGCTTTCAGCTGCTTTTCTACATATTCTTTTGGCGTACCGTAGTAATTTCCTACATATTCTGCCCATTCGATCAATTTATTTTCTTCGATCATCTGTTCAAATTCTTCCCTTGTTTTGAAAAAATAATCGACACCATCAACATCACCTTTGCGTGGTTTACGTGTTGTGGCGGAAATCGACAGCTCATAGTCATATTTTTTTCGAAGTTCTTTTATGATCGTACCTTTTCCTGCTCCGGAAAATCCCGAAACAACAGTAAGAATACCTTTTTTCATTGTAATCTCCTATCTATTTTTATTAACTAGTAACGTAACTATTATTTAATCGATTTGTGATCGTATCCGGTAATAGCGAACTTAATACGATCATTTGGTTTTCCATAACGATGACAGCTTTTGTTTTTTTGCCGCAGGTGGCATCGATGGCAAGTCCGGCATCTTTTGCTGTCTGAACCATGCGTTTTATAGGGGCTGCCTCATAACTGATCACGCTGATGATTTTTTCTGTATTAACAATATTTCCATATCCAACATTGATAAAAGCCATGAGTGTCGTCCTTTCCCAAAACTATTCAAGATTTTGTATCTGTTCACGGATTTTTTCAATTTCCGTTTTCAGCATAATACCTAAATCCGCAATAACAATATCATTGGCTTTTGATAATGTCGTATTTGCCTCGCGGTTTAATTCCTGTGTAATAAAATCCAGTTTACGGCCAACGGTTTCTTCTTTTTCAAGTGTGTCACGCATATGGCTGATATGACTCTTTAAGCGTACTAACTCTTCATCCACACAGATTTTATCTGCATAGACGACCAGTTCTGTCGCCAGAACACTTTCGTCTAAATTGCCATCTGCCAGTGTTTCATTAACTTTGGCAGTAAGCCGTTCTTTGTATTCGGCAAATACTTCCGGAGAGCGTTTCTCAATTTTTTCTGCAAGTTCCGCTAAAAATTCAAGTTTTTTCAGCAGATCAACTTTTAATAATTCACCTTCAATCTCCCTGGAGTGAATAAAGTTTGTCAATGCACCTTCTACCGTTTCACAAACCAGTTTTTGAAGTTTTTCTTCGTCAACCTGTGCTTCTTCCATCGTATATACATCCGGGTACCGGGATAACATGGCAGCATCTAAACCGGCTTTCAGAGAAAAATCGTCTGACAACTGCTGAATCAATTGAACATAAGCCTGTGCCATATCGGGATGGTAGGTAATACTGCCCTCGGCTTTGGAAATTTTTTCATAGGTTACAAATACATCAATCTTTCCACGGCTGATTCGGTCTTTTAATTGCTTGCGAATCATATTTTCAAAAGGATTCAGGTTTTTTGGAAGTCGTATGGAAATATCACAGTAACGATGGTTTACCGACTTGATCTCAACAACCAGTCTGGATTCTTCATTTTCAGCTTCATAACGGCCGTAGCCGGTCATACTTCTTATCATAACGTCCTCCAAAATTTAAAAATGAATCTATGCATTCCGTATTATTATAAAGGAGAAAGGCGCATAAGTCAAGATTTCTGTGAGTTTTTTTGAAATTTTGAAGTTTGACCCTGTCCGCGGATTATAGTATAATGAGAGAAGAAATATAAGATGGAGGAATTTGATATGGCTTTTGATGGCTTTTTGATGGCTTCCCTGACAAAAGAATTGTCAGATCGATTGACAGGAGGTCATTTACAAAAAATTTCACAGCCGGAGCAGGATGAATTAATCCTTGCTGTAAAAAACAACCGGCAGACGTGGAGGCTGGTTTTATCGGCAAGTCCTTCCCTCCCACTTGTTTATTTGACGGATAAGAGTAAAGTGGCACCTCTTACGGCTCCTAATTTTTGTATGTTGTTAAGAAAACATTTAAGTGGTGCACGGATCTGCCGTATTTATCAGCATGAACTGGAACGTGTTATTTTTATAGAATTTGAAAATAGAAATGAACTTGGAGATCTGGTACACCGCAATCTTGTAATTGAGATTATGGGAAAACACAGTAATATTATATTTTTGGATGAAGAAAATAAGATTGTGGACAGTATCCGGCATGTTTCGGCTCTGGTTAGCTCGGTACGTGAAGTGTTGCCGGGAAGGACGTATTTTATCCCAAATACGCGCGAAAAACATAATCCTTTTGAACTTACGACGGAATTGTGGATGACAGAACTGACAAAACAGCCGGTGTCAATTGCAAAAGGATTGTGTAATTATCTTACCGGATTTAGTTTTTCCATGGCGCAGGAGGTAGCTTACCGCTGTCATTTGGATGGGGATGCTCCTTTCGCTTCCTGCAATGGGAATCAATTGTCCGCGCTTCTCTCCTCTCTGCGTGATTTGATGGAACATGTAAAAAAGGGAAATTTCGAACCGGAAATTGTCTTTCATAATGGAGAACCGGTTGAATTTTCGGCTTTTGAAATGAAACGCTATGAAGCGGAAGGATATGAACACCGTCCGTTTGAATCGGTCAGCCGGATGATCGAAGTATTTTACGGCGAAAAGGAAATGATTCAGAGGATCCGCCAGAAATCCGCGGATTTGCGTAAAAATGTAACCAATCTTCTGGAACGTGACCAGAAAAAGATCGATATTCAGCGCAAGCAGTTAAAAGATACCGAAAAACGGGAACGTTTTAAAGTGTACGGCGAACATATTAATACGTATGGCTACCAGCTGTCGCCAGAGGACAAGGTGCTGCACTGTACGAGCTATTATGATGGCTCGGAACTCTCGATTCCTATTGATCCAACGAAAACACCGGCAGAAAATGCCAATAAATATTTTGACCGTTACAATAAGTTAAAGCGAACTTTCGAAGCGGTTACGGTTCAGATTGAAGAAACGCAGATGCAGATCGATCATTTGGAAACCATTCTTACGGCGCTTGATATCGCCAGACAAGAGGAAGATCTCCAGCTGATTAAACAGGAACTGATTGATAGCGGTTATATGAAAAGTCATGCGGGAAAGAAAAATAAAAATAGCAAGGCGATGCCAAAAAGTAAGCCGCTTCACTTTCGTTCAAGTGATGGCTATGACATGTATGTGGGAAAAAATAATTACCAGAATGATATGCTGACGTTTAAGATGGCGACCGGAAATGACTGGTGGTTCCATGTAAAACAGGCACCGGGTTCGCATGTCATTGTCCAGTGTAATAATGAAGAACCGCCGATACGGACATTTGAAGAGGCAGCAAGCCTGGCGGCACATTTTTCACAAAAAGCATCTTCGGATAAAGTGGAGATTGATTACACGCAAAAGAAAAATGTCAAGAAACCAAATGGAAGTAAACCTGGATTTGTCGTTTATTATACAAATTATTCCATGGTGGTATCTCCGGATATCGACGGTATTGAGGAAGTTTATTAGGAGGAAAAAATATGGTTCAATACGATGCACATATGCACACACAGTTTTCAACGGATAGTGAAGAACCGATGGAGAATATGATTCGGGAATCGATCCGGCGAAAACTCCGAGGAATTACTTTTACCGATCATATGGATTATCGGTTTCCGGCTACTTATGACTGGGAGCTTGGAAAAGATGAAAAACCGTTCCAGTTTGATTTTGAGAAATATCGGGAAACTATTGCTGTTCTGCGTGAAAAATATAAAGATCGGATTGAAATTCATACCGGTGTGGAAATTGGTTTAAAATCCGATGCCTATGAGGAAAATGTGGCATTGAGCAAACGGAGTGATCTGGAATATTGTATCGGATCCATTCATCTGGTAGAAAATATGGATCCGTATTATCCGGATTTCTGGGAAAGTTATGGAGAAGAAAACGGACTGAAACGATATTTTGAAACAACCTACGAGCAGCTTGAAAATCTGGGAGAGATTCGGATTGATACCGTTGGACATTTGGATTATATTACACGTTATCTTCCTTCCGGTTATGCGTTTTATCACTATGAAAAATATGCAGAGCTCATTGATGAAATCTTAAAGATTATTCTTGAGCGAAATATTATTCTGGAAATCAACACATCCGGATATAAAAATGGTGGAATTATGCCAAATCCGTGTTTTGAGATTATAAAACGATTCCGGGAACTTGGAGGCGAAAATATTATTTTTGGATCGGATGCTCACGATATTTCCCGCGTGGCGGCCGATTTTGACCGTGCTGCCATGTTGGCGCAAAAAGCTGGATTTTTCGGTTATGTGTCAGTAAAGGATCATGTACGCAAATTTCATTCTTTTTGATTAAAAAGGTAACTATTCAGGATCCAATGTATGGAACTCAATGAATCGTAGTGCTTGCACGTAAGAGACTTTGAGTTCCATACATTGAGATCTTAATAGTTACTTAAAAAGTAAAAAACACCGTAGACTCATAATTTGAAATCTACGGTGTTTTGATATTTTACAAAATCTGGAATCAATACTCTTCTTCGGTATCTTCTTCTCCTTCATGAATATCGGATTTTGGCTTGGAAAGTCCTTCAATCTTAATACCATGTTTTTCAGCATAATCCCAAAGGGCTGCATGAATTGCTTCTTCGGCAAGAAGGGAACAATGAACTTTTACCGGAGGAAGTCCATCCAATGCCTCCATAACGGCTTTGTTGGTTACTTCCATTGCTTCCTGAATGGTTTTTCCTTTTACCAGCTCGGTTGCCATACTACTTGTCGCTACGGCAGCACCACAGCCAAAAGTTTTAAACTTACAGTCCTGAATTACACCATTATCGTCAATATCTAAATACATACGCATGATGTCACCACATTTTGCATTTCCAACGGTGCCAACACCACTTGCGTTTTCAATCTCTCCTACATTTCTTGGATTACTGAAATGATCCATTACTTTTTCGCTATACATTACGATACCATCCTTTCCTTATTTTGCTGCATTTTTCTTTACAAAATCTTCGTATAATGGAGACATACTTCTCAATTTTGCAACGATGCCCTGCAATTTATCGATTACATAGTCGGCATCTTCAATGGTGGTTTCTTCGCTTAAAGTCATACGAAGGGAACCATGTGCAATTTCGTGAGGAAGACCAATTGCCAATAATACGTGGGAAGGATCCAAAGATCCGGAAGTGCAAGCAGATCCGCTGGATGCGCAAATTCCTTCCATGTCTAACATGATCAACAAAGACTCTCCTTCAACAAACTGAAAACTAAAATTTACATTATTTGGAAGGCGCTTTGTGTGGTCACCATTTAAGCGGCAATACGGAATGGTCTTTTTGATTTTTTCAATCATATAATCGCGGACTTCGGTTTCATGCTTGATTCGCTCATCCATAGTCTCTACAGCGATAGAAACGGCTTTTCCAAGTCCTACGATACCTGGTACATTTTCTGTTCCGGCACGGCGTTTTCTTTCCTGTGCACCACCGTGAATAAAGGAACGAAGTTTCAAGCCCTTGCGAATATACAAGAATCCGATTCCTTTTGGTCCATGGAGTTTATGTCCGCTGGCGCTCAGCATATCGATATGAAGTTCATCGACGTTGATCGGAATTTGACCAAATGCCTGAACTGCATCGGTATGGAATAAGATGCCGTGGTCTTTGGCAATCTCACCGATTTCTTTGATTGGCTGAATCGTTCCGATTTCATTGTTCGCAAACATAACGGAAATTAAAATTGTATCAGGGCGAATTGCTTTTTTCAATTCATCTAATTTTAAAATACCATTTTCATCGACATCAATATATGTGATCTCAAAACCACGGGATTCCAAATAATCACATGTGTGTAAAATCGCATGATGTTCAATTTTGGATGTAATAATATGCTTTCCTTTATTTTCATATGCTTCTGCAGTGGCAATCAATGCCCAGTTGTCGGATTCACTTCCACCTGCGGTAAAGTAAATGTCACGTACATCGGCATGAAGCGCATCGGCAATTGTCTGTCTGCTGTCATTTACCGCTTTTTTGTTTTTGGCGGCAAAATCATATACACTCGATGGGTTTCCAAAATTCTCTGTAAAAAATGGATACATAGCATCAACGACTTCTTTTTTTGTTGATGTTGTTGCTGCATTATCTAAATACACAAATCTACTCATTGTGATCTCCTTTCTCTATTGACAGCCGCAGATTTTATCTGAATTTGATTCCTCGAGTAAATCGGAAATCATAAGACTATCTACAGCATTGTTGATACTCTCGCTTATGCGCTGCCATACCAGTTTGGAAACGCATTGTTTGGATTCTTTGCAGGGACTTCCGTTTTCAATGACTTCTGAGCAGTTTACCGGTGCAAGATCTCCTTCTAATGCTCTTAGTACATCTCCAACAGAAATTTCATTTTTTGGCTTGGCAAGCGAATAACCACCCTTTGCCCCTCGAACGCTGGTTACGATGTCTGCCCGGCGCAATTTGGCAATCAACTGCTCCAGATAACTGATGGATATGTCTTCACGAACGGCAATATCGCTTAAGGAAACCGGCTCGGAATCCCCATGTATCGCAATATCGATGACTGCGCGTAAACCATAACGTCCTTTCGTAGAAATTTTCATTGCAATCCTCCTTTGAACAGTGGAATTACAGTTGTTTTCCCTAGATAAAAAGGATTGGGAAAAGTCCGACTATTTTAATTCCTATCATTTTTATCGGGATTAAAAATATTATAAACTTTGCTATTTTCTTTGTCAATAACATTTCTCAAAAAAAATATAAAATTTGGCTAAAAAATATCCCATATATAGAGTGCTATATATGGGATATTATGGTTCTGCTATCCTTATAATATGCAGGAAACATCAAAATTGTGTAGATTCCGTTTATTGATAATACAACTGGTAGTATTCGCGCTGGAATGTACCATTGTCGTAGATATTCTTTTCTGCATATACTTTTTCTTCGTGATGTGTATGAACATCTTCGAGATGCTCCACTTCTTTTCTTTCTTCCGCAAGCATTTCCGGTGTGACCGGCTGGATTTTGGATACTTCGTCCATCAAGCCGGCTGCGGCAGTTCGAGCGGAAGTTTCCTGAGTATCTGCTGATTTTGTCGGTTCTTCTTTTGATTTAGGAGCTTCCGGCATATTGGTAGAGCGAATCGGCATACTGGAAGAATATTTAAATTTTTCCGGTTCCGGTTCTTTTGCTGGTTCTTCTTTTGGTTTAGGAACCTCCGGCATATTGGTAGAACGGATTGGCATGCTGGAAGAATATTTGAATTTTTCTTCTTCTGGTTCGCCGTCTTGTTTTTCGCCCATCTCATCCAAAGAAAGGGAGAAACCTTCATCCTTTTTCTTCTTTGCATTCTTTTTCCGGTTTTTCTTCTTTTCTTTTTCCTGTTTTTTCAGGTCTTTTTCCAAATTAGAAACCGTTGGAACTTCATTGTAATCCTCAATGATCAAAGAAGATACATCATCAAAATCATTCATTTCTTCGGTAAAAGAGCTTCCCTGATCCGGATTAACAGGTTCAAAATGAAGCATAAATGGAACTTCTTCCTGTGCAGGTTCCGGTGTCTCTGGTTCTGTCACAGAAGAAACCGCTGTATTTTTAGGCTCCATCGTTTCTTCTACAGGTTCTGCCTGACTTGCAGAACTTTCTACAACTGTCTCATCAACAGAAGGAGAAGTCATATTTCCGTGAGATTCTGTCATTACTTCGTCTAATTGATGGGATAATGTATCATCCATCGGAGGAATCAGACTTTCAATCGTGTTTTCGGCATCCAGATCGGCTTCAAAATCCAAAGCAGGTTCCGGTGCTGCTTCAAATTGATAATCGGCTACTTCCGGCTGCAATTGAGGCTCTTGTTCGAACTGCAGCTGTGGTTCCGGCTCAAGTTCAGACTCGAATTTCAAGTCTGGTTCAAGTTGAGGTTCTTGTGCCGGTTCTTCCTTTGTTTCGAAGGAAAGAGTTGGTGTTTCTTCTTCAAATTCAGATGAAGTTTCCGCAAATGGATCCTCTTCTTCTTTGTAATCCAAATTAAAGTTCGGATCTTCTTCCTCTTCTTCTGTAAAATCTAAATTCGCATCCGGGTCAAATTCAAAATCGGACTCGAAATCTAAATTTGCTTCTTCCGGTTCTTCTTCTACTACAAAATCTAAATTGGATAAAGCTTCATCCTCGTCTTCGCCAAAATCAAGATTTGCCTCTGGAGATTCATCGTCGTTTTCACTAAAGTCAAGTGTAGCTTTCTCCAGTTTTGACGGATCCGGCTGCTCTAGCTCTGTTGTTTCCACAGTGGAAGTACCATCTGTCTCTTCTATCGAATTAACCTCAGAAGTATCTTCATTTTTGGCAGCAAGGCTGTTTTCCTGTTCATGATGTGCTAATGTATTCATGGCGGCCGCAACTAAGTTAGACATATCCAAACTGGAAGTCGATCCGGCCTCTGCTGCATCCAGATCAAGAGCATCCGAAGCTGGTTTATTAATTTCCTCTGCATCTTTTATACTCCCCTGGAATGCACTCAAATCAATATTTTCTTCAGAATACTGTGGCTCATCATCCAGATCATAGCCCATGTCAAACATGTCATTGGTAATTTCCATGACATGTTCTGCCGTGCTTTCCCTTGGTTCTTCTGTCATTGGTTCAAGGTCAGACAGATTAACACTTTCCTGTGGCTCCTCTTCTGGCATAAGAGCATCAAGATTCTCCATAGGAATGTCATCTTGAACTGGAGTTTCTTCGGAAACAGCCTCTTCAATGACAGGTTCAAGGTCAGACAGAGTAATAGTTTCCTGCGGTTCCTCTTCCGGCATAAGTGCGTCAAGATTTTCCATAGGAATGGCATCTTGAGCTGGGGTTTCTTCGGAAACTGGCTCCTCAGTCACAGGTTCAAGATCAGACTGAGTAACAGTTTCCTGCGGTTCCTCTTCCGGCATAAGTGCGTCAAGATTTTCCAGAGGAATGGCATCTCTAACAGCACTTTCTTCGGAAACAGCCTCTTCAACGGCAGGTTCAAGGTCAGAAAGATCAACGCTTTCCTGTGGCTCCTCTTCCGGAATGAAGGTGTCAAGCTTCTCTTCTGAAATGGCGGTTTCAAGTTCGTTTTCTGCCTCTGTCTGTTCGATAACGTCTGCAATATCTTCTTGTGCTGCTGACTGCATCCGTTCTAAATTTTCAGACACATCTAATTGTTTAAGCAAAGCCAAAACATCGTCATTATTTTCTGGTGTGGAATGATCCATTTCATCAATAATCTCAATATCTTCTGGTTCTGCTGAGTTTTCTTCATTTTTAAGTAAATCTGCTGCAGCCGATAATAGTTGTTCTTCGTTTTCTTCCGAGACAATAGAATTAGCCATATCGGATAACTGGCTGTCAACATCTGCTGGTTCAGGAACAGTTTCTACAACAGGCTCCGGTACTGGTTGAGGCTCTGGTTCTGG
>DJEU01000044.1:0-51245 GCA_002431395.1 Lachnoclostridium sp. UBA5890
GAAAACAAAGTGTCAAAGACCCGGGTAAATAAAAAAGGAAAAGTAGAACTTTCCTATTGACACCACTCTACAACTGTGGTAAGATGGAATATACAGTACTGTGGTAAATTAGGTTCAGTGACCCTTCACTGATTCATTATAACACAGTTTTGTAAAAAAAACAAGGAGTGAAATCATCAATGGAGAAAAACAGAATACGTCCTGTCAAAGTGGGCAAAGGCGTCAGAATGAGTTACTCAAAGCAAAAAGAAGTTTTGGAGATGCCTAACCTGATTGCGGTTCAGACAGATTCATACAAATGGTTTTTGGAAGAAGGTTTAAATGAAGTTTTTCGTGATATTTCCCCGATTTCAGATTACAACGGAAATCTCAGTCTTGAGTTTGTGGGATTTGAGTTGTGCAAAGATGAGGTGAAATATTCAATTGAAGCCTGCAAAGAGCGTGATGCGACATATGCAGCGCCTTTGAAAGTAAAGGTAAGACTTCATAATAAAGAGACAGAAGAGATCAGTGAACATGATATTTTCATGGGCGACCTGCCTCTTATGACTGCGACCGGTACTTTTGTTATCAATGGTGCTGAGCGTGTTATCGTAAGCCAGCTGGTTCGTTCTCCGGGAATCTATTATGGCATTGCACATGATAAGATTGGTAAGGAATTGTATTCTGCTACGGTCATTCCAAACCGTGGTGCATGGCTGGAGTATGAGACAGATTCCAACGACATTTTCTACGTACGTGTAGACCGTAACCGTAAAGTGCCGATCACAGTATTGATCCGTGCTCTCGGTGTCGGAACAAACCAGGAGATCTTGGATCTGTTCGGTGAAGAACCAAAAATTATTGCAAGTTTTGCGAAAGACGCTTCTGAGAATTATCAGGATGGTCTTTTGGAATTGTACAAAAAACTGCGTCCGGGCGAACCACTTTCCGTCGATAGTGCTGAGAGCCTTATTAATAGTATGTTCTTTGATGTAAGAAGATACGATCTGGCAAAAGTAGGACGTTATAAATTTAATAAGAAACTTGCATTCCGCAATCGTATCGCCGGTTTTGCTTTGGCCGAAGATGCAATTGATATGGAAAGCGGTGAAGTTATTGCCGAGGCTGGTGTTCCTTTGACAGAGGAAAAAGCAGCTGAAATCCAGAACAGAGCAATCCCTTACGTCGTTGTACAGACGGAAGAGCATGTTGCAAAAGTTCTCTCCAATATGATGGTTGATTTGAACGCATTTTTACCAAATGCAGATAAAAAAGAATTGGGTGTGACAGAGGATGTTTATTATCCGGCACTGAAAGCAATCCTGGATGAGTACACCTCCGAAGAAGAAATTTATGAAGCAATTAAAAAACATATTCCGGACTTGATTCCGAAACATATTACGAAGGAAGATATTTTCGCTTCGATCAACTACAATATGCATCTCGAGTACGGCATTGGAAATGATGACGATATCGACCATTTGGGCAACCGTCGTATCCGTGCTGTCGGAGAATTGCTTCAGAACCAGTACCGTATCGGTTTGTCCCGTATGGAACGTGTGGTTCGCGAACGTATGACGACACAGGATGTAGAAACAATCTCTGCACAGTCGCTCATCAATATCAAACCTGTGACGGCAGCAGTCAAAGAGTTCTTTGGAAGCTCCCAGTTGTCACAGTTTATGGACCAGAATAACCCATTGTCCGAATTGACACATAAGAGACGTCTTTCCGCTCTTGGTCCTGGTGGTCTTTCCCGAGACCGTGCCGGATTCGAAGTCCGAGACGTTCACTATTCCCACTATGGAAGAATGTGTCCGATCGAGACTCCCGAAGGTCCTAACATCGGTTTGATCAACTCACTGGCATCGTATGCCCGTATCAATGAGTATGGATTTGTAGAGGCCCCATATCGCCGAGTTGACAAGACGGATCCGGATAATCCGATCGTAACCGACGAAGTTGTTTACATGACAGCGGATGAAGAAGACCGTTATCATGTGGCGCAGGCGAATGAAGCATTGGATGAAGACGGACACTTTATACGTAAGAACATTTCCGGTCGTTTCCGTGAAGAAACTTCCGAATTTGAAAGAAATAAAATTGATTTCATGGATGTATCGCCGAAGATGGTATTCTCGGTAGCGACAGCCATGATCCCATTCCTCGAAAACGACGATGCAAACCGTGCGCTGATGGGATCCAACATGCAGCGTCAGGCAGTACCGCTTTTGGTTACCGAAGCACCTGTTGTTGGTACAGGTATGGAAATGAAAGCCGCTGTCGATTCAGGTAACTGTGTCGTAGCGAAAGAAGGCGGTGTGGTAGAACGCTCCGAGTCCAACCGTATCATCATCAAAAAAGCCGATGGAAACCGCGATGAATACAAACTTGCGAAGTTTGTACGAAGCAACCAGGGTACTTGCATGAACCAGCGTCCAATCGTGACAAAAGGTGATGTGATCGAAAAAGGACAGGTTATTGCAGATGGACCTTCTACTTCCGGCGGAGAGATCGCTCTTGGTAAGAACCCTCTGATCGGATTCATGACATGGGAAGGTTACAACTACGAGGATGCCGTTCTTCTTAGTGAAAGACTTGTACAGGAAGATGTATATACTTCCGTTCATATTACAGAATACGAAACCGAAGCCAGAGATACCAAACTCGGACCGGAAGAGATTACCCGCGACGTACCTGGTGTCGGCGATGATGCACTCAAAGATCTGAATGAGCAGGGTATCATCCGTATTGGTGCAGAGGTTCGTGCCGGCGATATTCTTGTCGGAAAAGTAACACCAAAGGGAGAAACCGAGCTGACAGCCGAGGAAAGACTTCTTCGTGCAATCTTCGGTGAAAAAGCACGTGAAGTAAGAGATACGTCTCTTCGTGTTCCTCATGGTGAATTTGGTATTGTCGTAGATGCGAAAGTATTTACGAGAGAAAACGGAGATGAACTTTCTCCGGGAGTTAATAAAACCGTGCGTATTTACATCGCACAGAAGAGAAAGATCCAGGTAGGAGATAAGATGGCGGGTCGTCATGGTAACAAGGGTGTCGTTTCCCGTGTACTTCCGGTAGAAGACATGCCATTCCTTCCAAATGGACGTCCTCTTGATATCGTATTGAACCCTCTGGGCGTGCCTTCCCGTATGAACATCGGACAGGTGCTCGAGATTCACTTGAGTCTGGCAGCAAAAGCCCTTGGTTTCAACGTAGCGACACCGGTATTTGATGGCGCAAACGAAGTAGATATTATGGATACTTTGAAACTTGCCAATGATTATGTCAATACGCCATTGGATGAGTTCGAAGCAAAATATAAAGATGTTCTGGATCCGGAAGTGATGCAGTACCTTCTGGAAAATGAAGAATACCGCAAAGAATGGGCAGGTGTACCGATCAAGGAAGATGGAAAAGTTCAGCTTCGTGACGGACGTACCGGTGAGTTCTTTGATGGAGAAGTAACGATTGGATTCATGCACTACCTGAAACTCCACCATTTGGTTGACGATAAGATCCATGCTCGTTCAACCGGTCCTTACTCTCTGGTAACACAGCAGCCTCTGGGTGGTAAAGCTCAGTTCGGTGGACAGCGTTTCGGAGAGATGGAGGTATGGGCACTCGAGGCTTATGGTGCTGCTTATACACTTCAGGAAATCCTTACTGTAAAATCCGATGATGTGGTCGGCCGTGTGAAGACATACGAAGCAATCATCAAAGGTGACAATATCTCTGAACCGGGAATACCTGAGTCCTTTAAGGTATTGCTCAAAGAGCTGCAGTCTCTTGCATTGGATGTAGCGGTTCTCGATGAAAACGGCGAAGAGATCCAGATGACAGAGTCTGTGGAAGAAGTAAATGTGGAAGATATGTCAGGATTGATGGAAGGCGACCGATTCGAACTCGAAGAAGAGTCCTTTGAAGATGCCGGATTCCGTGAGGCTGAATTGTCAGAAATTGACGACGACAGCAGCATTGGCATTTCCGAAGATGAATAAATAATTGCAGGTAAATACATCATGTTATAGAAAGGACGATAAGAATGCCACAGGTAAGCGATGTAATTCAGGAAACATTAACATATGACAAAATTAAGATCAAACTGGCATCTCCGGACAAGATCCGTGAGTGGTCCCGTGGAGAGGTAAAAAAGCCGGAAACGATCAACTACAGAACATTGAAACCGGAAAAAGACGGTTTGTTCTGTGAAAAGATTTTTGGACCAAGCAAAGACTGGGAATGTCATTGTGGAAAATATAAAAAAGTTCGTTATAAAGGTGTTGTCTGCGATCGATGCGGCGTTGAGGTTACGAAATCCAGCGTACGTAGAGAGCGTATGGGACACATTGAACTGGCAGCACCGGTTTCCCATATCTGGTATTTTAAGGGAATTCCGAGCCGTATGGGACTGATCCTTGATATCTCTCCAAAGGTATTGGAGAAGGTTCTGTACTTTGCTGCTTATATCGTATTGGAGTCCGATACGAAAGAAATTCAGGTAAAACAGGTTCTCTCTGAGAGAGAATATCAGAAAGCCAAAGAAGATTTTGGTGATACATTCCGTGTAGGTATGGGTGCTGAATCCATTCAGGAATTGCTGCAGAGAATTGATTTGGACAAAGAGTCCAAAGAACTCAAAGCAGAGTTGAAGGCTTCTACAGGCCAGAAACGTGCTCGTATCATTAAGAGACTGGAAGTAATCGAAGCATTCCGCGAGTCCGGCAACAATCCGGACTGGATGATTTTGACAGTGATCCCGGTTATTCCACCGGATCTTCGTCCAATGGTACAGCTCGACGGTGGTCGTTTTGCGACATCCGATATGAATGATCTGTATCGCCGAATCATCAACCGTAACAACCGTCTGAAGAGACTTTTGGAACTTGGCGCACCGGATATCATCGTGCGTAATGAAAAACGTATGCTTCAGGAAGCAGTAGATGCTTTGATCGACAATGGACGCCGTGGCCGTCCGGTAACCGGTCCTGGTAACCGTGCTCTGAAATCCCTTTCCGATATGCTGAAAGGTAAACAGGGACGTTTCCGTCAGAACCTGCTCGGAAAACGTGTTGACTATTCAGGACGTTCCGTTATCGTCGTAGGTCCGGAACTTAAGATTTATCAGTGTGGTCTTCCGAAAGAAATGGCAATCGAGCTGTTTAAGCCATTTGTTATGAAAGAACTCGTAGCAAACGGAACTGCACATAACATTAAAAATGCAAAGAAAATGGTAGAGAAACTGGAGCCTGCTGTATGGGATATCTTAGAGCAGGTTATCAAAGAGCATCCGGTTATGTTGAACCGTGCTCCTACACTTCACCGTCTGGGTATCCAGGCATTTGAGCCTACACTTGTAGAAGGTAAAGCGATCAAACTTCATCCATTGGTATGTACTGCGTTTAACGCGGACTTCGATGGTGACCAGATGGCTGTGCATCTTCCGCTTTCGGTAGAGGCTCAGGCAGAGTGCCGTTTCCTTCTGCTTTCACCAAACAACCTTTTGAAACCATCCGATGGTGGTCCGGTAGCCGTACCTTCGCAGGATATGGTCCTTGGTATCTATTACCTGACACAGGAGCGTCCGGGTGCAAAAGGCGAAGGAAAAGCATTCAAGAACATGAACGAAGCAATCATTGCTTACGAAAATCATGAGATTACCTTGCATGCAAAGATTAAAGTAAAATGTCAGGGAATCAATAAAAACGGTGAGATGGAATCCCGTATCATTGAGTCCACACTGGGACGTTTCATTTTCAATGAGATCATCAGCCAGGACTTGGGATTCGTAGACCGAAGCAAGGATGAGAATTTCCTTAAATTGGAAATTGATTTCCATGTAGGAAAGAAACAGCTGAAACAGATCCTTGAGAAATGTATCAATAATCATGGTGCTACAAAGACAGCAGAGACACTGGATGCGATCAAGTCTCTCGGTTACAAATATTCTACAAGAGCAGCGATGACGGTATCTATTTCCGATATGGAAGTGCCGGCAGCGAAGAAAGAGATTCTTGCAGAAGCAGAAAGTACCATTGAAAATATCTCCAGAAACTTCCGTCGTGGTCTTTTGACCGAGGAAGAACGTTACAAAGCGGTTATCGAGACTTGGAAAGAGGCCGATGATGAGATCACAGAGGCACTTCTTACCGGACTTGACAAATATAACAACATCTTTATGATGGCGGATTCCGGAGCCCGTGGTTCTGACAAACAGATCAAACAGCTCGCCGGAATGCGTGGATTGATGGCAGATACATCCGGTCGTACGATCGAACTGCCGATCAAATCGAACTTCCGTGAAGGACTTGACGTACTGGAGTACTTCATTTCCGCGCATGGTGCTCGTAAAGGACTTTCCGACACAGCGCTTCGTACAGCCGATTCCGGATACCTGACTCGTCGTCTGGTAGACGTATCACAGGATCTTATCATCCGTGAGACAGACTGCTGTGAAGGAAAAGACGAGATTCCGGGAATGTGGATCAGTGCATTCATGGATGGAAAAGAAGTTATCGAGACTTTGGAAGAGCGTATTACAGGCCGTTATGCCTGCGACGATATGTATGACGATGAGGGCGATTTGATCGTAAAGGCAAATCATATGATCACACCAAAACGTGCTGCCCGCATCGTAAATACAAAAGCGATCATTGATGCCGGAGATGCTGCGAAAGTTAAGATCCGTACGATCTTGACATGTAAATCTCATATCGGTATCTGTGCAAAATGTTATGGATCGAACATGGCAACCGGTGAGCCGGTACAGGTTGGTGAGGCAGTTGGTATCATCGCTGCGCAGTCAATCGGTGAACCTGGTACACAGCTTACCATGCGTACATTCCATACCGGTGGTGTAGCCGGAGACGATATCACACAGGGTCTTCCTCGTGTCGAGGAGCTTTTTGAGGCAAGAAAGCCAAAGGGTCTTGCTATCATTTCCGAATTTGGCGGAAAAGTTACTCTTCGTGATACGAAGAAGAAACGTGAAGTTATCATTACCGATGAAGAAAATGGTCAGACAAAAGCTTACTTGATTCCATACGGATCTCGTATCAAAGTTATGGATGGTCAGGTGCTTGAGGCCGGTGACGAGTTGACAGAAGGTAGTGTCAACCCACATGATATCTTGAAGATCAAAGGCGTGCGTGCCGTACAGGATTACATGCTTCGTGAAGTACAGCGTGTATATCGTCTTCAGGGTGTAGAAATCAATGACAAGCATATCGAGGTTATTGTCCGCCAGATGCTGAAGAAAGTCCGTATCGAGAACAATGGTGATTCTGACTTCCTTCCGGGAACAATGGTTGACACGCTCGAATATGAAGATAAAGTAGAAGAACTTGCCGCAGAGGGCAAAGAGGTACCAGAAGGTAAACAGATCATCCTCGGTATCACAAAAGCTTCTCTTGCAACAAATTCCTTCCTCTCCGCAGCTTCCTTCCAGGAGACCACAAAGGTTCTTACGGATGCGGCAATCAAAGGAAAGATCGATCCATTGATCGGTTTGAAAGAAAATGTTATCCTTGGTAAACTGATTCCAGCCGGAACAGGTATGAAGCGCTACCGCAATATCAGCCTTCACAGTGATCTGGTTGACAGCCTCGAGCCACCGGAACCAGTAGAAGAGCCGGAGGAAACAGAAGAGGAAAAAGGTAAGAAGGGCAAAGGAAAGAAATCCACAAAGGATGATAAGGAAATAGATATTGTGGAAGACGATGAACTTCTTATGATGGATGAAGATGAGGACGACGAAGCTCTTGACATCGCCGAAGATGATTTCGATGAGGAATTTGATCCGGTGGAAGAGTAGTCACAGACATCTTTCCTTGCAGAAACGGATTTCTTTGAAGGAGAATGCTTACTTTTTCTTTCGAAGAAGCTAAACTGACACTAAGTGCATAAAACTTGAGGTTTCAATAAACAAAAAAGCTCCGGCTGCAGAAGTGCAGCCGGGCTTTTTCTGTTCTATGAAACATCTAAGGCATTCTCGGCTTCAAAGAAATAGTTCTGTGCGGGAAGATGCCCGTGACTGGTAGATTTGTGGGGCGGTCATGCCAAACCGGGAGAAGCAGGCTGCGGCGTGACCGCCGCCAAAGAAAAAGTCATGCCAAATCAGGAAAATCAGGTCGTGGCATGACTGAGGCCACGAGAAAAGTCATGCCAAATCAGGAAAATCAGGCTGCGGCGTGACCGCCGCCAAAGAAAGAGTCATGCCAAATCAGGAAAATCAGGCTGCGGCGTGACCGCCGCCAAAGAAAGAGTCATGCCAAACCGGGAAAATCGGGCTGGGGCATGACCGCCGCCAAAGAAAAAGTCATGCCAAACGAGGAAATCTCGCTCATGGCATGACTTTTGTATAGTATGTACGTAAACTATTCAGGGCACCCCTCCCCATATGTACAAATAAAATCTAATTTTCGCCCACGAACCGCAGAGTTGAACTCTTCGGTACACGGATGCCGGCCATTTTCAGGTCGGTATTTCCCTTGAGCTGAATGGTAAGGTCGACGCCTTCACCAAGTTCCAGCCATGGCATACATTTTTCGGTGGAAAAATGTGTGGTGTTGAGGATCAGAGTGCCGTGGAATCCTTCCTCAAACCAGATACGGAGATTGGATTGGAAACCGATAGCGCCAATTAATTCAATAGGGTAATCCTTGCCCGCCTGCTGGGCGATGTGAATGTCGGTATATTTACCAAGTGCCATCTGAATAAGCGAGATGGATTGTGGTTTGTCGACAATATAATCCTTGCGGACCATAGAAGACGAACGATTTTTGTTGTATTCCAAAATTTCAATCTGGATGTGAGGATCAATCTGTTCCAAAGGTTCCGGATTTGGACGGGCGGTGTAATAGCCTTGGATGAGATCCACACCAAGGCGGATTACTTCCTTCAACTCTTCTGAAGTTTCAATTCCTTCGGCGAGCGTCAGAATATTGTTATCATGTGCAAAATCAATAATATCTTTTACAAAATGCTGTTTCTGCGGATTGTTCTGAATTTCTTCCATCAGCATTCGGTCAATTTTTACATATTTTGGCATATAACGAAGCAAGTTATTTACATTGGAGTAGCCGGAACCATAATCGTCAATTGCTGTCTCAACTTTAAGCTTCGCGTAGGATTGTTTGATGTCAGAAAGACATTTATTGTCCAATTCTTCCTGCTCCGTAAGTTCCACAACGACTTGACCACGGTGTTCATTCAATTGCTGATGGAAGAGGTCCTTATCCGAGTTCACTAGCTGAGCACCCGGAATACTGTTGATAAATGTCTTCTTTCCGGTAAACTTCTGTGGATTTTCTTTCATATAATGAAGTACATTAAAGAGTGTTGCTTTTTCCACATCGTAGAGGCGACCGAGACGTTTGGCACTTGTCAAAATGTCCAGTGGAGAAATTTTCTGCTCCGTATCGGCGCGCATCAAAGCCTCGTAGGAGAAAATCTTGCCAGTTCGTGCGTCGACAATCGGCTGGAAATAATACACAAATTTATTGCCATCGAGCAACTCCGTAACTGCTATATCCTGTTCTTTGTCTTTTTCCGACAAATTCGAAGAGTGGTCTCTTTGTTGCAACTCCTGAAGTTTTTTTCCATTTTTTTCACTAATGGTATCATTGATCAGCTGCTCGACCGAATGAATCTGTCCAATCGGTTCTGATTTACAATTGTAGCAAATATGTATCTGGAAAGAATTCGTATTTTTCTGGTTAAATATATTAATTTTGTTCAATAACGTACTTACAAATTCGTCCGCACGATGAGCATTTTTGTCGGAAAGGATTGCGCAGACGATAAAATCGTCATTTCCTGTGCGGGCACAGATTTCGTCGGAAAAGGTACATTCCTGAATGAGGTGGGACAAAGCGGTAATCGCGAAATCGCCCTCTGTGCGGCCGTAGCCGGCATTGATATCTTTCAGACCACTCAGATCAATGGAAGTGATCGAAAGTGTATCGTGCGCATGCACGGACTCGGCAATCAGCTGCTTCGTCTGCGTGATCAGACCGCGGTAATTGTAAAGACCAGTCAATGAATCACGGATCTGCGCGGACTCCATTTCTTTTAACAGCTGGCGTAAAATGTCCTGGCGATAGAAAGATTCCATTCCCTGCATGACGTTGTGAAGCCATAAACTGTAGCTTTCATCGTACACACGCGGTTCATCGCCGTAGCTGATGACTGCGTAACCAAAACACTGGTCGTCAAAATGAAGCGGCGTAAAAATGTAAGCCGAAGGTTTTTCGTGCTCTTCGTGAAGTTCCGGCAAAATCAGTTTTGTATCAAACGAATTGGAAAAATCAATATGATTTTCCACACCGCAGTTTTTATTGCAGTGAACAACCGGATACATGCGGTCGGAGTAACCAAGACGGATGGCACCGTCGCCAATCATTTTCGAAGCATGATTCCAGTTTTCGTTTAGACAGATGTGGAAACTGTCATAATTTCCCAACTGATAGGTATATTGAAAAACAATGTTAAAAAAGTCATGATAAGAATGCTGGGACAGCAAATCCTCCATCAAATGGTTAAAACAGGAATAATAACTGTCGGAAGAAAGCTTCGTTTCCCATTGGTCGCGGAGTGGCGACAGCAGACGGAGATTGTCCGTCGAACAGCCACAGCTTCCACCGATCCAAAGATCTGTTTCCGGTACGTATTCCGGAATTGGTTCGCCATTGAGAGAAGCGTCGATCCACTGGAGGCTGTATTTGCCGCAAGACTTTGCTGGAATTTCCGCAGAAGTCAATGGAACCGGGCTGTAGCGGCCATCCTGAATCGAGTCGTAACCAATTACGGCGATGTCGTCAGGAACCTTGATCCCGTGCTCGGAAAGTGCCGAACATACGCCGATTGCCATACAGTCATTGGCGCAGGCAATTGCTTCCGGAAGTTTTTCACGCTCCAAAAGCATCTGTTCCACCATTTGGTTACCGCTCGTATACCAATAATCTCCGTGGTAAATATTTTCGTCAAGAACCGGAAGACCGTGTGCTTCCATGCTCTCTTTGTATCCGCGCAGACGCTGAATCGAATGAATATGCGCTTCGCGGCCATTTAAAAAAACAATATCTTTATAATGATGCACCTCGATCAAATGGTCGATCAGACGACGGATCGGAGTGCAGTGATCGTTCATAACGGATGGAAAATACGGACTCTTCTGATCAATGACCAGAACCGGACCGTCAAATACATCGTGAATTTTCTTCTGAATGGAATCCGAAAGACCTGTTGTCTGAAGCGTATCCAGAAGAATGACGATCGCATCGAGCATGTCGTAATTGATCAATTCGTAGATATTTGACTCCCCTAATTCACGAAGATTTGTCTGCTGATATTTTACATACATTGAAAAAATCAAGACATCATAATCAGAGGCAAATGCTTCCTGCAAAAAACCCTGCATAAAATGATTTTGAGTTGTTTCATCTGCTTGCGCCAGTAAAACGCCAATCCTTTTTCTTGCCATAAAATCTCTCCAATATGATGTTAATAAGTATAATGCCTCAAGATTATTATATACGTTCTGGGAATTTTTTTCAATCCTAAACACATAAACAATCGGTAAAGAAAAAGTAAAGTATGAAATCGTTTCGAATTAATAAAAACTTATGGTGCTGCCAATCGACAGAAACGGGAGCTATCTCACGATAAATCTTCATTTTTATCGAAGAATAGAACAGTCTTATTGCATAAAACTCGATATTTATAAATCACACTGCTTCGCAGTGCACGCAAACAAAACCTCGATTATCATGCAAGCATGTAATCGGAGGTTTATGTCCGCTGAAACGATTTATAAATATCTCAGACAGTTATGCAATTGCGACTTATTCTTCTCTTAAAAATATCGATTTATAACGTTCGACAGCAGGTTTTGTCGATTGACAGACCATAAGTTTATATTATCAAAATGAGTCATATAAATAATGGTTGACAGATTGGTTTATAGATGATAAACTAGGTTTATGAATCATAGACCGAAAGGGGAAAAAGGATGAGACAGAGTATTTTATCAGAAAGTGAAATGGCGTTTGCTGAGATTGTGTGGGAAAATGCGCCGATTCGGTCCGGAGAATTGGTGAAATTGTGCGAGGAGAGGCTGGGATGGAAAAAATCGACGACGTATACCGTGCTTCGAAATTTGTGCCACGCGGGCATTTTTGAAAATGAAAATGCGGTGGTTGCGGTGAAACAGACGAAGGAAGAGTATCTTGCAAGCGAGAGCGCGCAGATTGTGGAAAACCGTTTTGAGGGGTCGATCTCCAAATTTGTCACGGCATTTACCGGGAAAAAGAAATTGAGTAAAAAGCAGATTGAGGAATTGAAACGAATTATCGAGGAAAATGAGTAAGGGGGCAGAATCGATGAAAGAATGGATTGGGGAACTGTTAAGTGTGCTTGGCAAAAATGCGTGGATCTCGCATTTGTGGGACACTTGTTTGGTGGCGAGCGTGGCAATTATTTTCTTGCTTTTGATCCGACCGCTGCTTAAACGTCTGCCGAGGAGTGTGGCATATGTGCTCTGGATCGTGGTGGCTGCGCAGATTCTGTGCCCGGTGTCGTTTTCCGGTATTTACCGGGCGCTTCCGAAACAGGTGTCCGAACAGGTTTCAGTGGGAAAGCAGACATTGAAGATGGAAGAAATTGCCAGCTCTTTGCGGGAGACAAAGCTGGCTGTAGGAGGGCAGAGTGAACAGGGGGAAGTAAAAGGAGAAGCGATAACGAGCGAAGACAAGGTGACGCAAAAGGTGCAGCAAACAGAACCGGTCATTCGCACGCAGAAAACGAAGCATACGCAGCCGACGGTTACGGCGGCGCAGGGAGTGCTTGGTGTGTGGGTGCTTGGGATGATGGTGTGCCTTGGGATGCTGGTTGTGTCATTGGTGCGGAATAAACGGTGTTTTGCGGATGCTATTTTGTGGAGAGACAATGTTTATATGCATGAAGCCGTGGAAAACTCGTTTGTCGGCGGAGTCATTGTGCCGAAAATCTATCTTTCGTCGAAACTTCGCGGGGAAGAATGCGAAAGGGAGAGGGAATTGATTCTTTGCCATGAAAGAGTGCATGTAAAACGGCGCGATTATCTGCTGAAAATTATTTGTTTTCTGGCGTTTTCGGTGCTTTGGTTCAATCCGCTCTGCTGGGCAGCGTATCATTTCTTTGTGCTTGACATGGAAGTGTCGTGTGATGAGGCGGTGATACGGAAACTCGGTGCGCGGGCGCGGAAAGAATATTCGTATCTGCTCCTTGCGATGGCGGACAAGGGAAGACACGGCTGGTTTCAGGAACCGGCATTCAGTGTCAGTTCGGTAAAAGAGCGGATCGTTAGTGTAATGAAGTATCAAAAACCAAAACGATGGATCATGGTGCTGTCCGTTGTCATTGTGCTGCTTTGCGGATGCGGGATCGCGTCTCAGCCGGAGACAGTGCAAAATCTCGTCAGCAAGGGAGAAGAAGATGCGGAAACTACGGAGTTTAAAGAGGAAGTCGTCGACCAGACACAGGAGTTTTCTGAATTTTCCCAGGGTGGCAGGCTGAATGTGTATGAATATTGTGATAATGTGGACGACGAAGGAACATATTATAAACTTGCGGCGTTGATGGATCAGCAGAAATTTGAAAAATTTGTCAAATTAAAGCGAGTGGATGGTGTGTGGAAAGAAGAGGAGGTTCCGTGGAATCAGACCTTGTTGGATTATATGAAAAAACTGGATAAGTATTGGTATCCGTATATCAGCATTTTGGAGGGCGAGGACGGACAGATTTTTGTGGCACTGGAAAAATGGACCGAGCCTTATGACAAACAGGGGACGGATGGTGAGAGTTATGTTACAGAGGAACGCATGCTGCGGTATGACGCCGAAAATGACCAGCTTGTGAAATTGAACATTCCACAGATAAGCGCGAAAGAAGTGTATGGAGAGGCTAGAAAGGGAATTGCTTCCAACCGCTATCTGGCAGCGACCGGAAATCAGGTGTTTATCGCGACCGACGAGAAACTGTTTGGCTGGTATGATCTGACGACGGGAAAATGCATCAATCCGATGGAAGATCTGCGCAAAGAATGTATGGTAAAGACTACGATTGCCAAGGGCGACGGCGTGATCGCAGTGACTTCGCAGCAAAATGGAAAAACGCTCGATGTAAATGTATATGATATGGACAGCGGAAAATTGGAATATACGATTCCGACAGAGGTGAATCTTGATGAGTGGCAGAAAATGCAGGAAGAGTATCTCAATTTTTACCAGCTTGACATCCGCAATGACACCATTTATTTCCTGACACCGAACGGTGTGGATAAGGCGGAGATCGGAGAAGAAAAATGGACGAAGTTTATGAATCTGGAAACGTCGCAGGAATTTTATTTTTCTGACAGCAATACGTCGACCGATGGGTTTATTGTAGTCAGCGATTCCGAATTTTATATTGATCTGTATAAATTAAAAATGGGTTCCGAGGTCACTCCGCAATGTTGCCGCTATACAAAAATGTAAAAATACGGTATAATAAAAGCAGCAAAATTGTGAAAAGAAAGCGAGGGTGATTATGTCATTTAGTATTTTAGGAAAAATCCGGGAATCGGAAGAAGAACGGCCGGAGTTTTATGACGATCTCAATCTCACACAGTGGATCGAGGAAATCAATGGACAGCTCGGCATTTATGATCTTCGGGAGTATTTCCGGCAGATGCCTGATGGAAGGGAGCAGATCCGATTCCGCCAGGAAGTGCTGCAGGAAATCGATGAAGAAATGGAGATGAAACTTACAGATTTTGTAAATCGAATCCGACAGGCACAGGAGAATGAAGCGTACATAAATTCCGAGACGGGCGAGCAGATCACAGATGAACTCAGCAAGGCGCACTGGAAGCTGGAAGTCGCTGTAATGTATTTTACGGCGGTGGATGAACTGATTGCTTTTTTGGAAAAGCGCGAATGCAGGGCGCGCGGCTGGCAGCAGTTTCTGGAAATGTGTAAGGAAGAGAGCGGAAAGCCGGAAGTGAGGGCGTATCACGATGCGGCACTTTCGACGAGTGCAGAACTTGAAAAAATTCGTTACAGTCTGCGGATCGAGGGAGACCATGTCGCGATCCTGCCGTCGGTGGTGGAAGACGATTATGTGAAGGAATTGTGCGAAAAATATCCGCAGATGATAAAGCACCCCGGAAAAATGGGAAACCTTCTGCCGGGAGGAAAAGCGGGAACACCGCTGGAACAGCGCATTTTCAAATATTTGCAGAAAAAATTTCCACAGCAGTTTAAAGGGCTGGAAGAATTTGGAAACCAAGAGGCGCGTATTTACCAGCCGGGGATTATGCAGTTTCATAAGGAAATCTGCGTATATCTTTCGATATTAAAATTTCAGCATCATATGGAATATTTCCATTATGATTTTTGCATGCCGGAGTTTTCGGATGCGGCATTTGAAGTGACCGGTGGATACGATCTGGCGCTGGCGTTAAAAAATCAAAAAGAGGGAAAAGAGACGGTAGCGAACGATTATTATTATCGTGGAAAAGAACGGTTTTTTGTTATAACAGGGCCAAACCAGGGAGGAAAGACGACATTTGCAAGAGCGGCAGGGCAGCTTGTGTATTTTTCGCTGATGGGCTTTCCGGTGCCGGCAAAGCGGGCAGTTCTTCCACTTTTTGACGGTTTATTGACGCACTTTTCCGTGGAAGAAAGCATGCAGAGCGGCCGCGGAAAATTGAAAGAAGAATTGGTGCGTCTGTCCGGGATGATGCATGCGGAAAAGCGCAATGTATTTGTTATCATCAATGAACTTTTTACGTCGGCGGCGACGTACGATGCCTATCATATGGGGCGGCGCGTGATTGATCATTTTCTTGACCGCGACTGCTACGGAATTTATGTCACGCACATCGAGGAACTTGCGGAGGAAAATGAGCGGATCGTCAGCCAGGTGGCATCGCTGATCGAGGGAAATGTCAAAGTGCGGACGTTCAAGATTCGCCGGAAAAAGGCCGAAGGCAAAGGATATGTCGAGCCGATTGTGGAAAAATACGGGTTGACTTACGAGGAGATCAAAAGGAGGATTCATCATGTTTGAGGTAGCACTTTTGTATCCGGACAAACAGCAGGGGGCGGCAAAACGTTATGGCATGCCGCAGGACATGAGCAAGGATTTGAATCTTTCGGTGATCCTTCGGGCGATGGCAAAAGAGGATGAGGAAATATTTACCAATTGTCAGCGCGTGCTTTTATGCCCGGTGACGGATGAAAAAACGCTTCGTTTCCGCCAGCAGATGGTGTCCGATGCCGTGTCGCATCCGGAATTTTATGAGGAAATGTACCGTATCGCGAAAGAGGCGATGCAGGAAATTCACAAATATACATCGAAAAAGACGAGCAATAAGGTGGTGCAGATAACGGAGTCACTGGATCTGCTTCGGATTCTTTTAAAATATCTGCGGTACTTAAAAGATCATTTGCGGAGTGAACAGGCAGAAAAAGCGGATGCCATGTATCTGTTTACGACAAAATTCAGGGAACATTTTACCGATGATTTTGCGGAAGATCTGGAACGGCATATCGACGATATGTCTGTGCTGATGCAGGGCGGCAGACTGATCCTGACGGCCGGAGTGGCTGGCGGCCTTAAATGCGGCGATGCGATGGTAAACCGGCTTGACCCGGTCGATTACCGGAAAATGGGAAAACTCCGCAGGACATTGCGGTGGCTTCTCCTGCATCTGGCATCTCCGGAAGCCATTTTGCTTAATCAGGAAGCATTGAAGCAGGATGCCATTCGAATGGAAGAAAATGGACTTTTGTATACGCAGGAAATTTATCGCGAGTTTTTGTACCAATTTCAGGAATTTTTTAGCCAGCTGCAGATTCAGGTCGGATTTTATGTCGGCTGTGCCAATTTGGGGCGGAGCCTGCAAAATTTAAAAATGAAAACCTGCTATCCGCGTGTGAGCCATGAAAAGGGGCACATCGAGTACCAGCATCTGTATGAACTGGGACTTGCGCTTGAAACACTGAAAAATCCGGTGGACAATTCCCTTACCGATTCCTGCCATCTTCATGTGATCAGTGGGGCGAACCAGGGCGGAAAATCGACATTTTTGCGGAGTGTCGGCATTGCGCAGGTAATGATGCAGGCGGGTATGTTTGTTCCGGCGGTGTATTTTGAGAGTCCGCTTTATGATAACATATTGACACATTTTACCAGACGTGAGGACAGCAGCATGAACAGCGGACGGCTGGACGAGGAAATGAAACGTGTGAACCGCATCGTGGACATGGTGACGGATCAAAGTCTGATCCTTTTCAATGAGTCGTTCTCCAGTACGACGGAAAAAGAGGGGAGCCAGATCGCGGAGCACATCATTCAGGCAATGTATGACAGTGGCGTGAGTGTGTTTATGGTGACACACCTTTTTGCATTTGCAAGTCAGATGTATGCGAAAAATCTGCCGGGAGCGCGTTTTTTGAGTGCGGAGCGAAAAGAAGACGGAACACGTACGTTTAAAATGATCGATCATGAACCGACGGAGACAAGTTACGGATTGGATCTGTATGCAGAAATCATAGAGAATAAAGAGTAAAAGAAAGGGATGCCCTCATGCGAGAGCATCCTTTTTAAATTGTTAATTCAACTTTTTCGCTAAGGCATTCCACTTATCATTTCCAAGTTTTTTCGTTACGGTAAGTCCGGTGTCTAAATCGTAATTGGCATCGGAAAGGGAAACAGATCCTCCACCGTGAAGAGCTTTGACATAATCCTTTGCTTTGGTTCCCAATTTAATAAATTCTTCATCCGAAACATCGGCGGAACGTTCAGAAAGTGCCTCAATCTTCGCACCGGTGACGAACATTTCCTTTGCAGACTCTTTGTTTGATTTGGTAACTCCATCTTTGATGTTTTTATAGTCCTTGCGGATGGTGTCGGCAAGAGATTTCAATGTGCTTGCGGAAATGGAATCTGCCCCCGTTATCTCATTTTTCGCCTCGGCGGCGGCATCTTCATAATCATCAGAGACTTCCTCCCACGGGATGGCAACCGATGTGGAGTCTTTTTCGGATTTGTCGGAAGAAGTGTCCTGTGAATCCGAAGAGGTATCTGTCTTTGAACTGTCTGAGGATGTTGTATCTGCGGATGTCTGAGCGTCTTGTGTATTATTATCTGAGGAACATCCTACAAGCAAGGCTGCGGCAATAATGCTGATAGCACATAATGATAAAAAGCGTTTTAACTTCATACTTGCTCCTCCTTATTTTTTTATTGCTTTAATTACATAAAGGATACCATATTTCAAAGGAAATTGCAAATGAAAACCCGATTTTTTATGGTAAAATGAGAAAAGAAATGGTATAATGAAGCATGCTGAGGCATGCGTAGGTCATCAAGCTTCGCTTGGTGACATGGTATACTGAACTCAAAGAAAGAAACCAAAGAGACAGAAAGGAAGTACAAATGGATAAAAAGGCGATCAAACATGCTTTTTATAAATCGATACCAATCATGTGCAGTTATGTGTTTATGAGCATCGCCTACGGAATGATGATGCAGAAATCCGGCTTTGCGTGGTACATTTCGCTGGTGGCAAGTGCAGCGGTATACACCGGCGCATTTCAATTTGTACTCATTACGTTTTTGAGTAGTGGAGCTTCCTTGATCACAGTGGCGCTTACGGCGTTTTTGATGAACAGCCGTCAGAGCTTTTACAGTCTTACGTATCTCGACGACTTTAGTGAAATGAAACACCGCAAATGGTACATGATCCAGACATTGACCGACGAAACGTACGCGGTCAACAGCACCTTGCATCTTCCACGCAAAGAAAAACAGGATACGATGTTTTTTATCGCCCTTTTTAGCCACATTTACTGGATTTTCGGAAGTATTGTCGGCGGTGTGCTCGGCCAGCTTATTCCGTTTCAACTGGAGGGAATTGATTTTTGTATGACGGCTCTTTTTATTATTATATTTATCGACCAATGGGAAAATTCCAAAGATCACAGACCGGCGATGACCGGAATGCTGATCGGAATTGTCTGCCTGTTTTTATTTGGAAAATCAAATTTTATGCTGCCGGCGCTTTTGGCGACTTCCGCGGTGCTTTTATTATTCCAGGCGAAAGAAGGTGGCAGACATGAGTAATGTAGCGCTGATGATCGGTCTCGGTGCTGCCATCACATTCTTTTTGCGTGCTTTTCCATTTTTAATCTTTCATGGCGAGCGGAAAATTCCTTCGTGGCTGGAACTGCTTGGAAAAAATCTGCCGCCGGCGATCATGGCCGTGCTGGTCGTTTACTGCCTGAAAGATGTTCGCGGAAATTTCAGCCAGACCGGAATCTGGCAGCTAGCTGCCGGATTGGTGGTTGCCTTGACATACAAATGGAAACACAATACCCTGTTTAGTATCCTGATCGGAACGGCGGTATATATGGTTTTGCTGTGGGTGAGGTAAAAAATACCGACAGCCCTGACCCGCATATTTTCCCTGTGCTCGGCGTATAATGTAAAAATGCGCAGCAGAGGGAAATTACATGCTTAATAAATTGTGGGGAGCGATGATTGTGATCGGGATCGCTGTCGCTGCCTTTCAGGGAAAAATTGGAAATGTCGGCACGGCGGCCATCGATTCGTCGAAAGAGGCGGTGATGCTCTGTATCACGATGCTTGGGGTTATGTCGATGTGGACAGGAATTATGAATGTGGCGAAAAAAGCCGGTTTGATCGATGCCATGACGAGGGCACTCAGACCGGTTTTACGTTTTTTATTTCCGGATATTCCGCGGGAACACGAGGCAAATGAGTACATTGCTGCCAATATCATCGCCAATGTGCTGGGACTTGGCTGGGCGGCGACGCCGTATGGTCTGAAGGCAATGGCGGCACTTCGGGAGTGGCAGAAAGAAAATGGCGAGACGGGAAATGTCGCAAGTACGGATATGTGTACGTTTCTTATCATTAATATTTCGTCGCTGCAGCTGATCCCGGTCAATATTATAGCGTACCGCAGCCAGTATGGATCGGTGTCGCCGACGTCCATTCTTGGCATGGGACTGGTGGCGACGCTGTTTTCGACGGCGGCTGGCGTATTGTTTTCTGTGATTGCGCGAAAATGTACCAAACGCCGGGAAGGAGGAAAGGTATGAGATTCTTGTATTATCTTTCCGACAGCATGATTCCGCTTGTTTTAATCTTGGTGACCGGCTATGGACTGCTGCAGAAAATCGATATATTTGATGCGTTTATCGAAGGAGCCGTGGATGGATTTAAGACGGTTTATAAGATTCTTCCGACACTCATCGGTCTTATGATTGCAATCGGTATTTTAAGGGAATCCGGTACACTGGGGTATGTAGCGTCAGTAATCGCGCCGGTGACAGAGCGGCTTCATTTTCCTTCGGAACTTGTGCCGCTTGTGACGGTGAAAATGTTCTCTTCTTCCGCGGCGACAAGCCTTCTTCTGGATATTTACAAACAGTTTGGGCCCGACAGCCGACTTGGGGTGCTGGCTTCGGTGCTTATGAGCTGCTCGGAGACCATTTTTTACACGATGAGTGTGTATTTTATGACAGCGAAAGTGACAAAGACAAGATATACACTTGCCGGTGCTTTGTTTGCGACGCTGATAGGAATTATTGTCTCGACGCTGCTTGTGGGTGCCTGAAAGAAGTGCGCGATAACGCAGCGGATTGCTTTTCCGCTTGCACAAATACTGTCAGATAGTGTATAATAGGAGTTGCAGAGAACCAAAGAAAGGAATTTAGAAGAGTGAAAGAACGGTTTAAGAAAATTATGAATGTGCTGTATCTGGTGATTTTTTCCATTGCGGCATTGTGGGAATATATGCAGTTTTTTATGTATTATGATCTTCCACAGATCGTAGTCATTTTGCCGATCATCGGACTTTTGGCAGCAGTTGCCCTGAAAAAATGGAGCTTTTTGCTGCTTGGTACGACGACGTTGATGGCAGTGGTATTTCAGTTTATTGAGGATCCGCAGGATGGCCTCGGTTATGTGGACACTTCCAAAATAACAATTATCTTGAAGATATTGCCGGCGGTACTTTTATTTCTGCTGATCGGAATCGTCGCAGGATTGCTTGTTCGCATGGCATTTCGCAAAGACCGCCATATCAGTCTGCGTATTTTATTCTGCGGACTTGGGGTATTATTGGCACTTGCTGCCGGAATCATTTTGTTCCGCAACCCATTGTACCCGTTTGTGGCGAGACATCAGATTCACCAGTATGCGCAGAAGTACGACAAGAAGGAATACCCGGTAAGTGACGTGGTTGTCTACTATAGTTATAGTGATTTGCAGTATTTGGGACGAGTTGTCATGAGCGATGGCGTGATTTATCCCCTGTCGCATGATATGAAAACCGGAGAAGTAAAAGAAGAAAAAAATTGACAAATTTGTAACAAAATTGTAATATAAACTTATGGTTGTGGAGTTGCAGGAGAAATTCCATAATAAAGATTAAAGGATTAAAGCAAAATATGAAGAAAAACGAAAATGTCATCTGGCAGGAAAACAAAGTGTCATATGAGGACCGCTGCCGGGTATTGGGACAGCAGGGAAAGGTAGTCTGGTTTACCGGTTTGTCCGGTTCCGGGAAATCGACGATTGCCGTGGAATTGGAAAAAATACTGAATGAAGCAGGAAAAGCCGTATATCTATTGGATGGGGATAATATTCGATGTGGTATTAATTCGGATCTTGGTTTTTCCGATGAGGACCGAAATGAAAATATTCGCAGAATCGGAGAGATTGCTGCGTTGTTCCGCGATGCCGGAATTATTACGCTCGTTTCGTTTATTTCACCATTTCGCGAGATGCGCCGCGTAGCAAGAGAGCGCGCCGGCGAAGGAAATTTTGTCGAAGTGTATGTAAATACGGATCTGCAGACTTGTATGGAGCGCGATCCGAAGGGACTGTATAAAAAGCAGATTAAGAACTTTACGGGAAAGGATTCCAGTTACGAGGAACCATTGGCGCCGGAATTGATCGCAGATACGAAAAAATATACCGCAAAGGAATGCGCTGAACAGATTTTTGATTACATTATGATGTAGGTGAGAAAATGAGGATATCCGACAGATTAAAAGAAGAAGTGAAGGCACGCAGGGAAGAGTGGCAGATTCAGAAAAATGCGAACAAAAAGAGTGTGCTTCACGGCGAGGGCGGAACCGTTACGCTGCGCCCCAAAGAATGGGTGGCGCATGGAGCAGCAGAGTACGAAGAAACATTTGGCAGACTTCCCAAGAATGCTTATAAGGGAAATGTCCGAGAAGAGAAAATGTACTCTCTGACATCGCAGGCCAAAGACTGGTTTTTGGAATTGCAGTTAAGAAGCGACAAATACACATTTAAAAATATGCTGGCAGTGATCGACCCTTTTGATGAGGCTCCGCTGACAGCTCTTGTGATGTTTTCGACGATTACGGATTACCGCGTGCGTACAACGGTTTTTGGCGATGTGGAAGAGACAAATTTTGTATATGAATTTCCGGAAGAAAAACGTCACCGCATACCGATTCTTGGATTGTATGCCGGAAGAGAGACAAAAGTGCAGATTGAACTGCTGGACGAGCAGGAAGAAGTGTGTGATACGCGCACATTTATGCTGCAGACCGAAGAATTGCCGGAAGATTTGAAAGATGTGGTAAAGGCTGAGAAGATCAATAAAAAATCGGCCTTTCAGAATATTTTGGTGGCAGGCGGCATTGACATCCGCCCGTGCGTTTTTGACCGTGAGGGGAAAATTCGTTATTATCTCCGCAGAAAGCCGAAAGGATATGGGATTTTCCCACTTTCCAAAGGACGTTTTCTTTTTATGGAACAGGATATTTCTGCGCCTTCCTTTACCAATCCGCATTCAATTCAAATGTACGATATGGATTATCTGGGGCGAGTGGGACGCACGTATTTTGTGAAAAATGGTGCACATCATACGGTGGAGGAAAAAACACCGGAGGGCAATATTTTGACGGCCGGAAACAGCCTTGAGGGACATTCTGAAGATCTTGTGCTGGAAATTGACCGCGCGACCGGAGTGATTGCACATAAATTAAAAGTGGGCGATGTATTTGACGACACTTATCAGGATATGATGGACTGGGCACATATCAATTCGGCATCGTACGATCCGGAGCAGGATTCCATGTTAGTGTCCATGCGAAATATTCATTCTGTCGTCAAATTTGACTGGAGTACCGGTGAGATAAAATGGCTGATGGCAGATCCGAGATTCTGGGAAGGCACGCCGATGACCGAAAAACTTTTGACACCTGTGGGTGATGTACCGTGGTTTTATCAGCAGCACGCGGTATTTGAAGTGCAGCTGACGCAAAATGAAAATCCGGATATCCGTTATATTATGGTGTTTGATAATCATTGGCACAAACGCCGTAAGGTGAAATTTTTTGATAACGATGAACAGAGTTATATCAGTTTTTATGAAGTCAATGAACGTGAGAAGACGGTAAAACTGTACAAGCGTATTGCCTGCCCAAAGTCCAAGATCCGTTCGAACGCGATTTTTGTCGAAGAGGATCGAAGGCTGTACATTATGGCCGGATTCCTTGTGCCGGAAATCGATGGAAATCTGGGACTCATTCGCGAGGTGGATTTTGACACCGAGGAAATTTTGAGTGAGTATTATGTGAAACCGGGATTTTTCCGCGCTCACGAATTTTGTCCGGATATGACATCGCTGTCGAAAGCTCTCGTGCAGAATGCAGATTATCTTCTCGGAGAACTGAAACGGCCGATTCTCGCTGAAAACGAGCAGTTGTCTGCGTGGGATTTTGAAGCGGCAAAAAATGTTACGGATCCGATGATCCGTTATCGCAGACGCGAAGATGTATTTTATGTCCGCGAGGTCGATCACACGATACAGACCGTCATTTTCCGCGGTAAGGAAAAAGTCTGGTATGTGGATTTCAAGGACACTTATCAAACCATGAAAACATTTGAAAATGCCGTGTATTATATTGCGATATGGATGGATGTTCTTCCTCCTGACCAGTATGATATTTATCTTGAAATTGATAATGATTTACAAAATACCGGCAAGAAGATTGTGAAGCAAAAGTAAATTTTTATCATAGATACCTTTGTACTGCCAATGCGGAACCGGCGTGAAAAAGCGTCCGGTTTCGATGGTGATCGAAGGTATCTTTTTTTCGTATACGCACCAATCGCCGAACCCGCCGCCGGGAAGGGTGCTTCCGGCATTTTTTCCACGAGCTTCGATCAGTGGATATCCGGTCGTGGCATGTGCGATGGATGCCATTTTCACGATATGGTTTCGGAGACTTCCGGTCACGTCATAATCATAATAGATCAGGCTGCCCTGTGAATGATAATGGATCACGCCGAGAGGAGCTGACAGCTGTGATACAAAAGTCATCAAATGCTTGGTCTCCGGCTGGTCGCCGGCGGATTTTCCCGGATTGTGTTTTTTGATATCTTTGGAGAGCCCGAAACCACAGGGGAAATTGCGGTTCAGATCCACGCCGGCACTGTTTTCTTTCCATTTTTTGGCGGAAGTATTTTGGCTGATCGATACGCCGTCCGGATTTGCCATCGGAAGAAAGGTAATGCAGACATCGTGCCAAAGATCCCAGTAGCAGGGAGCGTCAGGCAGTTTGCGGTGGTTGTAGCGCGGCAGATAATAGGCGAGCATATCCAGAAGAAGTGTTGTGTTTATGGATTCGCGTCCATGGATGGAAGCGGTGAGTACAAGTTGTTTTGGAGCATCCGCCGCGCCCAGATGACAGGCGTACAGATGGCGTTTTGCGGGAGTGCGGCCGATGGAGTCCAGACGAAAATAGTCCGCAGAATATTGAACGGTCCATTGCTTCAACTGTTTTTCCATGGAAGGATAGGTGTAAAAGTTCTGTTTTGCCATAGGAACCCTCTCAGGTCTTTTCTAACAGTATATGTGGGAAGAAGAGAGAATAGAATAAATGGAGAATGAAATCAAGGGAGACGGGTTTGGAAACGATATCAGAAGAATTTGACATTGTTCCGAAATATGCTTTTAAAGCTAAAAAATCACCTTGATTATTCGAATCCTACTATGTATACTATAGTTAAAGGTAAATGTTCCCCCATTGGTACTTGCTGGTGAGGAATTTATGATTTATCATCACAAAGAAAGGGAAATTATGGAAAAGCGACAAGTGAAAATAACCGGCATCATAAGTGAATACAATCCCTTTCATGAGGGACACCGCTACCAGATACGCAAAGCCAGAGAAATCACGGGCGCAGATGCGGTCGTTGTGGTAATGAACGGCGATTTTGTGCAGCGCGGCGAATGTGCGGTGGTCGATAAATATGTGCGTACGAAGATGGCACTTTTCGGCGGCGCGGATTATGTCTTTGAACTGCCGGTCCGCTACGGGATTTCGAGTGCGGCGGATTTTGCCTATGGCGGAATACTCGCGCTGGAGAGCCTTGGGTGTGTGGATGGCATTTGTTTTGGCTGCGAAGCACCGGAAGATATCAATACAATGGCTGACATTTTTTGGAAGTGCCAAAAGGAAGAAGAAGGAATCCTGCAGATGAAGGGGTACACAGCACAGGGATGGTCCTACCCGGCAGCGAGACAGCACTTTTTGCAGGAAAAGACAGGCTGGAGTGAGGAAAAATGCCGTGAGCGGATGCAGCCGGGCAATATTTTGGGCGCAGAGTACCGGCAGGCAATACGGCTGCTAGGTTCGTCGATGCGCTGCGAGCCGATTCTCAGAGAAGGGATGGGGTATCATCAAGTGACTCCGGAAAAAGAAAATGATTGGAAATATATGTCAGCGACTGCGATCCGTGCGCAGATGAAAAATGGATTTGAACAGGTAAAGGGAATGCCGGAAGAAGCATTGCAAGCCTGGAAAGAAGCCGGCTATAGCATGAAAACAGAGGATTTCTGGCCGGTCCTTGCACTGGCACTCCGCATGAGAAAAGACCAACTGATTTCTTATAAAGATGTGTCCGAAGATCTTGCGGCGGTATTTTCACGCGAGATTTTGCAGGCGGCGGATTATGAAGGTTTTATTCATGCCTGCAAGACGAAAAATATCACGATGGCGCGGGTAAAACGGGCGATGCTGCAAGTTTTATTTGAAGTAAAAGTCGAAGAGCGGGAGACGAAGATGCCGTATCTGCGGCTGATTGGAAGACGAAAGGATGCCTGTCCGCTTCCGCTTGGAGATTCTGAGATGCCGGTCATTGGACGGCTGGCAAAAGAGGAAGAGCGGCTGAGTGGGAGTGCTAGAGAAAAATTGGCGCAGGACATTTTTGCGGCAGACATTTATCATATGACAGTTGCCCAGAAAACGGGACTGCCACAGAAAAATGAATACAAACAGCCGATGGTGATCGTCGGTTAAAAGGAGGTTGTTACGATGGAACAACGGTTAAAAAAATATTTGAAATTTTATGGTGAGACAGCAGACGGAAGCCGGAAGATCGAGGGGGACAAAGGAGAATTTTTGTCGCAGATGCTCATACAGATCGGATTTTTCCAGCATGAGCGGCTGATTCATCTGATTGTTACCGTGCTTTTTGCTATTCTGGCGGTCATTTCGATTCTTGCGAGCCTTTTGATCCAGGAATGGGCTGTGCTTTTGCTTTGCCTGATGTTTTTTGTGCTATTGATTCCCTACATCCGTCATTACTATATTTTGGAAAATGGCGTGCAGAAACTGTATGAATATTATGATCAGATTTATGCAGCAGAGGAGAAGTAAAAGAGTTGCGAAAAGCCAGCAAGTATGCTATGATTAAAGTATACATATTTGACTGTGAGGAGGTTACAGAATGAAGATTAGAGCAAAATTGATCGCAGCAGTGTGCGGAGCCCTTTTATTGGAAGGTGTGGTTTCCTTTTTGGCAGTTTATCTTGGACTTGGCAAATTTATCGCGCCGGGCGCACTGATTGCATATAGTGTTGTTGTGATTTTGTCGATCATTGCCGGGGCAGCAATTGCGACCGTATTTAGTTTTCGATTTGTAAAACGAATGGAAGTTGTGAAAGAACAGTTGACGGCGATGGCAGATCATGACTTGACCTATCAGATCCCGGAAAAGACATTGAAAGTAAAAGATGAACTTGGTGATATAGCAAGAACATCGGCGAAGACCGCGGAGTCTCTGCGTGAGATGGTTGAGACACTCAATGCGATGCTTTCAGGAATGGACAAAAACATTGTTGAGACATCAGAGCGTGCCGATAATCTGTCGGAGAAATTGGAAGGCATGTCGGCTACGACAGAGCAGGTATCTACCGGTCTTATGGAGACGGCGGCAGCGATGCATGAGTTGGATGTATCCACAGATGAGATTGAAGTGGTTATGAAAGGCGTTGCCAAGCAGGCACAGGAAGGTGCGGAAGAGGCAGAAAAGATCAATACCCGTGCATTGGAACTTCAGGAAAATGCGAAGGAATCCAGAAACAATGCAAACCGTGTATTGAAGGGCAATAAAGAGCGTATGGAAGAAGCGATTCAGGCTTCCAAAAATATCCAGCAGATTCAGGTGCTTACAGAGACCATCCGCAATATCACAAATCAGACGAATCTTCTTGCTATCAATGCTTCCATCGAGGCAGCGAGAGCCGGCGAGAGTGGACAGGGATTTGCGGTGGTTGCAATGGAAATTACCGATCTTTCGGAGGCTTCCTCGGAGGCAGTTGAAAAGATTCAAAATGTAGCAGCGACAGTAACAGAGTCCGTAACAAGTTTGATCGAGTGTTCTGAGATCATTCTTGAATTTATCAATACTTCCGTTATGACGGCGTACGGTGATCTTGTGGAGACCGGAGACCGTTACAAACAGGATGCCGAATATGTCAATGGACTTGTTGAATCCCTGAGCAAAAGCTCGGATCAGATTCTCAGCAGTTTGAATGAAATGAATGCGACGATCCGTGATATCACGGCGAAGAGCGATATGGGAGCCAAAGGCAGTGAGACGATTGCAGAGGACACCAATGAAATCGCCCGCAATTCTTCCGATATCAAAGATCTGGCTTCTTCGACAGGAAACAATTCGATTCATTTGAAAGAATTGGTAGAGCAGTTTACCATCTAAATAGTAATAGAATGTAAAAAGCAAGTGGCTGCGATAGGGTCACTTGCTTTTTTTAACTTATTTATAACGATTTAGAGAAATCAAGAGATACATTCTTGAATCAATTCCGGTACACTTCCCGGCACATCCTTGATCTCATAACAGGTTTCCAGATGGCGAATCCCTGCATCAAGAAGTGACTTGTCCGAAGTATACAAAGTGGCAAGCGATTCTCCTGTTTCCACCTTCTGTCCCAGCTTTTTATGAAGAATGATCCCGGCACATGGATCGATATCGTCCTCTTTTTTGCTGCGCCCGGCACCTAAGATTCCGGTAGCAGTGCCGACTCCTTCGGTATTAATATAGGTAAGATAACCGGAGCTTGGAGCTTTCAGTTCTGCTTGTACCGGCGAAACCGGGAAGGTTTCCGGTGAGAGGATATAGGATGTGTCGCCGCCCTGCATTTTTACCATTTTAACAAAAGTATCAAAAGCTCGTCCGCTTTCCACGCTTTCTTTGGCTTCATTTACTGCTGCTTCATAAGAAATATTTTTTCCCAATGAGATCATATGGGCGGCAAGAGTGTAGCAGACCGTCATCAGATCTTCCGGTCCATTGCCGTGAAGGGCCTCAATTGCCTCTTTTACTTCCAAATTGTTGCCGACAGCGAAGCCGAGTGGTTCTTCCATCGAGGTCAATTGTGCGATCGTTTTCTTACCGGCGAGATTTCCAATTGTTACCATTTTTTTGGCGAGCTCAAGTGCCTGCTTGCGGTCTTTCATAAAGGCACCATTTCCGGTTGTGACATCAAGGACGATGCAGTCGCTTCCCGAGGCAAGTTTTTTGCTCATAACGGAAGACGCGATCAATGGGATGCTTTCGACGGTAGCTGTCGCATCACGTAGTGCATAGATTTTTTTGTCTGCCGGTGCAAGGTCCGCCGTCTGGCCATTGACACAGATGCCGGTTTTCTTTACGGCATCGAAAAAGGCGTCGGTCGAAAGATCGGTGTGAAAACCGGGAATGGATTCCAGCTTATCGATGGTTCCGCCGGTAAATCCCAGTCCGCGACCACTCATTTTGGCAATCGGAATGCCGCAGGAGGCCGCAATCGGCCCAATGATAAGAGTTGTCTTGTCGCCAACACCGCCGGTGCTGTGTTTGTCCACTTTGATGCCGTCGATCGCGGAGAGATCATTGATCGTACCCGAGTCGCGCATTGCCAGCGTCATCGTCGTCAATTCTCGGTCATTTAGCCCTTCATAACAGATTGCCATCAGCATGGCAGACATCTGATAATCCGGGATATCGCCTTTGGTAAAGCCATCGATCATACCACGGATGCTTTCGTCGGAGAGTTCTTTCCCATTTTTTTTATCGTGAATTAAATCTACAAATCGTTCCATAAGTAAACCTCCTTGCAAAGTCTTCTATAATCAAGTATAGCATATTTGGGAAAAATATGGTATACTTAAGGTAATAATATTTTGGGGTGGATTTTTCGGCCCTAATGACGAATTGCTTCGTTGCTTATGCAACTCCCGCAATTCTACAAACATTCGGATTTCGCTTCTTTGCTACGCAAATAGCTACATCCTCATGTTTGGCGGGTCTCAAGGTCAACCACGCTCTCGTGCAAGCACGAGCGTTGGTTTGACTTTTCGACCCTATCTATAAATTACAAAGGAGTTTATTTATGTCAACATCATCAATTATCATTCTTGCAGCATTCGTGGTATATCTGCTCTTTATGATTGTCATCGGAGTATTTTCCATGAAGAGGACAAACAATACCGAGGATTATTTCCTTGGTGGCCGTGGATTAAATGGCTGGGTAGCTGCGCTGTCTGCACAGGCTTCCGACATGAGCGGATGGCTTCTTATGGGACTGCCGGGATCCATTTATGCATTGGGAACCGGTCAGGCGTGGATCGCAATCGGTCTGTTCCTTGGAACCGTAGCCAACTGGCTTTTCATTTCCAAGAGACTGCGCCGTTATACGATCGTGGCAAACAATTCATTGACACTTCCGGAATTTTTGGAAAACCGTTATCACGACAAAAAACGTGTATTGTTGTTTATCTCGTCTCTTGTGATCGTTGTGTTCTTCCTCGTTTATACAGCTTCTGCGCTGGCTTCCGGAGGAAAATTGTTTAGTTCTGTATTTGGTGTGGATTATCATGTCGCACTTGCCATCGGAGCAGGAGTTATCTTGATCTACACATTTCTTGGCGGATTTTTGGCCGTGTGCTTTACCGATTTCGTTCAGGGAATGTTGATGCTCGTCGGACTTCTGGTTGTTCCTATCGTGGCATATGGCCTTGTGAGCAGCGATTTTGCTCCGCAGCTGACGGCGACACTGAGCGGAACCGGCATTGCTTATGATGATTACTTGAGTTTGTTTTCCAATGGAGGAAAACCATATACTTTTGTAGATATTATCTCCCAGCTGGCATGGGGACTTGGATATTGTGGAATGCCTCATATTCTCGTGCGTTTCATGGCAGTGAAGAGTGAAAAAGAATTAAAGAAATCCAGTGTGATCGCGATTATCTGGGTAGCGATTTCGCTTGTTGCCGCATGCTTTATCGGTGTGGTCGGAAGAGCATTTCTTGGGGCAGACCAGATCCTTGGAACCGCCGGACAGGCATCTTCCGAGAGTGTATTTATTGAAATGATCAACAAAGTATTTACGCATCACCTTGGCGTGCCGTTTATCGGAGGAATCTTCCTTTGCGGAATCCTTGCGGCGATCATGTCTACGGCAGATTCCCAGCTGCTCGTATGTGCCTCTTCCGTGTCCAAGGACATTTATAAAAATGTGATGCGTCCGGAAGCAGAGGAGCAGAAAGTGTTGAAAGTCAGCCGTATTACCGTGCTTGTGATCGCTGTAATTGCTTTCTTCATTGCTTGGAATCCGGAAAGCAGTATTATGAATCTGGTATCGGATGCGTGGGCTGGTCTCGGTTCGGCGTTTGGTCCGATCGTAGTATGTTCCTTGTTCTGGAAACGTACAAACTTTGCCGGAGCAGTAGCAGGTATTATTTCCGGAGGTTTGACCGTACTTATTTGGGATTATATTCCGTTGGTTGGCGGACAGACGATTGCGGCAGCGACAGGCATTTATTCCCTGCTCGTCGGATTCTTTATCAGTCTTGCATGCATTGTGATCGCAAGTCTTTGTACGAAAGCACCATCGGAAGAAATTTTGGTCGAATTTAACAAAGTTAGTAGTGAAAATTTCGAATAATTTAACAAAATCTTAGGTTGATTTTTCGGGGCAAAAGGTATAAAATGACTAATGGTCGAAAAAGAATAAGTTACTTGAAAGGTAACTATTAGGCTCAATGTGCAGAAAACAATGTCTTTTACGTGCAAGCACGACAATCCATTGTTTTCACACATCGAACCTGAATAGTTACCGGGAAAATTTTATACGTTGATTGGAGGATTTAAAATGGAAGAATATGGATATCTTTTATTTATCGCCATCGTACTGATTAGTACAAAATGCCTCGGTCTTGTGACAAAACGGTTCCACATGCCGCAAGTAGTGGGGGCTCTTGTAGCCGGTTTGATTATCGGACCTGCCTGCCTGAATCTTTCGTCCATTATGCTGGTTGGAGAATCCAATTCTATGATTCACAGCCTTTCCGAAATTGGAGTTATCGTATTGATGTTCTCCGCCGGACTTGAGACAGACATACAGAAGCTGAAAAAGAGTGGACTTGCTTCGCTGGTGATCGCATTGCTCGGTGTTATCGTTCCTTGTATCGGTGGTGCCTTGATTGCTCACTTTTTCACAGATTCTACAGGAATCACAGCAGAAGCGGCAATGTACCGCAATATATTTATCGGTGTTATCTTAACAGCGACTTCCGTTAGTATTACGGTGGAAACGCTTCGAGAAATGGGAAAACTCAGTACAGATGCCGGAAATGCAATTCTCGGTGCCGCAGTTATTGATGATGTCCTTGGTATCATTGCCTTGACGATCATTACAACGCTCGGAGGACAGAATGGCGGCGGTGAGACCCCAAGTATTGGACTCGTCCTGCTGAAGATCGTATTGTTCTTTGTATTTGCGATTGTAGTTGCCTTTGTATTTGGTAAATTGTATTATAAATGGACAGAAAATGCTGCTCCACAGAGAAGATACGGAATTATGGCACTTGCATTCTGCTTGCTGTTTGCCTTTGCTTCCGAATATTTCTTTGGCGTAGCCGATATTACAGGTGCTTATGTTGCCGGTTTGGCGATTTCTGTAAGCCCTAAGATTGAATACATAAGTAAACGTGTAGAGACTGTTTCTTACATGTTCTTGTCCCCGATCTTCTTCGCCAGCATCGGTTTGGAAGTAGTTCTTCCGAAGATGACCGGAAAGATCATCGTGTTCTCGGTACTCCTTTGTATCGTAGCCGTGCTTAGTAAAGTAATTGGATGTGGACTTGGTGCAAAACTGATGCGATATACATCAAAAGAAAGCCTTCAGATTGGTGTCGGTATGATCTCACGTGGTGAGGTTGCCTTGATCGTAGCCAGCAAAGGTATGGCAGTCGGTTTGATGTCACAGGATCTGTATGGACCGGTGATCATCACGGTAGTTATTACAACGATTGTTACACCAATTCTTTTGAAAGTAGTATTCAATGAAAAAGAAGACAAAGTACCGCAGAAAGCTGCATAAATTCTTAGTAAAAAGAAGCCTGCATGGGGAATTCCTATGCAGGCTTTAGCTTTAAATATATTATTTTTTATTGTCCGGCTTTTTTCAAAGCTTTGAGTTTCATTTTCTGGAAGAATCCCATCTTTTCCGGCTGCTGCAATAAGTTATTGCGGGAACCTTTTACATCCATGATATAAATACCACTTAAAACGACTTTCAATTCTTTCTTTACCGGAAGCAGAGGGAAAATCTTTTCGTCACACATCAATGTCATGATTCTTGGACCAATTTTTGCTTTTACAACCGGGATTTTGGATCCGCGGAGATATTTTGGTGTGTTGTCTACGATCATTTTCGGAAGTCCGGCTTCTTTTAATTTCATCCTTTTCTTGTCAATGACCAGGATCGAAGCAATCTGTGATGCTTCTTTCATCTGTTCCTGCGATGCTTCCTGCTTTGCCTGAAGTTTCTTTCCAACAATAGATAAAACAATAAATACGATAATGAGTACGGCAAGGATAATACCCATTACGATCAATGCGGTTTTCATAATTATGGTTACCTCACTTTTTCTAAATTTGGCATAGATTTGAGATGCCTAAGTATTATATTAACATTTTTTATACGATTGTGCAAGAAGTTACTTGTCATACATCTGCTGAATAATATTTTGAACATAAGCACCGATGTGTTTTTTGTCGTCGCCTTCGAGCTGATCCGGGTAAACCGGTGCACCGTATTCGATGTAAATGTCGCCGCCATGAATCCAAGGAAGATGATTTTCCATGATTTCTTCGGTTCCCTTAATGCAGACAGGAATAATAGGAACTTTCGTCTTTGTAGCAATCTTCATGCTTCCTTCTTTAAAAGGAAGAAGAGTATCAGTGGCATTACGGGTTCCCTCCGGCGCAATATATATCGAATATCCATCTTTTATCAATGAAATGGCATTCAGGATCACACCCATATTCTGCTTCATATTGCCACGGTCCATAAATAAGCAGTTCAGGAAATACATCCATTGTGCGATCATTGGAAATTTCTTGATCTCAATCTTGGAAATAAAGGCAACCTGTACATGCTGCGATGCGATCGAGGAGTACGCCAGCAGAATGTCATAAAAGCTGCGGTGATTGGCGGCAAACATAACCGGTGTGTCTCTTGGAATATTTTCCAGTCCCTTGATGTGTCTTTTGCATCCGGAGACAAACATGGCTACGTTGAAGGCAATCCGTACAATGCGGATGGCAAAAGCGGCCGCTGCTTTTTCGTTGATTTTACGTACCACGCATTCGATCAGGAGAAGTGGAATGCTGATGATACATACAAGTAGATACAGTAAAACGATTAATATGGTTCTCATTTGCTATATTATCCTTTCTTTCATTCATTTGACGGATTTATGGGAGCAGAAGATTCTTCTGCAGGCGGGTTTGTCGCTACCGGTGGCTCGGTAGGAGCCGGCGTCGGTGAATCCGTTGCCGCTGGAGCCGAGGAGACGATAGGTGGATTTGTCGGCACTGGCACAGAAGAAGCAGCGGGGGCTTTTTTTGGTGCCTTCGTGCTTTTCGGTTTTGCACTGCTTTTTGCCTTCTTGTCTTTTTTGTCCTTTTTCTCTTCTTTTGGTTTCTTTGTCGGCTTTGGAGTTGCATAAACGACAGAATCCGGATCTTCTACATCCACGCCGGTTTCCGGTTTGCTGCTGTCCTCCATATCCTTTAAAGTAACACCATAATATTCTTCTAATGTCAGATTGTTTTTATATAAATACGCGGCGACAGTCGTTCCGACATAGCGGATGTGCCATGGTTCGTAACTGTAACCGGTAATTTTTTCCTTATCATAAGGATAACGGATGATAAATCCATATTCGTGACAATGTTTGGCAAGCCATTTTCCTTCTTTGGTATCGCCAAAACTCTGGTCGAGCCGGTAACTTACACTTTGGGCGGAGACGTCAATTGTAAGCCCGGTCTGATGCTCGCTGCTTCCCGGCATCGCGGAGACGGCATCAGTAGCTGCTTTTCCGCGGGTGGCGACATTTCGATCATAAATTTCTTTTTGTCTTGCATAAGAACGATATCCGGAAACACCGTATAGTTTGATGCCCTTTTTCTCGGCTGCCGCAAATAGCTTTTCCAATGCTGTCGCAGCAATTTTCCGCATTTTTCTCTTGTCATTGACATAGGAAAAACTGAAATCAACATTGGGAACCACCAGATTTTTAGGAATATAGGTGGAAGGAAGAAGGTATTTGCGATTCACTAAAACGGTTGTACTGCTTGGAATGGTGTCCAAAGGAACCGTTTCGTTATCTGCCAATATAGAGTCCAAATTCTCAGGCAAAAGAGAATCCTCCTCTTCTTCGTCTTCATTATTATAATAATATTCATAAGTATCGGAATTATTCGTTTGACTGGTATGCTGCGGCTTCCGGAAACGAACCACCACGATTCCGGCGGCCACAACGAGAAAGAGTATAATCCCGGTCAGTAATACACGTTTTTTCATGAGTGCCTCCTGGTATGACCCTGATCCGATGTCGGCGACATCAACGAATTGTGATGCCATAGACATCAACGAATTGCTTCGCAGTAAACTGCTCTCGCAATTCTACAAACATTCGGATGAGGAGGTGCCCCCTCGGCTGTGCCTCGGCGGTAAGTCGTCGGCGCTATGATAGACAAGAACTATGTTCTTGTGAGCGCCTCCTCATCCTCATGTTTGGCGGGTTTCAAGGTCATCCCCCTTTTCGTGCAAGCACGATCGGGGTCAGACTTTGAAACCCTGATGTCTTTTCATTATACCCTTTGCTAAAAGAAAAATCAATGCGCTTTAAAGATATTTTTGTCGAATTTTCTGAGTGCAAATAATAAAAGCATACCCAATATGCCGCAGGAAAGAACTTCGCCGATTCCTACTGTGAGCATCAAATAAGGGATTGCGCTGTCAATACCGTAGGCGAAGCGGAGTACCCATGGTACAATGATCGCATTGGAAATAATTGGGGGTAATGGAGCGAGCCATTTGTACTTGCGCAGGGCGTAGGTTCCCAATGCACCGAGAAGGGTCGCCAAAGTACCAAAGATCACGTCCAAAATGACCGCGCCAGTAGATAGATTGGCGATAAAACATCCAATCGCAAGTCCGGGGATTGCTGCCGGTGTGAAAAATGGTAAAATGGTAAGTGCCTCGGAAACACGGACCTGAATCGCTCCGCTGGCGAGGTTAAAAGCGTTGATGGCATACGTCAACACTACGTAGAGGGCTGCGATCATCGCTGCCTGACAGATAAAAATGAGTTTGTTTGTGTTTTTTTGCATAATAAAAAAGTCTCCTTAGTTTTGTTTTACGTGTGGATGGTTTCGAACACACGGGGTGCATAATTAAATTATGCCTTTTCAGCCTGCTCGGCTTCTTTTGCCGCCAAAACGGCATGTGCTAACTGGTCAGCGCAGGATGTGTTTTTAAAACCACACAGAACGCCGCTGCACTTTTCGGCGATCTGATCGGCAGTCCAGCCATCGACCAGACGTGGAATGGCTTTCAGGTTTCCGTCACATCCGCCGTAAAATACGACATTTGTTACAATGTTGTCGTTAATCTCAAGATCGATCTGTCTGGAACAGGTGCCTTTTGTTTTGTAAGAAAAATTCATAGTATATCACTCATCCTTTCTTTGACCTTGATAACATATTGTAGTAAAAATGATACAAAATGTCAAGTAACCTACGATAAAATTTTTATAATCAGTTTTATCGTAAAGGTGTCCGCGGTGTGTGAAAAATAAGCCATTCCACCGTGTTTTTCAGCAATCGCTTGGATTGAACGCAGACCGATGCCGGAACCGCCATTGCGGGTGGAAAGATAATGGCCGTTTTTGATATCGACTTTGCCGTCAAATCGGTTTTCTGATCTGACAGCCAGAAACGAGCCGTTTTTCACACAGATATTGAGGGTATGAAGCCGCTTTTCCGGCGCGGAAAGTGTCAGACAGCCGGCAGAGACATTTTCCAAAATATTGCCAATCAGACTGCAGAGTTCCGTGTCATTGACGAGACATTCTGCAGGGATCTGGATATCCCATTTTTTGGTAATCCCCTGTGATTCAAATAAATGGTCATAATAGTTTAACAGCGCATTGACGGGAATATTATGGCAGTAACAAGTCGGAGATTCCGGAATCGCTGCGACGCAGTCGGCAAGGTGGCTGGTCAGCGCGTCGTATTCTTTATTTTGCGCCATTTGAGCCAGACTGTGGAGCTGCTGGCGGAAATCGTGGCGCTGCTTGGCAGATTCGTTGATGTATCGCTGCTGGGCGAGATACTGGCTCTCCTGCATTTCGAAAAGCCTTACCCGTTCTTCCGTTTTCGCATTTCGGAGCAAAATGACAGCCACCAGATAGAAAATCAGGTAGATGACATTAAATAGGAAAAAAGCCAGAAACAGATAAGCGATGTACATGCCATACACCCGGTTTACGTGCATTGTTTCGTACTTTTGCGGCTGCATCAGAATGTTTAACAGGATGAAAATAAGAGGCACCGGCAATGTCGCACCCCATACATAAGCGGAATTCAGAGAATTGATCAATTCGCTGAAATAATTTTTGAAGACCAGAAAATAAAACAGGACAAATAAAACGCTGACGGCAAACTGTACTGAAGTTGACACAAGACAGACGGAGAGAAGCGTCTCCTGCGGGTGGAGCTGGCAGTCGACGCAGAGCGCGATGTTTGGTGGAAATGACATCAGCGCTGTCACCATTAAAAATACCGAGGCGCTGGTGGCCCAGTGCGTATTGAGTGAGCGGTGGTAAAACAGGTAAAGTATCGCGATGTCCGGAAGCATGACATAATTGGCGGGAAAACTGCCCGCCGTGAGAATCAATGCACTCACCGGAATCATGATGGCAAGCACCAGTCCGATGCATGCTATGATTTTTTTGGGTGGCGCAGCCAATTGGTTCTTCATAGGAAGGAAGCAGAGAGTTGCCGCCGGGATCAGAACCATAAACTGCATTAATTGTGCTGCAAATTTCATATCCTAAAGTGTCCTTTCCAATGTTAAAGTCTGGTATTGAATTAAGTGTATCACGTTTTCTGTGTTTCAACAACCAAAAAATATTCCGTGTTTGACAGTGCCGCTAAAGTATGTTATCATCTCTATATTATAATATTTTCAGGAGGTACAGAAATGTCTGATTTTGATTTGAGCGACATCGAGGAAATGCAGGTTTCCCTTGAATTGGAAGATGGATCTACATTGGAATGTGAAGTAATATATATATTTGAGTGGAATGGCGACGACTATGCGGCCCTGACACCGGTTGACGAAAGTATCGAAGAAATTTATTTCTTTGGAATTCAGATCGACACAGAAGGCGACCAGCCGGAGATCACACTTCTTCAGATTGAGGACGACGAGATGTTAGATGCCATCTCCGATGCCTTTGATGAAATGCTCGACGAAGAGGAATTTGGCGAGGATGAAGAAGAGGATGACGACGACGGACGCTGGGATGAGTTTATTGACAAAAAGTTGGATTAGATAATTAGATACACTCTTTTTTTGCGGAAAAGGCCCCCATTATTTGGGAGCCTTTTTTGTTAATATGCATTTTTATTGATAAATCCGGTTACTACTGTAAGCAGAAGAATTTTGATATCCAGCATCAATGTCCAGTTTTCGATATAATACAGATCGCAGTCGATGCGCATGCGGATCGAAGTGTCACCGCGGTAACCATTGACCTGCGCCCAGCCCGTGATACCCGGGCGGACCTGATGCTTGATCATATAGCGTGGGATCTCTTCTTTAAACTTCTCTACGAAAAATGGCCGTTCCGGTCGTGGACCGACAAGACTCATATCTCCTTTTAATACATTGAAAAACTGTGGAAGCTCGTCTAAACTGGTTTTTCGGATAAATTTACCAACCGGTGTAACACGCGGATCATTTGGCGTCGTCCAGGCTTTTTGTTCTTCCGAAGCTTTCTGCACCGCCATCGAACGGAATTTGTACATTAAAAATGGTTTTCCACCAAGTCCGATTCGTTCCTGCTTAAAGATCAAAGGACCTTCGGAAGTTGCCTTTACCAAAATGGCGACAACAAGCATCGGAATCGAGAAAAGGATGATCAAACAGATCGATCCGATGATGTCTACCGTACGTTTAATAAATTTATTAAAGGAATTGGTGAGTGGCACATTTCTTACGTGAATTACCGGCAGACCGTCGAGATCTTCCGTGTAAGGGCGTGTCGGAATGATATTATTGTAATCCGGGATAAATTTTGTATGAACACCGGATTTTTCTGTAATTGCCACGATTCCTTCGAGTCGTTTGTATTGATCGATGCCAAGAGTGATCGCAATCTCATCAAAAGAATTTGAGGCAAGCACCTCCTCGAGATCGTCGATATCACCGATGACGTGCACATCGCGGTAAGATTTTCCGTTTTTCTTCTGGTCATCCAAAATGCCGTGTACGACATAACCCCATTCAGGGTGTGCAAAAATTCGGTCGATATAGCCTTCTGCCGAACGGCCGTAACCGACGAGAAGGACATGCTTTAAATTGTGCCCGCGCTTGCGGAAACGACGTAAGATTGTTGTGATCAGCAGGCGGAAGATCAATTCCAATATAAAATTCGTAATTACAAAAATTACAATAAACAGACGAGCGTAGTTTCCACTTTTAATAAAGTAGAGACCGGCGGTACAATACAAAATGCCGACGACATTTGCTTTAAAAATATTGTAAGCCTGTGACTTGCGGCTCGTAACTCGTTTTGGGTCATACAGATGAAAGGCATAGTACGACACAAGGTAACATGGAATCAGCAGGAAAAGCATCTGCATATATTCTTCCAGTGTTCCGTAAAGTCCGATCGGTTCCTCGATGATCTGCCATTGGATCAGAATACTCTGCTCTTCGTCAAAACGTAATTTATAAGCAAGTATAAATGAAAATACTAAAATCAGCACATCTATAATAAATCGTATGATATTCAGTAATTTTTGGTTTCCTTTGATCAAAATAAGTTCATCCTTTCAAATTAGGGATTGGTATCGTCATTGATTGTGCAATGATATCTACGAATTGCTTCGCAGTAAACTGCTCCCGCAATTCTACAAACATTCGAATAATGAAATGCCCCCTCGGTTGCGCCTCGGCGGCAAGTCGTCGGTGCTATGCTAGACAAGAACTTCGTTCTTGTGAGCACCTCCTACTCATGTTTGACGGGTCTCAAGGTCAGCCGCCTCCTTGTGCAAGCACAATCGGCGTCTGACTTTTCGACCCTGATATCATTATAAAGTATTTTTTCCATTTTCACAATATAAAAATAAGATATTCACAAACTAAACACATTTGATGGGTATAATGCAACATATACAATGAAAAGTAGTATAGAAGATGAATAAACGGGAAAGGAAGATTCGATATGAATGAAGAAAACAACAATCCTTGGGAAAATACGAACAATAATGGCATGACGGACAATACGATCTATGTACAGCCATCACAGACAGATGATGCGGCAGGCACACAGAATACTGTCGGAACAGATGCAGGACCGCAGCCAATGCCAAGTTCTGACAATATGTATCGTTTTCAAAATACGAACCCGGGCGGCGGGCAGGAGCCACCGAAACCACCAAAACAGAAAAAAAATGGTGGTATGAAGAAAACGTTACTATCCGCAGTGGTATTTGGTGTCGTTGCAGCATTTTGTTTCTTTGCCATCGTAAAGATCTGTGGATTGCAGGTTGGAACACAGAAATCAAATTCCGGTGAGATCGGAACGGTGAATACAGATTCCGGAAATACCGAATTGACAGCCGTGTCCGGTGGAGCGATTGCCGGTGTGTCCGACGTGTCAGGCATTGTGGAAAATGTAATGCCATCCATCGTATCCATTACCGAGACGAGTATGCAGAAATCCATTTTTGGCGAATACCCATCCGAAGGTGCAGGCTCCGGATTTATCGTGAAACAGGATGACAAAGAACTGCTGATCGTCACAAACAACCACGTTGTTTCCGGTGCAGAGAGCATTACCGTGAAGTTTATTGATGACACGACGGCCAAAGCAACGGTCAAAGGAACGGATTCTACTGCAGATTTGGCAGTAATTACCGTGAAACTCAGCGACTTAAAAGAAGAAACAAAGGGCAAAATAAAGATTGCAACACTGGGACATTCTGACGACGTAAAAGTCGGACAGATGGCGATCGCAATCGGAAATGCTCTTGGATATGGCCAGTCCGTAACGGTTGGTTATATCAGTGCGAAGGATAGAGAAGTCGAGGTCGGCGATGAAAATGGAAGCGGATCCAATAAAATGGTACTTCTTCAGACCGATGCCGCAATCAACCCTGGTAACAGTGGTGGAGCATTGCTCGATGTAAATGGTAACGTTATTGGTATTAACTCAGTAAAATATGCAGATACCAAAGTGGAAGGAATTGGATATGCGATTCCGATGAGTGACGCAATTCCGATTATCAATGAATTGATGAAACGTGAAGTGCTCAGTGACAGCGAGAAAGGTTACCTTGGAATTACCGGTAAGACAATCAGTGATTCTGTCAGCGAAGCTTACGGCATCCCGGTTGGTGTGTATGTTTCCGAAGTATCCGACAGCGGTGCAGCAAAAGCAGCCGGCATTAAGAAAGGCGATGTCATCACAAAGATCAACGACGCTAAAGTATCTACGATCGAGCAGGTACAGAATAAGGTAAACAATACAAAAGCAGGTACCGAGATTACGGTAACAATATCCAGAAGCCAGGATGGCGAGTACAAAGAGCAGAATCTCAAAGTTACTTTGAAAGGCTCGGAAACACTTAACGAACTGGACAATGGATCACAGGATTCGGGAAATTCAAGTGGATCCAATGGAAGTTCTGACGGAAGCTCCGATGGAAACAGCAGTAATCCATACGGATATGGAAATGACTCTTACGATGATTCCTATGGAAGTCAGATCATGCCTTGGTAAAACTTCTTTACTAATCAGAAAAAATAAGTTATAATTTAAGGAACTGTTATTCTTGGCAGAGATGTCATAGAATAATGGTTCCTTTTGGACATATTATAATGAAACTAGTATAGAAATGGAGAAAATAGTGAGCGAAGAAATCAAAAATCAAAATGAAGATACCATTGAAAATAACAGAAATGACGAAAACAAAGGGGAAACATTCTGCTATTTGTGCCACCGGCCGTCGAGCCTGGTGAACAATATGATTCATCTTCCGAACAATATATCAATCTGTTCCGATTGCTTGCAAAAATCGTTTGATATGTTTAACAATGGATCGATGGGGGCAGGATCAATTCCTCCGATGAATGGAATGCCGGGAATTGAGTTTATCAATCTGACCAATCCGTTTGGCGGCATGCCGGAAGAAATGCAGGAACGCCATCGGGTAAAGACAAAAAAGAAAACCCATGAGGAAGTACCGGCACTTGACATCCAAAAATTACCAGCCCCTCATATTATAAAAGGAAGACTGGATGAGTATGTGATGGGACAGGACCAGGCGAAAAAGGTCATCTCTGTAGGGGTATACAACCACTATAAGAGGATCGCAGCGATGGAAGAGCAGGAAAAAGCCAAGGAAACCGGCGATACCAATCAGATGGACTGGGATGTTGAGATTGAAAAGTCCAATATGCTGATGTTAGGACCGACAGGAAGCGGTAAAACATTTTTGGTACAGACCCTTGCACGTGTTTTGCAGGTACCTCTTGCAATCACCGATGCGACAGCACTGACCGAAGCCGGTTATATCGGCGATGATGTGGAAAGTGTCATTTCCAAATTGCTTGCAAATGCAGACAACGATGTAGAACGCGCCGAACGTGGTATTGTTTACATCGATGAAATCGATAAACTTGCGAAAAAGGAAAATGCCAATCAGCGTGATGTCAGCGGAGAATCGGTACAGCAGGCTCTTTTGAAACTTCTCGAGGGTGCGGATATCGAAGTTCCGGTAGGAGCTACCAGCAAAAATGCGATGGTTCCGATGACGACCGTCAATACCCGCCATATTTTGTTTATTTGCGGCGGAGCATTCCCGGGATTGGAAAATGTGATCAAGCGCCGTTTGACAAAACATGGTCATATCGGATTTGAGTCACAGTTAAAAGATGATCTTGACAAAGATGAAAATATTCTTTCCAAGGTTGAGACGGAAGATATCCGCGGATATGGATTGATTCCGGAATTTATCGGACGTCTGCCGATTGTATTTGCTTTGCAGCAGATGGATGAAAAACTTTTGGTTAAAGTTCTGACAGAACCAAAGAATGCAATCATCAAACAGTACAAAAAATTATTTGCTATGGACGGAGTAAAACTGGATTTTGATGAAGATGCGATTCTTGAGATCGCCCACCGCGCCGTGGAGAAAAAGACGGGGGCGCGAGCACTGCGTTCAATATTGGAAGAGACGATGTTAGACATCATGTACCAGATTCCGAAGGATGACATGATCGGACACGTCACCATTACCAAAGATTATGTGAAAGGCATCGGCGGACCACGTATCGAAGTCCGCGATTAAAAATCCGTATTTAATAAAGGAACTCCAAGATAAACGGTCGTTTCATCGGAGATTTCGTCATAGGTTATGGCGAGATTTAAGTTGATTTTCTGACCGTTTATTTTTTTGTAAAAAGCGATTCCCGAAGTGTAGCCATAAGCGACATAATAGTCGGAAGTCTGGTGCGTATCTTTGAGCGCGCCACCCCAGACGTGGAAAAGCCGGGAGGCAAGCTGCTCTTTCTGCGAAGAAGTCATTTCGCCGGATAAATGTCCCTTTATCTGCCCACCCTCTTGTGACAAAATTTGGAAAGAACCGGTATCGCTTTCCAAAATCAGCTGATTGCGCGCAAAGGCCTGTGTGGCATCGTTGTGTGAAAGGTAAAAGCGGGTCATTGCAAATTGCACAAAGGCAACGATCCAGCATAAACACATACAGAATATGGCAAGTTTTAATTTTCGTCTCATAGGAGTTCCTCTTTTCTATTTTGTAACTATTCAGGATTCCCCTCCCACGTATTCGCGTTGACCTGAATAGTTACGTGTTATTTATGTATAGCATTGACGTTTCAGGGAAATTTATACACATAGAAAGTTTTGCCGAATCTTAACTAAACGGATATTGACGAAAATTTTTCGAATTGCTATGATAAAGAATGGTAGAAGGCAGAGGGAGAAAGGAGATTATTGATGAGAAAAACAAAGATTATATGCACGATGGGTCCGGCGACGGATTCCGATGAAGTTTTGGAAAGATTGATGCGTGGAGGCATGAACGTTGCTCGTTTCAATTTTTCACACGGCAGCCACGAGGAGCAGAAAGAGCGGATGGACCGTCTCAAAGCAATGCGGAAAAAATGTGGAAAGCCGGTGGCGATGCTTTTAGATACAAAAGGACCGGAAATTCGTACGGGGATATTTGAAGAGGGAAAAGTGACACTGGAGCCGGGGCAGCAGTTTGTACTGACAGGACGCGAAATCCGCGGAAATGCTTCGATGGCATCCATTACGTACCCGCAGTTATATCAGGATGAGAAGCCGGGGAATCGGATATTGATCGACGATGGACTGATTGAACTGATTGTGAAGGAAATCCGGGGCGAGGACATCATTTGTAATGTCGTAAATGGCGGTGTGATCTCTGATCACAAGGGCGTCAATGTACCGGGTGTGCACATCCATCTGCCTTATATGAGTGAAAAAGATAAAGAGGACATTTTATTTGGAATCCGTCAGGACATCGACTTTGTCGCAGCTTCTTTTACAAGAACCGCCGAGGATGTCATGCAGATCCGTAAACTTTTGGACGAAAATGGGGGAAAAGATATCAATATCATCGCAAAGATTGAAAATGCGGAAGGCGTGGAGAAGATCGATGAGATCATCCGCGTATCGGATGGAATTATGATCGCGCGCGGCGATATGGGAGTCGAGGTGCCGGATGAAGAAGTGCCGGTTATCCAGAAAATGATCATCCGCAAAGTGTATGAAGCCGGAAAACAGGTAATTACGGCGACACAGATGCTCGATTCCATGATGAAAAATCCGCGGCCGACCAGAGCAGAGACAGCCGATGTCGCCAATGCGATCTACGATGGAACGAGTGCGATCATGCTTTCGGGAGAGACGGCGGCCGGAAAATATCCGGTGGAAGCGCTGCAGACAATGGTGCGTATCGCCGAACGGACCGAGGCGGATGTAGACTACTGCAAGCGGTTTTTTAACCATGAACGAAAAGCCAATCCGGACATCACCGATGCCATCTGCCATGCGACCTGCACGACGGCGCACGATCTCAATGCCCGCGTCATCATTACGGTAACCAAATCCGGAAGATCGGCCCGCATGATCTCACGTTACCGCCCGGGCTGCGATATTGTCGGCTGCGCCATGTCCGAAAAAGTGACAAGACAGCTCAATATGTCATGGGGCGTTACCCCTATTTTATTAGAAGAAAAACAGGAAGTTTTTGAACTTTTTGATTATGCGACAGAAGAATGTCTCAAGCAGGGATTCTTATGCAAAGGCGATGTGGCGGTATATACGTCGGGTGTTCCGGTTGGAATTTCCGGTACAACAAACATGATAAAAGTACAGAGAGCATAACAAAGGTTGACAATATCGAAAAATGTGTGGTATGATATATGCGTGAAACTTTCAGGGTCATATCCTGGACCCACTACAACCAGGTTAAATATGAAAGAAAAGAGGTCAGAGTAAAATGGCAAACATCGATTTGAGCAAGTATGGTATCACAGGTGCAACTGAGATTGTGTACAATCCTTCTTATGAAGATCTGTATAAGGAAGAGACCAATCCAGCATTGGAAGGTTATGAAAAAGGCCAGGAAAGTGAACTTGGCGCAGTGAACGTTATGACAGGTATTTATACCGGACGTTCCCCGAAAGACAAGTATATCGTAATGGATGAGAATTCAAAAGACACAGTATGGTGGACTTCTGATGAGTACAAAAATGATAACCATCCTGCATCACAGGAAGCTTGGAAAGCAGTGAAAGAGCTTGCAGTAAAAGAATTGTCAAATAAGAGACTTTTCGTAGTAGATGCATTCTGCGGAGCAAACCATGACACACGTATGGCTGTTCGTTTTATCGTAGAAGTAGCTTGGCAGGCACATTTCATTAAAAATATGTTTATCCAGCCAACAGAGGAAGAGTTGGAAAACTTTGAGCCAAACTTTATCGTATACAATGCATCAAAAGCAAAAGTTGAGAATTACAAAGAACTTGGATTGAATTCTGAGACAGCTGTAATGTTCAACATCACAAGCCGCGAGCAGGTTATCGTAAATACATGGTACGGCGGAGAGATGAAGAAAGGTATGTTCTCCATGATGAACTACTACCTTCCATTGAAAGGTATCGCTTCCATGCACTGCTCCGCAAACACAGACATGGACGGAAAGAACACAGCAATCTTCTTCGGACTTTCCGGAACAGGTAAGACAACATTGTCCACAGATCCAAAACGTCTCCTTATCGGTGATGACGAGCACGGCTGGGATGACAATGGTGTATTCAACTTCGAAGGCGGCTGCTACGCAAAAGTTATCGACTTGGATAAAGAGTCTGAGCCAGACATCTACAATGCGATCCGCAGAGATGCTCTTCTTGAGAACGTAACACTTGACAAAGACGGAAAGATTGATTTCGCAGATAAGAGCGTAACAGAGAATACTCGTGTATCTTATCCAATCAATCACATTGAAAATATCGTTCGCCCAATTTCTTCTGCACCAGCAGCGAAGAACGTAATCTTCCTGTCAGCAGATGCATTCGGCGTACTTCCACCAGTATCAATCCTTACACCGGAGCAGACAAAATACTACTTCTTGTCAGGATTTACAGCAAAACTTGCTGGTACAGAGCGTGGAATCACAGAGCCAACTCCTACATTCTCCGCTTGTTTCGGACAGGCATTCCTCGAGCTGCATCCTACAAAATATGCAGAAGAGCTCGTTAAGAAAATGGAGAAGAGCGGAGCAAAAGCTTATCTCGTAAATACAGGATGGAACGGAACAGGAAAACGTATCTCCATCAAAGATACACGTGGTATCATCGATGCAATCCTTAACGGAGACATCGCAAAAGCACCTACAAAGACAATTCCTCACTTCAACTTCGAAGTACCTACTGAATTGCCGGGTGTAGATTCAGGAATCCTTGATCCTCGTGATACTTACGCAGATGCTTCCGAATGGGAAACAAAAGCTTTGGATCTTGCAGACAGATTCATCAAGAACTTCGCAAAATACGAAGGAAATGCAGAAGGTAAAGCATTGGTACCTGCAGGACCACAGAAATAAGTTGTATAAACAACGAGACACGCAACAATAAAAATTGCCCATATCGTGCGTGAAAACAACGAGACACGCAACAATAAAAAGATCACCCATATCGTGCTTGCACGAAATATGGGTGATCTTTTTATTGTTATGTGACGACTGTCACGATGATGAGCTCCGTGAGGAGCGAAGAATGCGTGTCAAGTTGTTAAGTAGCAGAAGAAGACGACTGTCACGATGATGAGCTCCGTGAGGAGCGAAGAATGGGCAGGTATAATTTTAAGGTTATAAATTTATAACATAAAAGTTATGAAAAAAGAATAAAATTCCTATTGCTTTTTGATAAAATATCATATAAAATTTTGCAATAAAAATAAAACCATATTTTGGAAGATAGAAAGGGAGAGAAAATGCAAAAGATTATGAAACGTATAATGGCAGTTGTATTGCTGGCGTCGATGGTAGTGACGGCGATAGGAATTGTGCCGCAGAGAGTAGAAGCGTCAACGATCTACCAGTACAAAGCAAATTTGAGAAATTTGCTAAGTGACTATCAGTATGTGGTGAAAGAAAACCTTGAGGCAAAAACACATACTATGGGAGGTGTGGCTGTGGGTGGAAATTGTAAAATGACTGACTTTGCAGATGCCATGGTAAGCCCGAGTTATGCGGGAAATTTGGTGAAAGTGGGAAATGTAAAGGATGCACCTTCGACAGGAGTTCCGGAGGGATATCATACCAAAAAATTCTACTATACCTGCAAAGAGTACAATGCTTTTGAAAATTATCAGGCCTCAAAATTTGAACAAAATACATATTTAGATATGGTGTCGGCTTTTCAAACCATTCAGACGGAATCGACAGCCCTTGTATCTGGGGCAGAAAAAGCAGTGGTAAGCGGAAATAAGATTACAATTGATTTTTCAAAAGCAAAAAAATATGAAGTGCCGGCAAATCTGATCTCGAGTGACCGAAGTGTGACATTGGACATTGTAGGGCTGGCATCTCCAGATGCTCTGCGCGATGAGGAATACAGCATTTCTGTTACCGGATTAAAAGATACAATAGTTTTTGTTGATTTTGGTGTAACCAGCAAGCCGGCAGCTGCTGATAAAATTTTGCCGGTCACTTGGAATGGTCAGCCGATGAACAATGAATTGAAAAAAATATCATCGGATAATTATGCCGGAGCGCAGTTTGTAAACTCTGGCATGAAATTGATCTGGAATTTTCCGGATGCAACAAAAATGATGGCAGAATACATCTCGGGGCATTTTGTGGCGCCGCAGGCGGAGCTTACAATCAGTGGTGGAAATTTTGAGGGAGGTGTAATTGCTAGAAGTGTAACCTCCGGAGCAGAGGGACATTTTTACCCATATTTTAAAGTGGGAACCTCTCGCGATATCGTGGCCGGGGAGGAACCGGCATTGAAGATTATTGAGACGGCATTGGTAAAAGTTCTGGTCGAAGTAGGAGATGACGAGAAAATTAAATTTATTAAGGATAAAGACGCAAATGACGTTGTTATCAATTCGGATAATGCAGATTACCAGTGGCAGGTATTTGACAAAGAAACAGGTACATGGAACGACATCCCAGGAGCAAATGGGACAGTTTTAAATCCTGACAAGAGTTTGGAAGGAAAACAGATACAATGTACCGTCACAGGAAAAAATGACTATACCGGACAGGCGGTTGCAGAAGGCGTTGTGCGTGCTCTTCCACCGGTGGAAAAACAGACGAGTGAGACGAGCATAACCATTGAAGCAGAGGGCGATTTTGAATACGAAATCCGAGATAAGAGTGGCAATATTGTAATACCATGGGTGACGGATGGATGTGCGAAGGATGGAGATGACGTGACAGGAAGTATTACATTTACCGGCTTAAAATCGGATACTTCTTATGATGTGGTGAAACGTGCTGCAGATTTGGCTATCACGGAAAGCCGTATTACGGAAATGCGTACAAAAAGTACCAATCCTTCACCAAGTTTAGTTCCGAATCCAGGCAACACGCCGAAGGCGACACCGAGTGCAACGCCAAGTGTGACTACAGATGGTACCAGCGGTACGCAAACGACAGAGAAAAAGTCAGGAGAAACGCCAAAGACAACATTGCCGCCGGAAGATCAGCCGATTGGAAAGGGCTCCGTGGAATTGAAAATTCCAACGATTGTTATGAAGAAAATTATGGCGCCGAAGATGAAATTTCGCATTAAGCTTTTGAATCAAAAAGGAGCAAAGGTAAGATGCAGCTCCAGTAATAAAAAGATTGCGACGATTGACAAGAACGGACTGGTCAAGACAAAGAAAAAACTGGGAAAAGCTAAGCTGGTCATTAATGTGACAAAAGGAAAGAAAAAAATCCAGTATATCGTTAATCTTGTAGTTCGCACAACGATTAAGAAAAACTACAGTTTATATAAGTATAAAACAAGTTACAAATATCCAAGCGTAAGCTTGTATAAACTGCTTCCGAAAGGAAAGACATATAAGATTCAACTTCTGCATCTGAATAAGACCGCAAAAGTAACTTATAAGTCCAGTAAACCGTCTATCGCTAAGGTTGACCAAAAAGGAAAAGTGACACCGGTGAAAAACGGGCGGGCTGATATTACAGTAACAATTGCGCAAAATGGAATTACCTACAAATATTTTGTTGTAGTTAGATCGACAGAGAAAGGCGTGGAGTCCAATACGTCCTATCTGAAAGTGATTCGATAAAATTGCAATTTTTCTAATGAAAAACTCTTGACAAATCAAGGCCACACGAGCTATAATAATCTAGCATGCGTTCGTGTGGTCTTTTTGTGTACAAAAAAACGGCACTGACGGCATGATATTTCTACATTTACTTTATAAAAGTGTGGATTCAAAAAAACTACAGGAGGTGAAAATTAATGCCAACTTTTAACCAATTAGTAAAGCAGGGTAGAAAATCGGTTGCTAAGAAATCAAATTCTCCAGCACTTCAGTACACTTACAACTCACTGAAGAAGAAATCTACAGAGAGTGCTTCTCCACAGAAACGTGGTGTTTGTACTGTTGTTCGTACTGCTACACCTAAGAAGCCTAACTCAGCACTTCGTAAGATTGCCAGAGTTCGTCTTTCCAATGGTATCGAGGTAACAAGTTATATTCCTGGTGAAGGTCACAACCTTCAGGAGCATAGCGTTGTTATGATTCGTGGAGGAAGAGTAAAAGACCTTCCAGGTACACGTTATCATATCATCCGTGGAACACTTGATACTGCAGGTGTTGCTAACAGAAAGCAGGCTCGTTCCAAATATGGTGCGAAGAGACCGAAAGCAGGCAAATAATTCATATTTGTCATTACTAAAATTAAAAGTACCGGATTAATTTTTGCATCATATTTTATAGATTTTATATTTATTAAAGGAAGAAGCAAGACTTAAACTGGTGCGGACACAGAAGTGAGTACCTGTGAATTAATAATATTATTAAGGAGGGAAGTAACGTGCCACGTAAAGGACATATTCCAAAAAGAGACGTGCTGGCAGATCCAGTTTACAAAAACAAAGTCGTTACTAAGCTGATCAACAACATTATGTTGGACGGTAAAAAAGGTGTAGCTCAGAAAATCGTTTACGGCGCTTTTGATGAAATCGCTGAGAAGACAGGAAAAGACGCTATTGAAGTATTCGAGGAAGCTATGAACAACGTTATGCCTGAACTCGAAGTAAAGGCTAGACGTATCGGTGGTTCCACTTATCAGGTTCCAATCGAAGTAAAACCAGATCGTAGACAGGCTTTGGCTCTTCGTTGGCTGACTCTTTATTCACGTAACCGTGGAGAGAAGACAATGAAAGAAAGACTTGCCAGTGAAATCATGGATGCAGCAAACAATACTGGTTCATCCGTGAAGAAGAAAGAAGATATGCACAAGATGGCTGAGGCAAATAAAGCATTTGCACACTATCGTTGGTAATTGTGAATTATTCGAAAATAAATTAGGAGGAAAAGAACTTGGCTGGAAGAGAATATCCATTAGAGCGTACCAGAAATATTGGTATTATGGCTCATATCGATGCTGGTAAAACAACATTGACAGAGCGTATCCTTTATTATACTGGTGTAAACTATAAAATTGGTGAGACTCATGATGGTGCTTCTACCATGGACTGGATGGAGCAG
>DJEU01000044.1:51289-53627 GCA_002431395.1 Lachnoclostridium sp. UBA5890
GAGCAGGAGCAGGAAAGAGGTATTACAATTACTTCTGCTGCTACAACCTGCCACTGGACTTTGGAAGACCACCACAAACCAAAAGCTGGTGCTTTGGAGCATCGTATCAATATCATCGATACCCCGGGACACGTTGACTTCACTGTAGAAGTTGAGCGTTCACTGCGTGTATTGGATGGTGCTGTCGGTGTATTCGACGCAAAAGCTGGTGTAGAGCCTCAGTCAGAAAATGTATGGCGTCAGGCTGACACATACAATGTACCTCGTATGGCATTCATCAATAAGATGGATAAAATGGGTGCAGATTTCTTTTATTCGGTTCAGACGATCATTGACCGTTTGGGCAAAAATGCAATCCCTGTACAGATTCCAATCGGTAAGGAAGATGACTTTATCGGTTTGATCGATCTGTTCGAGATGGAAGCATACTATTACAAAGATGATAAGGGCGAAGAAATCGAAATCACAGAGATTCCGGATGACTTGAAAGATCTTGCTCAGGAATGGCATGACAACCTCGTAGAAAAAGTCTGCGAGCTGGATGATGATTTGATGGAAATGTACATTGAAGGAGAAGAGCCTACCATCGATGCGATGAAGGCTGCTCTTCGTAAAGGTACGATCGCTAGTGAAGCAGTTCCTGTATTCTGTGGTTCTGCTTATAAAAACAAAGGTGTTCAGAAGATGTTGGATGGTGTTATCGAATACATGCCAGCTCCAACAGATATCCCTGACATCACAGGAGTTGACGAAGATGGTAACGAAGTGACTCGTAAATCTTCTGATGACGAGCCATTCTCCGCTCTGGCATTTAAGATCATGTCAGACCCATTCGTTGGAAAACTCGCATTCTTCCGTGTATATTCAGGTACAATGAACTCCGGTTCTTACGTACTGAATGCTACAAAAGGAAAGAAAGAGCGTGTAGGACGTATCGTACAGATGCACGCAAACAAACGTAATGAAATCGATAAGGTTTACTCCGGAGATATCGCTGCAGCAGTTGGTTTCAAAGTAACCACAACAGGTGATACAATCTGTGACGAGCAGCATCCGGTAATCCTTGAGTCCATGGAATTCCCTGAACCGGTTATCGAGCTTGCTATCGAGCCTAAGACAAAGAATGACCAGGGTAAAATGGGTGAAGCTCTTGCAAAACTTGCAGAAGAAGATCCTACATTCCGTGCTCATACAGATCAGGAAACTGGTCAGACAATCATCGCAGGTATGGGTGAGCTTCACCTCGATGTCATCGTAGACCGTCTGCTTCGTGAATTCAAAGTAGAGGCAAATGTAGGTGCCCCTCAGGTTGCTTACAAAGAGACATTTACAACACCTGTTGATATTGACAGTAAATACGCTAAACAGTCTGGTGGACGTGGACAGTACGGACACTGTAAAGTTAAATTCGAGCCTATGGATCCAAACGGCGAAGAGACATTTATCTTCGAGTCTACTGTAGTCGGTGGTGCAATTCCTAAGGAATACATCCCAGCAGTTGGAGAAGGTATCGAAGAAGCAGCACAGGCTGGTATTCTTGGCGGCTTCCCTGTACTTGGTGTAAAAGCTACGGTATGGGATGGTTCTTACCATGAAGTCGATTCCAGTGAAATGGCATTCCATATCGCTGGTTCCATGGCGTTCAAAGAAGCTATGAAGAAAGGTAACGCAGTACTTCTTGAGCCTATCATGAAAGTCGAAGTAACAATGCCTGAGGAATACATGGGCGATGTTATCGGAAGCTTGAATGCAAAACGTGGACAGATCGAAGGAATGGAAGACATCGGTGGAGGAAAACTCGTAAGAGCTTATGTACCTCTTGCTGAAATGTTCGGATATTCTACAGAGCTTCGTTCCGCTACTCAGGGTCGTGGAAACTACTCCATGTTCTTCGAGAAATATGCACAGGCTCCAAAGAATGTTCAGGATAAAGTTCTCGCACAGAGAAATGACTAATAAATTTGTCGATATATTTTAACGATTGGGTGTTGCTTTTTTGAGAGAAATCCCCTATAATGTATGTATATTGGCACGTAAAGCAAAATTTCTAAAACAAAAATAAAAAAATGTTAGGAGGACGTTTAGAAATGGCTAAGGAAAAATATGTAAGAACGAAACCACATTGTAACATTGGTACAATTGGACACGTAGACCACGGTAAAACAACATTGACAGCTGCTATTACAAAAGTATTGGCTGCAAGAGTTGCAGGTAATGAGGCAACTGACTTTGAGAATATCGATAAAGCTCCAGAAGAAAGAGAGCGTGGTATCACAATCTCTACTGCACACGTTGAGTATGAGACAGAGAAGAGACATTACGCACACGTTGACTGCCC
>DJEU01000044.1:53755-54486 GCA_002431395.1 Lachnoclostridium sp. UBA5890
TGGCTCAGACAAAAGAGCATATCCTTCTTTCCCGTCAGGTAGGTGTTCCTTACATCATCGTATTCATGAACAAATGTGACATGGTTGATGACGAAGAACTCCTTGAGCTCGTAGAGATGGAAATCACTGAGATCCTTGAAGAGTATGACTTCACAGACTGCCCAATCATCAAAGGTTCTGCTTTGAAAGCTTTGGAAGATCCAAACGGCGAGTGGGGCGACAAGATCATGGAACTCATGGATACTGTAGATTCTTATATCCCAGATCCAGAGCGTGACACAGATAAGCCTTTCGTAATGCCTATCGAGGACGTATTCTCTATCACAGGACGTGGTACTGTTGCTACAGGACGTGTAGAGGCTGGTACACTTCACTTGAACGACGAAGTTGAAATCGTTGGTATCAAAGAAGAAACTCAGAAATCCGTTGTAACTGGTATCGAGATGTTCCACAAAGAGTTGGATGAAGCTCAGGCTGGTGACAACGCTGGTGTACTTCTTCGTGGTATCCAGAAAACAGACATCGAAAGAGGACAGGTTCTTTGTCAGCCAGGAACTCTTACATGTCATACAAAATTCACAGCTCAGGTTTACGTATTGACTAAGGACGAGGGTGGACGTCATACTCCATTCTTCAACAACTATCGTCCACAGTTCTACTTCCGTACAACTGACGTAACAGGTGTTATCGAACTTCCAGAAGGAACAGAGATGTGCATGCCTGGTGATAAC
>DJEU01000044.1:54524-66341 GCA_002431395.1 Lachnoclostridium sp. UBA5890
GGTGATAACGTAGAAATGACAATCGAATTGATTCACCCAATCGCTATGAGCCAGGGTCTTACATTCGCTATCCGTGAGGGTGGTAGAACTGTAGGTTCAGGCCGTGTCGCTACAATCATCGAGTAATTGTAATTAACAATTTGTTGAATAAACGATTGAAATAATAGAGTACCCATTGGCAGATTTACCTGCTGATGGGTACTTGTTTTATCGTAAACAAGTTTCAGTTGAACCGATAAAACTTATATGCTATACTGTAGGCAGCAAATTACCAAAAAAAGAGGAGAAAATACAAATGAAAAATGTGATCAAAAAAGTTATTTTGTGCAATGTAATAGCGATGATATTTTTGGGTCTCTGCTTTGGACAGAAGAGTACAATACAGGCGCGGGAACTTGGAAAGGGCGGATCCAACACCTTGATGGAAGATGCGTCAATTAAGTTTTCACTGAAGAACTTTCCGCGAGTTTGGACAGGAACATATGATGGGGTAAATGGAAAAGTGCCGGTCAACCGTAAATATGTACTGAAAATTACTTCCGTTGATGAAAGGACAGGAGAATTTGAGGGTGTCGGATATGTCAGCAAGGGAGAGGATAAGCCACAATATCAGGTAAATGCGACTTATCATTGCAAGGGTACGATTGATGTGGCTAAGATGAGTATTCAATGGCAGGGGACGAGTTTCATTGATGATCCGGGAAACTTTGCATTTTTGGTGTTTACAGCAAATTATTCGAAGGATTTGACTGGCATTGAGGGGATTACAGATGCATATGAGGGGGCCAAAATTCATCTTGTTAATGCGGTGTCAAACGTTAATACGGACAGTTTTAATTATGAGGAAAATACAGTGAATTATGATCTGGCAAATGAATGTATGGAGTTGAGTTTGCTGGTTTATGGAAATGCAGCATTAGACGGAAACGGCTATTATGTAAATGCTAAAAATTCCCAGGCGGCATCCAATGCATTGAAAAATAAATTGACATTAGAGGGATTTTCGAAAGAGTCATTTTTGAATGAAGAGGGAACAAAAATAAAATTGCGCACGAGTGCGAAAGAAAAGGACAATACGAAAGACTGCATTCATTGGGTTACCGCTGAGAAAGAGATGGCAGATGGTAAGACGCTGGTGTACATTATCGTAAAGGGAACAACAGGGGATGAATGGTATGGGAACTTTAACATGTATGACGAAGCATTGCTGGAGCAAAATAATGACATTCATTACAGTTTTCAATCGGCGGCAGACGCTTTGTACGACGATGTCAATGCTCTGTATCAAGACAAAAAAGATATCAAATATGTCGTTACCGGGCACAGCAGAGGGGCGGCGGTTGCCAATATTTTGGCAAAAAAACTGACGGATGCCAAGGAAAGCAATCAAAATATAGAAGCAGTATATGGTTATACATTCGCCACACCTGCGACAATCAACAAGGAGAAAAGCGGCAATTATACGAATATATTTAACTATTGTTTTGACGACGATTTTGTAACATATATGCCTCTTTCCGATTCGGATTGGCAGTACGGAAGATATGGAAAGACGTATTGTGTGACAGCGGCGGATTTGAATAAAAAATATTCATATTTCCAGAAACTTACAAAAAACTTCTTTCTTAAAAATCCGGATGCGCCGTTTTTGATTTCTTACAAAGCGGATGGTGCCTATAATATCGCAAAGGAGTTAAATGCACATTGTGCCAGTGTACCTGAATTTTATGCGAAAAAGAATTATATTGAGGCACAAAATGGGTACGATGCAAGCTGGTACGAATACTTTTATTATTTATTTGCGCCGCTGATGGGTGGAAAATCAGAAAGCTGGAATATGGCGACGGTATTGACAAACAAAGACTTTTTGAGTGTCACCTCAAAATTTATTATAGGGGCGGCAGGTTATGTTGTGGGTGCACCGACGGTTCAGGCTTATGTGGGAAATACACATGATCCGGGAAGTTATTATGCATTAACACAGCTTCTGAAATATAAGACGGATGCGCAGACAGAGCTTGTAGATTATTCAGACTCTTCGATTCGTAATAAACTGGCGGCAGAATATCCGGCGTCTTCCCGAAATGTTTCTTCTCGGGCAGGCAGGAAATCGGATGCAGCAAGCGCATTGTCACAGACTGTATACAATGAGGAAGAAATAAATTCTCTGAAGCAATTTGCGGCGAAGGAGGACAATCTTGCATTGCTGGGATGGGACTTGGAGAACCCGGATACCTGGCAGCAAATTCAGTGGAATGAAGAGGGAAATGTGACCGAGATCAATGTGGATTCTATCGGTTTGACGGGCGACTTGGATCTAAGTATATTTACTTCTCTTGAGAAACTGGATTGTACCAATAATAAACTTACGAATCTGGAGCTGCCAGAGAAAACGTCTGTCGATGTGTATTGCGATGGCAATTATTTATCGGTAATTCCAACGGGAAATCTATATAAAAAATTAGCAGGTTATGCAGAAAATGGAAGTGTTGTCAGCTTTGCAGACCAGAGTATTCCGGAGAATGCCAGATTTAATACATCAGAATTAAATAAGTTAAAGGCATTTGCGAAGCAGGATAACGATTTGGAAAAACTTGGATGGACATTGGAAGAACCGGACACTTATACAGGGGTTCGTTGGACACTGAATAACGGATATTATTATGTACAAAGCATAGAGTTAGCAGATATGGAATTGACAGGGAAGGCAGATCTGTCCGGTTTCTCCTGCGTGACGGATATTGATTTAAGTGGAAATCAATTGGAGAATGTAAACGTAAGCGGGGACAATCTGCTGACGGAACTGAATGTCAGCAACAATAAAATTACAGCTTTGAATATTGACCGGACAGCAAAATTGCAGACCTTGTTTTGCAGCAATAATTATCTGGCAGGGGCCGTGACGCAAAGAGCATTCGACTTAGCCGATGCCGGAAAGGATGCGGTTGTGGAAATTTATCCGCAATATACGGATGCGAGCGCGGAATCTTTTGATGAAGCAGATCTTTCTATGCTGCAGAGTATCATTGGAGACATGCTTGACGATATTGACTGGACTTATCCGGGATTAAATGATCGTTTTCAGTGGACGAAAGAAGGCGAGACGTATTATTTGGAAAAACTGAATCTGAGCGATACGGATATTTCAGGGAAAATTGATCTTGGACAAATGGCACATTTGGAAGAAGTTAATTTTGAAAATACAGATATAACGAGTGTGATATTGCCTTATTCACTTACAAAAGTTGGAAATTATGCATTTGCTTACTGTCCACAGCTTACCGCAGTTACAACCACAGATAATTGGAAAGAAATGGGAATTAATACGTTTTATGCATCCCCAAATGTTACGATCGTAAGCACACGGGATACCTTTGCGCAGTTTGTAGCAAATGCGATGGACATTCCATTTGAAGAAATTGTAAGAATGACTTACATAGAAATGGGAAAAGAGCCGACAGAACCGTATATTTTGGGCCAAGAATTCAGTTTGAATGGTGGCGAATTGACAATACATTATTCCGACGGATCAAGCAAAAATGTTACGGATGGTTATACAGTGAGTGGTTTTGATCCGGAGAAAGAAGGCGAACAAAAGGTAACAATCTCTTATTCGGAGGACAACTATACGAAGGAAACGACGATGCGGGTCGAGGTATACGCGTGCGATGAAAATGGCTATCTGTATCAACATACAGACAACAAAAAGGACAAAATTAAGATCTGTGGGTATATTGGACAGGAGCAAGAAATAACGATTCCGTCTCAAATCGATGAAACAGACGTTGTAGAGATTTACGCCCGTGCCTTTTGGAAAAATCAGGTAATTACGAAAGTGACAATTCCTGACTGCATTACGACGGTAAATTATCGTGCTTTTGCAGAATGTGAAAAATTGGAAGAGGTCATTTTGCCGGACATTGATCTGGTTTTGGGTGAGTCTGCATTCATGGGGTGTAAGTCGCTTAAAAAAGTGCACTTAAATGCTGGATTGACTTTGATACCGGTAAATCTATTTAAGGACTGCTCCAGCCTTGTCGAGGTAAATATACCGGATTCTGTGGAAGAGATTGAAGTAGAGGCTTTTAGCAATTGTATCAGTTTAGGAAAATTGACTTTGCCGGTGGGGCTTCAAAGTGTGGGAAATTATGCATTTATTGATGCAAAGATTCAAACCGTAGAATATGCGGGAAGTGAAGAACAGTTGAGAAATATATTTATTTCAGACTGGTCAAATGAGGCGATTTTGGAAAGAGAAATAAAGACGCTTGCTGATGGTCATACCGTAGTTTTGCAGCCAAGAAAAGACGATGATCCGATCCCGACACCTTCTGCAAGCTCTGCTCCGATAAATAATGGACAGACACCGGGGCCATCGCCATCACAGGGAAATACGGAAGGCTCCTCGCAGGGAACTGCAGGAAATGTGAATCCGACGATGGAAGTTCCGAACTCTTCCGAGAAAAATAAGGTTCCTATCTCAAAAGTGAATGGCCTGAAAATCAAAAAGAGCAAGGCGAAAAAGAACAAGCTTACAATAAAAGTTTCCTGGAAGAAAATGGCAAAAGCATCCGGATACCAGCTGCAATATGCACAAAATAAATCCTTTACAAAAGGTCGAAAAACAAAGATGTGCAGCGCTATGAAACAGAGTATCACGATAAAGAATCTGAAAAAAGCGAAACGCTATTATGTGCGTATTCGGGCGTATAAAATAGTCCAAGGGAAAAAAACGTATGGGAAATGGAGCGTAAAGTAGGGAGGGTAATGTGAAGACAATAATAGCAATTTTCTTGTTGGTTTTAGCTGCCATGGCAAGAGATAAAAATTGGAATTTGTTAAAAATACTGCTCTTTTTCGCTGCCATCGGTCTTTTTTGTTAGTCATGCGATTGACATTTGGGTCAGCAATTTTGGCGCACTGATGTGATTGTATCATTTGATTTAGAAATCAAACTGGTTAAATTTGGTTGTAATGATAAGAAAATTGTGGTAAAATGAGTTAAATTGTAGTGAGGACGTTTCAAGCGGTTTGGAGGTGAGGAAAATGGAGATTCATGGAAGCTATTTATTGCTGTATGGAGTGGGAATTATTCTAATGATCGTAAATATCATACAGAGTATTTGCCGCCCCAAAGGAAAATTTTTCAACCCACCACAGATGGAAGAAAAGAGAGATGACAAAACGGTATTTAGAATGAGAATGCTTTATGCAGTTTCGCAGGGTGTTTTGTTAATCGGTTTTGTTATTTGTGCATTTAATTTTCACAATTATGTGGTGGCTATTATCGGCTTAACAGTAGGAAATATATTGCCAATTGTTTTGGTAATGCTGTATGATTCTTATTTGAATATGCGGGAAAATAAGCAGATTGAAATTTGAATGCAGTTTATGGGGATTGAGGATAAAATGATGATTTTCTTTGATATTGATAACACGCTTGTTGATTATAGCAAGAGTGAAAGGGAAGCAATTCGCCTTATTATGGACAAGTATGGTTTGAAATTAGAACAATATGGAAAATGCTGGAAGGGTATTTCCGAGAGATATTTTACGAAATATTTACGACAGGAGATGTCCTTTCAGGAGCAAGGGGCGCAGCGTATCCGGGAACTGTTTAACCAGGGTGGGATGGACATATCTTTGAAAGCGTCAGAAAAAATTTTTTTTGAGTATAAAGAAGAGTTGGAACGAAGTTGGGTTCTATTTGATGATGTAATTCCCTGTTTGGAAAAACTCAATACAGTAAACAAAGGAATAGCAAGTAATGGTCAGGCAGAACAGCAAAACCGTAAACTGTGGCAGACAGGGATTGATGCGTATTTCTCTGTGAAAAAATATGCCAGCGAAATGCATTGTGCAAAACCGGATTATCAATTTTTCCAATCTCTAAAGGAATATTGTGGAAAAGAGAATTTTGTATATGTGGGAGATGATTTACAGACAGATATTTATCCGTGTTTGGAATTGGGAATAAGGGCAATCTGGATTAATAGAGAGGGGAGAAGTGCACCGAAAGGTGTGACGGAGATTCGGAGTTTGGAGGAATTAATTAGTTGAAAGTAATGGGAAAAAATATAATATTTTTAGTACACAAGAGATAAAATAATATAGATAGGGATAATTACATAACTTTGCAGAAAGGATTGGATCAAATGGACATCAAACAGTTAATTGGTGAAGCAACAGAATATGATAAAAAAGAGAAATTAGAAATAAAGCGTCCCAAAAGCTGGTGTAAGAGTATTAGTGCTTTTGCTAACAGTTTTGGTGGCTTTCTTGTGTTTGGTGTGACAAATAATGATGAATTTATTGGAATGCCAGAAGCAGAAAAGGATGCTGAACTTATAAGTGAGTATATTAAAACTTATTTGAATCCAATTCCGGAATTTATACTTAGTTTTAAAAAAGTAGATGGTAAGAAATTTATATTGGTGAAAGTAAATTCGGGAGATCAAACACCATACTATTATGAAGGAAATGGACAATTGATTGCATACGTTCGAGTGGGAAATGAAAGTGTGCCTGCAGAACCATTGAAATTCCGAGAACTTGTATTGAAAGGGAGCGGGCAGACTTATGATGCATTGAAATCTAAATATGAATTTTCTAATATGGCGTTTACAAAATTGAAATCTGTTTATAAGCAAAGGACAGGAAATTCTTTTGAAGAATCTGATTATGAATCTTTTGGTTTGATTGATGAAAAAGGGAATTTGACTAATGCAGGTGCACTTCTAGCTGATGAATCACCAGTAAGGCATTCGAGAGTATTTTGTACTAGGTGGAACGGTTTTGACAAAGCATCTGGGGTAATGGAAGCCATGGATGATAAAGAATATTCTGGTGGATTGGTTAGTTTATTGCAATCTGGAATAGAATTTGTGATAAATAATTCTAAGAGGGCGTGGAAAAAAGTTCGAGATGGAAGGGTTGAAATGCCGGATTATCCACAACGTGCGGTGATGGAAGGAATTGTAAATGCATTGATTCACAGAAATTATATGGAAGTTGGAAGCGAAGTACACATTGATATGTTTGATGATCGTATTGAAATTTATTCACCAGGAGGTATGGTGAGTGGTATATCATTGAAGGATAAAGATATTATGAAAATACCATCCAAAAGAAGAAATCCGGTATTAGCAGATGTTTTTAATCATCTAAAATATATGGAGCGGCGAGGTAGCGGTTTTAAGAAAATCATGGTGGATTACCAGGAACAACCGAACTATTCAGAGAAAAAGAAGCCGTTATTTGAAGCCGATAATGATGGATTTCTTCTTACACTTTTTAATATGAATTATGAGGAGAAGGATCAAGATGTCGGTCAAGATGTCGGTCAAGATGTCGGTCAAGATGTCGGTCAAGCAAAGTATCTAAGTGAAATTATTCAACTGATACGAGAGAATAATAAAATTACAAAGGCAACTATTGCAAAAGAACTTGGAGTAAGTGAAAAGACAATAGAACGAGAAATGAAAAAGACGAATAAAATCGTTTATGTTGGTAGTGGATATAGTGGACATTGGGAGATAAAAGAATAGATTTTGCTAAATAAATTATATAGAGGAGACATTAGCATTATGCCGGAATTATGGGACGTATACGATAAAAATAGAAACATCACAGGTAAAACGATAGCGCGTGGAGAGCTTATGACGGAGGATGAATATCACTTAGTCGTTCAGGTGTGGATAAAGAATGACGAAAATAAATGGCTTATTTCAAAACGTGCAGCGACAAAGAGTCAGGCTCTCAAATGGGAGCCGACAGGCGGTTCTGTGCTGGCGGGTGAAGGGAGTAAAGAGGGTGCGTTGCGCGAGGTAAAAGAAGAATTGGGGATATCGCTTGACCCGGAAAGCGGGGATTTGTTTCGGTCATTTCAAAGAGAACAGTTTATGTGGGAAAATCCCGGCTTTTTGGATGTGTGGGTGTTTAAAGACAATACTTCGATAGAAGATGTCGTTTTGCAGCAGGAGGAAACGATTGATGCAAAATGGGCATCCTCGGAAGAAATAGTACAACTTATCGAAGAAGGGAAGTTTGTGCCATTTGGGAAGGATGAATATTACCGTGAATTGTTTTTGCGTATGGATTCACACAATTACACAAACTTATTATAGCATGGAAATATCGTTTGCAAGAAAGGAGATCAATTGTAATGGGATTGTTTGGCTCTGAAAAAAATAAAGAACTTTTAAGAAAATTGTATTTACAGATTGAACAACAAAAAGGACTAATATTGAAATTAAGTCAGGAAAACGATGAATTACAAAAAGCAATGGTTGACAACGAAAGAATAGAAGCACTCTTAGATGAGAATAATGCATTAAAGAGTGAAGTAGAGGAATTAAAGAAAAATAAAGATAAAAAAATTGTATCAAATAAGTTGCAAGCAATTCAAATAAAAGAAAGAGGTCAAATGAATTTAATTACTACTGGTATGTATAAGGCAGGAGAGGATTTTCCATCAGGAAAATATGATTTTTGTGTTATTGATGGTAAAGGAACTTTAAGTTGTTCAAGAGGTGATGTTTCAGAGCAAATGTCGAAAGAGATATGTAAATGGCATATTCAAGAATATAGGAATTTGTATGCACCAAATGGTTGTAAGATAGAAATCGATGGCAATTTAAAGTTGCTGATGTTTTCTTTAAAGCCAGTTAAGCCTAAATGGCGAGATGAAAATTGCGATAATTGTATAGTCGCAGGTAGATATAAAATTGGAGAGGATATTCCAGAGGGAAGATGGATACTTGAAGTAAAATCAGGCGAGGGGAGTGTATATGAAGAAAAGGATGAAATGTTTTTAGAACTAGGTAAAGAAACTGGAATTATGCGTGCTAGAATTTTCCTTAAAAAAGGAAGGAGTTTATTTGTTGATGGAAATTTAAAAGCAGAGATTTTTGAGGCAAAACCGTTATCGATAATAGAAGAAAAACATGATATGCAGGAGTTAAATTTACTTTGTGTTGGAGTATATGAGGCAGGAATTGATATTCCCTATGGATACTATAATATTGAATTGATTAGTGGAAAAGGAACAGTTGAACTGAAAAAAAATGATGAAAACGCATCAGGTTTTTATGAAGATTTTTCTCAAAAAGAAATGAGACAATATAAAAATTTGTTGATTGAAATTGGCGATAAAATAATATTAGATGGCAATCTGATTGTTTCGTTGAACCTTATGCGTCCGTATATTAGTAAGGACATATCAAATAATGTTTTAAAAGAAATAGAAGATGTAAAAAATGAATTATCAATATTGAATAATAATATAATAGAAAAGTATTATTCATTTTCTGATTATTTGGAATTGTCGTCCCAGGAATGTAAGAATAAATTATGCTTGTTAAAGCAAAGGGAGAAAGAAATGAGGACTAGGGAAGAAGATGTGGTGATTTGCGATGAAGCACAAAATAAGAAATTGTTAATCAATTCTACTAGAAAAATTTTAAGAAGTTTTAATTCTGAATGTGCTAATGTTATGATGAATATAAGTGCAAAAAATGTTGATGCTTGTAGGAGAAAAATACAACAATCATATGAAAGTTTAAATAAGTTGTATATACAGGATGGTATACAAATTTCTGAAAAATTGCTTGAGGTAAAATTGGAACAAATAACGCTATTGTATACATATGAATTGAAATATGAACAAGAGAAAGATATTCAAAGGGCAATTAAGGAACAAATGAGAGAAGAAGCAAAAGCTCAAAAAGAAATTGAGCAGCAGAAACGAAAGATAGAAAAGGACTTACAACAGCATGTAGGAGAAGTTAATCGTCTTATGAAATATCTTCAAAAGTCGCAAATTGATGTAGAAAAGCAGTTATATATTGACAAGATTAATGAATTGCAACAAAAAATAAAATTACTGGAAAGTGATAAGGCAGTTGTTGTAGAGAGAGAAGCTAATGCAAAAGCTGGATTTGTTTATATAATATCAAACATAGGATCATTTGGCGAGGGGGTTTTTAAGATAGGGATGACTCGGAGATTAGAACCCATGGATAGAATTTATGAATTAAGTAGTGCATCAGTACCATTTGAGTTTGATGTGCATGCTATGATATTTAGCAGTGATGCGCCAGCACTTGAAACTGCTTTACATAAGCATTTCGCTGATAAAGCAGTTAATAAAGTTAATCCAAGAAAAGAGTTTTTTAGGGTATCAATAGATGAAATAGAAGAAGTTGTAAAAAGAGAGTATAATGAATCTGTGAAATTTACAAAAATACCTATGGCTACAGAATATAGGCAGTCTATAAATATATAATGAAAAATATGATATATGTAAATTAGGAAAGGAAGATCTTCATGAAACATGTAAAACTACGATTAATTATGATGTGTACAGCGCTTTTACTTACCTTAGCTGCCCCGGTACAAATGAAAGTGACAGACCAGGGGATGGGTGTAAAATATGCAGTATCCGTGGATGCGAAGGCAAAGAAAAAGAGCGTAAAAAAGAAGAAGGCCAAAAAAGCCGTTGTTGTGTATGTTACAGCAACAGGAGAATGCTATCATACGCATGCTTGTGGAAGGGGGACTTATTATAAATCAACCCTAAAATCAGCAAAGGCGCAGGGACTTCGTCCATGTAAGAAATGCTATTAAACAAAAGATAAATAGGATAAAAATAGAACCCTGGCTAAAGCGGAAATGACCTTTCCACCGCAGTCGGGGCTCTTTTAATAGGATGAGTTACGATTTAAACAATGCTCATAAACCACTCGACCGTTGCCGGGTCATGGTGCGAGAAGAACAAACTCTTGCCGGTATCGAGAGCTTCTATTTTTTTCATTTCCTCATCGTTCAATGAAAAATCAAAGATATTAAAATTCTCTTCCATACGATTTTTGTGAACTGATTTAGGAATTAAAATAACATCTTTCTGGAGCAGGAAACGAAGGGCAACCTGAGCAGAAGATTTGCCGTATTTATTTCCTATTTCGACAAGTGCCGGAGTGTTAAAATAGTCATTTTTTCCTTCGGCAAATGGTCCCCAGGACATTATTTTTGTGTCACTTTTCTGCAGATATTTCCGTGCTTCGTTCTGCTGCTGAAATACATGTGTTTCGATCTGGTTTACAGCAGGTGTGATCTCTGCAAAATGCGCAATGTCGAGAAAACGATCCGGGTAAAAATTGGAAACACCGATTGCTCTTGCTTTGCCGGCCTTGTAAGCCTCTTCCATTGCGCGGTAAGTGCCATAATAATCGCCAAATGGCTGATGGATCAAAAGAAGATCCACGTAATCACTTTTTAATTTTCTAAGGGATTCGTCGATGGATGCTTTGGCCTTTTCATATCCGGCATTGGTAATCCAGACTTTGGTTGTGATGAAGAGTTCTTCGCGGGGAAGACCGCAGTTTGCGATGGCATTTCCAACGCCCTCTTCATTTCCATATGCCTGCGCGGTATCGATGCTGCGATATCCGGTTTCGATTGCTTCTAATACGCATTTTTCCGTTTCTTCCGGTGGCGTCTGATACACGCCGTACCCGAGCTGTGGCATTTTTACGCCGTTATTTAATGTAACATAATTCATGGTAGAACCCTCCTCGTTTTTGATACTTTGCAACTATTCAGCCTCCCCCTCTCACACATTCGCATTTCGAACACTTCGTGTTCTTTTCTCACCTTTAGCAAGGCTAAAAATGCTCATATGTGGAGGGGAGCCCTATTAGGATCTAAATGTATGGAAATCAAAGTCTCTTACGTGCAAGCACGACGATTCATTGATTTCCATACATTGATCCTGAATAGTTACGATATTTTTAGTTGTTAGCGTAAAAAAACTTTCGG
>DJEU01000004.1:0-2124 GCA_002431395.1 Lachnoclostridium sp. UBA5890
AGAGATGTGTGGATGTTGTGACAGCACTGATCTTAAAATATGGACCAGCACTAAAAAGAAAATGGATTTTGCGTGATTGGATAAAGAACATACAGGCTGACTGCTTTTGGAGAAGTTTAGCCTGTAAACGATATCAGCGGTATTTTGATTGTATGAAAGCTATTGTAAAAAATGACATAACATGACATAATCGTATTGACTAGAAAAACACAGATATTTATAATATAGACAAAACGAGAATGACATGAACGGAGGACAGGGGAATGGAGAAATCTGTAACACTTGAAGAGGCATTAAAAAGAATTGATGAGTTGGAAAAAGAGAATGCAGAACTTCGGGAGGAATTGGAGTATTACAGAAATCGTAAATTAAGCGGACGGCAGAAACATAACGCCAAATGGATGGCAATTTATAATGATTTTGTTGTTGGGTATGAGAGCGGCATGACAATGGTAGAAATTGCAAAGCGGAACAATGTCAGTGAGAGGACGATTTATAGGTATAAAGCATATTATGACAAAATGAAAATTGCAGATGAAAAGAACATGATGAACTGAAGTAATAAAATAACAATAATGAGCATATTGCTGACGTCAGCAATATGTTCATTATAGGAGATGAAGCGTATGGAAAAGAAGACTATAGAATTATATAGAAAAAAATTTGATGATATTCGACATGAATCAGATGGTATCGAGTATTGGTATGCAAGAGAATTAATGAAGTTATTGGACTATGTTCAATGGAGAAATTTTGATAATGCTGTAAATAAAGCAATGCTTTCTTGTGAAAATAATGGTAATTTAATAGAAAACCATTTTTCAAAAATTAACAGTACCATTGCGGTTGGAAATGGAGCACGTCGTGAAGTAGAAGATTATATGCTTACCCGTTATGCATGTTATCTTATCGCAGAGAATGGAGATCCTCGTAAAGAACAGATTGCTTTTGCACAAAGCTATTTTGCAGTTCAAACCAGAAAGCAGGAATTGATAGAAGAAAGAATTTCTTATATTGAAAGAACTGAGGCAAGAGGAAAGCTTCGAGAATCTGAAAAACGACTGTCTCAAAATATATATGAACGCGGAGTTGATGATGCTGGATTTGGACGTATCCGATCTAAGGGGGATCAGGCTTTATTTGGAGGATTCACTACAAAACAAATGAAAGAACGTTTAGGAGTGCAAGATAAAAGGCCGCTTGCAGATTTTTTACCAACACTTACTATTGCTGCAAAGAACCTTGCAACTGAAATGACAAATTATAATGTTGAAGAAAAAGACTTACAGGGTGAGACGGCTATTACTGTTGAGCATGTTGAAAATAATACGTCAGTCAGGGATATGCTGGGGCAAAGGGGGATTAAGCCAGAAAATTTGCCCGCATCGGAAGATATCAAAAAATTAGAACGTAGAGTAAAGAGAGAAGAAAAGAAGTTAGCCGAGCAGTCGGGAAAATTGACAAATGAATAAATTGGGAGGTTAGGTTATTGAAAAAGAAAACAAAATGCTACATATACACTCGTGTTTCAACAGCAATTCAGGTTGACGGTTACAGCTTGGATGCACAGAAGGACAAGCTTAGGAAATATGCAGAATTTCAGGATATGGAGATTGTAGGAGAATATTCCGATGAAGGGCATTCCGGGAAGAATATAAAAGGTCGTCAGGAATTTATGCGGATGTTGAATGATATTGAAGATGGCAAGGACGGAGTTGATTTCGTCCTTGTATTTAAATTATCCCGATTTGGCAGAAATGCGGCGGATGTACTCAGCTCTTTACAGCTTATGCAGGATTATGGTGTAAACCTAATCTGCGTGGAAGATGGAATTGACAGCTCAAAAGAAGCCGGTAAACTGCTTATATCTATCATTGCGGCAGTAGCAGAGATGGAGCGGGAAAATATCAGAGTGCAGACAATGGCTGGGCGTGAGCAGAAGGCGAGAGAAGGCAAATGGAATGGCGGATTTGCTCCTTATGGATATAAGCTAGAAAATGGTGAACTTGTCATTGCAGAGGATGAAGTGGAAATTATCCAAATGATTTTTGACAGGTATATTCATACCAATGATGGAATCAATGGCGTGGCAAATTATCTGAACAATCATGGATATACGAAGAA
>DJEU01000004.1:2199-8692 GCA_002431395.1 Lachnoclostridium sp. UBA5890
ATAATTGATAACCCGGTATATATGGGAAAGATAGCATATGGACGCAGGCGTACAGAGAAGAAAACAGGAACCCGTAATGAAACTCATGTAGTGGAGCAATCAGATTTCCCTGTTTATGAGGGAGTTCATGAAGCAATTATTTCCGAGGAAGACTGGGATCTTGCACAGGAAAAACGTTCAAAAAATAATTACAAGCGTGAAAAAATTCATGATCCGGAACATGCACATATTTTGTCCGGAATATTAAAATGTCCTTGCTGTGGAAAAGGAATGTATGGAAATATTGCGAAAGCAGGGCGAAAAGATAACAAGACCAGATATTACTATTATTGCAAGAATACCGTGAATGCTACCGGGCACAAGTGTACTTTCCGACGCAACATTGAGCAGTCACAGATTGATGATATGCTTGCAAAACTGATTACAGCAATGACAAAAGAAGGAAAATTTAAGGATGCCATTCAGGATAAAATTGGAGCAACTGTTGACACAACGGACCTGGAAAAGCAGTTATCTGTGTTAAAAGCAAGTTTTCATCAGGCAGAGACAATAAAAACCCGCCTTGAACAGCAGATGGATAATCTGGATGTTACAGATACCCATTACGATAAAAAAATATCAGATTTACAGAGACGATTGGATGCTCAATATGATAGAATAGATGAAGTAGAAAAAACAATGGCAGAACTGAAGTATTTATAATCCAGATAAAGAAATGTGTATGCTGTTTGAGAAAATTGCAAGTTCAGAAGGATTGTTCTGGCGAAAATCAGAGTAATAACTCCAAGTTTGGAGGATTGAGAAAACTGGAATTTGTCTCTATCAGAGTCCGTAATGAATTACCCACTTGTAATTGCTTAATGCCTTTTCTAACAGCTTTTTCAGTTCGGATAGTTCAGAATTATCTGCAATGACATCAATAAAGGCCTTTAGCGAACAAGGTGGAACAAGTGTAACACCACAGTATGCAAGCCCTTTGCCTTTGACGGAAAGTGTATGCCAATAGAAGTCAATGGATGTAAGCCTTTCGACAACGCCTTCCAAATAGGCGTCATCAACAGAAATACAGGCATATTTCCACGGCTCATACTCGTCATATCGCTTGCCCTGCTGAGGAGCATCCATCATAATTCCAAACTCGTGTTTTGCCATGTAGAGCACCTCCACAAATTCCAATTTTACAGAGACAATTCAATAATCAATGTGGTAAAATGAAAAATAAATACCGGAAAGCAAAAAGGATGTAAAAGACCTATGACATTAAAGAAAACAATAGCACAACATAAATACACTATATTGTTTTGTCTTATATTAATATTCGGTGCTCTGCTGCGGCTGGTGCAGCTGGGGAAGGTTCCCGGTGGTTACCAGATGGATGAGGCTTATGGAGCTTTCAATGCGTACTCTTTGTTCCATAGCGGAATAGATTCCACCGGGCACTACTATCCCGTGTATTTTGAATCCTGGGGCGGCGGACAGAATGCGCTGAACTCATATCTCATGCTTCCCTTTATGCTGTTTACCGGAGGCAGGATTACTCCGTTAATAGTAAGGCTTCCGCAGGTCATTGTGGCAATTTTGTCTTTGGCAGCAATTTATTTTCTGATGAAAGAAATCTTAAATGAATTTGCAGGACTGTGGGCAATGCTTCTTCTTAGTGTATGCCCCTGGCATATCATGATGTCGAGATGGGGATTGGAATCCAACCTGGCTCCCGGTTTTCTGCTTTTTGGTCTGACGTTTTTTGTCTATGGTCTGAGAAAACCGAAATTACTCATTCTGTCGGCACTCTCCTACGGCTTGAGCCTCTATTGTTATGCAACGATCTGGCCCATCGTTCCACTGTTGCTGTTGTTGGAATGGGGATACGGATTTTTTACCAAAACTCTGAAATTTAACAAATACTTTGTGATCCACGTGGTGATCATAGGGCTTCTGGCGTTTCCGTTGTTAGCATTTTTGCTGGTAAACAGAGGAATCCTTCCGGAATTTTCCATAGGACCCTTTTCAATCTATGCAATGACGGACTTCAGAGTGAATGAAATAGCTTCCTCTTTTCAGGAGATACTTTCTAACTTCAGGAATCTGTTATACCTTTTATACCGGCAGGATATCGGGCGCCCGTATGATGTGATCATGCCTTTTGGATTTTTTGGCATTGTAGCCAGGGTATTCATTTTCCTTGGAGTATTTTTACTGGTATTCCGACTAATCCTGGCATTATGGAAGAGACAGACTACTCTGTTGTGGATGATATTTATTCAGCTGACCGGAGCCTTGTTACTGGGATTATTAATCAGTGTGGGAATGACGCAGATTAACTGTATTTATATTCCTCTGGTGATGTGCGGGGCGCTGAGCATATCTTCCGCAACGGATTTTATTGCGAAAAAGATAAACCTGCGGTGGAAAATGGTCGCAAGTATTCTGTTGACGGTACTTCTTCTGGGAGAAAATGTACAGTTTGAAAAGGCTTATTTTACTTCTTATAAGGAATTGGTCAGTGGATATTTTCAAGAAGGAAGCGAAGAAGCAATACAGAAAGCTATAGAAATTGCGGCAGACAGCGGTCGTGAGATCGAGGTCGAAGATGCCATCAAGTATCCCAGTGTTCTGCTCTACGGAGAAATCGATGCCGAAGAATATCTTGCAAACAGAACATTGAGCGATGTACCTCCCAAGCCGAAGGATTTTCTGGGAAAGGGAATCCGTTTTACCATGGGAATCAACTGGGAGCACATCGACAGCAATAAGATCTATATTATTTACTATACAGATGCAGAGAAATTTGATGGATTCACTCTCCTGCCCTACATGAACTGGTATGTGGCATATTAAAACGAAAAATAAGCCCTCACATCATCATGTGGGGGCTTTCGCATGTCAAAAATTTTTTTCATTTACGCGCTCAGATCCAGATTCCGTCCAATCAGTGCGGCAGCATCGGCGGATTTCTTATTTTGCTGGTAAGGATTACTCTCGTCTCTGTAGCTGATTTTGGTCGTGGTGGTGCCACCGGCGGTATAGACGGTGCCGCATTCGGGGCATACCGCAGTACGTAGGGAGACCGTAGCGGAGAGAACCTTGCCGTTATTCTGTGCCGCTTTGTTGTAAGCGTTGGTCACATGCTCCTGCTCATGGGCGCGAACCCTGGAGGCAGAAGCCTGCGGTGATATATGGGATGCAGATTTGAAGGAGACCATCTCATTGGAACCGTCCTGGTATTTGCGGTTCTTGCAGGTCTCGCATTCCGCGGGAGAAGATTTCCTGCCGGGCTTTTCCACATCGGATTTGCCGGGATTTATCACAACATCTTTCTCTTCGGACTGTGCGGAAGATACTGCTCCGGTAGAATAACCGTATCCGTAATTGCCGGTCAGACTATAATTACTAATTCCATAAATACCTGCCATAGAACTTCTCCTCTCTGTATAATGTTTTGCTGCTCTTCTATTTCTTCTATTCTGCCCTCATTGTAACACCGGCATTCCATATGGGCAAGTTAAGATTGCCGAAAAATCCGCTCAACTTCCGAAATTATCGAAGTGGTTCCCAGGATTACAATGGGATTGGCAAAAGAACCAGCCAGAGCCAGTGCCTGTTCTACCGAATCCGTCCATTCTGTAAGGATCCCCTCTGTAGCAAGTACATCTCGTTGATGCGATGAAAAATGATAATGAGGATTGCCGGATTTGGTGAGGAGGATTTTACCTGCCATATCCCTCATGGATCGGACCACACCGGCATAATCTTTATCTTCCGGAATCCCCGCGATAACGGTGCAATCCCGAATCCCCAGATGCTTAAGAACCTCTTTTACATTTTCACAGCTGGCAGAATTGATGCAGGCGTCCAGCAGAATAAATGGATCAGAACTTAAAATATCCATCCGACCCGGATGATGGATTGCTGCCAGCTGGCTGCGAATCCGATCACACATTGTTTCCGAAAATATCTCCGCAGCATCGCATTCCGGACAAATGTCCTGCAGCACATCTACACATACAGCCAGTGCCAGCGCGCAATTTTTCGCTTGATGTTCTCCTAACAACGGAACCTGCAGATCCGGATACATATGATCTCCAATCACTACATCAAACTGCATTCCGGAACAGGTATAACGGATATTTTCCGCATGAAAATCCCAACCGTAGATTTTACAGGGAACATGCAGAGCCTCGGCATGTTCCATCATTACCCTAAGCACTTCCGGTTCCTGCTCCGCAAAATAAGCGCACTTCTGCTCTCCGGTGATGACGTCGGATTTGTCCTCGGCAATGGCAGTCAGCGTATCGCCCAGTTCTCTCGTATGCTCCAGAAAAATCCGGTTGATTACGGCATAATCATGGCGGATATTGTTCACATCATCGTATTTCGCACCTTTTCCGCATTCAAATACATTAAATGAGGTCTGCTTTTCCTGAAAATACGTCAGTGCCAGATCTGTCTGGATACCCATGGGACTGACGCATACCGATTCCGGCAGACCAGAGGCAATATTCAAAATCTCCGGCTGAATCGCATTCATCAGACGGCAAAAGTCTGCTTCGTTTATCATCGTGTCATTGACGCGGAAGCGTTCTCTGAAGTCCGTGATATGGGGACTGGTCATGAGCCCTACCGTGAATTTCGTCTGCAGGATCCGGGAGATCATGTTGGCGACGGAGCCCTTTCCCTTGCTTCCGGTGACGACGACGCAGGGCGTAAGAGATTTCTGCCGTAGCAGTTCTCCGGTCAGCTCCGGATGTCTTTTTCCGGCATCTTTTGCGGCGTAATCCTGATGCGCGGCAGCCCGCAGATAAGAGGCATAGACGAAGTCTTCCGCCTCTTGTGTAGTAGTGATTTTATGAAATTGCAGTGGTGTTCCGAAAGTTTTTTTCATAAAAATATTCCAGCCTTTCAGTAATCTGTAAAGTCGGATTGTATCGTCTCGATAATTTTCCCTGCAACATTTATCCCGGAGGCTTTTTCAATACCTTCCAGTCCCGGCATGACATTGATCTCACAAAAATAAGGTTTCTTTTTGCCAAAAAGCAGGTCGATTCCCAAGAAATCCAGCCCGGTCTGTTCATAAATATCCCGGGCAATGGTACGGATGGCAGGGGTAATCTCGAAAGGCTCCACGGAAGCTCTCAAAGCCACATTGGCGCGGAAATCCCCTTGGGATCTGCGCTGCATACAGGCAGTCGCCTCCCCGCGGATACTGTAGAAACGCATATCTCTGCCATAGCTTTCGGAGATAAATTCCTCGAAGAGCCATTCTTTTGATACAGGATAAGAGGAGGACAGCTTTTCATAATCTTCCCGGTTCCGGATGCAGACAATCTCCTCTCCCATGGAGCTTTCCAGCCCTTTTCCCACAAAGGGGAGCTCCAGCTGTTCTTCGATCGAAGCAAAAGGCAGAAGGGAAGTTCCCAGGATATATTTCGGGACCAGAAAAGCCTCGGAGTGAAGTCTCCGTATCTGTTCGAACTTATTAATATAGATATTATAGGCAGTTAAGGGGTTATAGCTTCGAGTGGCAAGTGCATTGATGGCATCCTTCTCCTTCCCCCATTTGTAGCGGTTTATCACGAAATCCCGGTGTTCCAGCACTCTTCCGCAGTTGATTACGCCCTCCGGTGTTACCATGGTATCATAAATTCCGATAATCTGCAGATCCACATCCCGGGCAGCAGCTTCCTCCACCAGCCGGTTGCAGGTGTACGCATTACTCATTACATTATATTTTTCAATCAGATATCCCTTAAGCACTGTAAATTACCTCACAAAGACCGCATTCTCATGGTTAACATATCAAAATGTCATGAAAATAGCAAGAGAAAGCAGTTGCCTTTTCTCACCGGGAAGAATACAATAGGAAAATTGCTTCAAAATCAGCGGTAAAAGCATTCAGTTGCTTATCACTGAGTTTTAAGATTTCCTGAATACTTGCCATTAAGGCTTCCATCAGGATGCAAAGTGACCTGTTGAAAGTAATGTCTGCCATTTCATCAACAAGGAAGAAGAACAGCTCACCAAGAGTTCGCTGATCTTCATTTTGACGCTGCTCCATTGCAAGTAACATATATCGGGTAAACACGATCGCCACGTGGGCTGTCAGTGCATCATAAGATAAACTATAGCATTCTCCAACCAGGTTCAGCATGGATTTGCAGGTTTTGAAAAAGACCTCGATCTGCCAGCACTTTCCATAAATACGGATGATCTCTTCCTCGGAAAGTGCTGTATCTGTACAGATAAAAGCAAGCCAGTCCTTGCGGTTTGCCTTGTTCCTTACGCATACGATTTTCGCCGGAATTGGATTCGCCTTTCCTACCATAACATCAACAGAAAGCAGATACTTTGATCTGCCACGGCGCTTTTTGTTCCGGGAATAGTTTTCTTTGATATTCAGCTGTTCACCACCGTACGAATATTTGATCCGGCTGCTTTTCTTGATCATGGCAATCACATCCATGCCTTTTGTATGGATGGCTGTGACCTGTGCCGG
>DJEU01000005.1 GCA_002431395.1 Lachnoclostridium sp. UBA5890
TACAACTATATTTTACCACAACATTAGTATGCAATTCCGCCAATCAAAAATGCGTGATCGCTCATCTTATCTGTAATCGTGGTGTCATCAATTTGTGTAATTTTGGCTGAAACACCTGTGTCACAAATCAACCCCGAAGAATATAATATATAATCCAATCTGTTCTTTGAGGTTCCATTTATCCATGTAGCCTTCTTCTTATCCTTCGGTAATACCGGATCTAGCATAGGACTATCAATGAATGTGTCTAAGTTTTCAATAAAGGAATCGTCAGGAGGAGTATTAAAATCACCTAATGCAATAAAATTAATATCCGGCTCTGCTAATTTGCTTACTGCCCTAACAAACTTGGCTCTCAGCTCCTCTCTATCCTGCTGGAACCGCTCCGACCTATCCTCACAGCAAGTGTGTGGGATATGAACATTCAATACTCTTAGGCATAATTCATCTGTTGTATTGATGGTAACATAGTTATACAGTAAATTATTCTCTAAATCATCCAAGGTATCGATTGAATACGATTCGCATATGTTCTTTCTAATTAACATAATTGAAATGGCACTTTTAGGCTGATTGTTATATCCCGCCGGTAGAACAATGTGATACTCAGGGAACCATTTTTCTAATGTTTCTAGAGATTTGCCTCCAGATAACTGTACTTCTTGAAGTCCTATAATCATTGGATCAGAGACCCTTTTTCGAATGTATTCACAAGTACGTTCCATCCTTTGTTTCCATCCCTCATCTGTGATTTTCCATGCCCATCCGGCCATGTTTAAACTTACAATTTCTCTTTCCATAATTAAAATCACCTTTTGGTAGTCTTTTGTTAATTGAGCCCATCCTAGTCCTTGCGCTCTTTCTTGTCCTTCGCTTACTATAATCTTTTTTTCTTCTTTCATATTTTTTCTCCTTTATTTTTTATTTTCAGCCGGGCTATTATTTAATGCGTTTTTGCAAAAAAACCAGCTGGTTTTTCATTTCCAACTGGTTTTTCTCTTTTTTTGCATTTTGCACCGGGCTATTATTTAATAGTAGATGGTCTGTTTTTATAACAAATGCTTTTTCTCCATGACCACCATTTTCTAAAATTTATTCGATCAAGCACCTGCATTCCTGATCACATTCCTCTGCAAGTTCCTCATCTGTCTGAAATTCATCATAGACTGCGGCAATTAGCGCTCTATGTTCTTCCAGGCTAAACGGAATCGTTTGAAATATTAAATCAGCAGCAGAATAGAGAAGATTCGAGAAATCTGTAGTAAGTCCTAAGACTGACATATTATGTATTTTACCGTCTTCATTGCAGATCTGGAGAACGGTCAATGCCATCCCTTCTCCTTTTTCGAAGGTTTCTGTTTCAAAATCAGCCGATAAATGCGGAGAATATGGTGCCGATATCCAAGGGCAATTTCCATATTTCATCACTAGAAAAATAGTATTGTAAATCGGTATAAACCTAAATTCAAACTTTCCATCGAGTGGGTATCTTTCGATATTCTCCCGGCTCATGATAAGAAGGATCTGATTGTCAATCAAATCAAATTTCATCGTCTCTGGGTATCCACTATACTTTTCAACCGTCATTCCAATTCCAAAAATTTCCATTTTTTAACCTTGTGTGATAATTAGAAAGTTAATCATCACACTTTCCTTTCTTTTAATAGTAACTAATCATTCCATATGAAGTCTAATTCATATTCCAGATCTTCATCTGTTGTTGCATTTGAAAACATACCAAACAATACGTCATCAATATCAATTTCTTCTTCATCAAATTTCATTTTTTTCCTCCTTTAATTAATTTGTAATTTCAGCCGGGCTATTATTTAATGCGTTTTTGCAAAAAAACCAGCTGGTTTTTCTCTTTTTTTGCATTTTGCACCGGGCTATTATTTAATAGCAGATGGTCTGTTTTTTATAACAAATGCTTCTCCATGACCACCATCTTCTAAAATCCAATAATCCTCTTCGTAAGCTTCCCACCCCTCAGTATCAATAATCTTAAACCCATTTTCTGAAATAAAGTTTGAATCAATACTCATCTTTACAAAAGTTCCGTAAGATTCCGCTGACATAATCGGCTGATCATCCTTCCATTTGAAACCGTCCAACAGCCATGCAGATTTATCCCCCTTACTATCGTCTCGTCCATACCATCCGAATAGCCTTCCCTTTTGTATCAAAACCGCTTGTTGTTTTCCTGAATGTTTCGCTTGCCAAATCGGATGTTCTTCCTGCCAAATCAAAAAAGCAATAATGTTTTTCAACATTTTCAACTTCGTTGAAGCATGTGTTCCCTTTTTATAACTACTATACAGATAATCAAATCTTTTCATTGCTTTGTTTAAATCAGCATCATCCTGCTTCTTTGATTTTCGTTTTTTAGAAGATCCTTCCACTGTTTCCTTCTTAATAATACAATAGCGCTTCTTTAATGGACCAAGTGAAAATGCATCCGCAATAACATTCGCAAATGTAACTTCTTTAGCCTTATAATCATAAGACGAGTTAAATTTTTCCTGCCATTTTTTCTTGCAACACTTCCATGCGTCATCCGCTTCTTTTGCTTTCCTTACTTTTTTTATGTAATGATGTGTCCAATATGTTTTCAGCCACTCTTTCGTTACTTTCTCTTCTTCAAACCAAGCATTTACTGTTTTTTCAATCTCATCTTCAGTATCTGCATCATTGGCAAGATCGAATCCACACCACTTATTGAGCACAAGTTTAGCTGCCAAAATACAGTTATCCGTATCTCCCGCAAACTTTTCTGCTTGTTTTGAAAAAATGAACCCTCTTGCTATTATTGTAAGAACCGCACTAATTCCATTCAATTTATATTTTTCAGGAAATGAATCTGTCAATAACATCGGCTGCAGTCTTGGCTCTTCATTTTTAGGATTTTGCGTATACGCCGTAAATTCCATTATTTCATTTAGCATTCTCATCTTCCTCCGTTTTTAAGCATTTTTCAATTTCTTCCCATGAAAAGAGATCCCAGAAAATTTTTCTACGTGTACTGCTTTTCGCTGTAACTTGATACATTATTCCCACTTTACTTTCCAGTGATAAGGAAGTATCTTCCACTAATTTCCTTAATCTCTCTATACAAATCTTGTAAAGACGCAAATCCACATTTTTCAAATTACTATCATAATACGCCTTTACTACTTCTTCTAAACGTTTTGCAAATTCTCCTTTCTTTTCTTTTTCCGACAGATCTTTATTCTTCTCTTCGACCCTGGCTTTTATCGTTTCAAATTCTTCCACTCGTTTTCCTTTTATAATGTCTATAAGGTGCCAGAGTATTTTATACCCGCCCTGGTTGAAATGAAACAATAGATTTTTTTCTGCATCTGAAAGAGAGCTGCTCACGTTGCTACCAATAATAGCGTTCAGTTTTTCTTCGCGCTCTTCCTGTGGTTGAAACTGCCATTTAACTTTGTTAAAGTTCTCTTTAATATCGTTGATGTCGTTTACAATAGCACTTTCCAACTTTCTTTCTAATTCGGGAATAATTTCCTTCCATAAATATTTAGCATTCTCTTTATCATATATTTTTAAAATTAATTCATAAAGATTTTCTTCTCCATGATTTTCTTCATTTTTTTTTATTTTTAAGCGCTTTAATAACGTGGTTTTATAAAAAGAATAAATGCTGATAATACTGTCATATTTTTCTTTAAATTCTCTTCCTTTATCCTCGTCACCATAAGCATTATTTTTAAATGGTCTAAATGGGCTGCATCTTGTATTTCCTTTCTCTTTTTTCTCTTTCAATTTCTTCTGATAAGCAATATATTCTTCCGCAAATAAAACCGGTAATTGATTGACCTTTGTTCCTGTATTTGGTTCTTCTGGCAACACAAAAACTGCGTGGTTTTTCTTACTATTTTTTAAACTCACCTCAATCTTTTTATGATCTTTAACAACACATAGAGCATCAAATTGATATCCATCGTCCGATCTAAGTGCCTCAAATTGCTTTATAAATTTAAGATATCCTGATTTTGGAATATCCTGGCTTAATAGCATACTTAAATCCGGATGTTTTCCATTTTTGGCTGCATCTATATCCAATCCCGTCAACAATGTACACATCCAACAGGCCATTTTCCCCTCTGAAGGCTCATCACTGCTATACTCTTTTTGTGCAATCGAAATTGCTTCATTAGATATTAGCCCAATGCTATTTGAAAACGTATTTCTAATATGTTCATACGGAACTTGTTTCGGAACCGTTTCCTCTTTCGCTTTTGTCTCCGGAATTTTAATAATCGGAAGTTCTCTCTTAAGCCACGCATTAGCATAACAGCCGTCGTGCACTGCCTGAACCACAGTTTCATCAAATACAACTTGTACCAAATCCCCATCAAAATCAGCGCCTCCAAGACACAATGGCACTGTCGAGCCTCTAGGGACCATTACAACCCCAGTTAAACGTCCAAAATATTCCCCATACATCTTCACATACCTTTCATATTGTTCTTGTGTTGGCATTCTAACCGTTCTAAAGAAAGTTTCCTCGTCTCCTGGTTTCAAAAAGGGCTGCAACAAGCATTCTTCATTTCGCGCCAAATGCGGGCTTCTGAAAAAAGCAGCATAACCGCTATATTTATAATTCTTGTTTCCTTTAAAAATACCCGCATCTTTCTTCCCTAAAGGCAGATAAAATCTCATAAACAAACATCTTAGATAAAAATTTTGTACAGCCCTTGGATTCTTAAGCAGCAATGCAAGTAATGGCATCAAATCCCGACATAAGTATCTTGTCTGCCCAATTACCGGGATTTTGCCATTTGCTATTTTAGTTATAAGGCCTTTCTGAATATTTTTTAACTGTTCAGCAATATAAATATCATTTTGGAATGTTTCATCTTTTATAACCGCTTTTTTCCAAGTCGGTGTTTTGCTTTCTAATTTCTTTCTATCGGAGTCTTCAAAATCAATTGCCTCCTCTGAATTCCACTCTTTTACATATTGTAATGGATCCTCAACAAATTTCTTTGTCGATTTCATTACATTCTCAAACTCTTCATCTGACAGTTTAAGTGTATTAACCATCTGATAACTCAGGTGCGTATATTTGGAATGACCATATGGTAAGTTTGTTCCACCAACATACAAACAATGCCTATACTTATTCAAAGCATCGCAATAAAATTCCATCGGATCCTCTATGTTTTTTTCATTACAATACTCTTTAATCCACTTCATCCCTTTAAACATAGACTCCGTCAGCAAAATATGTGCTTTTTTCAAATCACGTGTTATCCCGAATGCATCTTCATAATCGTATTTCTTTTCCTCCCATCCCTCCTCATCATAATCTTCTATAAATCTTTTAAAATCAACTTCATGCAGCATTCCTTTTATAAATGGCATTCTAACTTGGAATGATGTTGCACCGGAAATGTGTAATTTCTCATTAATACGCTCTGCATATTCGGGTGATATCATCCCAACTCCATCAAACGGCGTTTGTACATCCTCTCTTGCTTTTATTTCAGCATCCTTAAATTTCCAATTGCTTTTATTCGTATTCCCACTCTCTTTTTCCTCTGCTGTTACAATTTCCTCTGCCGTTACAATCGGAATGTTGATTTCATTGCCCCGGCCAAGCAAATAAGACCCCTTTCCATTTACCCGTTTCTCATTTATTATTATCAAAGTTTCCGGAGAAATCTTTATATCTTCATGATCAATTCTCTTTGAAGAAGACAAATATAACCCTCTGTATGCATAATATTTACTTAAAACAACACTTATTTGTGAAAAATCAATCCCCAAATTCAATTTCTCATTCATATCTTCAAAATAGTCTTCTCTAATAAATGTAATCCTGCTATTTCGACTCATATTCCCGCTTTTGTCAAATGGAATAAAATGCACAAGGCGATCTTGCTCATACTGTATATCCAATCCATTTTCAATTAAATCTTGTACATTTTTTTCAAGATCCTGCTGTTTGTCTACATCCTCTTCCTCTTTTTCTAGAAATTGAAATATTTTTTCAAAATCCACAATAATCAATTTATCCAGTAACCATGAACTGTCACTTGTATCACCACTTCTCTTTTGAGTTTCAAAGAGAATCTGGTGATATAACGGGCACTCGTTAAAATCTGCAATTTGCTTCACTACATAACGATAACTAATTTTGTTATTTATATCAAACAAATAGTTATTTTCTTTTTTCTCGCAATATTCAAAAATATTATTTGCGCTTAGCGTCATAATTTGTGGAATATTATTCGTCATTTTCAATTTTCTCCTCTCCTTGTTGGGATTGTGATTTTGCTTCTTGAAAAATTCTATTAATTTCTAATTTTAAGTGTAACCACTGTTCAAAGTTGTGTTGTTGCAACTCGGCAAAAGTCATGGTGGTCCATGCTTTAAAATCTTCATCTGTTTGGAATTCTGTGAGATGTAACCCTAAATCCAAGTATCTGCTCACTGACCATAGTCCGAATTTATCTAAGTTGCTCCTCACTTTATTTATATCTTCGACTTCCAAAAAATTCTTTAAATAACAATTTTTCAAATTATTAATTGCTTGGTTAATTTCTTCCCTGTCCTTCTTTTTAAACGCGCTCCAACTGGTATTAAATCTTAATTCCCCCCAAGGTCCATCAAACTTTTCAATTGTTTCTCTCGCTATTTCACATTGTGTAGTCTTTTTCCATGATGAGATCAATCTGTTAAAAGTCGCCTTATCTTTTGGCTCAGGATAAAAATTGGCTAATGATTTACACTGAAAATCTTTGACCGTTATTGGTGACGTTACTTTAATCCCGTTCTTATCCTTTTCTTTTTCAAATTCAGTCTCTGAACATTGTATTAATATCCATTGATATCCATTAGTAAAGATAACTTTCTTAAACCCAATTAATTCTTTGAGCAGTTCACAAACTATTGTATTACAACATTCCTTGTTTTCTTGAGAAAACTTTTCTTCTTTTATTTTTTTGCTCTTTAATTCTACAAGATATTCACATTCCAGTTTTTCGCTTTCTCCTGGAACAAGAACTACTTTATCGTTCTGCATTTGAATTTTCAGCGGTTTTATTTCATTATCTATAAATTCTATTGATTGATTTTCCTCAAGCTGTAAACACAGATCCTTGTTCCCACCACACAAAAATATCGTTCCATTTATACTATCATTCTCCAAAGAAATCGGAATCGCATTATTACCCTCTTTGAGGTGATTTTCAATAAACTTTTTCCCCTCCTTCGATTCGAATTCTATCGTTATCCTATTTTGATATGATGTCTCATGAACTAATTGGAATGATTTCTTCCCCTCCAACAGTTCTTCTATTAGATGAATATAGTTGCTATATAATTTTGTATTTTCCTTTGAAAATGGCTTTATTTCAACGCATCCATATACTTTGCCAGACTGCCTCTCGCCTTTGCTTTCATCAAAATCATTATGAAGTACAACAAAATCTGGTACTTGGCCATCGTAGCCTCTTAAGTACCTATTTCTTCCCGGAAAATCCTTAGCTTTAATCAACTTATGTACATCCCTCACACTTATATCCTTGTCGTTTATACTATCTCTTATCAACTTATTGATTATAAAGTAATAAGCCTCTTCTTGGTTATATTGACGCTGTATTAATTCTAATTCATTGAAATATTCTTCATATTCATTTTGTAGTAATTTAATTTTTTTCTCCAAACACCTAATCCACATCTGTGCCAACTCCTCATGTCCCCGCCGTGTCGGATGCGTGCCATCCAGCGTTTCGTAGCGGATTCCCTCTTCTGGGAAATCCATTAGCACAATGTCATCACGTTCGTTCACCGCATCTCGGATTGCCTGATTGTATTCTTCCAAAGCTGTCCCGCCATACATTTCATGAAATTTCCAATCTGGGTTTCCCTTCATATAACTTCTCGCAATTGTCGCACACAAAATACGGGCAGACGGATAATTACCGCGAAGCCGCTCCATCATTTTTCGGTAATCTTTTGCAAACGTTTCCAACGGAACACCAAAGCCAAAATCATTTGTTCCCATATAGACGAGTATCACATCCGGATACTGATTTATTTTGTTCAGTGCGGAGGCTCTTTTCTCACTCGATGCGCTCGGAAATTCACCACTCACTTTGCTTCCTGAAAATGAATTATTGACACATAAATAGGCTTTCAAATATTGATTCACTTTCGCCCACCAAGTATCATATACCGAAGTCAGACCATTTATTTTCTGCCTATCCTCATCATAATACACCTTGTAGTTTGGTGGAATATACCCTTCGTAAGCGCTAATTGAATCTCCCAGAACAGATACCAGCATGATTTTGTCCTCCTTTATCACTCTCTTCCAAAAATCACTAAAATTATATTAGCATATTTAAAATCAATTTACAATTCCTTTTGCAATGTTGCTCTTGTATTTTTACCACCGGCAATTTACAATGATGGAAGAATTTATACCTCTTTTTTCCCTCTATTTTCTTCCACGTCCGTCTGCGTTTTTTCCGAAATACATCTGCTTTTTTCTTTAATTCCTCCAGCACTTTCATTATAATTGTTATAATCCGATTCTATTTTTTTACTCCAAACAGCTTCTACTGCGCCTGTCTCAATCAACGTACGATTTGCAAATACATATCGGTACCAGAAACGAAACATAAAATCCGAAATACCATAGATTGTCTTTCGTGAAGAATCTTTTTCTCCAAATGATTTGTTTTCGTATACCCCATCGCAATCGCTTCAATTACTGCACTGTATATGCCGGGTTCCTGCACTTCCTGCCTCAAAAGAAGTAATGGTTCCTCATAAAGATACGACATTACTTTTAAAAAGTTCTTTCATAGCCCCACCTCATAATTAACTTTGAAATTAATAACTTTAAAGTTAATTATTTCATCGTTTAGTTAATTTGTCGCCCCCTTTCTTTACAAACCGCCCCAACCTGCCGATATATAAGTATCAGGGTCGAAAAGCCAAGCGCCGTCCATGCTTTCCTGGAAAGGCGATTGGCCTTGAGCCCCGCCCAAATATGAGAAAGGAGCGCCAAAATGATTATTTTCCACATCGATGTCAACAACGCATATCTGAGCTGGGAATCCGTGTACCGCCTGCGTGAAGAAGGCGAAACACTTGATCTGCGCACAGTGGCTGCGGTCATTGGCGGCAGTGAAAAGACGCGGCATGGCATCGTGCTTGCCAAAAGTCCCATTGCCAAGACTTACGGCATCCGAACGGCGGAGACATTGTCGGATGCCCGGAAAAAATGCCCGAACCTTTTGGTCGTTCCTCCCCGCCACGACATTTACCGTGACTTTTCACACCGATTGATCGAATATTTGAAGTCATTGACGGATACTGTGGAACAATTCAGTATTGACGAAGCTTTTGCCGATATGACGGACAGTGAATTATTGGAAAAATATTCTGCGGTTGAAGCCGCGAATTTCATTCGCACAGAAGTGGAGAAACGTTTTGGTTTCACCGTAAACATTGGGGTTTCAACTTGTAAAATATTAGCAAAAATGGCGTCGGATTTTGAAAAACCAAATAAAGTGCACACCCTTTTCCCCGATGAAATTAAGGAAAAAATGTGGCCGCTTCCGGTACGCGACTTGTTTTTTGTCGGCAAATCCTCGGAGCAGAAATTATACACGTTAGGGATTCGCACAATTGGCGAACTTGCGGCGTTTGATCCCGCTATATTGCAAAGCCACATGGGAAAACACGGGCTTTTGATCCACGAATACGCCAATGGCATCGATCCGTCGCCGGTTGCTCCGCGCACTCCCGAAAACAAGGGCTATGGAAATTCGACGACACTTCCCAACGACGTGACAGATTCCGCGGAAGCGAAAAAAATACTCCGCAGATTGTGCGCCAAAGTGGCATCACGGCTTCAAAAAGATGAAATGCGTGCTTTTGTCGTAGTCGTTTCGATCCGCGACAACGAATTTCACAATGTCAGCCACCAGTGCAGTATGGTATCTGCGACCAACGATCCGGACACATTATACACGCACTGCTGCCAGTTATTTGACGAAATCTGGGACGGCTCGCCGATCCGCCTGCTGGGTGTTTCCACCTCAAAATTAACAAAACATGCTGCCGAGCAGCTCAATCTGCTCGACATGCCATTTATTGCCGCTTCGAATGCCGAAGAAAAACCGACACTTTCGGCCAAGGAATATTTCCAACGCCAGACAAAATTGGACGAAGCGATTCAAAAAATAAAGACAAAATATGGAAATGATGCTATTACAAAAGGAATCTGATCAGAAGGGAGACTATAATATGCCTATTACAAGTAATACGATAAATAACGATCCGAACCGTTCGGGAAATATGGGGGCGACGGCTGCGCGCCGCACATTTCGCACCGGCAATTCCACCATCACATTGCGCGAAGGCGAGACATTAAAAGGCGTTGTAAGCGATGTCCATGGCAACGAAATTACCATTTCTCTCGACGACGGCACTTCCTTTACCGGCCATTTGTCGGAGGCTTCCATGTATTCGATCGGGCAAAAGGCCGCCTTTCTTATCACCAGTCTCGACAATGGAACGATTTACATGAAAGCCATGTCCTCCACCTACCTTCTGGGCATGGAAGATACGATCGAACAGGCACTCGAAGAAGCCGGGCTGCCGAAAAGTCCGCGCAATCTTGACATTGTGCGAAGTCTCCTCGAAAATAAGCAGTCCATCAGCCGCGAAAGCATCAATACATTTATGCAGCTTTGCTCGCGCTATCCCCATGCGGATGTTGGCAATGTGATCACAATGTACCGCCTCGGATTTCCGATGGATGAAGCCTCGGTTGCGCAATTTGACACTTACCAGAATCAGCAGCACCAGCTTCTTGGCCGCATGAATTCTCTGACGGATTCTCTGACAGATCTTCTCTCGGAACTTTCCGAGGAAAATGTGTCCGTTGCCCGATATGCCGCCGGCGAACTGCTTTCCACCGCCCTGGGCTCCACACCGTCTTTGGAAGAATTTCAATTAGCCGCCAAAGAAACATTAGAGCAGCAAACTGTGGAAAAGGAAGCTGGCGTCGATTCAGAAGCAGCGGAATCTTCCACTTCTCCTGAGGTTTCTGAAGAAACCACCTCCCCACAGGAAACGCCCGCTGCGGAGGAAAACACTCCGAATAATCCTTTGTCGCGTATGCGCCAATTGTTTTCAAATATTACAGATAAAGTAAATACGAATTTAACAAGCAATGCGACGACCGAAGAACCTGGATTTATTCAAGAACAAAGCGGCCACATTCTTACTGCCGCTGAGCGGGAATCCCTTGCAGATCAGTTTTCCGATTTTACAGATTCTGACAAATTAATTGCTGACCTGCGAAATGGTTCCGCCACCGCGCGAGAACTGCTCGGTGCGCTTCATTCTGCTCTTCCGAAGCTTTCCGACTCAATGATCCGCGATCTTTTTGCAAATCCATCCCTTGGCAAGCTGATCAAGGGACAGTTTCTGTCAAATTGGACCATTTCTCCGGAAGGTTTAAAAGAAAGCAACGGCATGGATTCCCTGTATCACAAAATTTCATCGGAATTGGATGATCTGCTTCACCTCAGCCAGATGTTTGCCACCCGCCCTTCCGGCGAAAGCGCTGTCAACACAACAAATGACATGCAGCAAAATCTGCAATTTATGAAAACGTTAAATGAACAATTTGCTTACATGCAGCTTCCTTTGAAACTGTCTTCCGAAAATGCCCACGGCGACCTTTACGTTATGACAAAAAAAGAAACTTTGCGGAAATCGAAAGACAATCTCAAAGTTCTCCTGCACCTTGAAATGGACCACCTTGGACCGCTGGACATCCACATCACAAAAGACCATACCAATATTGCTACCAAATTTTTCGTTTCCAAAGGCAATGCCCTTCGACTTCTCGAAAAAAATGTCGGTCTTTTGAAAGATGCCCTAAACGAGCAAGGTTACAGCTTCTCCTCGGAATTTGCAGAAAAGAAAAAAGACATCAATCTCGTCCACGATTTCATTGAGACCGAGGCACCCGTCGGAAATATTACAAGATATAATTTTGACTTGAGAGCGTAGAGGGATCATAGTTTCTTCCCTGCATCAAAAGCAACCGCTTACACTGGATTTCTTTTTTTGGGTTGTCGCACTAAGTGATTAGTGTGGCAGCCCCTTCTAATGCTAATTGTGACTTGCCGCCGAGGCGAAGCCGAGGGGGCACTACTTTATCGAGGGGGACACTACCTTATTGAGGGAGCGAAACCGAGGGGCACTACTTTTCTAGCATTACGGTCAAATTCTAGTTTTTCTTCTATTTGTACCGTAATTTTTCCCTCTTTTTTACCATATTTTTACAATTTTTAAGTTTTTACGGTATTTTATCTTGTTTCGAACAAAATAATACCGCAATAATTTCCACTTTTTTACAGCCATTTTCTATTTTTTACAAATTTTACGGTAAAACCGCGTTCCGCAATAAACTTTTTACCGTAATTCTTTTGAGCGACTTCCCCATACTTGCTTTAAAAGCAACCTATCTGCAAGGTTCTACTGCTTGGGTTGCCTTTCCCTCATATTGTTATCGAAAAAAACAGCCAAAACAAGAATTACTTCTCATTTTGGCTGCTTTGCCTTAATTTATAGAGTCAAGTTGTCCGCAAAGCTGGCTCAGTGGTAACGCCCCCTCAGCTCCGCTTCGGCGGCAGGTCGTCGTCAGCATTAGAGTTGACGGCTTCCGCCGTCAAGGCTGACTCCTCCTATTTCACTACGATGTTGATGATACGTCCAGGGACGTAAATTTCTTTTACAATCTGCTTATCGCCAAGTTTGTCTGCGATAGCTTCTCTGCCGGCGGTAAGTGCAGTATCTTTGTCTGCATCGATGGCAAGTTTTACGGTTGCACGAACTTTACCATTGACCTGAACTGCGATCTCCTGCATTTTCTCGACGGTCTTTTCTTCGTCATATTCCGGCCATGCATTTTCATACAAGTATCCTTCAAATCCCATGATCTGCCACAATTCTTCTGTGATATGTGGTGCTACCGGATTCAAAAGATGAATCAATGTCTTGAAATCTGCCTTTGTCAGCTTGCCTGCTTTGTAGAAGTCATTGATCAATGCCATCATCGCTGCAATAGCTGTATTGTACTTCAAGTTTTCAAAGTCGCTGCTGACTTTTTTAATTGTCTGGTGAATCTTTGTCTCAAGTTCCGGTGAATATTCGTCACCATCAACTACCATATCCTGTAATTTCCATACACGCTCCAGGAAACGACGGCATCCTTTTACGCCATCATCGGACCAAGCTGCTGCCGCATCAAATGTTCCGATAAACATTTCATACGTACGAAGTGTATCTGCGCCATACGCATTTACAATATCATCCGGGTTGATAACATTTCCACGGGATTTACTCATTTTCTCGCCGTTTTCGCCAAGGATCATACCATGAGATGTTCTCTTCTGATATGGTTCTTTCGTAGGCACTACACCCTGATCGTACAGGAACTTGTGCCAAAAACGGGAATACAGAAGATGAAGGGTGGTATGCTCCATTCCACCATTGTACCAGTCAACCGGAAGCCAGTATTCCATTGCCTCGCGGCTTGCAAGTGCTTTGTCATTGTGCGGATCGATATAGCGGAGGAAATACCAGGAAGATCCTGCCCACTGTGGCATCGTATCCGTCTCACGCTCTGCTTTGCCACCGCAGCAAGGACAAGTCGTCTCTACCCAGTCACGGATATTTGCGATTGGAGACTCGCCATTGTCGGTCGGCATATAATTGTCAACTTCCGGAAGTTCCAATGGAAGTTCTTCTTCCGGAATCGGAACATATCCGCATTTTTCACATTTTACAATCGGAATCGGCTCACCCCAATAACGCTGTCTGGAGAATACCCAGTCACGCAGTTTGAAGTTTGTCTTTTTCGTACCGACACCTTTTTCTTCCAGCCATTCAATGATAGCTTTCTTTGCTTCTTCTACCGATTTTCCTGTGAGGAATCCGGAATTTACAAGAGTTCCTGTAGCAACATCTGTGAAAGCTGCTTCTTCTACATTTCCTCCTTCGATTACCTCAATAACCGGAATATTAAATTTCTTTGCAAATTCCCAGTCACGGTCGTCATGCGCAGGAACCGCCATGATAGCACCGGTTCCGTAACTCATCAATACATAATCCGATACCCATACCGGAATTTCTTTTCCATTTACCGGATTTACTGCGGTCAAGCCCTGAATCTCGACACCTGTCTTTTCTTTCGCAAGCTCGGTTCTTTCAAAATCGGATTTTCTTGCTGCCATCTCACGATAAGCAACGATTTCATCCCAGTTTGCGATCTCATCTTTGTATTTGTCAAGATATGGATGTTCCGGAGAAACAACCATATACGTTACACCAAACAGTGTATCCGGACGTGTTGTATAGATGCGAAGTTTCTCTTCCTTATCTTTGAGCTGGAAATCCACCTCTGCACCATGAGAACGTCCGATCCAGTTTTTCTGAGAAACTTTGACACGCTCAATGTAATCCACGTCATCCAGATCATCAATCAATTTATCTGCATATTTGGTAATTTTTAACATCCACTGGCTTTTTACTTTACGGACAACTTCGCTTCCGCATCGCTCGCAGACACCATTTACAACTTCCTCATTGGCAAGTCCGCATTTACAGGAAGTACACCAGTTGATTGGCATTTCGGATTTATAAGCAAGTCCTGCTTTAAACAATTTCAGGAAAATCCACTGTGTCCATTTGAAATAATTCGGATCGGTTGTATTGATCTCGCGATCCCAGTCAAAGGAATAACCAAGTGACTGCAGCTGCGCTTTAAAACGTGCTACATTCTGCTTTGTAACTTCTTTTGGATGAACTTTATTTTTAATTGCATAGTTTTCTGTAGGAAGACCAAATGCATCCCATCCCATCGGATAAAGGACATTGTATCCCTGCATACGGCGCTTACGCGCTACGATATCAAGTGCTGTATAAGGTCTTGGATGACCTACGTGCAAGCCCTGTCCGGATGGATAAGGAAATTCCACCAGCGCATAAAACTTTGGCTTTGAATAATCGTCAGTAGCTGCAAAAGCCTTTTTCTCTTCCCAGATCTTCTGCCATTTTTTCTCAATTTCTTTCGGGTTGTAAGATGACTTCATGTCAATTCCTCCTAAATTTAACTTTACATTTTTACTTCTTTTTTAACACCTTATGGATAACTCTTACAGACGTTTTTCGTCCGATCTCATCCGTCAGTTTATATGTAATCCGGTAATCTCCGGGTTTCTTTGTATTTACTCTGCGCACTTTTGCATATTCATACGACTCATCTTTTCGGTACTCTATAAACGTTTTCACTCGCCGTGTCGCATCGTACCCTGTCGTATTGCGTGCACGAATGCCTTCCATAATCTTATATTTTCGCTCTCCATACGCGATACGTCTTTTCTTTGCGCCGCGGATCACGGGTTTCTTCTTATTATATGGATTTCTCTTGCTCCAGATATCGGTCGGATCATATCCGGAATATCCAGGCACCTTGATTGCCCTCGGTTTACCGAGCGGCCCCGGATTTTTCGCATTGTAAATAACCACTTTCGTGCCAACCGGGCAATTGTCATAAATCCACTTGGCATCCTTTACGGTCAAGCGAACACAGCCATGCGATGCCATCGTTCCAAGCCGATTGTAACTGCTATTGGACAATGTCCCCGGATTCTGTTTGTGATACCAGACAGAATGAAACAAAATGCCCTTATAAATACGGCTGCAATACTGTCCATAACAAGGTCCTTTGAGCACATGCCAGCGCATCCGCTGCTGAATCCGAAATGTTCCCGTCGGCGTTATGCGGCCGGTAGAACACGGAAATGCCTTAATGGCCTTTCTCTTCTTATAAACGGTGACGGTATTTTGCAGTTTATTGATTTTAATAACGTAAGAATCCGTTTTCTTTTTCGCCGTTTTCTTTGCCTGCGCCGCTCCCGGTATCAGCAGTGCCAGAAAAAGCAGTAAAAAACCTACCCTTACCAAACTTCTCGCCCTGTTTTTCATACTTTCCTCCAATACAACTCTCCGCCCTGACATCACGTATCTTTTATTATATCAATTTCCTGCACTTTCGTCAATACGCGCCGTCTTCTCTTCTGTCAAAAATTCACATGATCCGGATCGCCGTGCATTTCATCGCGGTTCAATCCGTCAATTGCTGCAATTTCTTCTTCCGTCAGTGCAAAATCAAACACCTGCGCATTCTGTATGATTCGCTCTTCTTTTGTTGATTTTGGAATTGTAATGATGCCATTTTGCACATCATAACGTAAAATCACCTGTGCCACACTTTTTCCATGACGCTTTGCAATTTCCAAAAGAACCGGATCTTCAAAGCAGGCACCGCGTCCGAGCGGGCTCCATGCCTCCGGCACAATATCGTGTTTCCTGCAATACTGCCGCAGACTCTGGCGTGTCAGATACGGATTGCACTCAAACTGATCTACCGCCGGCGCAATGTTGGCTTTCACACTGAGTTTTTCTAAATGATGCTCCAAAAAATTACTAACTCCAATTGCTTTTACAAGTCCTTCTTCATATAACCCTTCCAGTATTTTCCATGTCTCATGAATTTTCTCAGGCACGGGCCAATGAATCAGATAAAGATCCACATATTCCAACCCCAGTTCTTTTAAACTCGACTCAAATGCTTCCCTCTGTCTTCCTTCCCGCTGCTTATCATTCCACAATTTTGTCGTAATAAACAATTCTTCTCTCGGTACTCCACATGTCCGAACGGCTTCTCCTACTTCTTTTTCATTAAAATAAAATGCCGCTGTGTCGATCAGACGATATCCATTTTTTATCGCTGCCTGCACTGCCGGAACCGTATCCCCTTCGGACTTATACACACCAAGTCCAAAAATCGGCATCTCTACGCCATTATTCAATGTCACTCTCGATTGTAATGTCTGCATTCTTTCCGCCGCCTTTCTTTCCATTGCTCTTGCGCTTTCAGTATACCCCATCTTTTCTTTTTACGCAAATAAAAAGTCTATTAACTGCGTTTCCCCCATATAATGAACTAATACCCTTACTAAGGTGATTTTATGGATCAGATTCTTCTTTGGATACAAAACTACGGAACACCGGCTATTATTGTACTCATTGCGCTGGAATACGCCTGTTTTCCTATTTCCAGCGAGCTAGTTCTGCCCTTTGCCGGAGCCTTCGGTGCCGGTCATGGTACGCCGCTGTTTCTTCTTATTATATATAGCAGCATCGCCGGACTTATCGGAACTACCTTCACCTATCTGATCGGACGCTTCGGTGGCTCCCCACTTCTCGACCGATTGATGCGCCGATTTCCTTCGACCGAAAAGCCCATCCTTTCCTCCTACCGTACTTTTGGCGACCACGGGAAAATCGCTGTCTGCCTCGCCCGCGTAATTCCACTTTGCCGCACATACATTGCCTTTGTTGCCGGTTCTTCCAAGCAGTCTTTTCCTACTTATGCCATCTTTTCCGCAATCGGAATTACACTTTGGAATAGTATCCTCATTACCCTGGGGTATTATGGATACCAATACCGCGACACCTTTTTCCATTATTTCAATCAATACAAAACCATTATTCTCGTCGTGGGTGTAGGACTGCTTGTACTGCTGCTTTTTCCGAGACGGGAACGGGAGTAGATTTCCTCTACTTGGGAATTGTATAATAAGTGCTTCTTGCCTTTCCACACTGCGTAAGAAATTTACCTTTTACCAATTTCTTGATTTTCCGTAATGCAGTAGACTCACTTACTCCAAGTAGGTTCGCTACATCTTTTTTGGTAATCGCCTGATACCTTTTAGCATATTCTAACACTCGTTTTTCTGTTCCGTTGAGAATTCTCTCTTCCTCTATCTCATCCTTTTCTTTATTTTCGTGCGCTGTATTTACATTTGGCAAAATAATCTTGAATGTATTTCTTGTTGTTTCAATTACAGGTTTTTTATCTGCATTTTTATAAGCATTCATAATCTTAGTCAATCCTGTGCCATAGGCCTCAATCAAATGTAAGCGATAGAACACATTAGCAAGTTCTTCATTTCTGCATACCGAAATTCCTACCATAACATCTTCTAACTCAACTCCAGGCAATAATCCGCCAACAGAAACAAACTCCAGCCTATCATCAAATATACTGATTAAGCCACTGGAACGAAATGAATATTCTCTATGAACAATAAGATTTAACAACGCCTCTCTAACTGCTATTTCCGGATAATCTCTAACTTCTACCCGCAATAACCTTTCTATTGTAGCATGTGTTTGATTATGAATGTCAATATAATCATATACCTCATTCATTTGCTGTAATATGGATCCTGTAAATTCTCGCCGATCTCTAAAAATATTTTGATCGGTTCCTTGAAAAACAGCCACCTTAATTGTGTGAACACATTGATCCGATAAAAGCAAAGCCAAATTGCTATAAATCCCCTCTTTGTCCATCAATTTCAAAGTCCGCATCTGCTGCACACCAAATTCCATCTGTCGACTCGAAAATTCTCTTTTAACCGCTTCAAAAGTCAGCTCTTGGTTCAAACTGCGCATATTTTCAAAATGATCCCCATCTGTCTCTTTTATCATCCGCCGAATCGCCGTATCTGTAGCCGGAACAGAAGAATACCCTTGACGAACATACACACCTTCCGGACGCATCCCTTTTTTAGCTATATAGTACGGTCGTTCTGTTCCTCGCTGCACATTCACACAAACAACCTCTTTACCATTTTCTTTAATCGTTTCATAATGCAGAAACATCGTCAAATCCGGTTTAATAGCATCTCTGACCATATTGCTGATTTGCAATGCGGCAGCATCCGCATCTTCAACCCCAATTATTTGTCCATCATCCTGAACCCCTATATATAACTTCCCTCCATCACAATTAGCAAACGCAATAATTTCCTTCTTAACATCCTCCACCACAATTTCTTTCAATTCTATCAATTCGCTTTCATGAAAATCCATTTTACCATCCCCTGTGTTTTATTTTTATCATTATATTAAATCAATTCAATTTTGTCAATAGTTTTTTGACGTGATTTTGAATCGATTTTGACACAATTATTTTCCAGCAAAAAATCTTGTTGTTTTCCATATTTTCCCATGTTATAATTACAGCGAGGTGATAAAATTATGATTAATATTTTAATGAATACATACAACGTCGTAAATCCGGCATATATTGAAGAATTAAAGAACTACATTAAACCATATCACAAAGTATGTGTGATTCCTTTTTCTTTCCGTGAAAAAGAGATTCCCACAAATGATGTATGGCAGAAATTCTATTCAAAAGACTGTGGAATATACCGTCACGGACTTGAAACTATGTTTTCCCGATTCAATATCAAGAAATCGCAAATTTCATATATCAATTATTTCGATGATTCTCCTGAGACTGCTTTCGAAAAATGCAGCACCTGTGATATCATCTATTTTACAGGCGGTTTGCCTGACAAACTTTATAACCGACTGAAGGAATTTAATCTTGTCGAAACACTTTCCCGGCATTCCAAAATAATGATGGGCGACAGCGCCGGAGCCGTCATTCAGTTTAAGCAATTTCACCTTTCGCCTGATGCCGATTACACACACTTTTCTTATTATAATGGATTGGATATTATCAAAAATTTTGAACTTGAAGTACATTATGCAAATACCGCTGCACAAAATGAATCCATACAGAAAGTAACTACGGAAAAGAAAATACCGGTTGTCGCATTGTCGGATGACTCCATCCTTATTGTGGACAATTTAGCAATAACCAGTTTGGGACCCACCAAAATTTTTCTACCAGTTTGACTGTCTTGTCCCGGCAAACAAGTCTTCCAAATTGCTTTCGTGCAAGCACGATGCTGCTTGACGGTCTTGTGCTACAAAAAAACCGAGTAACCTAAGTTACTCGGTCTACTCAAGGCGACAACCAGATTTGAACTGGTGATCAGGGTGTTGCAGACCCATGCCTTACCACTTGGCTATGTCGCCATATATAATATATTATATCATCACTGTCACATTTATGCAACATTTTTTCGATATAATGTTTTTCAGATAAGAAATCTCCCCGCAAGCGGGTCCCTCCTTACCATAATAATGACTCCTACGGGAATCGAACCCGTGTTACCGCCGTGAAAGGGCGATGTCTTAACCGCTTGACCAAGGAGCCAGATTCGGTCTCGCGCTTCTGCGAACCGACATCAAATATACTACCATACTTTTCTTTAGAATGCAAGCATTTTTTTGAAATATTTTTTATATTTTTTCAAGTTCTGCATTTTCATTGACAAAACAAGAAAAACATGGGAAAATAGGAAAGCGGACGACTTATACAAATCCGCAAAACAAAACATTTATATGGAGGTTGAAAATGAAAACAAAAGCAAATGTATGCAAGCACATTTTTACAATATGCGCCTTGTTCTTTTGTATGTTTGCGCTTTCTCCCGCAGTTGTACAGGCTGCCGAAGTCACATCAACGATTTCCATTGACCGTGCGACCGGAAAAAGTGCATATACCTTAAAAGGACTTGAGCCGGACAAAACTTCGTCGTTCTCCCTGATTGTGGAACGAAAGAGCGACAGCAAAGAAGTTCTGAAAAAAGAGATTTCTCTGACACAGACAAATTGTGTCAATGGAACATACACCGGAGAGATCTCATTGGAAGCGTTAAACAATGAATATTCCGTTTTTACCGCAAAGGCAAAAATTGGAGATCAGACGGTTACTCTCGGGGAACTGGATTATTCCATTCATGACACGCATTTTGCCGTTAAAATAGACGGAACATCGAGTGCCCTTTCCCGCACCGTGACCATCAGCAATACCGATGCGTCGGATCCGGTTTTGATCCCGGGCACAAACAAATCCATCTATGTAGCTGCATGGCCGGAAGGAAGCGACGAATCGGCGGCTTCTGTCATTTTGGCAAAAACAGCTTATACCGAAGGCGGCATGACAGCGACAGCATCCCTTGCAGCTACGGCAAATACATATGGAAACTGGAATGCAAAACTTGTTTTCGAAGCAGCCAATGGCACAACGACGACACTGGCAAAGACGACTTACAGCGTCGAGCCAACCTGGACTTCTTTCGAAGTAACAAAAACTGCTTCCCTTGAGAAAAAACAGAAATTCGGCATTACCCTTACGGGGCTTAAAAATGTATATGGCGTAAGCAAGGTAAAATACCGCGTCTACGACAGCCAGGGAAAGAAAGTAGCTGCTGTTACCGCCACATCGAAAAAATCCGGAAAAGTTTATTATGCCGAAGTTTCGCTGAAAAAATTGAAATACAAATTTGACAATTATACGATCAAAGCAACGATCACGGACGTAAAAGGAAAAGCGGTTCTTCTCAATGCACCAGCCGTTGCTGACATTATGGTGCAGAATGGCACCCTTTCCGTTACCAAAAAGAGCAATGCCAAATGCACGTATTCCTTGAAAAATGTATACGTTCCGGGAAATATCAAAAAACTGAAATTTGTTCTTTATAAAATGAAGGGTTCCAAAGCCAAAAAGCAGGGCGTCTACGAAATGAAGCCAAAAGCAGGCAAGAAAAATATTTCTATTAAGGTAGCAAACGAAGATAAAGGAAAATTCAAATTGGTCGTTTACGCATACACTGCCTGGGGTAAAAAAATATATTTAAACGAAGAGACCTATCGTCTTCGCAAAAAAGACCTTGGTAAAAACGGCTGGTTCTACGAAAAGTATAATGGCAAAAAATACAAATTCTACTATGTAAATAACGTAAAACAAACGGACTTGACAAAAATCCTGAAATTGGAAAAGAGCAGTTCAAGCAATACAAACAAATTTTATATTGAGATCAACCGCGCAGCCAGTGCCGTAACGATCTATTATTACAATGACGAAACCGGCAAATACGATATTCCGGTTAAGACATGTTCGGTTTCTGTTGGAGCAGACACATGGACAAATGCCGGAACAGGCGGACTGCATGAGCATTCTTCCTACACCCCATTGGGAACATACAGCATCTGTACCAACGGACAGTCCGTGAAATACACATTAAAACCGATGCACGAACCTGACGGAAGTACGGTTTACGCTCGCTGGGCTACCCATTTTGTAGGAAATGTATATTTCCATGCGATCGCAGTCGGCACACAGTCACATTATTCACTCCCGGCAAGCACGTTTAACCGCCTTGGTTCCCCGGCTTCCGCAGGATGTATTCGAATGACCGTTGCCGATGCTAAGTGGATTTACGATTACACATCCACAGGAAATACCGTCAAAGTAAACAAAGGTAATTCCAAGAAACCGGGTCCTCTCGGCAAAGCACCGACGATCACATCCAATGTAAACTATGACCCTACCGACCCTGCAGTACCGGATTCCCGCAAAAAAGCAGATTATAAAGCAAAGAGAATCAGCGGCTACATGACGAAAAAAGGTGTCAAAGTAGGTTACTAATCCGAAATTGAAAGAAGCAAGGTAAACTCCTCTGAGTTCCTTGCTTCTTTTTTTATGTCATATTATCGAAATTCTACCACTTCTTCCCAGTCCTTCCGCGGCCTTGCTGCCGGACTTTCCGCCGCATACCCAAGCGATACCGCCCCAGCCAGCTGATCTTCTGTCTTCAGATACTCCACGATTTCCGTATAAGCAAAACATGTATTTCCAATCCATAACGATCCCAATCCCAGTTCCGTCGCACGCAGCAGCATATTTTGAATGGATGCCCCGATTGACAGTGAATCGCAGATCTCAGACAACCGCTTGTCCGTCTCAATCTCCTCAAACGGCGATTTAGCATTGGTATTTAACACAAGGATAAGAACCGGCGCCTGCCGCATGATACGCAGTGTATGAAACGCACTCGGAAGTCCGTGCCGCGACTCCGGCAATAAGGCTTCTCCGTGTTTTTCGCGGTTCAGTCCCTTTTCCATCTCATCTAATAATTTTTCCTTTTCTTCGCCCTGATACACAAGATATTTCCACGGCTGCCTGTTTTTTCCGGATGGCGCAAGGAGCGCCGCACGCAGCACTTCTTCAATCTTCTCTCTTTCCACCTCTTGCTCGGTATATTTACGTATACTTCTTCGCTGTTCGATACATTCTGTTACTGTCATAACTGCCTCTCTTTCTTCCTGTATTTTCTTCTTATAATAATCGTCTTAATTCACAATTTTTTCCAAGATCATTCCAGAAATCCTTCAATGGTGTCTTTCGAATCCGCCCAATAATGCTTGCATTCATCGCACCGTGGCCTACGATCAGCACATTTTTTTCTTTCTTCATCAAGGGCTCGATCACTTCTTCCACAAATTCACCTGTCCTTGCGAACAATTCCTGCAGACTTTCGCCGTCTTTCACCGGTTCGTAATGTTCCGGATCATTAAACAACTCATTGATCGGGCAGTCCGGGATCTGAAAACTATTTTCAATTCCTTCATACACCCCAAAACTCATCTCAATCAAACGCGGATCCGCTATAATCGGCGTGTGCGTTCCCTTCAAAAAAATCTCCGCTGTCTCTTTCGCACGTACAAGCGGCGAGCAGTAACAGACATCAAAAGCAGGTCCATCGTACTCTTCTCTGGCTTTCTCCGCCATCTGTCTGCCTTCCTCATTGAGCGGAATATCCGCATGTCCCTGCAATTTGTGCTTTGCATTCCAATCCGTCTTCCCATGACGCATAATGTATAACATATTCGTTCTCCTTATTTATCTTTTTGCGTAACTATTCAGCCTTTTCGCTTCAAATACAGATAAAATGATACATTCAAAATAATTCCTACCATCGTAGAAACCGGTGCCGCTAACCCAATTTTTGTCAGACTTGCATTTGGCTGGATACTCATAAAATAGGCAAATGGCAGACGTACCAGAAGAGTCTGGATCAAGCCCTGTATCATAACCCATACCGTTTTATTATTTCCATTAAAATATCCGACCATGCTAAACATAATTGCGGTCACTATCGTTTCCGGTGCAAATCCTTTCAAATATTCAAAGCCTTTGCCGACAACGCCCGCATCGGTTGAGAAAAATCCTGCCAGCACGTCTCCCTTCAGCAAAATAAGTCCAAAGACGAGACAGCCCACAACCATGCCGACACCAATACCAGTATACATCGCTTTTTTCGCTCTGTCCAGTCTTCCCGCTCCTACATTTTGAGAAACAAACGATGCCATGGACTGCATCAGCGCACTTGGGATCAACATGGCAAAATTTACGATTTTACAGGCCACGCCATAACCGGATGATGTTTCCAATCCTAATCGGTTTACAAACGCACATAATGCCAGAAAAGAAAGCTGTGTCAAAAATTCCTGAAGTGCCAGTGGCAGACCAATTGCCAAAAATTTCCGGCATTCCGGATTCCAGCAAATGTCTGCTTTCGTAATTGAAAAAGAAAATTTCTTTTTGATCAGAATCACAACTGCGCACACTACGCTAACTGCCTGTGCAAATACGGTTGCCAGCGCAGCTCCTGCGGCATCCAGATGAAACCCTGCGACCAATACGAGATCTCCCACAATATTGACTACGCACGCAACCAGCACAAACAACAACGGCGATTTGCTGTCCCCAAGACCGCGAAAAATCGCCGAAAGCAGATTGTACGCCACGACAAAAAGGATTCCCCCGCCACAGATTCTCACATAACTTGTCGTCAACTGTACCGCTTCATCCGGCGCCTGCATGGCGATAGAAATTGGCTTGGCAAAACACACCATCATCACAAATAAAATAGCTGATATGATCGTAAACACAACAGCCGCACCCCCAATGACCGACCCGATCATATGCTGTTTCTTTTCGCCCAAATATCTGGCGATAAGAACCGTAATTCCCATCGCCAGCTGTGTTACCACAAATGTAACCAGATTCAATACCTGACTTCCCGTCGAAACGGCAGAAAGTCCCGACGTCGTTCCAAATCTTCCTACGACCAGAAGATCCACCGCTCCATAAGCCGCCTGCAGCACCAATGCTCCCAAAACGGGAATCATAAAGCAAACCAGTTTTTGTAAAATATTTCCTTTTGTAAAATCATTTTTTTCCACACTCATCTCATTTTCTCCTTTCTGACATCATTTCGTAAATCTTGTGAATTGTCCGTATCGTACATTCCGCATCTTCTTCCGAAATATCCTGTGTCAGGGAAAGCAGTTCATCAAATACCTGTTCATTGTATTTTTCAGACAATTTCTTCCCCTGTTCGGTAATAAAAAGATAGGTGATCCGTCTGTCTTCTTCGGAGATTTCCTTTTTTAAGTATCCTTTATCTTCCATCTCCTTTACTGTTCTGGTAACTCCGGGCCGCGGAATTCCGAGCATATCACTGAGATCCGATACTTTTACCTGACTTCCTTTTCTTTCCAATCGTTGAATAATATCGAGATATCGAATATAAGAAGATGTGACTCCCTGCGGAAGCGGCGGAAGCATTTCCCGAATCCGCTTCGCCTGATAACATGCGTCCATCATTTTTTTCATAAGTTCTATTGTCATACCATCGCCTCCAATAGTTATCTTTGATAATTACTATAGGTAATTATATGAGCAATTTTTTATTTTGTCAAGAAAATCTTGTTTATTGCTTTATTTCCCTTAAAAACGCCTGGGGTGCTTTTGACAGCACAGCATTTCTTTTCCAGACAAGTGCGTAATTTAGTTCTAATTTCGGATTCAATTCTTTAAAACAAAGGTCTTTATCCAGTTCTTTCGGCAGATGATCCCTGCTTGTCAAAAGATAGCCAAATCCGCTTCGAATCAATTCAAATGCATTGCCACTTAATATGTTATACGTCGCGACAATATTCATCTGCTCAATGCTTGTCTGCGCCCAATGCGTAATCTCCCGCTGCAAGCCGATCCGGCTATGAAAGATCAACGGCACCCGGCGCAAATCTTCTCTTTCTATAAAATCCTTTTCTGCAAGGCTGCAGTCCTTTGGCATAAGAAGCCCCCAATAAGACCTATTCTGCAACGAAAAATATTCGTATTTCATTGTGTCCACAGGTTTTAATAATATCGCAAAATCAAGGCTTCCATGATCCAGCCGCTGCATTACATCGGTCGCATCTCCGCTGTAAAAATCAAATGTTATGTCCGAATATTTTTTCCGCAAAACGGAAGCTGCCGCCACAATTTCCTCCGTTATCATTCCACCAATGGATATTTTGCCTGTCACATTGTCCGCATTGCAGCTTAATTCCTGCTGTGTTTTATCAAATAATGCGATGATTTCTTCCGCTCGTTTCAGCAGCAAATTTCCATCATCCGTCAATGTAATTCTTCTTTTTCCTCGTATCAATAATTGTTTGCCAAGTTCATTCTCCAATTCGATCAACTGCTTGGAAAGCGATGGCTGCGTAATGTGCAGGCTTTCTGCCGCCCGCGTGATATTTTCTTCCTTGGCAACTGTAACAAAATATTTCATCACTCGGATGTCCATTTTACCACCTCAAAAATAGTATAACATCCCCTGCTATTCCTTGCAACTATAATGCTATTTTACAATACCTGCCAGGAAAAAACTTGTCTCTTTATTCTCCGTAATTTTGTATTGAAAAGCGTCCCGATACGCATCGGAATCTATTCTGTATTCGCCGCTTTTCTCTTTATTTTTTTCCAATAACGTATTTATTTTATCCTCTGTTATATTCGCATTCGTAAATTGTTTATAAAAAGAAATGGCTCGATCATACTCACTCTCCGGTTGACTTTTTTCGTCTCCTTTCACCTCAATATCAAGCCAAAGTGAACTATCCTCCACGTTATATGTCACTTCCATTACGGTTCCCTTTTCATTGATATACTCGTCCATATACCAGGAAGACTTTGTTCTATCTTTTATATCATTGTTGGATAAATCAATATTATTGGAATCCGTATCCGTCTTTGTATAATTTGCCTTTGATAATTCACCCTCTATTTCTTTTTGCATATTTTGAATGCGGCGGCAAATCTCTTTCACGAACATTACTTTTCCAAAGGAATCCTCTTCCATGTTCCCGCATGACGATAAAACCAGAGCCGTGATTAGAAACAAACAAAGAGATGCCGTTCTTTTAATACACATTTTTTCTTTTCTGCATTGTAAAACTCCTTTTTGTCCTATTTTACATTTTCTAACATATGTTGTCAACATAGGGCTGATTTTCCCCTATCTGCAATACATTTCTGCATATAAGCCTTTAAAGTTCAATAATCCGTTATGTTGTGATGTTTGCCATCATCTTGAATCATATGCTCCAAAAATAATTGTAATTTCTCGCATTTGCGGATGAGCCGCTGTTGCTGTGCGAAGTTTTAAAAAAATGTCTCCACTCTCTTAAATTCATCGAAACAACTATTTCTGTTTTTAAACTATTCGGCAAAACACTTCTTGCTTCTTCTGGTTTTGCACCCAATTCAATTAACGAATTGTAGGATTCTTCAACTAATTTCATAACATTTAACCAGAACTTATACTGTTCTAATTCTTTTTTCCAAAATAGTGGCCTAATTACAGTACCTCGTACTTTCCTGACTAAAGCTTGCAACCCTATGCCTAACCAGTTCATGACTACCCCTTCTATCACAAATAAACTTAACCGTAATTTTTTCATGCTCAATAACCGATTCATATCCCCTTTTTTATAAATTTGCAACAAACTTTTCAGAAGAATCATTTGTTATTTTTTCTTCGCTCTTATAACAAACTCTTCCTATTTTTCAATAGATTTCAAAATATCCGCACCACTAATTTGACTAACTATTTTATAGCCTGCATTAATAATTCTCATAAACACCTCCTACAAAGCACCACAATATTCCGACAACAAACATCGTAATTTTCTTACTGTTTTTTCTAAAACTCTCATTCCACTCTCTATCATGTCAACCGCTTATATATTCTTGAGTTTCCGCATTTCTTCCCACAATCTCACTTAACTTATCCACAGATTTAAAAAAATCGCAAAAAAATAAGGAATCTTCTC
>DJEU01000012.1 GCA_002431395.1 Lachnoclostridium sp. UBA5890
ACAAAAATGCTTGACCAGAACAAGGAGCAGCATCTTGACAGAGGTGTTGCAGAGATTACGGAATACTGTAAACAGAATCGGCTGGAACTGGAACGTATTTATACAGACCAACAGACAGGAAAAAATTTTAACAGACCACGGTATCAGGTTCTTAAAGAGGATGTTCTTCGCTCTGGAGACGAACTTATTATCACGGAGGTTGACCGACTGGGAAGGAACAAGCAGGATACGTTAAAAGAGTTGCAGTATTTTAAAGATAATAACATCCGGGTCAAGATTCTCGAATTGCCTACAACTTTGATGGATTATTCCAAACTTGATAATTCCATGGCTCAAATGCTTATGGAAACGGTTAACAACATGCTTATCGAATTGTATGCTGCTATGGCTCAATCTGAGATAGAGAAAAAAGAGAAACGTCAACGCGAGGGAATCCGAGCGAAAAAAGAACGGGGGGAATGGAGTGATTATGGGCGTCCGGCACTATTGTCCAAAGAAGATTTCAGAGAGGAATATCAAAAAGTTCTGTTAGGGGAAATTCGTCCGTTTGAACTTATGAGAAAACTTAATATTTCGAAAAGTACGTATTATCGCTATGTGTCGATGGTTGAGGAAAAATGAAACAGGATGGGGCTAATTGTCGCCTCATCCTGTTAAGCGTCTAATCTTCTGAGTAATCGCAATTAGAACATACCCACTCATAGCCATCCCAGTGTAAAGAAGCATCACATTCAGGACATGGTATTGTTTCTTCATCGTCCTCAACTAATTCTCCAGCACAGTAAGGGCAATGTGAATATTCTGATTCATCATATACATTGTGCAATCTGGACACATTTGCATAGTACCACCGCCTTCTTTTTTATAGCCTTAACAAACATCTTCGCTGTTGCCTTCTTTTTTTTGTAAAGAAAAGGCAGCTTATTTTTTTGCAGGGAACGCGGATATTGAGCATTTTTTATCCGATTTGTAATACATAACTTGAACCGTTTCTCCATTGGTCGTTTTCCCATTGTAATAGTAATCTGGTGATTTGGCGGTTCCAATGCTCCCTTCAAATCCAGCTTCTATACATTTATTTACATAATCTTCAAAGAAATCATATGTAACGTCTTCTATTTCAGCAGAAATAAATTCACTTGATTGCGGAAGATTATATTCCTTTTCTGGCTCAGGTAAAATTTTTCCGACCCCTTTACCGGCCATTTCCCACTTGGATAAATCTTCCTTATTTGCATTATCGACGGCCTTTGTAGAATTTTTTTCGGTTTTCGTTTGCTCCTTTGTGTCAGAACTTCCGCAAGCAACAAGGCATAACATAAAAACGGAACTTAACAATAACACCAAAATCTTTTTCATGGTAGTTTTCTCCTTTCAATTTTCGGGGTGGCTTGGTGCCACCGAGTTGTTTTATTTAAGTATACAACAGGTGATATGTTTTATCAACTATTTTTGATTTGTTGTCTAAAATCAGATAATGAATCGGTCTTAGCAAAAAAATGGCATGAAGCCAAAACGAATTCATGCCATTTTTTGTGCTCTTAGTTGAATTCAACAAGCGGTGTAGGCTCGTTGTTAATACAACTAACAAAAAGTTTCTGACGTAAACATTGAAAATTGCATACGAGGGTTTGCCAAATTATGAGCTCTGCCATTGCTGGTGAATTTTCCAATAGCGAGCTTGCAGTTGCCAATTCATTATAAATGAAATTAATCAACGGCTCGATAAGATGCGTGGGTAGCAGTAGGCGATACGGCAAGATTCTTTCTGCCAAATCTGTGACGTCATCGTTGCAAGCATCAAAAATAAAATTCTCAATTTCATAACAAGCAGTGCTCAAAAGCAAATGTTGCATTTGCTATTATTACCTCCTTCTTTCTTTATTTTTTGTAATAATTATATAATGACAAGGTATATAAAAGTAGTATTGAAGTCAAAAAAAGGTGTAAAAAATAAAGCAAAAAATCCGAAAGGTTTATTACCTTTCGGATTTGGTTATTATTTACGGATACTATTGCAAACGTACTTTTCAAGCGATTTTCGATGTATATGCCAACATCTAGTTCCGGTTCTGAAAGCGTCAAGCTTACCTTCCTTAATTAAACGATATACTGTATTCAGACCAACATGTAAAACCTCTGCCACTTCATTAACTGACATTATTTCGTTCTCTGACTCAAACAATTCTTTTACCTCCTTTAATTTTGATTGATTTACTTTAATGTTCGACAATCTTGTTAACAATCAGTTTGCCTTAGATGAATCTCTAAATATTAAAATATGAGTAAAATCAGGTTGTGGGCTTGTAAAAAAGAAAATGTGGACGAATACATTGAAAGGTTACGAAATCTTATAATGGTCTCATAAATTAAGACACTGAACGCGACATTTCTTAATGAATCTGATATACTATAACCAACAAATGAAAGAAGGTACTTACTGTGAAAGAAAGTAGAGGACGGCCAACAAATGGCGTACTTTAATAAGCTGTCTTATGGCAGCCTTTGAAAAATTATTATTTTAAAAAGCTAAGAAACTAATTGCGATTCAGAAAGAAGTCCTTCTCTGATAAGCAGTTTCTTAGCCTGTTTGATAGCCTTTTCCTTCTGCTTTTCTTTCAAAGGTTCAGGCATATCAGTCTTGTATAAATCGGTCGGATTCCACGCTTCACCAGTAGACAGCATATGATAGATAGCGGTAAGAATCATCCGGGCGATAGCAATAATGGCACGTTTTTTACCACGACGTTTTGTAATGCGTTCATATTTTTGCTTGTAATAAGGAGATTTATCAGATTTCACGGCTGCATGGGCAACTTGTACCAATGCAGGTTTGAGGTAAACACCGGCACGTGTTATTCTGACAGATTTCTTCTTACCAGCAGATTCATTGTTGCCGGGAGTAAGTCCTGCCCAACAGCATAAACGTTTGGAGTTTGAAAACGGAGTCATATCGGTACCAATTTCAGAGATAACAGTAATTGCACTGTTACGATCAACACCTGGAATGGTACACAGTAACTGGACAGCATTTTCATATGGAGTAATCAGGGAATCAAGCATAGTGTCTATATCATTTATCGTAGATGTGATATAATCCAGATGTGCACGGACAAGGCGCATGCGATATTTTTGGAAATCAGTCATCTGATAACCTTCGATGGATTCAATGACACTGTCAGACTTCTTCTTTAAGGAGCGGAGTAGTCTGGACGCTATTTCTTCGTGGTTAATGGAATTGTCAGGTTGTTCTATCAGGTAATCGATAACAGATGTAGCTGATTTTCCAAAGATATCGGAAACTACGGAATCTAATGCAACATTACAGACAGTAAGTGCATTCTGATATCTGTTTTTTTCGCTGGTACGACAGGAAGTCAGTTTGTAACGATATCTTGTGAATTCCCGCAGGATGCGAATTGGTTTACAGGGGATATAGCTTCCCGGAACCAGACCTAATCGAAACAAATCCCCAATCCATTTGGAATCTTTCGTATCATCCTTATTGCCTTTGACTGCTTTTACCCATTTGGGATTGGCAATAGTGACGTTGATATCGTTCTCCAAAAGATTGAATACAGGAATCCAGTATTTACCAGTAGATTCCATACAGACATCCCGACATTTGTTTTCAATTAGCCAACTTTTAAATTGCAGGATAGAATTGTTGAAGGTGGAGAAACACTTCTTTTGGTAGGAAGGTTCTACTCCGGAAGTGGTTTTAATGATTGTGGCAACGAGAAAAGATTTGTGAACATCGACACCACAGCAGGTTTGATAAACAACTTTCATGGTCAAAACTCCTTTCAAAGTGAGATAAAGAAGCCATTGACTGTTCCACCACACATTTAACAGAGAAGTTAAAACAATTTTTACTGTACGGTCTAAAAGAGCCACTTATTTGTGCTTGAAAGATGAAACTTACACTGATTATTATGCTGTCTAAAACCGAAGAAAGTCTTTACGACTCACCTCCCCGTGCTTTGTAGTATAGCTTCTTTAACCATTATTTTATCAGCATCGTGGGAAATTGGAAGACTTTCATTACTATTTGTGCCGCCAACTGAAAGGCGGCGGAATGGAGATTATTATGTCCAGATCAAGAAGAAATTTCAGTGCTGAATTTAAAACAAACCTCGTACTTCAGCTGCTTAAAGGAGAAAAAGAACTTAATGTCCTTGCTGTTGAAAACGATATTCAACCAAATCTCCTGCGCAACTGGAAGAA
>DJEU01000011.1 GCA_002431395.1 Lachnoclostridium sp. UBA5890
ATGAGCATTTTTAGCCTTGTCAAAGGCGGGAAAGAACACGAAGTGTTCGAAATGCGAATGTGGGAGAAGGGGTGTCCTGAATAGTTACGTTACTTTTTAATTATTAGAAAGTAGAAAGGCGGCCTATCATAAATTGAGTAATCAGGATACTTTTAAAAAAGGGTCTGTGGAGTTACTCGTTCTTGCCTTGCTGCAGGAAAGTAATCTGTATGGATATCAGATTTCGCAGCTTGTTAAAGAACGTTCGGGAAACATCTTAACCATTCCAGAAGGATCTATGTATCCTACACTATACCGCTTAGAAGACAAAGGGTATATTTCCGGCGAAAAACGCAAAATCGGAAAACGTCTTACGCGCGTTTACTATCACTTGGAGCCAGCAGGAAAAGATTATCTAAAAGAGCTACTGGATAGTTTTTACACTGTTAATATGGCAATCGAGCGTATACTCAACTTTAATAAACAGGAGGGAGATTCCAATGAATGATTCAAAACGTTACTTGAAAAAAATCCGTGCAATCCTTCCCGTGTGGGGAAGTTATGAAAAACGGTTTTATAAGGATATCCGGTCAAATGTCACGGAATTTTGTATGGCTCATCCGGATTATACTTATTCTGATCTTGAGCACGAGTTTACTTCACCGGAAGAAATCGTCAGTCATTACCTTACCAGTATTGATCCTGACTATCTTTCCCGCAAACTTTCTTTTGCCAAATACGTGAAAGCAACTTGTACCGTTCTGATATCTGCAATTTTGATTGCATTTTTATCTTGGAACCTATTTTTGTACAATGCACGTCGTGAATTCGAAGAAACCATGCCAGCTATTGAAGAAACTACAATCGAATATATAAACTAAAAAAGGGAGGCTTAACTTATGAAACGTATACTATTTATATTAACCGCACTGTTTCTATTCACTTTTGCATCCGCAAACACTTCAAATGCTGCTGTTATCGCCAAACAAAACATAGAATATCTACCCGACGGCAGTTATTATGAAACGACTATTACGACTAAAGAAGATATCCGTTTTGTTTCTTTGGGGCGTGCAGCTTCAGCATCACGATCCGGAAACAAAACAACAACTTATAAAACTAGTTCCGGAGTAAAATTGTGGTCCGTAACAGTTACCGGGAATTTTTCCTATGTAAAAGGGAAATCTTCCAAATGTACCAGTTCCTCTGTTTCTGCAGCTTCGTATTCTGCTTCTTGGAAAATAAGCAATAAATCCTCCTCCAAAAGCAGAAATACCGCAATTGCCTCAGCTACAGGTTCAAAATACACTGGTTCAACCTTAATTTCCTCCCATACTCTAAAAGTTTCTTTAACCTGTGATGTAAACGGGAATTTATCTTAAACCGCCAAAGGGCTGTCGCAAATGTGCCACAGTCCTTTTTTCATATCCTATATTCTCATCTCTTCCCTTGTATAATTCGGTGTCTGCCAGTCTCTGACATATTCATCCTCTAACAGCGCATCCACCTTTTCAATGGCGTCATCAAGTGCCGGAGAAAACTTATGCGCATAATATTTTCTCGCTTTTTCAACGTATTTTTTTGCAAATTTTTTCGCCTTTTCACTTCGTACTTGTCCCACAGTTCCGGAAAAGGCAGAATCATATAAGTTACTGATCTTGTCCGCATTTTTCACAACAGCTGCCATCGGATCCGACAGAACATTTTTTACATATTCTTCCTCATCTGCCCCTTTTGCACGAGTGAGAAGCTTGACCGCATGCACTACATCTTCACCAAATATACGAAGGTCTTCTTCTGTCGCATCCGTATCTTCCAAAGCATCATGCAACAGTGCAACAATCTGGTATTTTTTCCCATAGCCGGCTTTACGGACAAGCTCTGCCACCGCGATCGGATGCACGATATAAGGCGTGTCTCCGTCTTTACGTGTCTGGCCGGCGTGCTTCTCATTGGCAAATGCCAATGCTTTTACATACAATTCATTGTCCATTTATTCGTCTCCTCTACACCATTCCCGGTATTCCTCTAAACGTTTGATGAATCCACTGAATTCCGGTACAGTAAAATCAAGTTCTTTATATTTTACTGAATAAATAATTCCCTTATTTATCAGCTGCGCCCGCGAAGTAGATATCGCATTAACCGGTTTATTCATAATTTGTGCAATACTTGAAATCGGGCAGGGAAGTTTTCCATTTTGTACCATTGCAAAAAGAAATCTTTTATCCGCCTCTGTACATCGTTCATAACGAACCTTAAAGAAACCATTATCCAATGTTGAAAAGAACTCTTCAATACTGTTCATTACATCTTGTAATGTAATTTTCTCCCCTGTTGCATTTTCATACACAATCTGGCACAATTGCTGTATAAAAAACGGATATCCATTTGTAATACTAACAATTTTATTGACTGCTTCTTCTTCATAACAGTGCCCCAGTTTTTCTGCCGGAATGCAAATTGCTTTCATTGCTTGTTCGCAATTCAATGATCCTATTTCTTTATAGATAAACAAACGCTCTGAATATGATTTTTCTTTTGACAACATCGAATAAATCTTAGGAAGTCCGGCGCCTACCACCATAATAGGATAGCCCAATTGATTTGCTCGGTGCAACGCAGAAATAAGTGCTCCCAACTCTTTTGTCTTCATATACTGCAACTCATCAATAAAAAAACAGATTGGCATTTCGGCTTTGTAAGCTGCTTCCCCAAGCGTTGTAAATACATCGGTTAAACTTTGCGTTAAATTTGCCATTTTATATAATTCTTTTTCCTGTAAAGAAAGAGAAAAGGTATTATCGTTTGGATCAAATGACACCACCAAAGATTTGACTGCATCCAACGGCTTTTGTATCAAATTTTTAAACTTTTCTTTTGCGCTTATTTTTCGCAAAAACGCCTGTGAGCAACTTGCAATTTGGGATACAAAATCATTCTTTTCTTCTACTTCGATATGTTTGCAAAATACGTTTTTCTCCTCGGCTATTTTTTCAAGTTGATTTAACAATACTGTCTTTCCAACCCCACGAAGTCCAATAAAAATAACTGACTGTGTCGGAATATTTAAAGTTAGAGCCTCAAACATTTTCTCTATATTAACAACATCTTCCTCTCTTCCTGCCAGATAAGTTGGCATCAAGCCTGCTCCCGGCCGGTAAGGGTTTACTTTGATCATATCTTCCGTCACCTCCACTCTCATTATCCCATCTGTAAGCATATTTGTCAATCCATTTGCGGTCAAAAGTATGAAAAAGTATCTTTTTTTTCTTATAACTTTTTTAAAATTAAGATAACACGTTTATAGAAAAAGCCGCAGTTCGAACCGGTCTCATTCCAAACCTGTCCGCGCTGCGGCTAAAATTATTTTCGAACTTCTATCTACAGCAATTCCTTCAATAGTTTATTTACCATTCCCGGATCTGCTTTTCCTTTCATCGCCTTCATCGTCTGTCCGACTAAGAATCCGATGGCTTTTGTCTTTCCTGCCTGATAATCGGCTACCGACTGCGGATTGTCTGCGATCACCTGCTCAACTACAGCACGGAGAGCGCCCTCGTCGTTGACGGTCTTTAAACCGTTTTCTTCGACATATTGATTCACGTCAATGTCCTCGGAGAACATTTTCTCAAAGACTTCTTTTGCCACTGTCGAGTTAATCGCATTTTCGTCTGTCAGCCGGATCAATGCTGCCAGATTTTCCGGGGTAAATGTAATGTCTTCCGGTTCCATTTCCTTCTCTTTTAAGAGACGCATTGTCTCCACCATGAGCCAGTTGGATACCTTTTTCGGATTGTGGCAGATTGCCGTCGTCTCTTCAAAGATATCTGCGAGTTTTTTGGAACCGGTAATAATACCGATGTCGTACTCCGGAATATCAAATTCTTTTTTGTAACGTTCGGCTTTCGCATCCTGAAGTTCCGGCTGGCGTTCTTTCACCGCTTCGATCCACTCGTCGCTGATTCGGATTGGCACAAGGTCAGGATCTGGAAAATATCGGTAATCCTGTGCATCCTCTTTGGAACGCATCGCATAGGAATATTCCTTGTTATCATCCCAACGGCGTGTCTCCTGGATGACTTTTTTGCCCTCCTCGATAAGTTCGATCTGACGTGCGCGTTCGCCCTCAATTGCACGGGAAATCGCTTTAAACGAGTTCAGGTTTTTCATCTCAGTACGTGTACCAAATTCACTGGCACCGACTTCGCGAACCGAAAGGTTGACATCGGCACGCATCGAACCTTCATTTAATTTACAATCCGAAGCGCCGAGATATTGGATCGTCATGCGCAGTTTTTCAAGATACGCGATAACTTCTTCCGCACTCCGCATATCCGGTTCCGATACGATCTCGATCAACGGCACACCGGAACGGTTGTAGTCCACGAGAGAGCAGTCTTCCCAGTCATCATGCACCAATTTTCCGGCATCTTCTTCCATATGAATCTCATGGATACGCACCTGTTTTTTCCCTGCCGGTGTCTCGATATCGACGTGTCCATTGCGGCAGATTGGCAGATACAGCTGTGAAATCTGGTAGTTCTGCGGGTTATCCGGATAAAAATAGTTTTTACGGTCAAATTTGCAGTACTGCGTGATCGAACAATTTGTCGCAAGTCCGACCGCCATCGCATATTCCACCACTTGTTTGTTCAGCACTGGGAGAGAACCCGGCATACCGGTACAAACCGGGCAGGTATGTGTATTCGGAGCGCCACCAAATGCGGTGCTGCATCCACAAAAAATCTTCGTCTTTGTCGCAAGTTCCACATGGACTTCAAGACCAATGACGGTTTCGTATTGTTTTGCCATCTTACATTCCTCCTTGTGCTTCTACGTCACCGCGCGCCTGCTCGTAACTGTAAGCTGCGCGGATAATTGTCTTTTCTTTGAAACAATCTCCGATCATCTGTACGCCGATTGGAAGCCCTTTGTCGTCCTTTCCGCAAGGAAGGCAGATTCCCGGAAGGCCAGCAAGATTGACAGAAATTGTATATATGTCGCCAAGATACATTTTGATCGGATCGCTGAGGCTCTTGCCAATCTCCGGTGCTGTCGTCGGAGCTGCCGGTGCAAGGATCACATCGTATTTGGCAAAGGCATCATCAAATGCCTTTTTGATCAATGCTTTTGTACGCAGCGCTTTCAAATAATACGCATCGTAATATCCACTGCTCAAAACAAAGGAACCAAGCATGATTCGACGTTTTACTTCCGGACCAAAACCTTCGGAACGCGTCTTTTTATACATATTATGAAGCCCTTCGTACTCTTTTGTACGATATCCGTATTTGACACCGTCAAAACGCGACAGGTTCGAACTTGCTTCCGCTGACGCAATGACATAATACGCCGGAATCGCATATTCTACAAGGCTCAGATCAAATTCTTCTACAACTGCACCTTTTTCTTTCAGCACACCCGCAGTCTTCAATACTGCTGCTTTGACCTGTGGATCAAGTCCTTCGCCAAAATAGTCTCTCGGAATACCGATCTTCATGCCTTTGACATCATCGACAAGCGCCGATGTGAAATCAAGGTCGTCGCGTCGAATCGAGGTGCTGTCTTTCTTATCATAGGAAGAAATAGCTTCCAAAATGGCTGCACAGTCCGTCACATCTTTTGCCACCGGTCCGATCTGGTCAAGGGAAGATCCATACGCGATCAAACCATAACGGGAAACCGTTCCATACGTCGGTTTCAAGCCGGTCACGCCGCAAAAAGAACTTGGCTGGCGGATCGATCCACCGGTATCGGAACCAAGTGCATACGAACATTCTCCTGCGGCTACCGCTACACACGAACCGCCCGAAGAACCGCCCGGTACGTGGTTTGTATTGTGTGGGTTTCTCGTGATTCCGTATGCGGATGTCTCCGTCGTACTTCCCATCGCAAATTCATCCATATTGGTCTTTCCAATGATAACAGCCCCCGCCTTTTCGAGGTTTGCTACCGCCTCTGCAGTATAGGTCGGCTTGAAATTGGCAAGAATTTTCGAGCTGCAGGTAGTAAAAACGCCTTTGGTACACATGTTGTCTTTGATGGCAACCGGAACTCCGGCAAGCGGTCCTGTCAATTCGCCGGCATCGATCTGCTTCTGCACTTCTTCCGCGCGGGCAAAAATGTCATTTTCTTCCAACACTGTCACATAACTGTTTAATGTTTCTTCTGATTTCTTTATCTGCTCTAAGGCAGCCTGCGCTGCTTCTTTTACCGTCACTTCTCCGTCTTTGATCTTCTTTCCAAGAGCGACAGCAGTATATTTCATCAAATCCATAATTGCCCTCCTTATGCGAATGTCTTAGGCACCATATAAGTACCGTCTTTTTTCTGTGGCGCATTCGCAAGCATTTCATCCCGGTCATCGCCGTTGGTCACTACATCTTCGCGGAACACATTGTCCACCGGAAATACGTGGGACATTGGCTCCACACCCGACGTGTCCAGTTCATTCAACTTATCAATATAGTCGAGCATACTACCCATATCTTTTTTTGCCTGTTCTTTCTCTTCCTCCGAAAGTTCCAATTTGGCAAGGATACCTACATACTCGATCGTTTCATCCGAAATAATATTTGCCATAATTTTCCTCCATTCTTCCTTATGGTTCCAGTCGGTTCAAGTCACGTGGAAACAATGTTGTCTCGCGCACGTTGTCCTCGCCCAAAAGTTTCATTGTGATACGCTCCAGTCCGATTCCCAGACCTCCGTGTGGCGGCATGCCGTGGCGGAACACCTGAAGATAATGTTCCATTCCCTCTTCGGTCATTCCTCTCGCCGCAATCTTTTCCTCGAGCATATCCAGATCGTGGATACGCTGTCCGCCGGTCGTCACTTCCAATCCGTCAAAGAGCAGGTCAAAACTCAATGTAAATTTCGGATCTTCCGGATCATCCATCGCATAAAATGGACGTTTCTTCGAAGGATAATGAGTGACAAATACGAAATCTGCCCCGTATTCTTCTTTGAAATATTTTCCTATTAACATCTCTTCTTCCGGCTCCAGATCGTAAGGATTGCGAATCTTGCGATCGTATTTTTCTGACACGAGACGCTTTGCTTCATCAAAATGAACCTGCGGGATCTCGTCTGTCTTTGGAAGTGTGACGCCAAGCATTTTCAGCTCTTTTGCGTATTCTTTTTCCAAAAGTTTCATTGTATATTGTAAAAATCCGGTTTCCATCTCCATAATATCCTGGAAACTGTCGATATAACCCATCTCAAAATCAAGCGATGTGTATTCGTTCAAATGACGTTTGGTATTGTGTTTTTCTGCACGAAATACCGGTGCTGCCTCAAATACACGGTCAAATACACCGACCATCATCTGTTTATAAAACTGTGGACTCTGCTCAAGTACGGCAGGTCTGTGAAAATATTCCAATTTGAAAATATTGGCTCCGCCCTCGGCACCTTTGGCACCAATCTTCGGGGTATGAATTTCTGTAAATCCTTGTGAAAATAAGTAATCGCGGAATCCTCTAACGATTCCTTCCTGAATCTTGAATTTTGCCCGTTCTCTGACATTTCGAAGTGAAATCGGACGAAGATTTAATTTTGTCTCGAGTGATGTGTTTAATTTCCATTTGCTGATCGGAATCGGCATCGGCTCTTTCGGTTCAGACAAAATGGTAACTTCTGTCAACCGAATCTCAAATCCGTTCGGTGCACGATCCTCCAATGCAACGACTCCGCTGACTTCGACGGTCGCTGCCTCTTTCAGCTCCTTCTCCTTAACCGCACCGGTCTCAAAGACGGTCTGCACCAGCCCTTCCCGTTTTCTCAACACGACGAAAGCAACATCTCCCATATCGCGTATGGTGTGAATTGCTCCGTTCATCCGAATCTCTTTTCCTGCCAGGCTGTCTAACTGCGCCAGGACATCCGAGATCTCCATTACTTGTTTTTCTGTGCTTCCTGTTACAAATTTCATGAGTACCTCCTTCTGTAGATGCCAATGTTCCAAATTCAAAAGACAGCTCGCCGGCATGCGGCGTCTTTTTTGGTGGCTCTACGAAACAAATTTTTGTTCTGCTCCGGCTCTGAAACTTGTTTTTAAGTATATTTTTCTATACTAAAAACCCGCCTCAGCAAAGCCTGAAGCTTCGCCGGGACGGGTATCAATGTTCTCATTTCTTACCCGCGGTACCACCCGCGTTGAAAATTCATGGAATTTTCCTCTTTTCTGACAGATAACGGTGCGACCCGTGCAAGCCTACTCTAGTTCAGCTTACCTGCTCCGGAATGTTCTCCTGCTTACCGCTTCCGTGAGTGCGCTCTCAGTCGGTGACGCCTCTTCCTGTCGTAAGGTCACTGCATAAGCAATCGTTTCCTTCTTTGCCTTTGTCTGTCATTCTAGCACACTTTTTTTTCGTTGGCAAGAAAAAAAACTAATTTTTTTTCATTTTTTCTTTTTCCGCCAATAATTTCTCATGCATAATATCGCCGTAACCACTATACATATCCAAATATTCATACGTACTGATCAGGCACTCCGCTTTCTCCAGACGATTCTTCCACAAATGATCAATGAATGCTCCCATTTTATCCACATCTTCCTGCGTCACCGCATCCGGATCATAGATTATGCTGTCTTCATCCGTCACATGCTCTTTTCCATCTTTTGTCAGATAAAATTGCTGCCATTCATACCCGGCTTTGCCTTTTCCGGAAAATGTCGCCGGTCGCAGACGCAGCATCGTCGATTCTTTCTTATTCCCCTCGACTGTATAATACTGCTCCCATTTGGTCTGATCCCATACATTTGGCGACGCACTCCAAATTCTTTGTTCCTTCTTGTCATTAACACAATTGAACCAAATAACCGGTTTATTTTCTTTTTTATAAATCGCACCGGTATCACATACAAAGACCGTTTGCTCCGTCTTTTTCAGGTCACGGACGATACCTCTGCCAGCCTGATTTTCAAAATTAACACCGCCATCTACCAGCCGCACACGAAATACCGAATCGGATCCATACGAATCGGTTTCTATTTTTTTTCTATTTTTGCTCGTATTATTCCAAAATATTACACTGTCCGCAACCTCAAAATTCCAGAAGAACTGCTTCGCAAATTCGGTGTCATAATTCTCGTAGTCCTTGTCCATTTTCTGTGCGATCTCGTTCGAAGTCCACTTTCCATCATTCCATTCGAACCCGGTCAAACTATGGTGTGTATCCACATACACTTTTCCCTCATTCACATGAATCCACTCGCCGCTGCTCGAACACGAAACAGAATCTATTTTCTTCACTTCATTGCCCTGCAAAACATATACATCCGCTCCCGTCTTAATCTTCATCGGTTCACTGGTTTCGGTAACGTCCGTTCGTATCTTGCCGGAAAGTCCGTCTAACACATCGCTTGCGTATTGTTTTTTCGACACAAGGAGTACCGGCTCTCTCTTTTCACCGACCGTCACTACAGAAAATAATTTGTATTTCTTTTGATTTTCTTTCAAAAAATCTGTAAATTTTTCATTCCATTTTGTAACATCTTTTATCGTATCTTTTTCCTGTTCCGCCGCTTTCGAATTGTCGTTTTTTGTCGTTTGCAATTTCTCTATTTTATCCGATGTGGCCGATGAATTTTGTGCTTCTTTTTGTGTCACATTTCCACATCCACTAAAGGTAAATACCACACTCGCCGCCATAAAAACAGCCAATACTACTTTTGCTTTTCTTTTGTATTTATTTTCTTCCACAATTTTTCGCATTCTATTTTTCAACTCCTTTTTTGTTCCCACTGCCGCAGTCGTCGGATAAAAAACAGACAACTTCCGGTCTCGGGATGCGACGCAGATCAGCGTCTTTCCATAAGCTATTTTCTGCGTCAGATTCGAGTTTGCTAACACTTTTTCATCACAGGAAATTTCCGCATCTTTTTTTGACAAATAAGCCGCCGCCCACACGAGCGGATGGAACCAATACACCGCCGTCAACAGGATTCGCAGCAATGACCAGATATGATCTCCCTGCCGGTAATGACACTCTTCATGGCAAATGATCCATTTCACCTGTTCTTCCGTAAGCTGATCCAGTCTCTGCGCCGGAAGGTAAATTGCTGTTTTAAACACTCCGTACAAGCATGGCACCTGCACGTTTTCCGTCACATATACAGGCAGTTTTCCCTCTCGAAATTTATCAAAAGATTTTCTATTCTTTTTCAGTTTATGTACATAAAAAATATTTGCTGCCAAAACCACCAAAAGAATACAACATGTACCAGCAAGCCAAATTTTATCTTTATACGCCTTCCACGCTTCCTGCAGTTTTTCCTGCGCAGAAATCTGCACCGGAGTCTCCTTTTCTTCCGGGACTGTTATCTTGCTATTTGCAGTTGTATTTTTATGCAGAACAACCGTATTTGACGAGCCTTCCTGCATTTTGTCAGTTTCTATTTCCTTTGTATTTTCTGTATGATTTTGAACCTGATTCATCATTCCCGACACACCAAAGGAAAAGGTTCCAATATTTACCGGTACAAGCAGACGCAATGCCACAAAAAGCCATATGGCATATATCAAGCAATGTCTGACTTTCCCGCGAAAAATAACCCGAAACAGCATAACCAGCAAAATCATAACCGTCGATGAGATCATTATTTCCCGCATACGATCACCCCTTCTTTTCTGCATTCGCGCGTGCATTTTTTAATATTTCTTCCAATTCATCCATATCTTTCTCGCTCAAATCCCCCTGCTTCACAAGTGTACTCATCATCGCTCCAATACTCCCGTCGTAGATACGCCCCAAAAAACTTTTTGTCTCCGGCATAATCACCTCATCTTTCTGAACGATAGGATAAAAATACTTCGTTTTCCCCTTCATCTCATACCCAATCACCCCTTTTTCTGTCATTCGACGCAGCATCGTCGCACAGGTACTCTTGCTCCATTTTGTCTTTTTTTCCATCTGTGCCACAATTTCCATCAAACTACAGGTACCATTTTCCCATAACACCTGCATGATGTACCATTCCTTGCTTGTAATCATTTTCATCTTTCCTTTCGGTTTACTTTGTAAACCCATCATAGCACTGTTGGTTTACGTTGTCAACCACTATTTGAACATTTTTCACTTTCTTACATATTAGTATAAAAGAACATTTTCATTACACTATGCGAGGTTTTCCTATGTATGATTCAAATTGTATCGGGCGAATATTGTCTGCCTCATCCCCTCAGGCAATCGCTAACATATTGGGTTCTGAAAAATACAAAACAATCTATGGCCAGGCATTGTTTTATGACTTAGGACAGGGGACCCTGATTGCCGTTTCCATCGAGGGAATCCCAATGCAAGCTGCTTCCTGCGGCCAACGTGTTCTTGGTTTTCATATTCATGAAGGTGCACGCTGCAGCGGAACTTCGGAGGATCCTTTTGCCGATGCCGGCTCTCACTACAATCCCAGCAATTGTCCGCACCCAATGCACGCCGGTGATCTGCCACCTCTTTTCGTAAATAATGGCATGACATGGTTCGCCACAATTACACCTCAATTTACAGTATCCGATGTCATTGGCCGCACCGTCATCGTGCATTCTGATCCTGACGATTTTCATACCCAGCCATCCGGAAATTCGGGCAAAAAAATTGCCTGTGGAATGATAAAGAGGGTAGATGAAAATAGAGCAGGTTAATGCCTGCTCTATGCGATAATTCTCATCCTATTTAAAAACTTTTTCCCACATAATTTCATCAACGTTTTACATTACTACTTAATTCCGTACTCTTCCATCAACTTCTCCTGAAGTTCAGGATCCTGTGTTGATTGAAAAAGTTCTGCCGTACGATTGTCCTTGATGAGCGCTGCATGCAAATGATTGACACGTTGACATCCCTGCTCAATACCTTGCTCAATGCCTTGCTCAACACCACGCTCAACACCTTTCTCAAATCCAATCGCCTCTATCTCATCTAACACATCTGAAATCGGTCCCATCTGCGATTCCTCCTTTCTTTTTGGGGTTAAATCTGTTTCCAGAAAACGTTTATCCTTGCTAAGTGCATAAAGCACATCACTTACTTCTTCCGGATGTTTCACCGTTCTTTTGCCACT
>DJEU01000061.1:0-16743 GCA_002431395.1 Lachnoclostridium sp. UBA5890
ATAATATTTAATTATCAGTACCATTTATATTATACCACCTTCTCCCCACAATTTCAACAACATTTTACATTTTTTAACAATTCTTTTAATTACTTACCCCCACTCCTATATATTCATACGATTTCTCGGATGCTTCATCCTTAATATTTCCATCTGCTTTTTTGACGCCACTTCCGCATAAATCTGCGTTGTCGTAATGGAAGCGTGGCCTAACATTTTTTGGATAAAACGAATGTCTACTTCTTCCTCTAAAAGCAGTGTTGCAAACGCATGACGAAACATATGGGGTGTAACATGAAGATCTATCATTGCGTGCTCTGCATAGTGTCTGACCATACGACGGGCCGATTGTTCTGAATATCGCTCCCCATAACGATTGAGGAAAAAAAACTCTGTCTGACTCAGTTCATCCTTCCATTGATTTTTATATTCCTGCAATTGTTTTAATACTTGAACGGTTCCTATTTGAAGATACCGCTCCTTGTTTCCCTTGCCCTTTATACAAAATATTCCTTGCTCCAGATCAATATTTTTCTGCGGTAAATTGCATAGTTCCGAAATCCGTATTCCCGTTGCAAAAAGTGTTTCAACCACCGCAATGTCGCGGTTTAACAGCTTTGTTCTGCTTTCCGTATTTTGGGTCTGTAATTTTAAAGAATACATATAGCCGAGCAGCGTTTCCAAAGTAGAATAAGGAATCGTACGCGGCAAAACTTTCTCCTCGCGAAATTCCGTCCGCACCTTGCGCATTGGGCTGTCTTCTATAATCTCTTCTTCCTCTAAATACGAGTAAAATGCTTTCAAACTTGCAATCTTCCGCTTTACTGTCTTTTGCTTATAAACATCATGCAAATGCAGGATATATTTCCGGATTGCCTCTCTTGACATTACCAATTCTTCCTGTCCGTTAAACTCTGAAAACTGCTTCAAATCAATGCGATACGCGCAGATTGTTTTTTCATCTAATTTTCGCTGCTTTCTCCCATAATATAAATACTCTTCGATTAATTCCAATTGTTTCTTCATGATTTTCTCCTTTTTCAAGCAAGAATATCACACAATTCCCTATTCTGCAATCAGCATTTACTCCACATAACGCTCAATAATCTGCTCCACTTTCTCATCCTTTCCAACTGCCCGAACCATACTTAAAAAATCCTCCGTCGTCACAATCTGGAACTGATACGTCTGATAATATTTTTGCAGCATTTCAAAAAATGTTTTATCGCCCATCGCTTTCCACAATTCATACAAAAATAGTTTGCCACCCTCATAAACACAGGTCGAATATTCATCCGATGTTTCCTGATAATCACTTACTTTCCGATTGATCGGTTTGGTCCGCATGGACTGAGGAATAACGATTTTCTGAAACCATTTATCCATGTCTTTACGAGAACTGTATTTGTCTCCCCACAATGTTTTCTGCAGGTTTTTATTGGCAAAATAGGGAAATAAAATATCTTCACAAAACTCACTAAAGCCTTCGTCAAGCCACGGTTCCTTATAAGAATCATTGCCGATTGCCGCATAAAACCACTGGTGGGCAATTTCATGCGGAACATGCGATTCCAATTCTCCATAAGAATCTTTGTCAATATTGCGAAATTCTTTCACATCCGGCATACCGATCATGCAAAGGCCCGGATATTCCATTGCGCCATCAAAGAAACAATGCACAATTTTCAATTCTGTAAATGGATACTCTCCTATTTTTTCCGAAAAAACACGGACCGCTTCTTTGGCAAACTGCAGAGAATATTTGTAATACTTCTGATTTTTCTTATAATTGGGAGCCAGGATGGAAATGGTGGTTTTCCCCTCATTGGCATCCAAACGACAAAAGTCATCCGACACAACCGCAGCAAATTCTCTCAGATTTTTGCCGGTAATCCTGGTTCCGTCTTGCATAGAATGCTCCGTCCCGGCAGCCGCAACGGTATAGTTTTTCGGATGCAAAAATATAACATCATAATCTGCTGCCTCATTGACATACGTTTCATCGTTGTCTCCGATATATGGATTTTCATTCCATTGTCCGTTTTGGTATAAAGAGATGCTTGGAAAGCAAAATGAAAGTTGATACATTTCGTGTCCATCAAAAAGAACATAACCAAACCGATTTTTTTGTTTGGGAATCTCCGTTCGGAATGAAATTTCCACGTTTACATTACTGCGAGCTGGCGCTATCATTCGGTTTGCAGCAGATAAATAGACAATAGACGCGTCCTCTTTTTTATCAATCTGCAAATTTTCTTTCCCAATTTTTGCCGAACTGATCTCCGTTTTAACCTTTTTTCCTTTTAATATGGCTGCCGCCCAGTTCCGCACACAAATCTTTTCCAAATCCTCGTCTGTTGCATTTTTAAGTGTTGCACAAACAGTTCCGGAAAGAACTTTATTTTGAGTATCCAGCGATACTTGCAGCTGATATTGGCTTGCATATGCTTTACCCTCATTTTTTACCATTTCCTGCTTACTTGTAGTATCTGTTCTTTCTACTTTTGTAGTCTCTTTATGCATCGTAAATAAAATAACAGCTAGAACATCTATAATTATGAGCGCCAAAACTACCATGCCTATTTTTTTCTTCATCTTGTTCCTCCTTATAAAACATCCACACAAAACTGATACGTAGACAACCTCTTTGCCTCTTTTCTCGTTTTCGCCTTATACAAGGCAATGCTGTCTTCTGTCGTAACATAACCATACAATTTCGTTATCACGCGTCCATTCCTTGCATACAATTTCCGCTCCCATCGCCCTTCTTTGTCCCCAATTTCTTCAAAAGAAATCTTTTTTCCATTTTGGTCAAACAGTGCAATCTGGCTGTGCACGCCCCCAGTCTCTTTCGTAAATACCACAATCTGGTACGGCGATATAAATACATTTTTTATCGTCAAATGACTGCTTAATTTTTTATTGACCGCAATCTCCCGGCTTCCCTCTTCATAAACCGTGTATGGAATTTCAAAATCCCACCTGCCGGAGAGCGATTCCTCCCGAAAATAAATGGTCAAAATTTGTATGTCAAGAATTCCATCTTCTTTAATAACATCCGTTTTATCAAATTTCATCATTCCGATAAACGTATGCTTATCGACGCATTTCCCATCGATCAGAATATCCGAATCTTCCTGCGTTATGTCCTTCTGAAATCCATATCGGGTTTTGACGCAGATCCGGTTTGTTTCCTTGGAAAAATCGATTTGCTCCGACTGCATCTGCATCGTCACATACACCGAAAATCCATCACAGTAAACTTCCGACGCCGTCAGTTTAATTCCTTGATTTTCCGCGCTTAAACAACTTGTTTCTTCCGGCCTGATCTGCTCCGAATTTTTATATTCACCAGAGTAAACTGCCTCTTTCTCTACCTGCTGAAAGATGCTTCCAATCATCGGAAGTTTTGCCGCCAAGGACGGATTCACCGCCAGCGCACCTCCACCTATTATGACAAGCACCACTGCCGCAACAGCCAGTTTTTCTTTCCCAATATCATAATATTTTTCCAGTGCCTTCCTTGCCGACTGCAACCTGCTTTTTACTGCACTTTGTCCAATCTGCAGTGCCTCCGCAATTTCCCGCACCTTAAACTGCTGCCCATAATAAAGTTCCACAACAATCCGCTGCTTTTCATTCAAATAACGTAACATTTCCTGCCACTCGATCTCTCCGTATCCTTCAGAGCAATCCTCGATATCCGGAAAATTTTCCGCTGTAATCATTCTTTTCTTTTGATTATAAATCGCATAACATTGATGACTTAAAATGCGCATCAGCCACGTTTTAAAATATCCGGTATGCCGCAGAGAACCAATCTTTTCCCAGCAGATAAGAATCGTTTCCTGTATTGCATCCGCAGCATCCTCGTCATTTTGCAAAATGGCAATGGCTGCTTTATACATACTTGCTTGATTATCCTCAATCAGTTTCACAAAGGCCTCTTTGTCATGCTTTTTCGCTTGTATCACAAGTTTCGTATCCATGGGGTTATTCCTTTCTTCCAAAGCCTTGAAATTAAGTACTACAACTATTAGATAAAATAGTATCACATTTGGTCGGTTTAAAAAACAAAAAAGGTGCAGAAAATCTACACCTAGTCACTATATTTTCTAAAGGGTATTACCTTTTAAGAAATACTCTTTTTAGTACTTCAACAATTTCTTCATTCTTAAGTCCATATTTTTTTAGAGAATTTGCATCAAATGGCTCTTTTTCCAAGTATTTAATAAAAGTATCAATATCTGCAATAACCGATGTTGGAAGATTATTAACATCCTCAAGCATCAGTTCTGCTGCAATCCTCAATACATCTTTTTTATGCTTTTTTATATCATTGGAATCTACTTTTTCTCCACTTTCTTTTCTCCATTTTAAGTCAAGGTATGCTTTTGCCTTAAACAAAATCAATGCTTCTGGACATAAAACAGATAGACCATTTACAAGTACCTTTCCCTCCACCAACACTTTATAATAATCATCATTCAGCAAAATAGCTGATAAACTAGATACACTATCATCAATATGAATCGGTGTTATTCCCGTCATTTCCCGCAGTTTAAAATCACTCCTACAAAATAATTCTATCATTTTCGGGTAAGACTCGTCTTGGGGCTTATCAAATCGAAAAAATTGTGGTTTTTCATTACTCGTTGCCTTATTTCTGTACCCTCCTTCGCAAATAAATTTCCAAAACTTTTCTCCAAATGCAGGCGACAAAGCCTCAACAATTAAAACAATATCCAAGTCTCTTGTTGCTCTAAATGATGTCTCTTTGCTCTCAAACACAATGTCACATGCTGCACCACCTATAAGCACATATTCCTTTTCATATCCTTTAAAATAATCTCTAAATGTATCTAAGCCTTTTACCATACATACTCCTCCATCATTTCATTTATCGAAATATTTACCCGTTCCTCCTGCTTCTCAACTTCAGTAATCGATAAAGCTACACTCATAGGATCTTCAAGCGCCATATTGTTAAAATCAATAAAGTATCCCAATTCCAATACCACACATCCAATTTCTTCTCCACACCGAACCTGCTTCATTTTTCTCACACCTGTATTGACTATTTCCTTTTTGGTAATAGCATAGGTCGGAAATTCATTATCTGATAGCAATGTATACTCGCACAATGCCGATATTCCACCTTTTTTCTCCAAGTGTATATCCTCCTGCAATTCATATCTTACAATAACCGGATTTCTTAAAACAGCCTGCATATCATTCCACAATTTTTTTACATCAATTGGAATTGTAATTACTCTTGCCTTTCCTTTCATCCTTAGAATATCCACATTTAAATATTCAATCTCATCAAAACATCTGCTAACTGACATCTTTGAAACTTGAAGTTTTTCCGCAGCTTCTGAAACAGTCACCCTCTCCCATTTTTGATATACGGCAACAAATATTAATTTTTGTGTTAAATAGGAGATCAAATGAACCGGTGGAATGTTCCTCACATTTGCATTAGACAGCAAAAGACCTATAAACGGTAAATATACCTGTTTGTCTTTTATTACAAAAGGAATCCCTTCTTCCATCATTTTTTCTTTAATGTAAAATGTGGTTGTATTTAGAAATATAGCACAATTAAGACCAGCTAGATTTTCAATTTTAGCTCGATCTTTTCTAAGTGTTACCAAATTCACTTTATTCTTGGGCTGAATCGCAAGCCAACCGAGTCCATTTGTTTTGATCTTGAAAAAAGTATATCTGCCTCGAAAAACTAATGGCAGCTTATCATTCAAATACTCTGTTTGTTCCATAGAAACATTCTGGCGTAATGTTTTTTCTAAAAAATCCTTCATAATACCACCTTTTTAAAAATGTAACCTTTTTTATGTTACATTTTTAAAATAACACATTTTGTATGAAAATTCAACTACTTATTATCTATTTCCTCACCTTCACCTTTATTTTAGCCATCACACCATTTTGTGTAACCACATAAACGATAGCTTGTCCGGGCTTCTTTGTTATGATCTTGCCGTTATTGGCCACGCTCACAACTTTGGGATTTGATACGCAATATTGTATTTTTGCAATATGCCATTGACATTTTTTCTTCTTTGGCAATATTACACGAGCCTTAATTTTGCTGATTTTTCCCACTTTCAATGTGCGTTTTTTACTTCCCACAATGCGTACAGCCACTGGATTTGCATATTTTTTGCTGCCATTCGTCGCCGCATGAAGCTGTAAAGAACGTCCAAAAACGACTTTTTTCCCATCCACGATACGATATGCCTGAACCTCATACTTATACCAATCATTTTTCCGCAATTTTTTACTGGTATAAGAGGTTTTTCCCGCGGATGTAATCGTACAGACAAGTTTTAATTTGCTGTAATCATTTCCCTTGCTGCAATGCGCCGCATAGACCAAATATCCATCTGCTCCTTTTACTTTTGACCATGTCAATTTCTGTGACGTGTTCTTGGAAACCACTGGACGGATTAATTCCGGCAGTATCGGCACTGGGCCTGTCTTCTTAGATATGGTTACCACTACCGTGTCCGGAGTCGCCACTGGAGTTGCTGTCGGGGTTGCCACTGGAGTTGCTGTCGGGGTTGCCACTGGGGTTACTGTCGGGGTCGGAGTTGCTGTCGGAAGTTTTGGTTCGGAAATCGTATATTCTTTCGTCACCTGAACATCGCCGATTTTCAGCACCGCCATAATTGTTCCTGCTGAAATAAGGTCGTCCGTCACTTTGCCTTCTCTCAGATAAGTAATTTCTCCCTTTTCTGCTTCATACTCCAGCCAGGACTCATCATACTCCGCTACGGCTTCATGTTCCTTTTTATCGTATTCTGCATCCTTTACGGCAAGCACTGCCTTTGCCTGATGACTGGAATCGTTTTGACAGACTGCCAAGATGCTATCTTTCTCTGCCGTATAAAGGAAGTTATGCTCCGGTTTGGTACCCTGAGTGTTTGTATATATGCTTTTGCACAGCTCAAATCCAGCATATACCGTAGCTCCCTCTCTTTTTTTCAGAGTCGGGAAGTTGTCGCCTTCTTGCGAAAGATCCTGATACCATACCTGCGTTCCATCCGAAACTTTGTTGTTCAAGAAATAACATACCTCTCCGGATTTGAGTGTTTTGATTGTTCTTCCAAAAATAGAAGTGAACACAGGACCCTTTTCCACATGCGTTTCCAGGTTCTCAAATGACGTACAATAGCAATTTGTAATGGTAGCATAATTTTTCGCAAAAGTATATGTAAGTCCAAAATAATCCACATTTCCCTCGCCCACAAGTGAATTATCTCTTTCAAAACAATTGCGAATTACTCCAAGGTTTACTCCTGCAGTATCTCCTATCGGATCATATTCAGAATCTGTGTCTCGCCGCGGTTTTATATAAATACAGCCTCCTGTTATCATACAATTTTCGATCACCCCGCGGTTAATACCACAGATTGAACCTATCGCACCATTATTAGAGGTGGCATCGCTATCCATTTTCATATTGTGCATCCAAAGATTTCGGATCGTCCCCTTTAAAGTACGACAGATTCCGCCGGTGGTCACTTCATCTCCCTTTATATTTTGAACGGAATATCCATTTCCATCAAAGATTCCTTCATAACTTTTCAATATTCTGTTTAATGTTGTTTTCTCCAAGTCAATATCATTTTCAAGTCTGGCATTGATATGATCATCCGCTGCTGCGAATTCTATAAATTGATTCAGATCGTCCTTTGTACGAATTTGGACATATTCCACTCCGTTGGCATCAACAAAGCTATCCATACTGTTCAATGTCATGTCCTGTGTCACGTAGCTCCCTCCGGAATAACAGGTTCCATTTGCAGCCTGATAGATTTTTCCAGCCGGCAGTATACTCATCGATTCCGTGACTCCATCAATCGTCACATTGTACTCGCGGTGGGATGGCATCATAGAAACTACCCTGTCTGAAGTAATCAATGTGTTTTCCTTAAAATCTGCACCATTCTCTGCTATATACGTATACGTGTATTGACTATCATCAAATAACTTCCCAAATTCCGTGTTTTTTTCCACTTTCACGGAATATTGCAATTTTCGGGTGCTTTCGTTAAAAAATTGCACCTCACACAAGGCCGCATCCGGCTGGGCTTCCAGTTTATTTTCAGCAGCATTCCATTTATAAAGATAAGAAATTCCCTCGATTTCAATGATATTATTGGCTTTTCGCAAATACGCATCCAATTTGCCGGCAGATGTAGTTTTTAACGCACTTGCCGGATAACCATTAATTGCAGAAACCTTTTTGCCTTTTGGAAGATCCGTAATCGTCATTTTTTCTACCGAATAACCATTTCCATCCTCCCACTGGTCAATATCCACATCGCCGGATATTTTGGCCGATTCTACTTTTACCTTATTGGAACCTATTATATAATCAAAGTCCATATCGCCATCCAGAAATTGGTAATTCCCATCATCATTCAATTCCGCTTCGTAACAGGACAATGAGCCGCCAAGCATCGTCCATTCATTCAGGTCTCTTATGCCGGCATCCCTCGCTGCTACTGTCCCTGACTCCAGGGTAAAACTTCCATCACAATAGTCCTCTGAACTGCCACCACGAATCAGATATCCATCACAATTTACCTCCAAAGAAGAATTTGGTGTATCCGCATCTTCCTGAACCGTCAACTGTCCATTCAATTTAAAAACCGTTGGTTCATTTTCTTTCATGTATTCATCCTCCGGCATGGCAATAACATTTTTCCCTTTGAGGTATAAATTCACTTCTCCTGTGACATCCATAAATGGAAATAAGGGCTCTTTTTCCTTTTCCTCACTCGTCGAATCCTCATTGATATCAAAGGAATAACTGTCATCATTTTGGATAGTAACGTTATCTAAAATGACATCGGCTTTCACACCCTCTGCTACGGAAATATGTACGTCCGCATACTTTCCATCCACCTCATTACTGCCTGTAATTGTATAGGTTCCATCTTCCGTGATCAAAATCTCTATGATTGTTGTCTCATAAACATCGCCCCAATAATCCGTAATCGTCTTTTGAGTATGTAATTCGGGATTCTGCAGATCATAAACCATTTTATTCTCAGAAAGAACCGCACTTGTTTCCTGCGCATAGGCATTCGTCACCGGCACAACCGGAATTCCTGTAAGTACCATTGCAGAAAGCGTACCAATGCTTACTGCCTTCCTCCATATTTGTTTTAAGTTTTTGCTTTCTTTTTTGAATTTGGTATTCATACTTTTCTCCTTTTCAAGTAATTTTAGTTCCACTTCTCCTCCGATATGCACAAAAATCACTTTCCATGCTGCCAAATCGTCATTTACTAAATCGTGATTTGATATTAGGATATCATACCCCGACACCAATATCAATAGTGATATGTATTGCTTTTATTTCTTCTTACTAATAAATCGTTTTCTTTTTAGTTTGCAACAATTTTTTGTTGAACATTTTGGAAAAATATGATATATTGACGTTGGAAAAGAAAAGCACCCACTCCAAAGTGGATGCTCCCATCAAGGTTAAATGTCCTTACGGACACCGCCTATCCTGTTTGCAGACTGGATAGGCATTTTTATTTTTGCTTGTTTGCTTGAATTATTCAATCTTATTCTCTTAAATAAAAATGTCTCCCCATGGGACACATCACAAACGTGAGAGGTGCGGGGAGTCCTGTTACTGTTATTTTATGCTATTTTCTAGAAAAAATCAACCATTTTTTAATTTGTGGTATTTCAATATAATCATTTTATTTCTTACCAACTTTTTCCAATATTTTCTTCTCTTTATCCTCCATTACATCTATATTTTTCTGTATTTTAGTACTTTCCTTCATTCTCATATCTCGTTTTTCAATCCATCCATAAGCCCATGCACACATCGTAACCATTAGCAACGCACATAACACAATATTTGAAATTATTAATGGTTTTAATTTTTTCTATCTTTATATATCCCATTTACGGAATTTTTTCGGGTGGTTGTCACCCTACCCGATTTTCCTTTCTTTTAATTTCACGAGACTTTCGCCTCTTTTTTTGTTTCTGCTTCTTGTCTTGGATTTAGCCATTCTTCTTCTGAAAAACTCCAGGCTCTGGTTCCTTTTGCCCATCTTTCCGGATGTCTTTCTTTCGCTTTTTCGTAAACCTCTTTTCGCTTCCTTAAAACTTCCTGATCCAATCCCATATGTCTCTGTGATGGTGTCACATAGTTTATCCCACTATGACGATGTTCGTTATTATACCATTCCACAAATCGCTTTACCCACAATCTTGCTTCTGTCAGTGTGGCAAATCCTTGCGGTTGAAAATTCGGCACATATTTTAATGTCTTAAACAAACTCTCTGCATATGGATTATCATTACTTACCCGTGGTCTACTTTTCGATGGCGTAATTCCCAGTGCATACAATGTTTCCAACATTGTCGTTCCCTTCATCGGACTTCCATTATCAGAATGCAGCACCAACGGTTCTTTCTGCATATTTCTGATATATATCTTTTCATCCCGATAAATTCGTTTCACCAATTCACTCGCATGCTTTGCATCTTCACTTTCCCAAACTTCCCAGCCAACAATCTTCCTGCTGTATAAATCAGAAAACATATATAAATAATAATGCATTCCTTTGATCGGTCCGTTTAAGTATGTGATATCCCACATCCACACCTGATTGGCTCTCGTTGCTTTGTGCGTTGATATTGGTCTCTTATGTTTCCGCTGCTCCCGTCCTCTGTGAGTCAACTGTTTTGCTTCCTTTAACACTTTGTAAAATGTACTTTCACTTGCTATATAGCTTCCTCTGTCCGCAAGCATTGGAACAATCTCACTTGGTGTTTTTGATGAAAACTCTTCTGTATTGCATATGTCCAATATCTCCTGCCTTTCTTCCTTTGTCAGCTTATTCGCCGGCTCTGGTCTTGCACATATCGTGCGTTTGTCTATATAATCACTGTCTGTATTCTTACAGCAGTTATATGTTCGCTTACTGATTCCAAGCTCTGCGCATGCTTTATACAATGCTGCTCCTGAATCTACTGCTTCTTTGATCAACTCTACTGCTTGTCTGCGATCTGAAGCGTTGATCATTCGTCCTCTTCGACCGTTCCCCAAATCGCATCTGCTTTTTTTCGTAGCACTAATAATGCGGCTGCTTCAGCCAATGCCTTTTCTTTTCTTGCAAGCTCTTTTTCTAACTTCTCCTTTTCTTTCCGTTCTGCACGGAGTTCTTTGCCTGCCTTTGTGCTTTTTCTCTTGCGTTATCATTTGCGTTTATGCAAGCCTCTTTCCATTCTTTAACCTGCTCCGGATAAACACCTTTTTCACGGCAATACTCCGAGAACTCTATCTCTGTTAAATTTGCAGTTTCAAGAACAACCATGAACTTATCCTGACTGCTCCATTTATCTGCATTCTTATATTTTGTTGTTGCTGATAAGCCCTTTTGATGCTTAGCCTGATCTCTCCATCTGTACAGAGTATTGATCCCTACTCCTGTATCTCGCTGGATGTCTGTTACTGTTTCATCGCCTTCAAGCATTCTTGCTATTATGGCTTCCTTCATTTCCTTTGGATATTTGTTATAACTCATAGCAATCACCTGTCCTTCTGATACTTATTATATCAGCTTGGGAGGTGGGTGACAACTCCCCTACGCTAGAGGGTATTCTCATCTTTCTCCTCTGGAAAAGGAACATATTGCATTAAATTACTTACCCTATGTTCTATCTCCAGCCGATACAGCATCAAGCGGAGCAAATAATAGGGAATCTCCCGCTTTTCGGTAAACCATCCCTCTACAGTCCGCAAAGGAATACCAAAATATTTAGCAAACTCTTTCTGTGTCATACCTGCCTGTTCTTTTGCTGCATTTAAGATCTCTCTTTGTCTCATCTATGCCACCTCCATTTACCACTCATTGAATGGTTTGTCAATTAAAAAAACAACATAATATGATAACTACATACTATGTTGTTTCCTAGTATATTAAGTCAAAAAGCTGGAAGTTGAATTACTCTCTGACAAATGCATACATTTTCATATCAACGACTCTATCCTTTGATTACATATTAAAAAATACCTGCTGATAGGATTTTTTATCCTGCTACAAAAAACTCAACGCCAGAATTACAAAAACTTCTTGCCTTATTCAATGACTGTACCGAGCAAGAGGCCTCTGCTCTCCTTCCAATGGTGCGCTATAAGCTTGAATTACTGCGAAAACAACATCCCACTCTGTAAAAAGCACCAATAGAATCCATGCGATACTATTGGTGCTTTTTCATAATCTCTTTTCGTTCATCCATGAAATATAAATATTCCACCCATGGCAATCATAAAGCAGCCTAACACACGGTTAATTCTCTGAATCCATATGGTATTCAATTTTTTGCTCAACACACATGTAATGCCGCTTAATGCAATCCACCAGATTGCAGTTCCACACAGAATCCCGCATATAATTTCTTCAGCCTGTAATATTGTTGTATTTGACGGAACCTCCACCAAAGCAAATGCAATCATAAACGAAAACACTGTAGCCGGATTCATCAACGCAATTCCAAACGATGTAAAAAAATATTTGGGCAATGTATATACATCTACGTCCGCTTCTTTTATGGTCTCTTTCTTTCTAAAAATACTTAAACCGATGAAAATGATAAAAGCTCCGCCTAACAAACGAATCCATTGTTGATATTTTGTTATAAAATCCGATACAAATGTTATTCCGCAAATTCCTATACAGGCATAAAACATATCTGCCGCTGTTGAACCTAATCCAGTAATCACTCCGGCTTTAAACCCCTTTTGTAATGTATGCTGGATAGTCAATGCCCCAATAGTCCCTGCAGGTATACCAAAGATCAGTGCAACTAATAGTCCTTTTAAGAAAAAACTTTGTGGCATTTCCTCTCCTTTCCAGTTAATTACCTTCAAAAATTCTCAAAATCAGCACTGCTTCAATACTTCTCGCTCATATGTCTGAATACCAACTTTTAATCTCTGTAATCCATCTTTCAGAACGCTTCTTGGACATGCTATGTTCATCCGAAGGAAATCTGCTCCATTACCAGAGAACTGACTTCCTGCTGAAAGATAAAGTCCTGTACTCTCTCTAATAATGGTTGCTGCTTCTGCTGCAGTTCCAATCATATTTTTACAATAAATCCATAATAAATATGTTGCATCCGAAGAAATAACCTCTGCCTGTGGAATTTCATTTTTCACAAAATCAACAGCATATTTCTTGTTTTCATAAATATAAGTTCGTACATTATCAAGCCATTTATCACCTTGGGTAAACGCTGCAATAGCCGCATCAACGGCAAATGCATTCGGTTCTGCAACCTCATCTGTGTTTATGCCACGCCAAACTTTATGGCGAAGAACGTCATTTGGAACAGAAATCGCTGCTGTTTGCAGTCCCGCTAAATTAAATGCTTTAGTCGGTGCCACACAAGTAATGCTATTATCTCGACAAATATCCGATACTGATGCAAACGGAACATAAAACATTCCCGGATCTGTCAAATCACAATGGATCTCATCTGAAACCACCACCACATGATTTTCAAAACAAAGCTCGCCTATCTTCTCTAAAGTCGCTCTGTCCCAAATCTTTCCTATCGGGTTATGTGGATTACACAATATCATCATAGTAGTCTGGGGATCAGACAATTTCCTCTGTAGATCTTCAAAATCAATCTGATATTCCGCACCATCAAATTTAAGCGGATTTTCTACTATCTGTCTCCCATTATTAAGAATCGAATTGAAAAAGATATTGTATACCGGTGTCTGAACCAATACTTTTTCGGCTGGTGTTGTGAGTTTTCTTACAATAGATGAAATAGCCGGAACTACTCCTGTGCAAAACATCAGCCATTCCTTTTGTAAAACAAAATTATGACGGTTTTTCCACCAGTTAATATATGCCTGATACCATTTTTCTGGAATTTCTGTGTATCCAAAACAACCCTGATCCGCACGCATTTTTATTGCATCTATCACTTCTGGTGCTGTTTGAAAATCCATATCAGCTACCCACATAGGCAGTTCATTTTCTGCAACATTCCACTTCATGGAATTACTTTTTCTTCGTTCTATCACTTTATCAAAATTATAAGCCATAAAATTCCCCCATGTATTTATTCGATTGAAAATGTAACCGTAACATCTCCACTTCCAAGTGCTTCTTCCCATCCTGTCATATCATCAACATGCCCTAACTTTGTATAACTCCATGAATTAGAACCATAAAATATCACAATTTGATTGTTATTATATAAAACAATGTCCCCTGCCTGTGTTGTCATTTGACTGTTGCTGCCAGGAAGTGTTGTACCAAGAGAACCAACTTTCTCAAATCCGGAATAATCACTCATGGAAATTACAATCGACTGATTCTTCATCATCTGTACTAATTCTGCTGTTGCATCATTATTTTCCAAAGCAGCATAAAATGTATGCCGGTCGATCTGCACCTTCATCCTTTTTATCCTCTCTGTTTCAACTACTTCCTCCGGCTCAGTTTCTATACCACTCTCCGGTTCCACAGTAGTCTCTTCCTCACTTGTCTGTGTAACATTTTCTTCTTTTACACTCTTATTTTCTGTCTCAGTCTGAACACTCTGACCGCCGTCAGAACCACAGCCTGTCAGTAATGCAATGCCCAAAATTATCATAATAAAATATTTCATTTTCTTCATTACCGCCAGTCTCCTTCCGCCTGATGTTTTTAAGCTGAAAAGTGCTCCAGCCTTTTCTCTATATTTCGACACACAATCTGTGTTTTTCCTGTATCAATTCTGTCTTCCTCCATAATCAGCTCACCAATGGAATCTGCTCGGATAATTCCTGATGTAGGATTCAAAATACTTTCGACTCTGCCCTGTACTTCCACATCAACCGTTGAGTACTCAAATGCAAGTGTTGTATTCAAAAGACGGCAGTTCTTCATTACCAGATTTTCGATATAACACATACCTTGAAGGCTCTCTATCGTACAGTTGATCAAAGTAAGATTTTTTGCATTCCATCCAAGATATTCCCCTGAAATAAAAGAATCATAAACTGTAACATTTTCACTGTTCCAAAATGCATCTTTCGACAGCATTTTGGCATGATGCACTTCTACGTTTTTTGCACCGTCAAAAGAATAATTTCCCACAAATTCAAAATTGCTGATTTTCATATTCTGACTATTCATGGCAAAATAATCTCCTTTTGCCATCACATCATCCATAGTAACTCCGTCACAATGCCAGAGTGTCTCTGCTGCATTCGGCATAGCGACATGGTTCAGCGACAGTCTGTGGCATCTGCGGAAATTCTTCGGTGCTTCGATCAGTGCATGGTTTACTGTCAGATCATCCGTATACCATACACCTGCTCTTCCCATTTCAAACCATGTGCAATCCTCTGCTACAATATTTTTGCTATACCACAACGGATATTTCCACTGAAACATGCTCCCCTGCATCTTAATGTTTTTACTCTCTTTGAGTGGAGATTCTCCCTCCGCAAAAATAGTGTCCTCAATATACAAATCGCTTTCACCAAATAACGGACGCTCTCCCTTAAAATATGCCTGTCTTACTTCCTTTTTCTCTTTACAATCAGTCATTTTTATTTTCCTCCTGTTTTGCATCTATAATTTATATTTTCAAATCAGACCGTTCTATTTATGGACGAGAAATCTGAATAATCTTATTTCCCCAACCTTTCAATACAGGGTTATTCTCCACTGCACTGATAAAATCATCTGTTGCATCGAATGTTCCTATCTTGGTATATTCTTCTGATATTTGCGCATCCTGATAAAACAGTACAATTCGGTTTGGATCTGAATAATATACATCTCCCGCTTTTGCCTCCGTTACAATTTCCGGATTGTCCGATGGAATATCATATCTGCTTGGAATATCATAATATTCCATCACAGAGTAATCCAACGAATTATCTCTGTCATAAATTGGAAGTCTCCAGTCAGAAGTTCCCACATATTCAGCAATCGCCTGTGCGGTATCATTTTCTAACAAATGCATGGTAAACGGTTCTCCGCTATCACCAAATTGCACTATAAGCTCTGTATATTCTGTCTGGCTTCCATTTCCGGTATCATTGCCTCGTGTTGACGAATTATCCTGCCCTGCAGAACTATCCGTAACATTCTGGTTTGTGATATTGCGGTTTCCAGTGTCCGACACCTGATTCTTCCCACATCCTCCAAGTATTCCTGTAAGAAGTGTTGTCAAAACTATGGCTCCAATCGTTTTTTTCATTCTACTGTTTTTCATTTTCTTTCCTTTCCGCACATCTGTGCAAATTTTATTCCTGTGTTAAAATACTCATATCATTTTTTCTTATCCGGTAAGATACCATGTATGCGAAACCAACAAATACAATTACAATAAAGCTCACAGGGAGTATTGTAGTAGTTATTGTATTGCCTGAACTAAAATTACTGATTCCTGCAAATCGCATGATTGTTCCAACAATCGGATCAGAAAAAGAAGAAGCAACTATCGTTCCCAATACAGCTCCTATTACCGCTACGATTCCAAAGCGTAGTGCAAAGCTGATCCTGAGAACTCGTACGGAAAAACCTATGACTTTACAAATTCCCATATTTTTTTGTTCTCGGTACATAATTCTTGATCCGGTCATAAAAGTTACAATGCCTATAAAAGCAAAACTTATTATATACATAGCCAAAAATCGGGAGTATCCCAAAGTTTGTG
>DJEU01000061.1:16774-30759 GCA_002431395.1 Lachnoclostridium sp. UBA5890
AGTTTGTGTAAACCTTCAAACTGGTGTAAGATATAATTACTCAGTTTGGAGGTTTTTATTATGGCAAGAAGAAAAAGTGACACACCACAGAAAGCAGCAATGCGCGAAATGATGCAAGGATATCTGAGAGATAATGATATCAGCATTAAGAGCGGAACGGATGTGAATTCCATCATGAGAGACATGATGTCCGTTCTTTTGGAAGGGGCTCTCGACGAGGAACTTAACGAAGAATTAGGCTATTCTAAGTATGATTATCGGAATAAGGATACCGATAACAGCCGGAATGGACATTCAAAAAAGACCATGCATACCAGTTATGGTGATATGGATGTTGCCATTCCAAGAGACCGGAAAGGTGAGTATGAGCCGCGGTTGATTCAGAAATATCAAAACACAGTTACACAGGATATGGAAGAAAAAATTATATCCATGTATGCAAAAGGAATGACAACGGGAGATATCGAAGCACACTTGAAAGAACTTTATGATTTAGACATATCTGACAGTACCATAAGTCGTATTACAGATAAAATCATACCGCTGGTGAAAGAATGGCAGGAACGACCATTACAGGAAGTATATGCCGTTGTTTACATGGATGCCATCCATTACCATGTGCGTAGTGAAGGACGCATTGTAAAACGTGCTGTATATATTGCTCTGGGAATTGACCTGGAAGGGAAAAAAGATGTAATCGGCATGTATGTTGGTGAGAACGAGGGAGCAAAATTCTGGCTGTCCATTATCAACGGATTAAAAAATCGTGGTATACAGGACATATTGATTGCATGTGTTGACGGATTGAATGGCTTTCCCCAGGCGATTGAGGCAGTATATCCAGAAACGGAAATCCAGCAATGCATCATACATCAGATTCGGAATACAACCAAATATGTATCCTACAAAGATCTGAAAAAGCTTATGGCAGACCTGAAACTTGTTTATGCAGCACCAGATGAAGCTGCCGCATTAGAGGAACTGGAGTCGTTTGGAGAAAAATGGAACGGTAAGTATCCTAAAATTTATAAATCATGGAGTGACCGCTGGCCAACGCTTTCGACATATTTCAAATATCCGGATGAAGTTCGCAAACTCATTTATACGACAAATGCTATTGAAGGCTTCAACCGCCAGCTTCGTAAAGTAACCAAAAGCAAGACCGTATTCCCAAGCGATGACAGTCTGTTAAAAATGCTTTATCTGGCTACCATGGATATCACGAAAAAATGGACCGGGCGTCGCAGGGATTGGGCTCAAATACGCGCCCAGCTAGAAATATATTTCGAAGAACGATTGGAAAAATTGGAACCTTAAAAATCTGAGAACTTTTGCAGGTTCTATTTGACATACCCAATTTTTTTTGTATAATGCAGTTAAGAGCAGAGAACCAAAATCTGGTCTCTGCTCTTAGTAACTATCAACAAATCTTATATCAGTTTTTTGATTTTACACAAAACTTGAAACAGTCTCCCAAAATCAAATAATGCATGGCTTGTATGATGCTGGCAAGTCCCGTCCATGTATTTTCATGCACATGGACATCTCCACCATATTTTGTTTGAAGATTTTCCATAATCACCTCCTTTTGTGATGTATCAGAAAGGAAATAATGATGACACCAGATTTTTGCATCATCCTGTCCAATCCTAAAATATCCTTCCATGCTCATGCCAATGTTCTCACCCATATCATTTGCACAATGGTAAATGCCGGATACCACATAATCTTCTGTTGCCTTATCGCCCCGGATATGTACGGTATCTCCAATACCTATTCCCAAATCCTTTGCTATCGTTTCTGTAATAACTACAGTTTCCGCACTGCTGCTGGTCTTACCCTGACTGATATGGAAACGATCAGGCTCAGTAATCACATTCGCCGTATAATTTCTTCCATTAACCGATACATCCTGCATTGCCAGCATATAGCTTTCTGTAATCTCACTATAATTTCTTATCTCATTTTCCATTTCTTCAAGACTGAGATTGCCAAATACCTGTATTCCTATATCATGATCCGCAGGATTAAATGCATCCATCATTCCTTTTCCATCAGCTCCCAGCCAGACATTTACCCTGCCCGCCAATGAAACAAAAAATGTAAGAAGTATCGCTACCATACATGCTCCGATATATCTTCTTTTTTCAAAAATAGTCTGTCTTAATGCAATCCAGAAAGGCAATCCCTTTTTTGCAAGAAAAGAATGTGTATGATTTTCTGTTTTCAAGGTTATATCATCTCTGATTGCATCCATCGGGCAAATTTTCCCTATCCGTCGCAGCATAAACAAAATCATGCCATTCAGTAACACAAACAACACGATTGTAATGATAAGACACGGAATAACCGGAAGTCCTGCCGGTATCAAAAAACCTGATGATAACACAAGTTCACGACGAATCATGTTATTCAGAGGTACTGCCAAAAGCCATCCTGCACCAAGTCCCACAAACATACTTATGGCATATTGGATCACCTGAATCCATATAATCCTTCTTGCATCCATACCGATTGTTTTTAAAATTCCAAGATTTTTCCAATCCTCTTCTATCATCCCAGAAATACTATATTGAAGCATAATCACAACAACAGCCAAAAGAAGAATTGCAAATGCAGCAAGAATTCCGCCAAAAGCATTCTGAAGAATCAGCATAAAAGACTCCATTGTGTCTGCACTATATACATCCTCTGTGTATTGGGAAACAGATGTATTTTCATTTATCATTTCATTGAGCTCCATTGCAGTAAGCTCCGAGGTCTGATCTCTTGTAATATGTATTGCGGCACCGGCTCTTGCCAGGGCATTTACGCCTTCCTCCTGTACCATCTGAAGTATCTGTTCGTACACCGTTCTGGAAATCAAAAACGTTTTCATTCCTATCATAGAACTGCCCATAACCGGATCTTCAAAAAATCCTGCAACTGTAAATTCTTTTGTCATATGCCCTCTGGCAATCTTAAAAGTAATACTGTCACCCACTTGAATATTCAATATGGAAGTCATAGTCGCCGGCACATAAATTTCATCTTCCTGTATCTGTTCGGGTTTTTCCTGATAACCAGACAAATCATCTTTGAAAAAACGATATTCTGTATATCCATCATCCCATGGTACAAGTTGTCCTTCACTATCTGATTCAGCGGTTGCACTTTCATAGTCACTATAAATCAGCTCCTGTTTCCACACAGACGAAACTCCCTCTGTGTTCTGTATCTCTGTAACCAAAAAGTCAATATCCGGAACATCTGATACCCATGCTGTCAGACTTCCATAGCCACTTTCCTGCATTTCCTTATGCACATATCTTCCACCCGAAAGAACAAGTGTCAGCACTGTAAATAATGAAACAGTCACCAGAAATAATAACAATGCAATTCCTATAAGGCTTCCTTTATGCTTTTTTATCCCTGCTTTTATCAATATCTTTTTTTCCATAAAAATTCCACCTTTACCACCGTAACCCTGTAAGCCAGAGGTTTATTTCATTCTCACGTTCCTTTTCATCCAGTTCACTATAAAAAGGTAATTTGTATTCATCCAGAATTTTACCATCTTCCATATACAAAATACGGTTTCCTCTGACTGCAGCACGAAGGTCATGCGTCACCATAACAATGCTCTGCTTTTGTCTGTTCAGTTCTGTAAGAAGATTTAATACCTCCACACTGTTAGAACGGTTCAAAGCTCCAGTAGGCTCATCCGCAAACACTATCCCCGGATTGCTGATGATTGCTCTCGCAATCGCTGCCCTCTGTGCTTCTCCACCAGACACCTGGGACGGCAGTCTGTCACAGGCATTCTCTAAGTTCATTTGTCTGACCAATCTTCCCGCATATTCTTTCACTTCTATTGCCGTATGCTTTTTCCCAACATATCCCGCCACCAGAATATTCTCCATAAGCGTCAGATTACTTATCAGGTTCATCTGCTGAAAGATAAATCCGAATTCCTCTGCTCTGATCTTTGCCATTTGTTTTTCTTTCAGTCCGGTAATCTCAAAATCATGGTAGAAAACTTTTCCTGTATTGTTTCTGTCCATTCCACTTAATGTATATAACAGTGTAGATTTTCCAGCTCCGGAAGATCCCATAATTACAGTAAAATCATTCTGATATACCTCTATATCCACCTCATTTAAAATCTGATTTTTTCTGTTACCCTGCTCAAATATACGGCTTAACTTTTCACCCCTCAGCAATATACCTGTCATATGTATCATCCTCCATTTCCTGTAATACCAACGCTTTTTTACCTGTTTTTGCATCCGGAAGAATTTTTTTTGTAAAATCAATATGAAATTTTACATAGTCCAGATGTTTGCTTCGTAGTATTGCTGTCATTTGCTTTATTACTTCACCTGCTATCGTTACTACAGAAATACTTTCATCTATTTCTGCATACATATTAAAAGAGTCTCTACCTGTTTTTTGGAATTGATAATCTTTCAGTCCTTCCACACAAAATCCTTCAATTGCCAACGGATGCAAAAATTCTTTTTCCCCATGTTCATCCTCAAACCATAAAATATCTTCATTTCTTCCAAGCAGTCCTGACGCTCTTGTAAACGAATACTTATTATTTTTTTCTGCACTCTTTAAATTTAAGCTATCTGTCATATGATAGCGAATTAAAGGCTGAGTCTTGTTATAAAGGCATGTCAGAAACATTTGACCATTTTCTACCTCTATAATATTTAAATCATCAAATAGTATCATTCCATCATCAGGTTCTGTCTCTACTCCTAAAGCAAGTGATTCACTTGCACCATAAAAATTAACTATCTGCGTTTTCCATACTCTTTCCAAATATTTTCTTAAATGACGTCCTAACGGTTCTCCACAGGTAATTACCCTTTCAATACCGGAAGAAATTTTTCCTTCCTCTGTAAGCTGCGCCATAATTTTAATTGCTGATGGATAACCAATTACAATGTTCGGTTTAAAGCTGTTCCACTTTCTGATCCATTCCTCTGTCGGTTCGTTAATATCAAAATACATCTGTTTTGCCGACAGACCTTCAATTCCATCCCCTACCGCCATGGCACCTGCATATCTTCCATCTGTAGCAGCGATATAAGCAATGCGGGGATGTTTCCATAAAAGTTTCAAAATCTGTGACATCGACATATCCCATAAAGCTGCCCGGATAATTCCAAGAATCATAATGTCCCATGCTTTTTTATCATAGACAAAATATCCTGGTTTTCCGGTACTGCCTGAAGAATGAATAATGTGAAAATTTTGTTTGTATGGTTTTCTGTCCGTCTGTGTAGCAGCATCATATTCCCTTATCTGCTGTTGATGTAGTTCTTTTGTAGTTACCAGATCATCAAAATTTTCTAAAAGTTCTTTCTTTTCTATTGTCGGAAAAGAAGAAAGTGGCAAGGTATCAAGTTGTTTTTCAGTAATCCCGGCTTTTTCATAAATCTTCCTGTAATACTCAGATTCATCCCATACAAAATGTAATAACTGACGAAGTTTCTTTTCCTGAAAGTCACGGAGTTCTTCAACTGAAAGTGCAGCCTGCTTCTTTATCTTATAAAGCTCCCATAATACTTTTCCTGTATTCATGTCTTTCCTCCTATGGTTCTATCAAAATTTTGTACCCTTTTGTATAATCTTCTCTATGAAAATAGGTCATCTCTTTTGTGTTATGATTCATCACAACACTCCACTCTGTAGAAGCATAAGCATCAAAGTTATCCTTGCTCACGCTATCCAATGCATCACGCACATCGTCTTCTGATAATGTACTATTTTCATCCAGCAGATTGCTCAGTATCTCATATCTATCATGAGACTGGGCAGTTCCAATTCCGTATTTTTCACCTTCTGTAAGATAAAAATTCGTCACTACCGGAGTTTTTGTCACATGCATTTCATTGTTTATGTACTCTACAACTACACTGTTCCCATCCGTATCAGCGATTGCGAAATGAACCATCATTCCCATAGAGCCATGCATATCATATTCTTCAAGCAATTCTACTGCTTCTTCCACATTTGCTGCCTGATTCAAAAGCAATCTCACTGCTGTCGTTGTGGTTATCCCTGTTTTTCCTGTATTTTGATTGATAGCTGCCGAATCCTGTATCATGTTTACAGAAACTGCCAATCCATTTTCATTCATGCCATCAAGCGGTGCATATAATCCAACAAGTGCCTGAATATTGTCCGGCAGCTTTGATATATCTATACCACCAGCCTGAACGAAATCAAGATTCACCGTTGATACCGATGCATACGCATTTTCCGGAGCAGAACTCACGATCAGTGCTTCACATGTATCCCAGTCAAAATTACGTCCAAATAAATATCCTCCATCACTTCCAGCAACTGATAACGTACTGCATCCAAATGGATTTTTACCGAATAGAATTTGGATACCGCTGTCCATTAAGTGTTGTGTCAGGAACTCTGCTACATCACTATCTGAGGTTGCCCCGCCTTGCCTTAGAAATTCCTCAAATCCATCGTTTCCTTCATAACGAATCACACGAAATCCCTCATCAAGCTTTTGCATAGTATCACTGACCTTAATTTCCTCAACTGTCTGATAATCCTTTTCCATCGCATACTCCTTATCTTTATTTAAGTTGTTATGATTTACATCTGCATTTTTATTTCCGCACCCCGCCAGCATCCCTGTGAATATAATTATCCCTGATAACATTGCTATATTTCTCATATTTACTATTTTTCTCATAAATCCAGCCACCTACTTCTTTTTTTGAATTGTAATTGTTACATTTCCGTTTCCAACAGCTTTTGCAAAAGCATCCCCATTTCTAATCTTTGCTATTTTCGTATAGGTATAGGATGTTTTAAAATCTTTGTAAAAAAAGACTAAGCAATCATTTCCAAACAACATAATATCTCCGGATTTAATTTGACCAGATATGTTATCATCTGTAGGAAAGTATTGTGTCATATATGCATATTTTTCATTTCCATTTAGCTCGTTAGTTGATATTGTCATCGGAAGACTATCCACTAATCTTTTTGCAGCCTGCGTATTTGCAAGTTCCGCTTGAAATGTTCTTTTTCCAACCACAACTTCTACCATTTTTTCATCCTGATTCATACTTTCCTTTATGGTTACAACACATGTATATTTCTTTTTCCCTATCTTTGCTGTCACTTTTGCTTTTCCAGCTTTTATAGCAATAATCTTCACACTATTAGCACTTTTATTTTTTAACGTTATATTTGATTGTCCAGACGAAACATTCCAACTAACTTTTTTCTTGCTATTTTTAAGTAACAATTTTTTGCTTGTTCCCTCTGACATTGTTATATTATTACTTAATTTGACCTTTCCAGCCGCATAAACCAAGTGCGCTGAATGAAATAAAATCAATATCAATGTACCTATAACAATTACATATTTTTTCATAAAATCAGTCCTCCTAACTTAGCATTACATCGTTTTCTCAGATGTTGGATTCAGTATAAAATAATACGTTAAAGACGTTTTAAAGCATTTTTAAAATTTTTTTAAAGTTTTATGTAACTCACAATTTTATATTTTGCTTCATAAAAAACTGTCTGACGAAAAATTTCCACTGGAATTTTCCATCAGACAGCGTCGCTATCCCGTTAATAAATTCTTAGCGAATATACAGGTATTAAACTAACAATTTGAAAATGCTGCATCATATACATCATCCTGTTCTGGCAGATGTGTAATGTATCCGATTGGTATCTTATTTTCTGTAGCTTCAATAATTGCTCGTGCACCATCCTCCTCAAAAGCACCACAAAGCTCTATGCAGTCAATTCCCTCATGAAGCAGATTTTTTGCTTTTTTTTAGCATCTTCAATGTCTGAGACACCAACAATTCTCGATACCCCATTATGGATTACTGCACAATCTACTGACGAATCAAATTCTCCCATAATCAAATATGCAAATCTCATGTTTCATTCCTCCATTTTTATTTATGCTATATGAAAGCGGTATCCCGCTCCCCACACTGTTTCAATGAAAGGATTCTGCTCCCCATCCTTTCCTAATTTATCCCGAATTCGATTGATATGCACCGCAACCGTTGCAGCATCTCCCATAGAATCCATTCCCCACACCCTGTCAAACAAAACATCCTTAGAAAACACCAAATTGGGATTTTCCGCAAAAAAAAGGAGCAATTCAAACTCTTTGTTGACAAGCTGAATTTCCTGATCATTCAGATAAACCCTTCTGGATCTTGGAAGTATTTTCAGATTGCCATGTACTATTTCTGATTCTGTTTCTTTCGCATCATCCATTTGATTTCCCTCACTTAAAAGGGAATTATGGATTTTAATATGTGTTTTGACTCTTGCAACCAGTTCTGCCGGACTAAATGGCTTTACCAAATAATCATCTGCTCCTAAACCAAGTCCCCTGATTTTATCAATGTCATCCTTTTTCGCAGTTACCATAATAACAGGTATATTCATATCTTTTCTTATTTCCCTGCAAATATCGAATCCTGTTTTTCCAGGAAGCATAATATCCAAAAGAACAGCATCATACTTTTTCGTTTTTATCAGTTTTTCTCCTGCTATTCCATCCGAAGCAATTTCTGTGATATAGCCACTTGCTTCCAGATAATCTCTTTCTAAATCTGCAATCAGTTCATCATCTTCAACAATCAGTATTCGCTCCATTGATTTTCTCCTTTCCAACCGGCAAACGGATAATAATTGCCAATCCACCTCTGTTTTGTGCATATACAGATCCGTCATGTCCTATCACAATCTCCCGCACAACAGCAAGTCCTATACCACTACCTTTTTCCGCCCGGTTTCGTGATGTGTCTACCCGATAAAAGCTGTCAAATAATTTATTTAAGCTGTCATCCGGAACCCCCGGACCGTCATCCAAATAAACAAATTCAATCCATTTTTCATCTAATGTTTGTTTTACCGATATAAGCACCTGTGATTTTTCTTTTATCCTGTATTTTGCCGTATTTGTAAACAGATTATCAAAAACACGCTTAAACTCTCTCTGATCTAATACAACCGGAAATTGTTTATCACTGCTTTGAAACACAACTTCTATATTCATCTCATGAATGTCCATTTTGTGCATCTCTAAATAATTGTTTACATATTCTTTTAAATCCACATCTTCCATATGATATTTGTAATCCCTGCCCAGTCTGCTATACTCCGATAAGCTCTCCACAAGATTAACCATATTACCAGTTCGGATTTTCATTGCAAGTAGGTATTTCTGGCGTTTTTCTGGCGTATCAGCAATGCCATCTATCAGTCCATCCAAATAACCATTTATTGTCGTAAGTGGTGTTCTCAAATCATGTGAGATTCCAGTAATCAGTTCTTTTCTTCTTTTTTCATCCTCCAGTCTCTGTGTAACTGACTCTTTTAAATACTTTCGCATATCATCAAAATCATGACATACGTCTCCAAATTCGTCCTTTTTTTCATACTTTATTTTTACATCAAGATTACCTTCTTTGATTTCCCTTGTTCCTGCACTTAATATTTTTAATGGATTTAAAATACTTCTTGATGTCCAATAGTATAAAATACCATTAAGTGCCATTGACAATGCTACGAAAAAGATTAAAATACCTGCTACATATCTGAAGAAGTATTTTTTCAAGTAGCTTACTGCTGCACCGTCTGTTTTTTCCGAATGGATAGCCGTAATGCAAAATACTTTTTCGCCATGCCAAAATGTATTTTTTATTACTGAAACATCATACTTCGTAGCAGTCAGTATCTTGGCATGTTCCATCGCCTCTCCTGCTATTTCCTGCCCAGTTTCAATATCCTGTTGTGACAGATTAGAATATATCTGCTCACCATTTTCTGTAATCATAAAATGATACCCAAGTTCAGACAGCGCATTTCCCATGGCTGTCATCTCTGCCGTAGGACAGATTTCAGTAGAACCATCTGCTTTCTTACAGAGCACCCAGTCAAATTCCCATAATTCTTTTTGGTAGTTATATAACATGCTCTGAGCAAACTGTACCCCATTTTCATCGCTATACATTGAAATAAGTGTATGCCAATAGCTTCCTAATGTAGTATTCAAGCATACTACTATAACAACCGTTGTTGCCAGAATTGGTATCAAAACCATAAATATATTAGAAAGCCAGATTTTTTTCTTAATTGTCACTATGTTTCACTACTCCTCTATTTTCTTTAATACACTTGCAGGAACTCCACCTGCCACAGACATTTCCGGAACATCCTTTGTCACAACTGCTCCTGCGGCAATCACTGCTCCATCTCCTATCGTCACTCCTGGTAAAACCGTTGCATGTGCACCGATCCATACATTTTTTCCAATATAGATTGGTTTCGGTATTAAATTAGCTCTACATTTAGGATTCATATTATGATTTAACGTAGCAAGAACAACTTCATGCCCAATCAAAGCACCATCGTCAATAAAAATTCCTCCCTGATCCTGAAAATGACAGCCGGAATTTATAAATACATTTTTTCCAACATGAATGTTTTTCCCACAATCCGTGTAAAACGGCGGAAACATTCCAAAAGAATCATCCACTTTACTTCCAATCAATTCTGAAAATAACTTTCGTATTTCCTCTGGTTCATGATATTCCCGATTCAGTCTGCTTGTAATTTTCATTGCTTCATTTGACAATCTGACCATATATTGGTGAATTTTTGAACCTACGGTAATTTCATTTCCGGAATTTAAAGCATCTATAAAAATCTGTGTGTTTATTTCTTTTTCCATCATAAGCTCCTTCCAAATTGCCTTAATTCTTCAATTTTTTCATTTGATTTATTCTGTTTATCAAAAGCCGTAAAAACTCCCATATTCATAAGTTTCAAATATTCCAAAAAGGATTTCTTATATTCATAAAGAACTCCTTCGTATACATCATCACTTTCCGAAGTCAATATCATTGCAGCTTTCTTTAATTTTTCCGGCTTATCCAACGCATATATCCGATTAACAGCACATTGTAGCTGACCAGAAAAACCATGATAATAAATAGGAGATGCAAGAACAATCATCTCAGCTTCTTTAAGAATTGAATACACTTCCTGCATATCATCCTTTTGAATACATTCTCCATTTCCCTTGGTGTGACAATATTCACAACCAAGACAGCCTGCTATTTTCTTTCTTGCCACACATATCTCATATACTTCATGTCGCTTTTCTTCCGCACCCTTTTTTAATGCATTCACCAAAACAGCAGTATTTCCATTCACATGTGGACTTCCATTTAAAACTAATATCTTCATATCACTTCACTGCCCCTTTCCCTATCTGATAAATCAGATGATCTATATTAGAGCTACCCTCTTCCTTCCTTATACACAGTATAAAATGTTAGTTTGCCAATAACAAATACTTATTTTTAATATTTTTGTATAGTTGAAACCTATTCAAATTTATGTTACACTTTCTATGAAATCTCTATCTTAGGAGGTATAATATGGAAATACGGGTATTACAATATTTTCTTGCTATCGCAAGAGAACAAAGCATTGTAAAAGCTGCACAATCACTGCATCTTTCACAACCTACACTGTCAACACAAATAAAAAATCTCGAAGAAGAACTTGGAAAACAACTTTTAATCAGAGGGACAAAAGGTTCCCGAAAAGTCACTCTCACCGAAGAAGGTATGATTTTACGAAAACGTGCCGAAGAAATTATGGATCTTGTTCAGAAAGCTGAAAATGAAATTATTTTATCCGATAGTGTCATTATCGGAGATGTATTTATTGGTGCTGGCGAAACAGATGGGACACGTTTACTAGCACATATTGCCAGTACATTAAACCGGCAATATCCCGGTATCCATTACCATATTTCCAGTGGCAACAGTTCCTTTGTTACTGAAAATATTGATAAAGGACTTTTAGACTTTGGACTTGTTTTTAAAAATCCAGATTATAAAAAATATGATTGTTTAAAACTTCCTTGTAAAGATGTGTGGGGCATTCTTATGAAAAAGAATGATTGTTTAAGCCAAAAAGAACTTATTTCGCCAGAAGATTTGTGGGATAAACCATTACTCATCTCTCAGGAGGAATCCGATGGTGGTCCCGTTCTTCAATGGATACACAAAAAACGTTCGTCTTTAAACATCATCGCAACATACAATCTCCTCTTTAATGCTTCTTTATATGTAGAGGAAGGATTAGGCTATGCTATTTGTTTCGACAAAATCATAAATACCTCTGGGAATAGTCCTCTTACATTTCGTCCCCTAAATCCACCTTTAGAAGCAGAAATGTATCTAATCTGGAAAAAATATCAGGTATTTTCCAAGCCTGCAGAAAAATTTTTGGAGACTTTGCAAAATAATTTTTCTTCCTGATGCAAAAAATCCTGTAGCAACCATATTGATTGCCACAGGATTTTTATTATATAGATTTTCCCATTTCAAATGCTTTTTTTAAAGCCGTATGACCAGTAATTGCACCGGCATCATCCACACCACCCGCAAAAACAGTTCCCGCAAGTTTCGCTCTTTCAAAGCAGTCAATCCAACCTTCCAATCCAGTGATTGCTCTGCTGTCCACTCCATTCTCATCTTCTGCTGCTGTACTTAAAAAGTAAATGTCTTCAAATGCATAGTCTGTTCCATATAATGGATTTGCCCGATCCAGCATAGTTTTCATCTGTCCTGACATTTCATAATAATAAATCGGTGTTGCAAACACAATTACCTGCGCATCATGCATCTGTTTTGCAATTTCTACTGCATCATCCCGAATTACACAATGTCCTAATTTCAGACAGGCAAGACAGCCTTTACAAAATCCAATATTTTTATCCCGTAAAGTAATTTCTTTTACCTCATGTCCAGCTTCTTTTGCGCCTTTTGCAAATTCTCCTGCAAGAGTTTCCGAATTACTGTTATGACGCAGACTTGTTGATATAACCAATACTTTCTTACTCATTTTCTACTCCTTTTACAAATTTTCACTGAAAAACTGTTCCAGTTTTTCAAATGGAATCCGATCTCTTCTGTCATATAAATCAATATGTTCTGCATCATCTACCACATAAATTTCTTTTGGTTCTAATGCAGCTTTATAAGCATTCTCACTAAAGAATTTTGAATGAGCCCTATCGCCAACTACAAATAAGATTGGTCGTGGCGAAATCTCATCAATATAATCTAACAGTCTGAAGTTCATCATGGACAAGGTACTGGTTGTAGTGAATCCACCTCTTGCATGTGGATGATGTCCTCTCTTTACCGCATAAAAACGAAACCACTCTGCATCTGGTTCCTCCAGTCCTTCCGGTACTGCATCCAATGGCTGTTCCGGGAAAAACGGATTGTATTCCGGATAACCGTTTTTGGCATCTTTCCACCTCTGTAAAGACATTTGCTCCTTCGCATTCTGCACAGCAGTCTTATCCATTCCGAGTCTTACGGCTGCACTCATATCATACATGCTCAATGTAGCTACCGCTTTAATTCTTGTATCACACTGTGCCGCTGAAAGTGCAAATTCTCCGGAACCACAGATCCCAACAGCACCTATTTTCTCACGATCAACATATTCCTGCAACCCCAGGTAATCTACGGCTGCACTGAAATTCTCTGTAAATATATCTGGAGAAGATAAATGTCTTGGAAAGCCTGCGGAATCTCCCATAAAGGACTGATCAAATGTTAATACGATAAACCCTTTCTGTGCCAGTTCATTTCCATACACGCATGATCCCTGCTCTTTGACACCACCATATGGAGCACCAACAATTAGCGCAGGATGTTTACAGGAGTAATCCATATCCTTCAAATAATATATTTCACCTGTAATATCTAATCCATAACGATTTTTATATACCACTGTTTTTCTGGTAATATTCTCACTTAATTCTAAAATATGTCCGCTCATATTGATATACTCCTAGTATAATAATGATGTAGTCAATTAAGACTACTTAGTTAATAAGTTTCTATATATCAGATAACAGAAGAAGGTGTTCTTCCTTCATCAGATGTTAT